>NZ_FOEG01000001.1:0-600000 GCF_900110585.1 Aquisalimonas asiatica | reverse complement strand
TAAGCCCGACAATAATGACGAGCTCACCCAGGATGATGACCAGAAGTAGTTCGCTGCCACTCATGCCTTCTCCGATGCAGTGTCTGCCGTTCCTGTGCCGTCAGCCGCGCTCCCAAGGGAGGGAGGCTGCCGGCGGCGCCCCTGGAGCAGGTAGAAAACCAGCCCGATGATGCCGAAGAGAATAACGTTCAACAGGAACAGCAGCCCCCCCAGCAGCCCCCAGTGGGGCTCCGCTGCGCGTGTGTCCTCGCCGAGTCCGTCGCTGTCGAAGGCGTCGACCGTGGCGCGGAAGCTGCGACCGTCGGCCATCTCGCCTATCGCTTCGACGGTGATGTGAACATCCTGCGTCGGGTCGAGCGTGTCCAGGGCAATACGCCATTCGCCGTTGTCGTTGGGTTCCGCAAACCGCAGCACCATGGGGTCCCGGTCCTCCACCTCGACCGTGATCTCCACCTCCAGCGCATCGGTGTCGACCACGTCGGATACAGGGCTGATGCGCAGCGTCCGCTCCAGGTCCGGTTCGTCAGGCAGTTCGCTGCGGCTCATGATCAGGGGCGTATCAACCACCTCGATCTGCTGACGTGTCTCCCGCTCGAACGTCTCGGACGAGGCCTTGAGCGTAAAGTACTGGGTTCCCGCTTCGGGTGAATGGGCGAGGCGGTGTACCGCCGTGTCATCGACGCGCGGCAGCTCCAGGGTGCCCGCGTCATCGGTGTCCAGCTCGAAGCGGGTGACGGCGAGGAAGTCGTCGTCGTCGATGGGGGTGTCGCCCTCGGTCAGCTTGCCGGCGAAGTCCAGCGATTCACCGGCGATGGTGTAGGGCGGCAGGGGCTCGGTGCGCAGTTGCAGATCAGTGACGATCATGACCCGGTTGTCCGGGTCGTCCGCGCCCAGCAGACCCCACTCGCCGGTGGGCGGGGTGTCCATGGTAATCAGGTCGTGGTGCGGTTCCGAGCGCCAGCGCAGGCTGTCCCCGTCGGCCATGGTGGCGTCCAGGGTGTCGCCGTCCGGTGTTTGCAGCGCCACGGGGTCGCCTTCGGATTCCCGGAATGCCAGCACTGTCATCTCCGAGACCGACTCGTCGATCATGAACGTATTGTCGGCCAACGGCACCGAGTCGCGGGGGGCCACCTGCTCGAACAGGCGCAGGAAGACCCGTTCCAGTTGATCCGCGTCTTCGGTAACCGCCATCCGGCCGCCGGTGCCCTCCGCCAGCTGTTCCAGCAGCTCCTGGTCGATCTCGTCGGACAGCCCGATGGTGTGCACGGCGATGTCCCGGTCGTTCAGTGACGGCATCAGCTCCTCGATGATGCGGCTGCGTTCGGCGGCATCCTCGTCGTCGTCAATGGAGATGTTCACGTGTCCGTCGGTGAACAGCACGATGTGCCTGGGCGCCTCCTCGGCGCCTGTGTTGTCCGTCCAGGTGTCCGCCGCCGCCTCCAGCGCCGCGCCGATGTCCGTGGCCTGCCCGCGGGAGTGTATGGCGTCCGCGACCGCGCGACCGTCCTCGCGCCAGTCGTCATCAACCGTCGCGACGGGCAGCATGACGTCCACATCGTGGGCGAACTCCCAGACCCCGACGTCGGCGCCGGCCGGCAGCAGTTCCGCAATGAGCCGCATGGCCGGTTTGCGCAGGTCATGGGGATCGGTACGTTGCATGCTCGCCGAGACATCCATCAGCACACGCACCTGCGGCGTCTCGTCGGCGAGGGCGGGGGTCCAGGGCATCGGCACGAGCAACAGGGCGATGGCGATGTATGACAGCCGGTGCAAGATTCATCTCTCCGGTACGCGCAAATGGATGACTCGACCCGGAGTATCGGCGGCATGGCGCGGGTCTTGAGTGCCGGATAGGCGAGCCGGTTGCCCGGCGTGCCATTCTGACCGAAAATCCAAGCCACGTGCCCGGCTGTCGGCAGCCGGGCGGAGCGCGAGACGGCGCCATCCGCGCCCCGGACAGGATCGTGATCATGAGTTATCGGTTGCTTCGCCGCCTGCTGTTTCAGCTCGACGCCGAACGGGCGCACGCCGTGGCCCTGTCCGGCGTGCGCGCCTCCCACGCGCTGGGGCTGAACCGGCTGATCGCTGGCGTGGTGCCGACCCTGGAGCAGCGGGTGTTCGGGCTGCACTTCAGCAACCCCCTGGGGCTGGCTGCGGGGCTGGACAAGAACGGTGACGCCATCAATGCGCTTGGCTCCCTGGGGTTCGGGTTCATCGAGGTGGGGACGGTCACGCCGCGCCCGCAGGACGGCAACCCCAGGCCAAGGCTGTTCCGCCTGCCGGAGGAGCGGGCGCTGATCAACCGGCTGGGGTTCAACAACAAGGGCGTCGACTACCTGGTGGGCCGGCTGCGCCGCTCGACCTACAAGGGCGTGCTTGGCGTCAATATCGGCAAGAACCGGGATACCCCGGTGGAGCAGGCGCTGGATGATTACCTGGCCTGCATGACCCGTGTCTACCCCCACGCCGACTACATCACCATCAACGTGTCGTCGCCCAATACCCCTGGCCTGCGTGATCTCCAGCACGGCAGCCTGCTGGACGACCTCCTGGGCGGGCTCAAGGCCGAGCAGCTCCGGCTCAGTGTGGCGTGGGACCGCTACGTCCCGCTGGTGGTCAAGATTGCGCCGGACATGAGTGATGAGCAGCTGCTGGGCATGGCGGACGCCCTGGTCCGCCACCGGCTGGACGGCGTCGCCGCCACCAATACCACCCTTGAGCGCCCGGGGGCGATCGCCAGTCACCGCCATGGTGACGAGGCCGGGGGGCTGAGCGGGCGGCCCCTGATGCACCGCTCCACCGAGGTGGTGCGGTTACTCAGCGATCACCTGCAGGGCCGGCTGCCGATCATCGCTGTGGGCGGCGTGGCCTCCGGCGCCGACGCATTGCGAAAACTGCATGCCGGAGCCAGCCTGGTGCAGCTGTATACCGGCCTGATCTACCAGGGGCCCGGTATGGTCGCCGAGTCGGTTCGACGCATCCACGCTGCCGAGACGAGTATCTCGCCCGTGGTCAGCGACGCGTACTGAACCGCGCCGTTTGCCCTCGGCGGGCCGAATGGAGACAATACCGCTTCCGCGGAGAGGTGGCTGAGCGGCCGAAAGCGGCGGTCTTGAAAACCGTTGACCCGCAAGGGTCCGTGGGTTCGAATCCCACCCTCTCCGCCATTTTCACCCTCTCCGCCATTCTCAGTTAAGCGGTGCCGCAGGTACCGCTTGTCATCTCTCTTCCCGGCCCGTCCTTCTTGCGCTGTCTGTACGGTGGCGCACAGACGCACTCTCCCGTCCGCGGACATTCTCTGAAATGTGAACTGGTTGGCGAAACGGCCGGCATCAGTGGTGGGTCCTTCCCGGCACGCCGGTAGACGGGCATAGGCTGCGGCACCGAGAGAGGGGGTTGTCCATGGACGCGAGAGAGCCAAAGGGCGCGGGTGGTGAGCGTGGCCAGTCACAACAGGCCACGGCCGACAGGGTTGATCGCCGCCGCCGGCGTCTGACCCAGGGTCTCGTGGGCGGCGTGCCCGTTGTCATGACGCTGGCCCATCGGCCCGTCTGGGCGAACGTCAATTGCACGGCATCCGCTGTCGCATCCGCCAACTCCTCCCTGAATCCCGGCTGGGAAACCTGTGCGCTGGGCTGCTCCGCTGCGTTCTGGCGCGGGGAGGGGAATGTCCGGCGGGTGGGGGACGTGGAGTGGAACCAGGCGTGGCAGGACACGGGCGTGAGCCCGAGCGCCAGTTTCGCCCGTGTCTTCCGTCTCGGCGAGATCATGGAGCCGGATGAGCTCGCACAATGGGATGACATTGCCATGGCCGATGCCGTCTCGGGCAACCTCGGGTTCGGCATGATGGACGTGGGTACGGAGGCGCTCATGCGGGAGTGCCTGTTCCAGACCGCCGCTGCGTATCTGAACGCGTCCCATCCGGTCATCGCGTCCGGGTACAGCGTCAACGGCTCCGTGGTTCATCGCGACGATATCGTCAACGCGTTTCATCGGGCCTATGAGGCCTATCGGGGCGGTGGCAAGGGGTCGGGTGGCGCCCGTCACGGGGGGCAGTCAGGCGGCGGCAGCGGTGTAATCACAGGGCAGTCACGCATCAGCTCGTTGCAGGGGCTGTCCGCCTTTGCCGACCAGCAGGGCGACCCCGGCGAGCTCCAGTCGCTGAGCGACGAGCTTGCGGAAGCCAACAATCAAGTCTGTGTCCTTGACGCCAGGAACTACGCAGGCGACATGCGGGCCTGACCGCGGACAGTCGTCGAGGGGCGGCTCGTGAATTATCGTGTCGTACCGGAATCCATGGTGACCGCGTGGGCAGGAAACCGGCTCCTGGTGTTTCTGCGTGACGAGGAAAGCACCCATCTGCTGTCGCCGGAAGCGGGGCTGAGCCTGAGCGTCCTGGTGGAGCGGGCCGGCTTCCCGCTCGGGGCCGGAGACGTAGCGCGTGCCTGGCCCGGCGGCGCTCCACCGCCTCACCAGGGGGAGCTGCTACAGCTGCTGGAGGGGCTTGCACGGGCGGGGATCATCGAACAATGTCCGCGCCACTGACCGTCTCGGAGCTGTCATCGGATGCCCTGAAGCGTGCCCTGCAAGGCCCGGGGCTGGGGCTCCGGGTCGGGCGGCTGGGCCTGCGGGTGTTCTCGTCTCTGGGGACGGTACGGCGGGGCCTGCAAACGTTGTATCACGATTATCCCGTGCTGGAGCCTGGCGGATTCGCGGACTTCCGCGCGCGTGTGGACGCGCCGCCGGGACCGCGGCGCTGGTTGCGGCCCCAGGCGCAGTTCTACCTCGGCCGCGTCGCCCCGTTTCAGCCACTGCCGCGACACCACGCGGTCGCGATGCTGGAGTGGGGGCTGAACTGGTGCGTGTCTTCTCACCTGCATCACTATCTTGTGCTCCACGCGGCCGCCGCCGAGCGGGAAGGACGCACCTACCTGTTTCCGGGCGCATCCGGGAGTGGCAAGAGCACCCTGGTGGCGGCCCTGATGCTCTCGGGATGGCGGCTTCTGACCGACGAGCTGGTGCTGCTGGACGTGGATACCGGGGCCGTTCAGCCGTTTCCGCGCCCGTTGGGGCTGAAGAATGCTGCCATTCACGTCATCCAGCGCGATTTTCCCCAGGCGGTCCTGGGGGAGCCCGTCAACGACACCACCAAGGGGCAGGTGGCCCACCTCCGCCCGAGCCGGCGCAGTATCGAGCAGGCCCGTTTGCCCGGGCACATCGAGGCGGTGGTATTCCCCCGGTATCGCCCCGGTGTCGCGGCGGAGCTGGAGGCGTGCCATCCGGCGGATGCGTTCCTCGCGCTCGTGAACCAGAGTTTCAACTATCAGGTGCTGGGCGAGCGTGCGTTCCGGCTGTTGTCGGAACTGGTGCAGCGTGTGCCTGCCTACGAAGTCCAGTACGGCACGCTGGATGAAGGCCATGGGCTGATACGGACGATCGATGCGCAGCCGCCCACGAGCTGATACGGCCGGCACCGGGCTGGTGGCGCTGCTGCGTGCGCCTGGTGCCGCGCACGGGGTGAGCCCCCGGGACTGGGAGCGGCTGATTGCCGCGGGACGGGAGGCCGGCTTGCTGGGCCGTGTGTACTGGGCGCTGCAGCAGGCTGGTGCCCTGGGAGCGGTTCCCGCGGCGCCGGCTGCACACCTGCACTCGGCCTGGCTGGCGGCAGAGGCGCAGCGGCGCGCCGTTGTCCGCGAAGTGGCGTATCTCGCCGAGCTGCTCGCCGGTGTGGTGCCGCGGGTGGTGTTACTGAAGGGGGCGGCCTACGCCCTGGCCGGATTGCCGCCTGCCGCCGGGCGGCAGTTCTCCGATATCGATCTCCTGGTGCCCCGGGAGGCGCTGGCCACCGTTGAAGCGCGCCTGAACCGTGTCGGTTGGCTGGGGACGCACCACGGTGCCTACGACCAGCGCTACTACCGGGAGTGGATGCACGAGCTGCCGCCGTTACGCCACCCCCAGCGCGGGTCCACCCTGGATGTGCACCACACGATATTGCCGGAAACGGCCCGGTTCCGGCCGGACGCCGATGCACTGGTGTCGGCGGCGCGTGCCGTGCCGGGGCACTCCCGGCTGGCGGTGCTGGCGCCGGAGGACATGGTCATCCACAGCGCCACCCACCTGTTCGTGGATGGCGAGATCCCGAACGGCCTGCGCGACCTGGTCGATCTGGACGCGCTACTGCGCCATTTCGGCAGCACTGCGGCGTTCTGGGACGCGCTCCCGGGGCGGGCACGGGCACTGCAGCTCGGTGCGCCGCTGTGGCTCGCCCTGCATTACTGCCGCCGCATGCTCGGCACGCCGGTGCCCGGGGCCTGTGCCGACGCGCTCGCCGCGGATGCGCCGTCCACCACCGGGCTGGCAGTGCTGGATGCCTGTTACGGCCGCCTGTTGCTTCCGCAGGTGCCCGGAGAACCAGGCGGCGGGGGGCGGGGCGTTGCCGCCATGACGATCTTCCTGCGGGGGCACTGGCTGCGGATGCCGTTGCCGCTACTGGCTCGCCACGCCTTCCGCAAAGGGGTGGTCGTCCCTCTCTTCGGCGACGGCGCGTCGTCCCGGCCCTGAGAGAGCACCGACGCCCCCGCGAGCCCCGCGCCACTGGCCCTAGAAGCGCAGCTGGTAACCGCCTGCGGCAGCCCAGGCGGGGGCGGCGTCCGCCACGTGGCCGGGCTCCAGCTGATACATGACGTTGAGGCGTAGCGCGCTGTGCTGGCCCGGAAGTGGCCTGTCCATGAACAGTTCGAAGTTCTGCTCCCGGCCGCTCGGGTTGGCGCGCACAGTATGCTCCGCGAAACGTACGCCGCCGTTGCCGTCGAAGCCGTGCGGAATGCTCAGGTCGACGCTGCCGGAGCGCACCCGCAGGGGCTCGCTGTAGACGAATCCCCATCGGGTATCGGTGCCGTCCTGCCAGATCGCGCCCAGCGCCGTGGAGCGTGTCTGCAGGCGGTCGAAGCCGGTGATCAGCCCGTTGGTGTCATCCACGTCGGTCCAGCCGTGCTCGTACCGGGAGAAGAGGGTCAGCGGGGGTGCGGCCCGCCATTGCACTGTCGCGCCGGTGGCGGTGGTGGTCGACCCCGTACCGGGCTGGAGCGCAGCGCTGCCGTATCCTCCGAGCAGCCCTTCGGACTGGTTCTGCTGGGCCACGTCGACGCCGATCAGCACATCCGTGACGGGGCGGATTGCTGCCATGAGCTCAGCCCGGTGCACGCGGGGGCTGTCGTCAATATGGCGATAGGGGGTGTCGCCGTCGTGGCCGGTCCATACCTGGCTGCCCAGGGTGAGGCGCGCGTTCGGGGCCCAGGCGAGAGACGCGCCGGTCGCCTCGCGCCAGCTTGCCATGTGCGCGGCGCCCGGCGCGCCGCCCATGAGACGTACACCGTCGAGCTCCGGCAGCGCCGAATAGGCCGTTGCGAGAGACGGGTCGGCATGGCTTTGCAGAGAGACCGTCCAGGGCCCGCTGTCCATCCACACGCGCATGGAATCGTAGCCACGCTGGTAGCTGTCCGGCGAAAACCCCGACGACTGCCCGGTGGTGATCTGGTAACCGCCGTAGGGCGTCTCCTCGCCATGTCGCCAGCCCATGTTCGCCAGGCGGTCCATGTGCCGGTCCAGCGCCCAGGACTCGTGGCTGCGTACCCGACCGCGCAGGTCGAGCAGGAACGGCCAGTCACCGGAGTCCACGGCCAGCACCCGGGCGAGCGCCGGCTCGTCGCTCAGCGCGTCCCCGAATGCGGCGCCGAGCTGTGTCTGCGACGCGGGCAGGGCGTGGTGCTGCATGCCGGCCAGGCTCTGTTGTCCAACTGGCTTCGTTAGCGCCGCGCGGACGTCCAGGAGGCCATTGCCATGGGTGGCCTGGCTGTATCCCGAAAACGACCGGTCGGCGGTGTCGAGAAGCCGTTGTGTGACCTTTTCCGGTGTTGCCTCCTGATCGGTGACGTCCTGGTGGTAGTCATTCAACAACGCCGCCGCTCCGGCTACGAGCCCCATGGCCGCGAACGACCCGGAGTACCGGGCGCTGTCATTGTCATTGCCCATGGCGCCGGGCACGGCGACGCCCGGAGCCACAAGAAAGCGATCACGTGCAGCGGCTGTGGGCGGCACGTCGGCGTTGGAGGGGCGCCGGTTGTTCCGGGCCACATCGCCGACAATCAGCAGATTCTTGAGTGTGTCACTGTCAAAGTGCCCGGTGGCATCAATGCTGCCGCCGCGCAGTTCGTTCCGGCTGGGTACAGGAACGACAGTTACCGTTTCGGCGCCACGAATCGCGTTTCCAAGTGCTCTGGCCTCAGCATCGTTGTCTGTGACAACGGTGTGGATGGCGAGGATGTCTGCATCGTGGTTTGTCGCACGCGTGATGCCATCAAGCATGTCGTCGGGTTTGATGGTGAGATCGAAGGCGCCGCCCCGTTGATCGTAGCCATCGGGTCGGACCACTCCGACGCCCAGGATGTTGGCATCGCGTGCAACGCCGAATCGTCGGCCTGCAGCTAGGCTCGCCACGGCGTTGCCCGGATTGACTGCATCATCCAGCGTTACACCTTCCGGGAAAGCGCCACCGTCCTCGTCATAGAGGTAGTACGAGTCGCCGTGAATGCGTGAGGTGGAGTCATTCCTGGACGTGAATTCCCGGTGGTCATTTCCGAGATCCGTACTCAACACCGCGATGATCTGGTTCTCACCGTAGTTGTCTGGTTCAACCACCGTCTCGTCGTGGAGTCGGGTCCGAGGGACCACATTGATGTGACGCAAATGGCCGTCGTCACCTTCAAAGCCGGGCAGGGAGCGGGATCCGCCACCGCCGCTGGATGAACACGCGCCCAGGGCGACGGCGGCAAGCGCCAGAGTGAGTGCGAGGCGCAGCGAGCAGGGCGTTTTCATGGGCGCATGTCTTCCGCAACAGGCGGCCCGCCGGGAACCTGCACGGCCGGACGGGCCGGGCCACCAACAGCGTTACATCCCCGGAGCCTGGCACCGCCGCAGACGTCTTCACGCCGAGTTCCATGCCCGTAATATCAAATGTGATCAACGGGCCAGAGAGCGTCTGTGCGGTAGCGCACCGAAGGGGGTGTCGTTGCGCTGCGCCGTTTGCCTGTGGGCCGGGGAGGGCAGACAATACGAACCATTCAAGCGGCAGTGCCGGGGTGGCGCGACAACGGAACTGCGTCACCGTTCGAGCGCGTTCTCGGGGTTACGCTGTGGATTCAGGACGATGGCGATCAGAAAGGACAACATGACGGACTCGCAATACCTCTGCACGGCGATCACGCGGTGCCTGCGCGATGCCGACGATATCCACCGGCCGGGTTTCCCGGTGGACACGTCGAGTCTGCGGGACGCCGCCGTGCTGGTGCCGCTGGTGGAGCGCCGCGGCGGATTGCAGGTCATTCTCACCCGGCGCAGTGAAGCGCTGACCAAACACGCCGGTCAGATCAGCTTTCCCGGCGGCCGTGTGGATCCGGGGGATGCTTCTCCCATGGCGGCGGCCCTGCGTGAGTGCCACGAGGAGATCGGGCTGTTGTCCAGCGGCGTGGATGTGCTTGGCAGCCTGCCGCGCTACCCCACGATCAGCGGCTTCATGATCCACCCCTTCGTGGGCCACGTGCACAATCCCGGCCGGCTGCGCGCGGAGCCCAGTGAGGTCGCGGAAATCTTCGAGGTGCCGTTGGCGTTTTTCCTGGACCCCGCCAACCACCAGCCCCATGACGTGGATGTGAACGGCGAGACCTACCGCCTGCACGCCATGCCCTACGGGGACTACTACATCTGGGGCGCCACCGCCGCAATCCTGCGCGAACTGTACCAGCGGTTGCGCTCCGGCGCGCCGGACGTGTTCGCGGACGTTGCAGAGCCGGTCAGGCAGCAGGCGCGGTAGCCGGAACGATCCGGTTGCGGATCACGCCGATGCCCTGGATGCCGCATTCCACCGTGTCGCCGGGCTGCAGGAATCGTGGCGGCTCCTGGGCGAAGCCCACGCCGCTGGGCGTGCCGGTGGCGATGATGTCACCAGGCTCCAGGGTCATCACGCGGGAGAGAATGGCGATGGCCTCCGGGATGCGGAAGAGCTGATCCGCCGTGGTGCCGCTCTGCTGCCGCTCGCCGTTGACGTCGCACCACAGGGTCAGATCGTGAGGGTCGGCGATGGCGTGGCGGTCGGCGATGACCGGCCCCATCGGGCAGCTTCCGTCCAGGCTCTTGCCGAGGAAGAACTGCTTGTGGCGAAATTGCAGATCCCGCGCCGAGAGGTCGTTGACAACGGTGTAGCCGAAGACGTGCTCCAGGGCCTGTTCCTCGGGGATGTTGCGCCCACCGCGGCCGATGACGACGCCCAGTTCCACTTCCCAGTCGAGCTGGGTGGTGAGGGTGGTGTCGAGCGGGATGTCCGTGTACGGGCCGGTGACGCTGCTGGTGGCCTTGGTGAAGACCACCGGGTGATCCGGGCGCTGGAGTTCCTGCCCCTTGGCGCGCTGGGATTCGGCGGCGTGATCGGCGTAGTTCAGGCCGAGGCACATGACGTTACGCGGCGGCCGCGGCAGCGGCGCGACCAGCTGGATGTCCTCCTTGCGCCAGTCTTCACCGTGACCGGCCTGCAACTGCTCCGTCTGCCACTGGCGTGTTTCGGTGTCGGCACGGATGAAGTCGAGGAGGGTGGCGGACCAGCCGCGGCTGCGTGGCGCCAGCAGCGCGGAATCGCCGCTGAAGATGCCCCAGCGCTCGGAAATGCCGTCGTGAACTGATACATAGTGCATGGGGGCTACGCTCCCGGGTTATGCTCCGACGATGGTGTCGGAGTATACTGGACACTGGATTCACTGTGGATTACCGCAGTCAAACGCATGACATGTCGTGGAGAATTGCATGGTCTCTGGCCGCGCCCTGAGTCAATGGATGGTTGCTTTGGCGTTGTGTTCCCTCCTGAGCGGCCCGGCCGTGTCCGATGACACGCTCGAAGGCGACTCCGTGGGCGAGAGTGATGCCGAGCGTGACGACGACGCCGACCGGATCTCGAACGACAGGAATGTCTACGAGCTTCCGGATGCCGATGTGGATGTTGTCGGTGAGGTGAAAACCGTCATGGCGCGCCGGGAAGACACGCTGCTCAGCATCGCCCGTCAACACGGTGTCGGCTACGAGGAGATCCGCCGTGCGAACCCGGGTGTGGACGTCTGGCTGCCTGGCGAGGGCACGCCGGTGACCATTCCGACGCGGTTCGTGCTGCCTCCCGGCCCCCGGGAAGGGATCGTGGTCAATCTCCCCGAGATGCGCATGTATTACTACCCGGAGCCGGACGCGGACGGCAACCGGGTGGTGGAGACGTATCCGATCAGCATCGGCCGCATGGACTGGTCCACGCCCATTGGCGAGACGGAAGTGACCATGCGCCTGGAGGACCCGGCCTGGTTCCCGCCGCAGTCCGTGCGGGAGCGGGCGGAATCCGAGGGCCGGGCACTGCCGCGGCGCGTGGACCCGGGGCCGGACAATCCCCTGGGGCGGTACGCGATCGGCCTGGATGTGCCGGGATACTTCATTCACGGAACCAACCGGCCCGCCGGAGTCGGGATGCGTGCCACGCATGGCTGCATTCGCATGTTTCCCGAAGACATCGAATCCATCGTCTACCGGGTGAACCGCGGCACCAACGTCCGCATTCTGAACCAGCCGTTCAAGGCTGGCTGGTCCGAGGCGGGTGACCTCTACCTCCAGGCCTACCCGAGCCTGGACGAGGATGAGGACGAACTCGCGCAGAAGGGCGTGACACCGGTGGTCGAGGTGGTGGCCGAGCGGCTGCGGGAACGGGCCGCTCGGGTGGATTACCCGCGCCTCAAGGAAGTGGCGGCCGAAGCCAGCGGGCGTCCGAAATCAATTACCCGTGAGTCTGCCAGCGAGGAGCTTGCGAAGGCCGACTGAGGGGCGAAGGTCGGCAGAGGCGTTGGCGTGCCGTTCCTGAACGGATGGCAGAGCGGTTGTCCGGATTGCCGGACCGATGCCATAGACAAAAAAAACCCCGCCAGCGGCGGGGTTTTTTTAGGAGAAGACGTGCCAGTTACTTCTGCATGGACTCTTCGAACATGCGGTCGATCTTCTCGTCGAGCTCTTCGATCCGCTCTTCGTTACGGTTGGCCTTGTACTCGGCTGCCTTGGCGGTGCCTTCGGCTTCCAGAGCAGTCTCGCGAGCCTCGTTGGCCACGTCCAGCGCTTCGCTGGCCTGGGCCTGGGCATCTTCGACCATCTGGCGGGTCTCGGCGTCATCACCCTGAGCGGCGCAGCCGACGAGGACGCCCATGGACACACCAAGCGCGGAGAGCTTCAGCAGAGATTTAAGGCTGTGCGACATCTTTTTTACTCCTTTCGCGTTGTTGTCTTGCCGAACAGCTTGAACGGCAATCGCTGGTCATTCTAGAGCCATTGCGACGTTAAATAAACTCACGCCGCTATGGCCGTTCCACTGTCTGACACAAAACTTTCAACCAAAAAGAGGGTGACCGCTTTACGCGACCCTCAAGCGCAATCCTAACAGCGGTGGATACACCATGCGCGGTGTTGTGGATCGGCGACAAAGGCGCGCGGGGGCTGTCGCTGGACGTCAACGCTCGTATGACGGAATGAGTGCGGTGATGTCCTTCTCGGCGGTGATCACGACGCGGGTGCCCACGTCGACGAACTCGGCGAGCTTGTCCATTTCCTCGTTGGTGACCGCCACGCAGCCCTGGGTCCAGTTGGCACGGTTGTGCAGATCCCGGTCGCCATTGCCGATCCCGTGGATGCCGATGTGGCCGCCGAGGGCCGTGCGCTGCGGGGGCAGTCGCCGGTCACGCACGGCGTCGATGATGGAGAAGAACTCCTCCTGCTCCATCAGCCCCTGGTTATAGGCCATCCGGGCGTGGCTGAAGTGGGGGAAATCCAGCCCGAAGAAGAGGTGGAAATCGCTGTCCTCGTTGATCCAGGCAACCCGGAACTCGCCCAGGGGCGTGGTGCGGTCGCCTCGCTGGCGCAACTCGGACACGCCGCCGCGGCCGATGGCGATCCGCGGCAGGTGCAGTGCTTCGTAGCCGTCCTCGAACACCCGGATCTCCTGACGCTGGGTGTCAACGAGTATCCATGCGTCGCTTGCGCTGGCGGTGGCCGAAGTGAGCAGAAAGAGCAGTGCAGTCAGCAGCCGGGTCATTGATCCAGGTACCTAGTCCAGGGTCAGAACGTCTTCGGTTGAAAACGGCCAGTCCAGTTCACGCCCGTCGCGGCGCCGACGGAGAACCGGGATCCGTTCGCCGTATTCAGCCATGAGATGTTCATCATGGGCAATATCGATCTCCTCTACCGTGACACCGTCCACAGGGAGGACGTCGAAAAGCAGTCTTGCCGCATCCTCGCACAGGTGGCAGCCGAGGGTGCCGTAGAGAACGAAGGGAGGGCGGTGGTTCTGATCCGGTTGTTCGTCTACCATGCGGTTCCTGTTACCACGCGCGTGCCCGGGAAAGCGCTTCAACCATAACAGCGACTGCCCCCGGCGGGAATACGGATCCATGACCCGACCCACACAGCCCGACCACCAGACCGCACCGGAGGCCGCCATTGACCGGCGCCTGAGTGTGGCGCCGATGATGGACTGCACGGACCGGTATGCCCGCTTCCTGCTGCGGCTGGTGACCGGCAAGACGCTGCTGTACACCGAAATGGTGCCTGCCGCGGCGATCGTCCACGGCCGGGTTGACCTGTTCCTGGCATTCGACCCGCGGGAGCATCCCGTGGCGATCCAGTTTGGCGGCTCCGACCCGCGGGAACTGGCCGAGTGCGCCCGCTGGGCGCACCGTTACGGTTACGATGAAGTCAACCTGAATGTCGGCTGTCCCAGTGACCGGGTCCAGTCGGGGCGCTTCGGCGCCTGCCTGATGGCCGAGCCCGATCGCGTCGGGGACTGTGTCGCGGCCATGGCCGATGCCTCGCCGCTGCCGGTGACCGTCAAGACCCGTATTGGCATCGACAACATGGATTCCTGGGCGTTTCTGCGGGACTTCGTCGGGGCCGTGGCGGAGCGCGGTTGCCGGAGCTTCACCATTCATGCCCGCAAGGCGTGGCTGCAGGGGCTGAGCCCGAAGCAGAACCGCGAGATCCCGGCACTGGACTACGACCGTGTCTACCAGCTCAAGGCGGCATTTCCCGACCTTGAGATCGCCGTGAATGGCGGGGTCACTTCGGTGGATGCGGCCTGTGCGCATCTGCAGCGGGTGGATGGTGTCATGATCGGTCGCGAGGCCTATCACAACCCCTACATGCTGGCGGACGCGGATCGGCGGATTTTCGGCGCAGAGGGCGGGCCGCCGTCGCGCCGGGACGTTCTGGATGCCTACCTGCCGTTCGTGGAGGAGCAGATGCGCCAGGGTGCGCCGCTCAATGCCATGAGCCGCCACGTGCTCGGGCTGTTTCAGGGGGTGCCCGGGGCGCGGGCGTGGCGCCGTTACATCAGTGAAAACGCGCACCTGCCGGGCGCCGGGCCGGACGTTCTGGAGGCGGCTGCGGCGCGTGTCCAGGACGGGGGGCACCGCGCAGCGGGCTAACCGCGCCTAGAGGCGAAAGAAACGCCGCGCATTCGCCGTGGTGGTCGCGCTCACCACCTCCACCGATTCCCCGCGATGGTGCGCGACGGCGGCCGCGATGTGCGGCAGGAACGCCGGCTCGTTCCGCCCCTTGTCGGGTTTCGGGCGCAGATCCCTGGGTACCAGGTAGGGGGCGTCGGTTTCGATCATCAGCCGCTCCGCCGGGATATCACCCACGATCTCCTGTAGCTCCCGCCCGCGGCGTTCGTCGCAGAGCCAGCCGGTGATGCCGATGTGCAGGTCCATGTCCAGGTAATCCCACAGTGCCTGCCGGGTATCCGTAAAGCAGTGAACCACTGCGTCTACCAGGTGGTCGCGGTATTCCGCGAGAATGGCGCGCAGGCGGTCGTGGGCGTCACGCTGATGGATGAATACCGGCAGCCCCAGTTCCGCGGCCAGCTCGAGCTGCCGCGTGAATGCCGTTTCCTGGGCGGGGCGGGGCGAGAAGTCCCGGTTGAAGTCAAGCCCGGTTTCACCGATGGCCACCACGCCCGGTGACTGCGCCAGTGCCCGCAGGGTGGTGGCGGCATCCTGACCGTACCCCTTGGCCCCGTGGGGGTGCACGCCGGCCGTGGCGTACAGCGTGTCCGTGTGCTCCCGGGTCAGCGCTTCCGCCTTCTCGCTCTCCCGGGCGCTGGTGCCGGTGACGATGAGCGCCTCAAGTCCCGCCTCGCGGGCACGGGTGATGACCGCGTCGCGGTCCGCCTTGAAAGCGTCGCTGGTGAGATTCACGCCGATGTCGATGAGACTCATGCAAGGCCCCTGCTCCGGTTCGCGGGCCGCGTATTATGGCGTGGATCCGGCGCTCTGTCAGGCCGGGGGCCGTTTGGCTCCGGACCAAGACCTGTACAATGGGGTGACGCGCGGTTCACCAGCAGTACCGTTCCCGACAACAACCGAGGATTTGGCATGTCGCAGCAGCCCGATTACGACACCATGGCAATGAACTGGATCGGCGACTGGGCAGGTCGCAGGGCGGCGCTGACCCCCCACCGGCCCGCGATTCTGGATGCCGACAGTGACACGCGGCTGAGCTATGCGGACGTGAACGCCCGCGCCAACCGGGTTGGGGCATGGCTGCTGGACGAGGGCGGCCTGGGCAAGGGTGACGCGATCTGCATCGTGACCCGCAACCGCGTCGAGGCGCTGGACCTCTACATGGCCTGCGGCAAGATCGGCACCATCCTCGCGCCCCTGAGCTACCGGCTTCGCCCCCGCGAGCTCAATGACCTGCTTGAGCGCATTCAACCCCGCGCGTTTGTTTACGAGGACGTCTTCGATTCCCTGGTGGAGGCGCTGGAACTGCCTGACTCCGTCGCTACGCGGGTCCGCATTGCCGATGGTGACGATAACGGTTTTCAACCGCTGCTGGTGCATCCGGAACGGGAGGTGAATACACCGCTGGCCCAGGCCGACCCGTTTCTGTATATCCATACCGGGGGCACCACGGCGACTCCCAAGGTCTGCATCGTGCCGCACCGGCAGATGCTGTGGAACGCGCTGGACATGATCGTCACCGGTGGCACGCTCATGGAGCAGCGCCAGCTGATCACCTTCCCGCTGTTCCACGTGGGCGGCTGGAACTCGTTGACGCCGGTCTTCCACGCCGGCGGCTACTCCGTGCTCACGCGGCAGTTCGACCCGGGTCAGGTGCTGGACGTGATCGAAGGCGAGGGGATCACCAACTTCGGCGGTGTGGAGGCGATGCTGCGCTTCATCGCCGAGCACCCGCGCTTCCCCGAGGCGGACCTCTCCTCGGTGACCGGCATCACCAGCGCCGGCGCGCCCTGCTCCTCGGAGGTGATGGACCCGTTCTATGCCCGCGGTATCCCGGTGGTCCAGGCCTACGGGCTCACCGAGGCCGGCCCGTCCAATTTCATGTACGGCGGCATTGACCAGGAACTGGAGACCATCCGCGCTCACAACCGCAGCATCGGCACCAGCATGATCCATTGCGACTTCCGCATCGTCGATCAGGAGTCGGGCGAGCCGGTCTCCACGGGCGAGGTCGGGGTGCTGCACATGCGGAGCCTGCACAATTTCGGTGGTTACCTGGGCCAGCCGGACCGCACCCGCAAGGCGCTTCTCGATGATGGCTGGGTGGATAGTGGCGACCTGGCCGTACAGGACGAAGAGGGCAACGTGCGCATCATGGGGCGCGCCGACAACATGTTCATCAGCGGCGGCGAGAACGTCTCCCCGGAGGAGATCGAGACCGTCCTCCAGGAACATCCGGCCGTCGCCCAGGTCTGTGTGGTAGCCATGCCGGATCAGCGCTGGGGGCAGGTCCCGGTGGCCGCCGTCGTCCCCACGGAGACGGCGGGCGGAGACATCGAGGCGGATCTGCGGACCCACTGCCGCGAGCATCTGGCAGCGTTCAAGGTGCCGTCCCGGTTTGCCGTGGTGGACAGTATTCCCGTTACCGGTGCTGGCAAAATCGACCGTAACTCACTGGGCAAGCAACTGGACTCCTGACCATGGGAACGCAGACGCACGGGCGCGTCCTCATCATCGCGGGTTCCGATTCCGGCGGCGGCGCCGGTATTCAGGCAGACATCAAGGCGGTGACAGCGCTGGGTGGGTACGCCATGACGGCGATTACGGCGCTCACCGCCCAGAACACCGAGGGCGTGCACGACGTCCACCCGGTCCCGTCCCCCTTTCTGCGATGGCAGATCGACGTGGTGGTGGAAGACCTGGGCGTGGATGCCATCAAGACGGGGATGCTGCACGATGCCGACACCATCGACTGCGTGGTGGACCTGATGCGGGCGTCGGGCGCCGGTGTGCCACTGATCGTGGATCCGGTCATGGTGGCTCAGAGTGGTGCCAGCCTTCTCGACTCCGGCGCCGTGGGCGCGATGGTGGAGCGGTTGCTGCCCCACGCGGCCCTGCTGACACCGAATCTCCCCGAAGCGGAGGCATTGCTGGGGCGTGCAGTCCCGGATGAGGCAGCCATGGAACAGGCTGCCCGGGATCTGCAGGCCATGACCGGCGGCGCGGTATTGCTCAAGGGAGGGCACCTGCCCGGTAATGCGTTGCGGGACGTGCTCATCGGCCCCGACGGGCGCACACGGCGGTTTCAGCACGCCCGCATTCACACCCGGCATACACACGGCACCGGGTGCACGCTTGCGTCGGCCATCGCCACCGGCATCGCCCAGGGAATGCCGCTCGACCACGCGGTCGCCAGGGCCCGGGACTACCTGCTCGAGGCGATCCGCACCGCGCCCGGGCTGGGTGCCGGTGGCGGTCCGGTGAACCACTGTCACACCGTTCGCGGCGGCTGAGCGTCAGCCGCTGGATACGTCGCTGGAGACGGTTCCGCTACCATACCGGCGTTCCACGTAGCGCTCGATGACGGCCTTGAAGTCATCCGCCACGTGGTCGCCCTTGAGGGTGACCGTCTTCTCGCCGTCCTCGTACACGGGTGCTACCGGCCGCTCACCGGTGCCCGGGAGGCTGATGCCGATGTTGGCGTGCTTGCTCTCGCCCGGGCCGTTCACCACGCAGCCCATGACCGCCAGGCTCATCTCCTCGACACCCGGGTAGTGACGCCGCCATTCAGGCATGCGATCGCGGACGTAGGTCTGAATCTCGCCCGCCAGTTCCTGGAAGACGGTGCTGGTCGTGCGGCCACAGCCGGGGCAGGCCGCCACGAGCGGCGTGAACGCCCGCAAGCCCATGGTCTGCAGCAGTTCCTGGGCGACCTGAACCTCGGTCGTGCGCGCCTCTCCCGGCTCGGGCGTCAGCGACATGCGAATGGTGTCGCCGATGCCCTGCTGCAGGAGAACGGCCAGCGCGGCCGAGGAGGCGACAATGCCCTTCGAGCCCATGCCGGCTTCTGTCAGGCCCAGGTGCAGCGGGTATTCACAGCGGCGGGAGAGGTCCTGGTAGACCTCGATCAGATCCTGCACGCCGCTGAGCTTGCAGGAAATAATGATCCTGTCGTGGCCGAGCCCGATCTCCTCCGCGCGTTCCGCGCTCTCCAGCGCGGAGACGATCAACGCCTCTTTCATGACATCGCGGCTGTCCTGGGGCTGCTTTGCCGCGGCATTGTCGTCCATCATGCGCGCCAGCAGGTCCTGATCCAGGCTGCCCCAGTTCACGCCGATGCGCACCGGCTTGTCGTAGCGGCAGGCGGTCTCGATCATCTGCGCATACTGCGTATCGCGACGGGCGCCACGGCCCACATTGCCCGGGTTGATGCGGTACTTGGCCAGGGCCTCGGCGCAGGCCGGGTGGCGCTCCAGCAGCTTGTGCCCGTTGAAGTGGAAATCCCCCACCAGCGGTACATCCAGGCCCATCGCCTCGAGCCGGTCACGAATATGGGGGACGGCTTCCGCGGCCTCCTCGGTATTCACGGTGATACGGACCAGTTCCGAGCCGGCGCGGGCGAGATCCGCCACCTGAATGGCCGTGCCGACCTCGTCGGCCGTGTCGGTATTGGTCATCGACTGGATCACGACCGGGGCATCGCCCCCCACGACCACGTCGCCGATGGACACGGGAACCGTTCTGCGCCGCTTGGGCTGCTGATCTTCAACCATGGATTGTCGACATCAGTTGCTTTGGAAGGAACGGATTCCGGCGGACAGCCACGGCCCCGACTGTGTTACCGTGCCGCGGTGCGGGAGCCGGTGCGCGATTCCGTGACGCTCTCCGTATCCGGCCCGTCCGGGCCGCGTTAATCTCAGTCCGCAATGATACAGAAGATGCAGGGGTTTGCCATGGACAGGACAGTGACACAGGGATGCCGTGGGGGCGTTGCTGCCATTGTGCTCGTGCTGACGGCAACGGGCTGCGCCGTGGTGGGTGGCGATGACCGGCGTGAAATCCTTCGCCTGAACCATGAGGCGCTGGAAGCGGAGATGGAAGGCGATGACGCCGCCGCGCGCGAGGCCTATCGTGCGCTGCTGGAGCTGGACCCGGAGCGCCCCCGGGCGTGGTTTCAGCTTGGCAACATCGAGGCGGGCAAGGGAGAGCTGGACCAGGCTGTCGCGGCGTACGAGAAGGCGCTGAACCTTGACCCGGATTACCAGGAAGCGCGCTACAACCTTGGCCTGGTGTACTTTCGCAAGGGGGCGGAGACGCTGGAGGCTGCCAGGGATGCCATGCCGGAGGACAGCCACAGCCACTCGACGGATGTCTATCTGAGCTGTCTGCTGGCGCGGGTGGTGCGCAATCCCGACATCGACGTGCCGTGCCCTGATCTGCCCTGACCCGACCCGGAGGTCAGCGGCGCGCGCAGAGGCGCCGGACGCCGTACGTCACGGCGTGCCCAGAGCCGCCGCGCCGCAGAGTTGGTCATCCGGCATAAGCCCGCCGCGGATGAAGGCGACGGCGGCTTCCATGACGTCGTCGGGCGGCATGGTTCCTTCCCATACCGCGTAACGCAGCCCGAGAAACGATCCCATGCCCATGAGCGCCCAGGCCTGGCCGTAGGCTGAGCCGGGGCGAACCTGTCCCTCGTCCTGGGCACGCTCCAGGCGTGCCGTGTAGACGCGGGCCATCTGTTCGTAATACTCGCGATAGATGGATTCGTCGATGAACTGTGACTCCAGCACCACGCGGTAGAGATTCTTTTCCTCCATGGCGAAGCGCAGAAAGGCCTCGAGACCCACACGCTCGATCTCCACCCGATCAGTGATGCCGTGGGTTGCGCGCGTGAGGGTATGGCGGAGCTTGCGGTTCATGAACCGGACCAGCTCGCGCAGGATCTCTTCCTTGGAGTCGTAGTAGATGTAGAACGTCCCCTGGGCGACGCCGGCCCGGCGGGTGATGCTGCTGACCGAGGCCGAGTGAAAGCCCTTTTCGCCGAACTCCGACTCCGCGGCGGAGAGGAGTCTCTGGCGTGTCTGCTCGCCTCTGGCGGTTACGGGCTTTCGGGTTGCTTTGGCCAATGCTGCATCCTCTGGTATAGGGAGTCGCTCCGTCGACGACCGTCACGTGAACCAGCAGAACCGTATGGAAGCGCAGACGCGCTGTCAAACCGCTGCCGGTGTTGCAATGATACATGGCTCAATCGTCAACTGGCAGGGGCAGCGCACGGCCGCCCGCGCCGCCACCGTGTGGCGGTGTGGTACCTTGTAGCGCGTTGAGCAAGGCAATCTCGGTACACGGGGCGATCACGTGAAAGCATTACACGATCTGCTGGACTTGATGGCAACGCTGCGGGACCCGGAGCGCGGCTGTCCGTGGGATCTGAAGCAGGATTTCCATTCCATTGCGCCCTATACCCTCGAGGAAGCCTACGAGGTGGCGGATGCCATCCATCGACAGGCGCCGGAGGATCTCCGGGACGAACTGGGCGACCTGCTGTTCCAGGTGGTGTTCCACGCGCAGATGGCGCGCGAGCAGGGCCTGTTCGACTTCGAGGACGTGGCTCGCGGTATTCACGACAAGATGGTGCGTCGCCATCCGCACGTCTTCGGGGGCGAGGCCGACAGCGACGGCGGGCCGCCGTCCTGGGAGGCCATGAAGGAGGCCGAACGACGTGATCGGGGAGAGGGCGCGCGCCAGTCGGTACTGGACGGCGTGCCCGTTACGTTGCCCGGTCTGACCCGCGCTGGAAAGATGACCCGCCGGGCGGCGCGCGTGCATTTCGACTGGCCGTCGGCGGATGGGGTGATTGCCAAGGTGCGCGAAGAGCTGGAAGAGCTCGAGGAGGCGCGCGCATCCGGCTCACGGGCGGCGGTGGAGGACGAGTACGGTGATCTGCTGTTTGCCTGTGCCAATCTCGGCCGGCACCTGGGTGTGGACCCGGAGCGGGCGCTGCGCGGGGCCAACGCCAAGTTTGAGCGGCGGTTCCGGCGCATGGAGGAGCAACTCGCTGCCGAGCAGGTGGATCTGGCGGACAGCGACATGGCCACCAAGGAAGCGGCCTGGGTGCGGGCGAAGCAGGCGGAGAAAGGGGGCACGGACCATGGGTAGCGCGATGCGACTGATCGTGGGGGTTGCGCTGGCGCTGAGTGCGCCGACCCTGGTTGCCTTTGACGAACCCCGCGGGGAATCCGGCTGGTATGCCGGGGCCGGTGCACGGGTACTGAAGCTTGAAGGCTGGCAGGAAGGGTACGGCCCGTCGTTACTGCTGGGCTGGAAACTGCCCTACCAGCACGCGGAGACCCCGCGTTCGAGCATCGCCCTGGAGGGGGAGCTCACGGGTACCACCGAGAGTCTGTCGCGGCGCGCGGGCGATGAGCGGGAAGAGGCCGACCTGGTGCAGGCGGGTGCCTACCTTGCGCTCAATACGTTTGTTGGCGAGCGGTTCTTTCACCGGGTGCGGCTGGGCGTGGTGGCACGGGAGTTCGACCGGCCCGGCAGCACGCGGCTGCAGGGACGGCTCGCGTTCGGGCTCGGGGCGGGCCTGCGCCTGAGTGACAGCCTGGATGTGCTCGTGGATGCCCAGACGCAGTACTGGAGCTGGCCCGACGATCTCCTCCACGAAGCGGGAGTCACGGCGCGCTGGCACTTCTGAGCCGCGCTCAGTTGTCGACCCGGTCCACCCGTACCACGGCGCCGAGCACCGGGTGGTCGATGTAGTGCAGCTCCCCGCTGCGCATCCGCCGTCCGTCCTGCATGACCACCACGGGCTCCATGTCCTCGATGAATACCCCGTGCAGGCGGTCCAGCGGGCCTGCGTCGCTGTGCTCCGGGTCGACCCAGCGCAGATCGACATGGACATGGAGGTAGCGCTCGCGCGCGACACGCACCCAGCCCGACAACCCTTCCGGCGGCCGTGCGGGAAGCGCGACGCGATCGGCCTGTTCACCGTTGTCGCCATCAGTGGTCCCGGTGACTTCTGCGTCGTCGTCACCATTGGCGTCGGCGCGCAGCTCGTCATCATCCATGCCGGGCATCTCGGTGCCCAGAGGGAGGGCGATGGCGGCGGATTCCTGCCGGTCAAGCCCGGGCTGGATCCAGGCGGTATGGACAAGCACGTCGTAATCGCCCGACTGGCTCAACCGTCGCGCGACGGCGGATAGCTGCCGCTCGTCATCGACGATGCGGTACACGTCAGCATCGGGGGTGTCCGCATCGCTGCGGAGTTCCGCGTAGCGTTCGTGCAGGGCCGGCGCCGGGCGGGTGGGCCAGCGCTCGTCGTCATAGCCCGACTGCTTGAAAATGATCATCTCGACGCGGTACAGCTCCCTGTCGTCGTCCGCGAGCGCCGGGGCGGCGAGCACCCCCGCGAGGAGGGCGAGCAGGAGCAGGCGGTGTAGCGGCTGGCGCATCATGCGATGGTCTCCAGATACAGTAGGTCCCTGACAGTCTTCAGTGTGCCCGTTGCCGCGCCCGGCGGCCAGTGACGGCAGGGGGCGACGCTCACGCCGCCTCCCGGATCCGGAGCCGGCCGAGCAGATCCTCCATCACGGAGAACCGGTCCGCGTGCTCGGGCATGTCCACCAGCACGCGGAGGCGGTGCTGGCCTTCGAGCTTGTACCGGTCCGGCTGCCCCTGGATGAGTTCCACCAGCGTTCCGGGGTCCACCAGTGCCTCGTCACCGAAAACCAGCGTGCCGCCGCCGGGGCCGGCTTCGACCCGCACAATGCCGAAGGCCTCCGCACGCAGTTTGAGCGCCGTGACCCGGAACAGGTTCTTGACCGGGTCGGGGAGCAGGCCGAAACGGTCGATCATCTCCACCTGCAGATCCTTGAGGGCCGACTCGCTGCGGGCGTTGGCGATGCGCTTGTACAGCACCAGTCGGGCGTGGACGTCCGGCAGGTAGTCGTCGGGGATGAGCGCCGGCAGCCGCAGATCCACTTCGGCCCCGTGATGGGCGGTGTGATCCAGCGCCGGCTCCTTGCCGCTCTTCAGGGCCGTCACCGCCCGCTCCAGCAGATCGTTGTACATGCTGAAGCCCACCTCCGCCATCTGCCCGCTCTGCTCGCCACCGAGCAGCTCGCCGGCGCCGCGGATCTCCAGGTCGTGGCTTGCCAGCGTAAACCCTACGCCCAGGTCCTCGTGGGCGGAGATGGCGTCCAGCCGCTTCACGGCGTCGGCGGTCATGGCGCGCCGGTGCGGCGCGATCAGGTAGGCGTAGGCGCGATGGTGGGAGCGCCCGACGCGTCCGCGTAGCTGGTGGAGCTGGGCCAGGCCGAATCGGTCGGCGCGGTTGATCACGATGGTGTTGGCGTTGGGAATGTCGATCCCGGACTCGATGATGGTGGTGCACACCAGCACGTTGTAGCGCTGGTGGTAGAAATCGAGCATCACCCGCTCCAGATCCCGCTCCGCCATCTGCCCGTGGGCGATGCCGACCCGCGCCTGGGGGACGAGATCCTCCAGCTGCTCGGCCGTCCGCGCGATGGTGTCCACGTCGTTGTGCAGGAAGTAGACCTGGCCGCCGCGCTTGATTTCGCGCAGGCAGGCCTCCTGGACGAGCGTGTCGTTCCATTCGTTGACGAAGGTCTTCACCGCCAGCCGGCGTGCCGGCGGCGTGGCGATGATCGACAGGTCACGCAGGCCGGCCAGGGACATGTTCAGCGTGCGCGGAATCGGCGTGGCCGTCAGCGTGAGAATGTCCACCTCGGCCCGCAGCTGTTTGAGCTTCTCTTTCTGGCGCACGCCGAAGCGGTGCTCCTCGTCGACGATCACCAGCCCGAGCCGCTTGGCATTGATACCGCTTTGCAGCAGCCGGTGTGTGCCGATGACGATGTCCAGCGTGCCGTCGGCCAGGGCGGCCTGGGTCTCCCGGGTCTCCTTGGCGCTGTTGAACCGCGACAGGGAGCCGATACGGATGGGCCAGTCGGCGAAGCGGTCGCGGAAATTCTGGTAGTGCTGCTGCGCCAGCAGCGTCGTGGGCACCAGCACCGCGACCTGCTGGCCGCTCTGCACCGCGACAAAGGCCGCGCGCATGGCGACTTCCGTCTTGCCGAAGCCCACATCGCCGCAGACGACGCGATCCATGGGCTGATCCGAGCCGAGATCGGCAACCACGGCGTCGATGGCGTCCTGCTGGTCCGGCGTCTCCTCGAACGGGAAGGCCTCGGCGAACGTGGCATAGTCCTCGGCGGCACTGCGCAGGGACTGCCCCTTGCGAGCGGCCCGCTGGGCGTAGACGTCCAGCAGCTCTGCGGCGACGTCCCGCGCTTTCTCGGCGGCCTTGCGACGCGCCTTCTCCCACTGCTCTCCGCCCAGCTTGTGCAGGGGCGCCTGGGTTTCCTCGGCACCGGTGTAACGACTGATCAGGTGCAGCGACGACACGGGCACGTAGAGCTTGTCGCCACCGGCGTACTCCAGGGTCAGGAACTCGGTGGGGAAGTCGCCCACGTCCAGTCGCTGCAAGCCCTGGTAGCGGCCGACGCCGTGGTCTTCATGGACCACCGGCGCACCGATGTTCAGGTCGTTGAGATCCTTGATAATCAGTGACGGATCCCGCTCCTGCTGGCGGCGCCGGCGTCGCTGCTGGGCGCGGTTGCCGAACAGCACGGCCTCGGGAATGACAGCGATGCCAGCCTGCTCGATCAGGGCGCCGTCCTCCACCGGCGCGATGGTCATGGCGGTCTTCTGATCGCCGGCGGCGAAGGCGTCCCACGAGGGTACCGGCTCGGGCCGGATACCGTGTCGCGCCAGCGCCTCCATCAGCGCTTCCCGGTGCCCGGGCGTCTCGGCGATGAACAGGCTGCGGCCGTTGAATGCCGTCAGGAAATCATCGATCAGCCGGCGGTCCGGCTCGTCCTTGCGTGCGTGCAGGGTCAGGCCGGGGAGGGGGGCGGCGTCGAAGCGCACGCGGCCCGGTTTCGGCCCCTGGGCCAGCTCGTCGTCGGTTTCCTGGTAGCGCCGGATGCCGGTCATGCGGTCGAGCTGCTCGCCCACGTGGTCAGGGGCGAGGAAGAGCTGATCCGGCGGCAGCAGGGGCCGGTCCTGATCGTGGCCGCGCTGCTCGTAGCGGCCGAGAATCTCCTGCCAGTAACCGTCCACCGCCTCGGCGACACCGGTTTCGGTATACAGAATGGCGTCGTCCGGCAGGTAATCGAACAGGGTGGCCGTGTCCTCGAAGAACAGCGGCAGGTAATACTCCACGCCGTTCGGCATGACGCCGTCGCTGACGTCGCAGTAGACGCGGCTGCGCGTGGGGTCACCCTCGAAGAACGCGCGGAACCCCTTGCGGAAACGGGTGATGGCGTCGTCGTCCACCGGGAACTCGCGGCCCGGGAGCAGGCGGATCTGATCCACCCGCTCCACGGTCAGCTGGGTGTCCGGATCGAACGTGCGGATGGTGTCCACCTCGTCGTCGAACAGGTCGATCCGGTAGGGCTGCGTGCTGCCCATGGGGAAGAGATCGAGCAGGGCGCCGCGCACGGCGAACTCGCCGTGCTCCATGACCTCCGGCACGTTGCGGTAGCCGGCCTGTTCTAGCCGGCGGCGCATGTCGTCGCGGTCGAGGCGCTCACCGGCGCGCAGCATCAGCCCGTTGGCGTCCAGGTAACTGCGTGGCGCCAGCCGCTGCATGAGCGTTGGCACGGGAACAATCAGCACGCCCTGATGTGTCTCGGGCAGGCTGTAGAGGGTCGCAAGCCGCTGGGAGACGATGTCCTGGTGCGGGGAGAACACGTCGTAGGGCAGCGTTTCCCAGTCGGGGAACGGCAGAATGGTGGTCTCGCCGCTGGTGTAGAAACGCAGCTCGGTTTCCAGCCGCTGGGCGTCCTGGGAGGTCGCCGTGATCGCCAGGATCAGGCGCTCGCGGCGCTGCAGCAGGCGGCTCAGTGCCAGCGCACCGGCGCTGCCGGGCAGCCCCGTCCAGGTGACCTGGCGGCCGTCACGCGGAGGAGCGGGTGAAAGCGGATTCTGTAAGGAGTCACTCATGCGCGGTCGTATCAGTCTGTGGTGACGTATCGGGCTGCCAGTTCGCGGCGCCGCTCGTAGGCGTCGCGGGCGATGGCAACGTCTTCCAGGAACTGGTGCATCTCGTCCGGGGTGAGCGCCTGCGGGCCGTCCACCAGGGCGCGTTTCGGGTCCGGGTGGAAGTCCACCAGGATCATGTTGGCACCGGAGATCACGCCCTGGGCCGTGGCGTGCATCATGTCCATGATCCGGTCGGGGCTGGCCGCCCGCGACCCCACGGAGTGCGACGGGTCGATGCATACCGGCATGCGGGTCAGGCGCTTCACCACCGGGACATGTGCGAAGTCCACGAAGTTCCGGTGCGGGTCGCCCATGTTGGTCTTCATGCCGCGCAGGCAGAAGATCACCTGGCTGTTGCCCTCGGTCGCCAGGTATTCGGCGGCGTTCAGGGATTCCTCCAGGGTGATGCCAAAGCCCCGTTTGAGCAGGATCGGGAAGCGGGTCTGACGCCCTGCGGCCTTGAGCAACTCGAAGTTCTGGGTGTTGCGCGTGCCGATCTGCAGCATGACGCCGGTGGGGTTGCCAACGGATTCCAGCGCCTGTTCGATCTCCTCGATGTGCCGGTCGTGGGTGATCTCCATGGCGATCACGCGGATCCCGTACTTGCCGGCGAGTTCGAACACGTAGGGCAGACAGCCGGCACCGTGCCCCTGGAACGAATACGGGTTGGTGCGCGGCTTGTAGGCGCCCATGCGCGCGCAGGTCTGGCCGTGCTGCTGCAGCACCTGGAACATGCGCTCCACGTTCTGCGGGTTGTCCACGGCGCACAGGCCCGCGAACACGTGCAGGTTGTCCTGGCTGAACTCCACCCCGTTGTAGGTGAAGGCGGCTTCGCGTTCATCGTCCCGATGGCGTCCGAGGATGCGGTAGGCGTCCGAAATGCGGATGACCCGCTCCACGGCCGGCAGGCTGCCCATTTCGTCTTCCTGGAGTGCGGCGGTGTTGCCGATCAGGTAGACCTCGGACAGCACCTGTTCGGCGCCGTGAACCCGATGCACCCGGTGCTCGATACCGTCCAGTTCATCCAGGTAGGTCATCAGCCGCTGGTAATCGGGGTGGTCCGCGGCGATGTTCGGTTCCAGGATCAGGATCATGGGTGTGTCCTCAGTCGTTCGCGTCCGGAGGCGGCGCGTCGAGACTCAGCGCCGGTACAACCGGACGAGGTCGTGATAGTGATCCACGCGACGGTCCCGCAGGAACGGCCACATCCGCCGGACCGTCTCGCTGCGTTTCATGTCGAGCGTGGCGAGCAGCACCTGGTCACCGTCTTCGTCGGCACTGGCGAGCAGTTCCCCCTGGGGCCCGGCGACGAAGCTCGTGCCCCAGAACGTGGCGCCAGCTGCAGGGTTGGCCGGGTCCGGTTCCCGCCCGTGCCGGTTGCACACGAGCACCGGCAGGCCATTGGCAACCGCATGCCCCCGCTGAACCAGCATCCAGGCGTCGCGCTGGCGTTCGCGCTCGTCACGGTCATCCTCGTCCGCCCAGCCGATGGCCGTGGGGTAGAGCAGGATCTCCGCGCCGGCCAGGGCCATGAGCCGGGCGGCCTCGGGGAACCACTGGTCCCAGCACACCAGCACGCCGAGGCGGCCAACGCTGGTGTCCACCGGCTCGAAGCCGGTGTCACCCGGGGTGAAGTAGAACTTCTCGTAGTAGCCCGGATCATCCGGGATATGCATCTTGCGATAGTGGCCCGCCAGTCGGCCGTCACTGTCCAGTACCACAGCGGTGTTGTGGTAGAGCCCCGCCGCTCTCCGCTCGAACAGGGAGCCGACAATAACCACTTCAAGTTCCTTCGCCAGGTTACTGAGAAAGTTGGTGGTCGGCCCCGGGATCGGCTCGGCCATGTCGAACACGGCCGGGTCTTCCTGCTTGCAGAAATAGGGGGTGCGGTGGAGCTCCTGCAACAGCACCAGCCGGGCGCCACGGGCGGCCGCGTCGCGGATGCCGCGCTCAGTGCGGGCCAGATTGGAGTCCGGGTCATCGCTGCAGGCGTGCTGCACGAGACCCGCGGTCAGATGAGCGGCGGACGCCATGCCGTCTCCGGAGGCGGTGAGTGGGCCACGCATTGTACTCAAATTGCGGTTTCGGTGGCAGTCCCCGGAGCGGCAGGGAGCTGCATGGTGGCGCAGTGCAGGGCGCCGCCCTGGGAGATCAGGGTGCGGGCATCGATGCCGATGATTTCACGCTCCGGGAACAGACCGGCCAGGGTCTGCCGGGCCGCGGTGTCCTGGGGAACGCCGTAGGTGGGCACGAGAACGGCGCCGTTGATGATGAGGAAGTTGGCGTAACTCGCCGGCAGGCGGGCGCCATCGGTATCGTGGACCGGCTCCGGCCAGGGGAGTGGCACGAGCCGATACGGCGCCCCGTCCGGGGTCCGGAAGGCAGTCAGCTCGGCGGCCATGGCCTGCAGGTGCTGGAAGTGGGGATCGTCGGGTCGGTCGCAGGCGGTGTAGGTGATCGTCCCGGTGTCGGTGAAGCGCGCCAGCATATCCACATGGCCGTCGGTGTCGTCACCGTCAAGCCAGCCGTGTTCCAGCCACAACGTGCGTGAAGCGCCGAGCTGCTCCCGGAAGAGCTGCTCGTAGTCGCTGACGTCCATGTCCGGGTTGCGCTCCGGGTGGAGCAGGCAGCGGCGGGTCGTGAGAATGGTGCCGGCGCCGTCACTGTCGATGGCACCCCCTTCCAGCACGCGTTCCACGGCCTGACGGGTGGTCCCCGGGAAGGCACCGGCGGCGTGCAGGCGGGCGGTGAGCCGGTCGTCCTCGGCCGCCGGGTATTTGCCGCCCCAGCCGTTGAACCGGAAGTCCAGGCAGCGGGGCGTGTCGCCGGCGAGCACCGTGATGGGGCCATGATCCCGCGCCCAGATGTCGTTGGCGGGGGCGACGTACAGGTGCAGGTGGCCGCCGCCGACGCCGCGTGTCTGGAGCCGGCTCCGCAGGTGCGACGCCGTGGCGGCGTCGGGCACGGCGATACACAGCGGCTGGTGTCGACCGACAGCCACGGCGATCTCTTCCGCCGTTGACTCTGCCGCCGGCAGCCGCTCGCCCCAGTCCCCGCCCGCACGGGGCCAGGTGAGCATGACGGCTGCCTGGGGCTCCCATTCGGCGGGTAGGCGCGGTGATCGGCTCACGGGGTCAACGCTGCTGTACGGCTCTGAGGACGCGGTCGTATTCGAAGTAGACACTGAATCCGTCGTAGTCCCAGCGGGTAATGGGCGGGTCACCCACGGCGTCCCGGCGGGCGTCCGGCGCGCCGAGGCGGCTCTCGACCTGTTCCTTGGTCAGGCCTCGCTGCAGCTGATCCTCGAGTTCACCCTCATCGTCGCGCAGCGTCTCGATCAGCAGCCTGTCAGCGGCCACCGGTTGCAGAAAGCCGAGCGACAGGATCAGCGCCACTCCCAGGATTCGAACAATTGCGGGCATCCGTCCTCTCCATGCTGGACGCGATCAGGATATGTCGTCGAGACTATAGCACCGGCGCATGAATGGACCAACGGCGGCCAATCCGGTGGGTATCCGCGTGCGCGGATGCTGCTAGAATGCGCGCGTCCCTCGCTGGCTCAAGGTCCGCTCGATGCGATTTGCGCAGCCCCTGATCCCCGGTGTCCTCGAACGTCGGTACAAACGGTTTCTCGCCGATGTGCGCCTGGAGGACGGCTCGCTGGTGACGTGTCACTGCCCGAATACCGGGTCGATGCTGGGCTGCCAGGAGCCGGGGTCACGGGTCTGGCTGAGCCGCTCGGACAACCCGAAGCGGAAGTATGCCCTGACGTGGGAACTGGTCGAACTCCCCGGGCGTGCACTGGTCGGTATCCACACGGGCCGGGCCAATGGCATGGTGCGCGAGGCCCTGGAGCAGGGGCGCATCCCGGAGCTGGCCGATTACCCCGTCATCAGGCCGGAGGTGCGGATTGCGGAGTGGCGCACGCGCATCGACTTTCTGCTGAGCGGGCATGGGTCCGAGCCGGACGCGTACGTGGAGGTCAAGAACGTCACCGCCGCCGTGGATGACGGTATTGCGCTCTTCCCCGATGCGGTGAGCGCGCGCGGGACGCGCCATCTGCAGCATCTGCAACGCCTGGTGGCGGAAGGGTGCCGCGCGGCGCTGGTCTTCTGCGTGCAGCGGGATGACGTCACCGAGGTGCGCCCGGCCGACGCCATTGATCCGGCGTACGGGCGGGCACTGCGGGACGCCATTGCCAATGGTGTCGAGGTCCATGCCCTCGGTGCCGAAGTGAACGAACAGGTGATCGAACTGCGCCGCCGGCTGCCGGTGGTGTGTCCGACGCCAGAGCTGTCGCCAACGTAAGGAAACTGCGCATGTTCCGTCCACTGGAGCTGTTCATCGGCCTGCGCTACACGCGAGCGAAGCGTCGTAATCAGTTCGTCTCTTTCATCTCCCTGAGCTCGATCCTGGGGATCGCCCTCGGGGTTACTGCGCTGATCACCGTCATGTCCGTCATGAACGGATTCGAGCGCGAACTCCGGGACAAGATTCTCGGCATGATCGCCCACGCCACCATCGAATCGCGCGACGGCGGCATGGACGAGTGGGAGTCGGTCGTGGAGCGTGCCGAGCGCCACCCGGAGGTGGTCGGTGCGGCGCCCTACGTCACGGGTGAGGTCATGATGACCCGCGGCGGCGAGGTCAGTGGCGCCCAGCTCCGCGGCGTGCTCCCGGAGATGGAGGGCAATGTCTCCCGGGTGATCGAGAACATCGATGGCGATGCCGCACAGTATCTGGAGCCGGGGGAGTACAACATCATCCTCGGCTGGGCCCTGGCGCGCGAACTCGGTGTACGCCCCGGTGACCGGGTGACGGTGGTCACGCCGGAGGCGCGCGCGACCGTCGCCGGCATCGTGCCGCGACTGAAGCGCTTCAACGTCGCGGGCACCTTCGACGTGGGCATGTACGAGTACGATCGCGGCGTGGCGCTGGTACATATCGGGGACGCCGCCACCATCATGCGGCTGGGCGACGGCGTTTCCGGAGTGCGGTTGCAGTTCCGGGATCTCATGGATGCCCCCTGGCTCGCGTCGGAAGTGGGGCGTGAGCTTGGCGGCGGCAACTACCGGGTGCGCGACTGGACCCGTGAGCATGCGAGCTTCTTCCACGCGGTACAGACCGAGAAAACGGTCATGTTCGTCATTCTGACGCTGATCATTGCGGTGGCCGCGTTCAATATCGTCTCAACCCTGGTCATGGTGGTAAACGACAAGCGCAGCGACATCGCCATCCTGCGCACGCTCGGTGCGAGCCCGGCCAGTGTCATGGGGATATTCATGGTTCAGGGGACCATCATCGGCGTCTTCGGCACCATTCTCGGGGTCGCCGGGGGCGTGGCCCTTGCCCTGAACGTGGAGACCATCGTGCCGGCGATCGAGCAGCTTCTTGATGTGGCCTTCCTGGCGCCGGACATCTACTGGTTGAGCGATCTGCCGTCGGACCTCCAGACCACGGACGTGGCAAGAATCGCCGGTGTTGCCCTGGTACTGTCGTTGCTGGCGACCATCTACCCGGCATGGCGAGGCGCGCGAACGGAGCCAGCGGAGGCGTTGCGTTATGAGTGATCAGCAATCAGGGGAAGCCGTTGTTCGCTGCGACGGCGTCAGCAAGGTGTTTCAGGAAGGGCCGCGGGATGTCCGCGTGCTGGACAATGTCAGCCTGAGCATCGCGCGGGGTGAACAGTTGGCCATTGTCGGGCGCTCGGGATCCGGCAAGAGCACGCTGCTGCAGATCCTGGGTGGCCTGGACAAGCCGACGGAAGGCGACGTGCACGTCTGCGGGCGGTCCATGTATGCACTGGGCGCCAGCGAGCGCGGGCGGCTGCGCAACGAGGCCATCGGTTTCATCTACCAGTTCCACCACCTGCTGCCGGAATTCACGGCGCTGGAGAACGTGGCCATGCCCCTGCTGATCCGCAAGGCGGGAAAGGCGGAGGCCAGTGCGGCGGCCGCAAAGGTGCTCGAGCGTGTCGGGCTCGGGCACCGGCTCGAGCACAAGCCCGGAGAGCTCTCGGGTGGTGAGCGGCAGCGTACGGCCATCGCCCGGGCCATGGTGACCGAGCCGGCCTGCGTGCTGGCGGATGAGCCGACGGGCAACCTGGACCGTCATACCGCCGAGGACGTATTCACGCTGTTGCGGGAGCTCAATCGGGACTTCGGCACCAGCCTGGTGGTGGTGACCCACGACATGGAGCTGGCCGGGCGGATGGATCACACGGTAACCATTGATGACGGCCGGCTGGTCCTGTCCGGGGCGGCCTCCGCGTCAGCGTGACTGCCGGCCGGCAAGCCGCGCCGCGCGTTTCTCCTTGCGGCGGCGGAGATGGCGACGGATGTTCAGGCGCCAGAGCAGGTGAATCAGCCCGTAACCGGCGAGCGATGCGCTGAGACCGCACAGCACGCTGCCGAGAAGCAGTGGTTGCCAGATGTTCACCAGCTCCGTCCAGTACCACTCCAGGGTGGGCTCGAATGACCCCCCGCGCGTTCCCTTGCCCATGATCAGGAGGCCGACGCGGTACTGGAAGTAGAGCATCGGGGCCATGGTCAACGGATTGGATACCCAGACGCCGGCGAGGGCGATGGGCATGTTGACGCGGAACAGTATTGCCAGGGCCGCGGCCGGGATCATCTGGAACGGCATGGGCATGAACGCCATGAACAGGCCGACACCGAGGCCGCCGGCGAGGGAGTGGCGATTGAGGTGCCAGAGGTTCGGGTCGTGGAGCAGGCGTCCGAACATGCGGAGCCGGTGATGGCCGCTCACTGCCCTGGAATCCGGCAAGTACCGTCGAAAGAACTTTTTCGCCACGCGTGATACTTTCAGTCGTCGCCTGTTCGGGGCGATGATAACTCGAAGGCAGCCACCATGTCCGGGCTGCGGCCAGGGACGGCAAGAGGACACGCTCACGGATGAGTCCTGCCACGGCCCTTTGCGGCGCGTTCGTCGCCGGGGCGATTGTGTTTCACGCGAGTGCGGGTCTTCCCGACGGTGTCGGGTGGCTATCGCTGCTGGCCGGGTGTGCACTGCTGTTGCGGGGGCGCCCGTGGGTCGTGCCGGGGCTGTTCTGTGCCGGCGCTCTCTGGTCGGCCTGGGCTGCCGCGGTTGCGCTGGACCACCGGCTCGACACGCCCGTGGCCGTCACGCTCGAGGGCGAAGTCGCGGGCCTTCCGGCCGCCGCAGACGGGCCGCGCCAGTCGTTCGTGCTGGAGCTCGGGCGCGTGGACGGCGGCCCGGCCATGCGACGGGCTCGCCTGCACTGGTATGGCGCCGGGGAGCGGGTGCGCCCCGGCGAACGCTGGCGGTTCGAGGCCGATCTCCGCGCCCCCGCCGGCGCGTTGAACCCCGGTGCCTTTGATGGTGAACGCTGGCAGATACAGAACGGCATTGACGCCACCGGGACTGTCACCCGCGGGGAGCGACTCGATGCGGCGTCGCGTTTCAGCCTGGATGCCGTGCGTGCCGAGCTGTCGGGGCGTCTGCGTGCGGCCGTTAACCACGAGGCGGCAGGCGCCATGCTGGTCGCCCTGGCGGTGGGCGATCGCCGCTTTCTGGACGAGTCGGTCTGGGCGACGCTCCTGGCAACGGGAACCAATCACCTGGTGGCGATCTCGGGCCTGCACGTTGGCCTGGCAGGAGGCCTGGGGCTGGTGCTCGGCATGGCGGTCTGGCGGTGCTGCGGCCGCATGGCGGGGCGCATCCCGGCCCGTGTGGTCGGGGCCGCGCTGGCGCTCGTGACCGCTGCCGTCTACGCGGCGCTCGCGGGATTCACGATCCCCACCCAGCGTGCCCTGATCATGCTGGCGGTGACGTTGCTCGCGGTGTTCCTGCGGCGGCCGGTACGGCCGACCCAGGTGCTATGCGTGGCGGCAGCCGCCGTCCTGCTGGTGGATCCGCTGGCACCGCTCGATCCGGGGTTCTGGCTGTCGTTCGCGGCGGTGGCAACATTGGGGGTCATGCTCTGGGGACGGGCGCCCGCCACCGGTCCCTGGCCGTGGTTGACCATCCAGTTCCGCCTTGCCCTGGTGCTCGCGCCGCTGACCCTGCTCCTGTTCAGCCATGTCGCGCTCGCGGCACCCGTTGCCAACCTGGTCGCGATCCCCCTGGTGGGGCTGTTCACGGTGCCGCTGGTGCTCGCTGCCGCCATGACCATCGTGCCGGCTCCCGCTGTTGGTGCGTTCCTCGCCGACTGGAGCGGCTGGCTGCTGGTTCTGTTCCTGGCATTTGCCGAACAGGTGGCCCGGGTTGCCGATCTGGTGGCAGCCCCGACGATGGGGGAGGGAGGGGCTGCGTGGGTGCTCCTGCTGGTTGCGGTGATACTGGCACTGGCACCCGCCGGACTGCCGGGGCGGGTGCTTGCCCTGCCGATGCTCGCGGCCGCGCTTTGGCCCTGGGGTATGTCCGCCGATACTCCCGTGCGGATAACAACCCTGGATGTTGGCCATGGTCATGCCAGTGTCGTTCAGAGCGGGCGGCACGTGGTCGCGGTTGATACCGGGCGTACGGGGCGCGAGGTCGACGCATTGCTCACCCGCATCGGGCGCCCCGACCGGCTGCTGCTGACCAGAGACCGGGCGGGGTACCGGGGTGGGGCCGGCGCCGTGCGCACCGCGCCGCGCACCAGGGTGTACGACGCCGTGGATAGTGCGGAGGAGTGTCTCGGGAGCCCGCAATGGGAGGCGGAGGGCGGTGTGTTCCGGGTGCTCGATGCCGACCTCGCGACCACGGCATGCGTGCTGCTGGTGGAAGCGGGGCCGCACCGGGTCCTGATTGCGGCGGGCGTCCCTCCCGGCGCACACGTGCACTGGGAGGCTGCAGGGCAGGTGGATGCCGTGGTGCTGCCGGCGGGGGGACACGCCAATGCCGTGACCGGGGCGATGCTGGATGCGTTGCAGCCGTCCCTGGCGGTTGTCTCCGTCGATGCCGGCAACCGTTACGGCCTGCCTCACGCAGAGGTGGTGGAGCGTCTGCAGAGCCGGGGCATTCGCTTGTTGCACACCGGCCACGACGGCGCGATCACCCTGACGCTTCGGCCCGGGATCCCGGTTCGTACCGCGCGGGAGGTCGCCGGTTGGTGGAATCGGCGTCAGCCCTTCGGTCAGGGCATGTAATCGTTTATCATGCGGCGTTCGCGCGGGGGTGCCCCTGCACCACGGAAAAGGAGAACGACTCGGCGTGCTGGAAATGATTGCAGCGGGCGGATGGGTGATGGTGCCGATCATCCTCTGCTCCATTCTCGCGTTGGCCATTATCGGCGAGCGGATCTGGGCATTGCAGAAACGGCGGGTCCTCCCGCCCCATCTGGTGGCCCACGTCTGGAATCAGGTGCGCAGCGGAACGCTGGACAGCCAGCAACTCAGGCAGCTGCGCGAGCAGTCGGCCCTGGGCCGGGTGCTCGCGGCAGGGTTGAGCAACATGCGCAGCAGCCGCGAAGTCATGATGGAGGCCATCGAGGATGCCGGCCGGCACGAGGCCCATCGCATGGAACGCTTCCTGAACACCCTGGGAACCATTGCCTCGATTACGCCACTGCTGGGCCTGCTCGGAACGGTGATCGGCATGATCCGGGTCTTCAGCGCCATCACCGCCCACGGCGTCGGCGACGCCGCCAACCTGGCAGGCGGTATTTCGGAAGCGCTGCTGACCACGGCCGCCGGGCTCATCGTGGCCATCCCGTCGCTCATGGCGTATCGCTATTTCCGTGGTCTTGTCGATGAACACATGGTGGAGATGGAGCAGGAAGCCATGAAACTGGTCGAGGTCATACAGGGGCAACGCGACCGCGGCAGCATCGAAGGTGTCGCGCGGTGAATCTCCGCCCCAGACGCCGCGAGGAGCCGGAGATCACGCTGACTCCGTTGATCGATGTGGTCTTTCTCATGCTGATCTTCTTCATGGTCAGTGCGACGTTTCTCAACGAGGCCGACATGGAGCTGAGTCTTCCCGAAGCGTCGCTGGAGCCCGGCGAGCAGGCGTACTCACCCATCGAGCTGGCAATCAACGCCAGTGGGGATTACTACGTCGACGGCGAGGCCCTGGTGAATCAACAGACCGATACGGTGCAGCGTGCACTGGAGCAGGCGCGGGAAGGCCGCCCGGATGCCCCCGTCATCATCCGCGCCGATGGGCGCACGTCGCACCAGTCCCTGGTGACCGCGCTGGACGCCGCCGGGCGCGCCAGTATCGAGAACATTTCCATTGCCACCGTGCCCGAGGACGACTGATAACCATGCTGTCGATGACCAACCCGTTCACGACGCAGGCCTGGGGCATCTACGGGCGGCTGCTGGGCTACGTGGGCCCGTACTGGAAACTGGGGTCCCTGGCCGTTGTGGCCATGGTGATTGGTGCCGCGTCCCAGGCGGCGTTCGCCGGCATCATCCAGTACATGGTCGACGAGAGCTTCATCGAGCAGGACGACCTGGCGCGTCAGCTCGTGCCGCTGGCGCTGATCGTGCTGTTCCTGATCCACGGCACGGCGCATTTCGTCTCCGACTACGGCATCGCCTGGGTGGGTCGCTACGTGGTCAAGGACATGCGCCAGAACGTGTTCGATCACTACCTCCGGTTGCCTGCGCGTTTCTTCGATCACAGTTCGCCCGGCATGCTGCTGGCGAAGCTGACCTACGACATCGAGCAGGTGGCGCGTGCGGCGTCCCATGCGGTGGTGGTGTTCATCCGCGACTTCTTCACGGTCATCTTCCTGGTCGGCTACATGATCTACATCAGTGGCTGGCTGGCGCTGATCTTCTTCGGTCTCGGGCCGGTGCTGTACGGCATCATCAACTACGCCAACAAGCGCTTCCGCAAGACCAGCCGGCGCATCCAGGGCTCCATCGGCAACGTGGCCCAGATCGCCGAGGACGGCATCCGCGGACAGACGGAAGTCAAGGTTTTCGGGGGCCATGGCTACGAATCGGAGCGCTTCGAACAGATCAACGAACGCAACCGCAGTCAGCAGATGCGTTATATCGCCGTGAAGGCGGTCAGCCAGCCCCTGGTGCAGTTCGTAGCCGTGATCGCGCTATCCATCATCCTCTACCTGGCCACGATGGATGTGGTCATGGAAGAGATTACGCCGGGGGCACTGATTTCCTTTGTTGCGGCCATGATGCTGCTGATGCCGCCGGTCAAGCGCATCGTGGGCGTGAATGCCGAGATTCAGCGCGGCATCGCGGCGGGGGAGAGTGTCTTCGGGATACTGGATGAACCGCCCGAAGAGGATTTCGGCACCGTGCCGCTGGAGCGCGCCGAGGGGCGCATCCGGTATGAGCAGGTGTCGTTCGCCTACAAGCCCGAGGATGGCGATGTCCTCAAGGACGTCACCCTCGATATCGAACCCGGTCAGACCATTGCACTCGTGGGCCGCTCGGGCAGTGGCAAGACCACGCTGGCCAGCCTGCTCCCGCGCTTCTATGAACCCACCGCGGGGCGGATTCTTCTGGACGGGGTGCCGATTCGCGACTACCGGCTGCGGGATCTGCGCCAGCAGATGGCATTGGTGGGGCAGCAGGTGGTGCTGTTCAATGACACGCTCGCCAACAACATCAGCTACGGCATGCCGACGCCGCCAAGCGAGGAGGAGATCCGCGCCGCCGCCCGTGCGGCCAACGCGGAGGAGTTCATCGACAAGCTGCCCAACGGCTTCGAGACGCTGGTCGGCGAGAATGGCGTGCTGCTCTCCGGCGGGCAGCGCCAGCGCGTGGCCATTGCCAGGGCGCTGCTGAAGAACGCACCGATCCTGATACTGGACGAGGCGACCTCGGCACTGGACTCCGAATCGGAGCAGCAGATCCAGTCCGCACTGGATGAGCTGATGACGGGGCGGACCACGCTGGTCATCGCCCACCGGCTATCGACCATCGAGGACGCCGATCGCATCGTCGTGCTCGACCAGGGGCGGATCGTCGAGTCCGGCTCTCACCGGGAGCTGATCCAGCATGACGGTCACTACGCCGCTCTGCACCGGATCCAGTTCAGCGAGGAGTGAGTGGTCATGCCCATTCGTGATGCAGCCCGCCCATGTCGCCAGCACCTCCGGGAGGCTGCATGACCGGGTTTCCGCAGTTCTGGCTCCGTAATACGCCGCGGTCGTTGTTGCTGCTGCCCGCGTCCTGGCTTTACCGGATCGTGGCGTTTGCGCGGCGGAGCGCCTACCGCTGGGGCGTTCTCGGGCGTGAGCGTATCGGTGTGCCCGTACTGGTGATCGGCAATATTTTCGTGGGCGGCACCGGCAAGACGCCGCTGGTGCTGTGGATGGTCCGGTACCTCAGGGCCATGGGCAAGCGGCCGGGAATCATCACCCGTGGCTACGGCGGACAGGCCAAGGAGTGGCCCCAGGTTGTCCATGAGGACAGCGATCCGCTGGATGTGGGCGATGAACCGGTGCTGCTCGCTCAGCGTGGTGGCTGTCCGGTGGTGGCAAGCCCCGACCGCGTGGATGCGGCGCGGACCCTGGTCGAAGAGTTCGGCTGTGACGTGGTGGTGTCGGACGACGGGCTCCAGCACTACCGCCTGATGCGGGATATGGAGGTGGTCGTGGTGGACGCCGCCCGGGGGCTCGGCAACGGTCACTGTCTGCCGGCGGGGCCACTGCGGGAGCCACGCAGCCGGCTGCGCACGGTGGATCTTCTTGTGGCGAACGGCGGGCCGTCCTGGCTGACCCCCTATTACTTCACGCTGCGCCTGAACCAGGCGGTCGGCATCACCGACGTTACACGCTCCCGGAGCCTGACCGATTTTGCCGGCGAGCAGGCGCACGCCATTGCAGGCATTGGCAACCCGGACCGTTTCTTTGCCGCGCTCGGACGCTATGGCATCGAGGTCATCCAGCATCCGTTCGCGGACCACTATCCGTTTGCGGAGAAGGACATCACCTTCGATGATGATCTACCGGTCCTCATGACCGAAAAGGACGCGGTGAAGTGCCGGCCACACGCAAGCGAGCGTCACTGGGCCGTTCCGGCGGAGACGGTGCTCACCGCAGAGACCGAGCGGGCCATGAAGGCACGGGTGCGCGCTGCACTCGAACGGTTTCAAACCGGCAGGAAGAGGCGGTCCAGGGCATGAGCTTTCTCGTGGTGATCCCGGCGCGTTATGCGTCGACCCGCTTCCCCGGCAAGCCGCTGGCGGATCTCGCCGGCTGGCCCATGATCAGGCACGTGGTGGAGCGGGGGCGCGAGAGTGGGGCAGAGCGGGTCATTGTCGCCACCGACGATGCGCGGATCGAATCCACCTGTCACGACCTCGGTGTGGAGGTGGTGCGCACCCGTGCGGACCACCCCTCGGGCACCGACCGGCTTGCCGAGGTGGCCGGGCAGCTCGGGCTCGATGACGACGCCGTGGTCGTGAATGTCCAGGGTGACGAGCCACTGATGCCGCCGGCATTCATCCGACAGGTGGCGGACGCGCTGGCACAGAACCCGGAAACCCCGGTGGCGACCCTGGTGACCCCCCTGCAGTCCCTCGATGAGTTGCGCAACCCGAACGTGGTCAAGGCGGTGCGTGATCGCAGCGGGCATGCCTTGTACTTCAGTCGCGCGCCGATACCGTGGGATCGGGACCATGGCGGCACGCCGGACCACCTTGCCGGCTGGTGGCGCCATCTTGGCATCTACGCGTACCGGGCCGCCTTTCTCCGCCGGTATCCGGAGCTGGAGCCCGCGCCCATCGAAGAGACCGAGTCGCTGGAGCAGCTCAGGGTGCTCTGGCACGGCCTGCGGATTCACGCCGGGACGGTCGACGGTGACGCGGGGCCCGGGGTTGATCGCCCGGAGGATCTGGAGCGCGTCAGGCAGCACCTGCTTGATCGCACCGCACAGCGCAGCGAAGAAGGTTCAGGTAATGAGTGAAGCCAGACATCTGAAAGTCCTGTTTGTCTGCCTCGGCAATATCTGCCGCTCGCCATCCGCCGAAGGCGTCTTCCGTCATATGCTGGCGGAGCAGGGGCTGGATCACGTGATCGAGACGGATTCGGCGGGGACGCACGCCTACCACGTGGGTAATCCTCCGGATCAGCGCTCGCAGATTGCGGCCAGGAAACGCGGCGTGGATATCGGCGATCTACGAGCCCGGCAGGTGAACCGCAGCGACTTCGAGTATTTCGACTACGTGCTCGCCATGGACCGGAGCAACCTCGAGATTCTGCTCGCGGAAGCGCCGGAGCGGTACCGGAGCAAGGTGCGGCTGTTCCTGGAATACGCCAGTGACGCAGAAGAGGACGAAGTCCCGGATCCCTACTACGGGGGCGACCGGGGGTTTGAGCACGTTCTGGACCTGATCGGTGAGGCGTCGTCAGGTCTGCTGGCGGCGATCAGGCGAACCCACCAGGTGTAGCCGGCACCTGATGCCCATGCAGTAGACGTCGTCTGCATTGCCCGTTTCTGCAAGTGCTTGTACGCTAACCCCGCTGCTTCTTCCAATGCGAGGTGTTCGTCCAATGCGCCATTGATGCCGCCGTTGCAATAACGGCCAGTCTCCACCGGCCCCTGTCGCAGGGGGAGTGCTTGGCATCACAGGACCAGCGCATGACGAATATCCATCTCGTCCTTCACGACGTTAGTTACGCTTTGCCCGACGGCAGAGTGCTTTTCTCCGGCCTCAACGAGCAGTTCGACACGCGCCCGACGGGGCTGGTTGGACGCAATGGCGTGGGCAAGACCTTGCTGGCACGCATCCTGGCCGGATTGTTACCGCCCACCTCCGGGCACTGTCGGCGCTCAGGCAGCGCGCATTATCTCGCCCAGCAGGTGGTCCATCCCGATGATGCAACCGTGGCAACTCTGGCAGGGGTAAAGCACACCCTGGATGCGCTGGCGCGCATCGAGTCAGGCAGCACCGCAGTGGAGGACTTCGACGCCGTGGGCGATGACTGGGACCTGCCGTCGCGCCTGCACCTGGCACTGGAGCAAAGTGGCTTGAGCCACCTTGACGCCGATACACCGGCCAGCGTACTGAGCGGCGGCGAGGCGATGCGGGTGTCACTGGCGGGGGCGATGCTGTCGAATGCCGACTTCCTGATCCTCGATGAGCCAAGCAACCATCTCGACCGGCCGAATCGCCAGGCGCTGATCGAACAGCTGCAGCGCTGGCCACGCGGGCTGATCGTGGTCAGTCACGACCGGCAGTTGCTGGACGCCATGCAGCGCATCGTGGAGCTCTCCTCTCTGGGGCTGCAAAGCTACGGGGGCAATTACACCTTCTATGCCGAGGCCAGGGCGCATGAGCGACAGAACGCCCAGGAGACGCTGGCCGAGCGCAAGCGCGAGCGTCAACGTGAGGTTCGCGCGATGCGCAAGCAGGTGGAACGCCAGGAGCGGCGCCAGGCCCGCGGCTATCGGCAAGGCAAGGAGGCCAATCAAGCCAAGGTGCTGCTGGATGGGCAGAAAGAGCGCAGCGAAGCCTCCTCGGGAGCACTGCGCCGACAGCAGTCGGCCCGTTTGGACCAGCTCAACCAGGACGTGAAAGAGGCCGCGCAGCAGGTCGAAAAGGAGGCGCCCATCGCCCTGCATGATCTCCCCGTTGCGCAGCCCGCAAAACGTCGCGTGGCCGAACTGGATGGCGTGGAACTGCCTTTCGTCGCACCGGCCACCCGCTCTATCAGCCTGATCCTGAGTGGGCAGCAGCGCCTGGGTGTCATTGGCCCCAACGGCTGCGGGAAGTCTACCCTGTTACGCGTGATGGCCGGCAGAGTGGCGCCCCTGGCCGGTGTTTGTGAGGTAACGTCCCGGTGTGCCTATCTGGACCAGCAACTGGAGAATCTGGATCCGCAAGTGACGGTGCTGGAGCAGTTACGCTCGGCCAATTCCACGGCCACCGAGGCGGACCTGCGCATGCGCCTGGCACAACTGGGGCTTGATGCACGGAAGATAGCGACACCCAGTGGGTCATTGAGCGGAGGTGAACGGTTGAAGGCGGCTCTCGCTTGCCTGCTCTACGCCGATATGCCACCACCGCTGCTGTTACTCGACGAGCCCAACAACCACCTGGATCTACCCTCGGCCCAGGCGCTGGAGACAATGCTGTGTAGCTACCGGGGTGCCTTGGTCGTGGTATCCCATGACGACGTCTTCCTGGGCAACCTCGACCTGACCGGTCGCCTGCTTGCAACGGAACAAGGCTGGAGCCTGGCGCCTCTTTGACGGGAGGTCGCCCGTAACACCGAGCCGGTCCGCAGACACTAACCGCGTCCGCGGACCGGCTTGATGCTACTCGCCCCGGCGGTTTGCGTCCGGGTCTTCCGCCGCAGTCGGTTCACCGGGTCTGGTTTCATCCTCGTTCGTCACCGTGGCAGGCACGTCGTCGTCTGCCTTGGTGGACGACCGGGACGTCCCCGGCTGTTCCGTTTCACCGGCATCAGTCGCGTCCTGCTCGGCGTCCTGCTGCGGGACGGTGTTCTCGGCGCTGTTGTCCGGGGCGGCCTGGGGCTCGGGCGCGCTGCCCGGCCGGCTGGTTTCGTCGGAGCCAGGTGTCGGTTCGGCGTCGGGCGTGCTCACCGCATGGTCACCAGCCTGTTCCGGAGCGGCCGCCGGAGCGTCGCCCCCGGAATCAGCCGTTGGCCCGGACTCTTCGCCGCTGACTTCCGGGGCGGTGGCTCCGTCGGGCGCCGTCGGCTCGGGCTCAGGTTTCGGCTCGCTCGGGGTCGCAGGCTGCTGCGCCTCTTCCGGGGTGCCGGACCCGGGCTCGGGCGTTGCCGGCGCCGCGGTGTCGGCGCGCTGGTCGGTGTTGTCGCCATCGGAGCCGGCCGTTTCAGCGGTGTCCGCATCCGCCGGCGTGGACGACGCCGCAGCCTGGGCTCCGGCGGGAATTCGCGGCCGGCCGTCGCGTTGGCGCGGATCGCGCTTCGCCTGCCTGTCGCGACTCTGCCGTTCGTCCGCGTCCGCCTTCGGCTCATCGGCGTCGGACCCCGTCGCCTGCGTGTCGTCACCGGTGGCGACGTTGCCGCTGGGCGTTGAAGACGCGTCCGTCTGGTTATCGCCGCCGCGACCACGGCGCCGGCCACGCCCGCCGCGGCGCCGGTTACCGCGCGGTTTCTCGCCGCCATTCTCGTCGGATGTCGATTCGCCATCGCTGTCGGTGGCGGGGGAGGAAGCCTGCCCGTCATCAGCCTGCGTGGACGGCTTGGCATCCGGCGCGTCCTGGGTGCCAGACTGGGCGCTTTCCTTGCGCGTGGGCGCGGCATCATCCCCGCTGGCAGCACCGCCGGATGTGTCCTCGGCCGAGGCTTCCCCGGTCGTCTGCTGGGCGTTGCCTTCACCGTCCTGCTGCGTCGCGCTGCTGCGACGGCGGCGGCGCCCGCCACGGCGGCCGCGACGGCTGCGCCCGGCGCGCTGCTGGTCATCACCACCCTGGTCGGACTGCTGGGCCGGCTGCCCCTGCTCGTGTTTCTGCTCCTGTTCCGCGGAGCCAGACTCCTTCGTCGTCGTGGCACCGCCGGACTTGCCGGAGGCCTCCGGTTTGGGAGCACCATTTCCTTTGCCGGCACCAGTGGCCTTCGAACCACTGCGTTCGCCGTCACCGGCCTGCTGCGATGAGGAGCGCCCGCGGCGGTTCCGGTTGCCGCCCCGGTTGCCACCCTGGCTTTTCTGTTCGCCGGACTTGCGCTGTTGACCGCCACCGCCCGGCTTTGCCGGTTTCTCGGCGGCGCCGGCGGTGTCCTCGGTCTGCCGCGCCTGCGGCTCGTCGGTGGACGACTGTTCCCCGCCGAAGACGGATCCGAGCCAGCGGAAGAAGCCTGACAGCCCGGAGCCACTGGCAGGCTGAGCGGGCTGCTGTGCCGGAGCCGCTGGCCTGGGCTCCGGCTCCGGGGCAACGGGGGCGGGCGGAGCCGTGGGTGCGATGGCCCGCACTGCCGGCTCTTCCGAGCGCCGCTTTTCGGCGGTGGAGAACTGATACCCGGAGTCCTTGGGCTCCGAAGCGAGACGGTAGCTGATATCGTCGGCGGACCGGTCGTCGCCGCGGATGCGCTCCACGGAGTAGTGGGGCGTCTCCAGGCTGCGGTTGGGGACCAGAATGACCTGCACGCCGTGGCGTGACTCGATCATTCCGAGGGTGTCCCGCTTTTCGTTGAGCAGGTAAGTGGCGACGTCCACCGGCAACTGCGCCAGCACCTTGGCCGTCTTCTCCTTCATGGCCTCTTCTTCGACCAGCCGAAGGATGGACAGCGACAGGGATTCGACGCCGCGCACCGTGCCCTGGCCGTTGCAGCGCTGGCAGACCTCCTGACTGGTCTCGCCCAGGGAGGTCCGCAGCCGCTGACGGGACATCTCCAGCAGCCCGAAGCGGGAAATGCGGCCCACCTGTACCCGCGCGCGGTCCATCTTCACGGCCTCGCGGAGCCGTTGCTCCACGTCGCGCTGGTTGCGGTTGGGCCCCATGTCGATGAAATCGATGACGATCAGCCCGCCAAGGTCGCGGATACGCAGCTGACGGGCGATTTCGTCGGCCGCCTCCAGGTTGGTGTTCAGCGCTGTCTCCTCGATGTCGCTGCCCTTGGTGGCGCGCGCCGAGTTGATGTCGATGGAGATGAGCGCTTCGGTATGGTCGATGACGATGGCGCCACCGGAGGGCAGCTGGACCTGGCGATCAAAGGCCGACTCGATCTGGCTCTCGATCTGGTAGCGCGTGAACAGCGGAACGCTGTCGTCGTAATGCTTCAGCCGGGCGCTGAACTGCGGCATGACCTGCTTCACGAAGTCCTGCGCGGTGGCGTAGACATCAGCATCGTCGATGAGGATCTCGCCGGTGTCAGCGCGTAGGTAATCGCGCAACGCCCGGATGATGACGTTGCTCTCCTGGTAAATCAGGAAGGGGGCAGGGCGTTCGTCGGCGGCGCCCTTGATCATCTCCCAGAGTTGCAGCAGGTAGTTCAGGTCCCACTGCAGCTCCTCGATGTTCCGGCCAACGCCCGCGGTGCGGACGATGAGCCCCATGCCTTCGGGGGTTTCAAGCTGGCGCAGGGCGTCCCGGATCTCGTCGCGGTCATCACCCTCGATGCGGCGGGAGACACCGCCGGCCCGGGGGTTGTTGGGCATGAGGACGAGATAACGTCCGGCAAGGCTGACGTATGTCGTCAGCGCGGCGCCTTTGGTGCCACGCTCTTCTTTGTCAACCTGGACAACAACTTCCTGGCCTTCCTTGATGACGTCCTTGATGCTGGTGCGGCCGTTGCCGTTGCCACCATCGCCCTGGTAGTAGCTGCGCGCGATCTCCTTGAAGGGAAGAAAGCCGTGCCGTTCCGATCCATACTGGACAAACGCCGCCTCGAGGCTGGGCTCAACCCGGGTGATTTTCCCCTTGTAGATATTGGACTTCTTCTGCTCCCTTGCCGGGGTCTCAATATCCAGATCGTAGAGTTTCTGACCATCGACCATTGCCACACGCAGCTCTTCGGGCTGGGTGGCATTGATGAGCATTCTTTTCATACGTTGCGAATCTCCGGCGCTCAACCATGCCTTCCGCCTGGTGCACGCGTCCGGTCACGATGCGACGGTGCGCGGCACCACGGGGGTGCGCGCACGAACGAGTCGGCTCAGCAAAGAGCAGCGCGGCAAGGCGCAAGACGACCAGGTTCTGCGTCAACAGTCGGAGCGAAGCCATGGGAGCGGTTCTCTGTGGGTCGCCCCGACCAGCGGGACCACCATGAAACCAGCGATAAAAAACATCCGTCATGCGGATGATGCGTTGTTTCCAGTTGCTTCGCCTCGCAGGGGCCAACATTCACCTCCCGCGAGGAGTCGCAAATATAGCAGTGTCAACCAGCTGCATCAAACGGGGGGTTGAGCTGGTAAACTACCGCGCACCATGACTTCCTCATCCCGTTCACAAGGACGCAACGGCGTCCGCCATGTCGATGTCGACAGTGGGTCTGCCGGCCAGCGAATCGACAACTTCCTCGCGCGCGAGCTCAAAGGTGTGCCGCGATCGCGGGTCCATCGTCTGCTGCGCAAGGGCGAAGTGCGTGTCAATGGCGGGCGGGTACGCTCGGGCGCGCGCCTGGCGGCCGGGGACCGTGTTCGCATCCCGCCCGTCGCGGTGGACTCCGTGGACCCGGCCAGTGGCGGCGAGCCGCCGAAAGGGATGCAGGAACGGATCAGGGATGCTGTTCTGCACGAGGATGATCGCCTGCTGGTGCTGAACAAGCCCTCGGGGATCGCGGTGCACGGCGGCAGCGGCGTGCCGTGGGGTGTCATCGAAACGCTGCGGGCGATCCGGCCGGGCACCGCGTTTCTCGAGCTGGTGCACCGGCTGGATCGGGAGACCAGTGGCTGCCTGCTTGTGGCCAAGCGGCGCAGCACTCTGCGTACGTTGCATGAGGTGATCCGGGCCGGCGCGCTTGAGAAACGCTATCTTGCGCTGGTCAAGGGGCGACTGCCCAAGCACCCGCTGCCGGTGGAGGCGCGCCTGGACCGGAATGCGCGGCGCGATGGCGAGCGCACGGTGCAGGTCAGTGCCGAGGGGCAGGCCGCACGCAGTGTCTTCCGGCGCTCGGAAGTCTTTCGCGAAGCGACGCTGGCCGAGGTTTCGATTGCAACGGGGCGGACGCATCAGATCCGGGTTCACGGGGCACATGCCGGCCACCCGGTTGCCGGCGATGGCCGTTACGGTGACCAGGAATGGAACAAGGCCCTGCGTGGTCTCGGGCTGAAGCGGCTCTTCCTTCACGCCAGCGGCCTGCGGTGGACGGACCCCGACAACGGGGCAGAGCACGTCTATCATGCCGCGCTGCCCGACGAGCTCCGCGCTGTGCTGGACGAGCTGGAGAGCGTCGCACGCTGATGGCACCAGCCGGGTGTGCACGGGTCAAACGGTAAACACGCAATGGGAGTAGACACAGATGCAGGAAGATCGTTGGGAGCGGGAGGCCTTGCGAGAGGTCGCCCTGGAAGGAATCCGCGAGCGGCGCCGGTCCCGGCGCTGGGGGATCTTTTTCAAGATCCTGTTCCTGGGGTACCTGTTCGTGGTGCTCGCGCTGGTCATGGGGTGGTTTCCCGGCACGTCCGATGCCCCGACCGGTCCGCATGCGGGGCTGGTGGAAGTGGACGGGGCGATCATGCCGGGCGGGGAGAACGATGCGGAGACCATTGGCGCTGCGCTGCGGCGGGCATTCTCCGACGACGACTCGGAAGGCGTGATTCTCAAGGTCAACAGCCCCGGCGGCAGCCCCGTGCAGGCCAACCGGATCAACGAGGAAATCCGCCGGCTCAAGGAGGAGTACCCGGATACGCCGTTCTACGTGGTGGCCGGTGACATGTTCACCTCCGGTGCTTACTACCTGGCCGTGTCCGCGGACGAGATCTACGTTGATCAGGCCTCTCTCGTCGGCTCCATCGGCGTGCTGATGAACGGCTTCGGGTTCCACGAAGCGATGGACCGTCTCGGAATCGAGCGGCGGCTGCATACGGCAGGGGACAACAAGGCCTTCATGGACCCGTTCTCCGAAGAGGACCCGGACGACGTGGAGCGCCTGCAGCGCCTTCTTGACGATATCCACGGCCAGTTCATTGCCGCCGTGCAGGAGGGGCGGGGCGACAAGCTCGCCGACGATGACCGGATTTTCTCCGGTGATGTGTGGACCGGCACCGAGAGCATCGAGCTGGGGCTTGCGGACGAGATCGGCAGCGTCCAGTACGTGGTTCGTGACGTCATCGGTGTCGAGCGCACCCGGGACTATACGATTCGGCCGAACATCCTGGAGCGGTTCGGCCGCGGCGTGGGTGTGGCCATCGGCGACACGGTCGCGGAGAAGCTGATCGGGCCGGCGCCCTTCGAGTGAAGGGGTGATCGATGCTGCTCAGGGGAGGGCAAGCCCCTCCTCGTGCAGCATGCTCACCAGACGGATCAGCGGTAACCCGACCAGTGCGGTCGGGTCCGCTCCCTCGAGGCGCTCGAACAGCGCAATGCCCAGCCCCTCGGAGTGGAAGCTGCCGGCGGCATCATAGGCGGGCTCCCGCTGCAGGTAGCGCTCAACGCCATCCCGCGTCAGTCGCCGGAAGCGAACCCGGAACGGGACAACATCCACCTGGGTGGCGCCGGTCTGCGTATTCAGCACGCACAGCCCGGTGAGAAAGGTCACCACCCGGCCCGACGAATCCAGCAACTGCTGGACAGCTGCTTCGTGGTCGGCGGGCTTGCCGAGAATGCGGTCGCGCAGCACACAGGCCTGGTCCGAACCGATAACGAGGCTGTCGGGGTGGCGGTCGGCAACCGCCCGGGCCTTTTCCTCGGCGAGCCGGGTGACGTATCGGTCTGCCGTCTCATCGGCGCCGACCCGCTCATCGATATCCGGTGCGTCGGTGGTGAATTCGGGCAGCAGCCGTTGCAGCAGCTGTGCACGATGGCGGGACCCCGAGGCGAGAACAACCCGTGAATGCACCATGACATCTCCAGAACGGATCGAGGACCGGGCCGCTTTCACGGGCATTCCGCAGCGACGTGAGAGTGAACGGTTCGTGTCCGAATTGGACCGTCGGTGGCGGACGGCGTCAAGTCGGGGCGCCCGGCCGGCCCGTTGCTTTGACAGGCTCGGGGCTCGGGGATACCATGCGCGCCTTATGACCGGCAATTCGGTGCCCTCCAAGGTGGACGTCGCCCTGTTCTCGAAGCAGGGTCGCGAGGTTCGTGCGTCCATGGCGATTGGCGACATGCCGAGGCTGGCCGGGTTGCTGGCGGATGGATCGGGGACAGCGAGCCTCGATCTCCGGTTCGAACAGGATGTCGGCCGTCGGCCGGTCGTGAACGGATCGATCAGCGCCACGGTCTCTGTTATCTGCCAGCGCTGCCTGGAGCCCATGGCTCTGGTGCTTCAGCCGCGGGTGACCGTCGCGATGATCCGGCGGGAGGATGAGGCCGACACGCTGCCGGAGGAGTACGATCCGCTGCTCTGCCCGGATGGCGAAGTGGTTCTGGGTGAGTTTGTGCAGGATGAGCTGATTCTCGCGCTTCCGGTCATCCCGCGCCACGAGAATGATGTTTCCTGTCGCCCGTTGACGGGAGACGCGCCCGGTGGCGACGGGGTCGCACCGGAAGAAGTGAAAGACAATCCGTTCGCGGTGCTGAGTGCGCTCAAGGGCCGCGGCGGTGATCAGGGTTCAAATCAGGAGTCATAGACATGGCAGTGCAACAGAATCGTAAGTCCCGTTCCAAGCGGGGCATGCGTCGTTCCCACGATGCGCTGAGTGAGCCGACGCTGTCGGTGGAGCCCACCACGGGTGAAACCCATCGCCGGCATCACGTCAGCCCCGAGGGCTACTATCGTGGTCGTAAGGTCATGGATACCGATAACGACTAGGTTGACGAGCCACCGCCGATGTCGTCCGTTACGCTAGCGGCTCGCGCCAGTGGGCGGCTGGTGGTTGACCTGCGGCAACAGGAACACTCGAGTCGATGGCCAAAGCCGTAACGATCGCACTGGACGCCATGGGTGGCGACCACGGCCCCGGGGTCGTGGTCCCCGCTGCGCTCCAGGCGCTGGAGCGTCATGATCGCCTGCGGGTTGCCCTGGTTGGGGATGCCGACACGCTGCGCGGTGAAATGACGCGTTCAGGGCATGGCGAGCACCCCCGCGTTTTCGTTGTGCACGCGAGCCAGACGATTGGCATGGACGAGTCACCCTCCCAGGCGCTGCGCCTGAAGAAGGACTCCTCCATGCGGGTCGCCGTGAACATGGTGAAGGACGGCGACGCCGACGCCGCCGTCTCGGCCGGCAATACCGGTGCGCTCATGGCGACCGCCCGCTACGTCCTCAAGACGCTTCCCGGAATCGACCGCCCCGCAATCTGCACGACCATGCCGAGCATCGGCGGGTTCTCCCGTATGCTCGATCTCGGCGCCAACGTTGATTGCAGCGCGGAACACCTGTTTCAGTTCGGCGTCATGGGGGCCGTGCTTGCGGAGGCCCTCGATGGCGTTGATCGTCCGCGCGTGGGCCTCCTCAATATCGGTGAAGAGGAGATCAAGGGTAACGATCAGGTGAAGCAGGCGGCGCAGATCCTCAACGAAAGCCGGCTCAACTATGTCGGTTACGTGGAAGGGGACGACATCTTCAAGGGCACGGCCGACATCATCGTCTGTGACGGCTTTGTCGGTAACGTGGCCCTGAAGACCAGCGAGGGCGTGGCGCACATCATTGCGCACTACATGAGCGAAGAGTTCCGCAGAAACCCCCTTACCAAGCTGGCCGGGCTCGTGGCGCTGCCGGTGCTGCGGCGCTTCCGTCAACGTATCGACCCGCGTCAGTTCAATGGTGCAAGCTTGCTGGGGCTGCGTGGTATCGTGCTGAAAAGTCACGGCAGCGCAGACACGACGGCGTTCGCGCACGCGGTGGAGACCGCGATGATGGAAGTCGACGCGGCAGTGCCGGCACTGATCGACGAACGCCTGGACCAGCTGCTTTCAGAAAGGCAGGAATCGTGACGTACGCGAGGATAAAGGGGACGGGGAGCTATCTCCCGGAGAAGATCCTGACCAATGCGGAGCTGGAGAAGCTGGTCGACACCAGTGATTCCTGGATCCGCGAACGCACCGGGATCCGCGAACGCCGCATCGTCGGTGATGATCAGACCTGTCGGGATCTTGCCGTCATCGCCGCGAGCCGGGCGCTGGACGCCGCCGGCCTGAAGGCCTCGGACATCGACCTCGTGGTGCTCGGCACCTGCACGCCGGACCGCATATTCCCGAGTACCGCCTGCCTGATCCAGACCGAAATGGGCATCCGCCCCGGCGCAGTGGCGTTCGACGTGTCGGCCGCCTGCTCCGGATTCGTGTACGCGCTTGATGTGGCGAATCGATTCATCGCGACAGGGGGTGCGAAACGGGCGCTGGTGATCGGCTCGGAAACCATGAGCCGCATTATTGACTGGACGGATCGGGGCACTTGCGTCCTGTTCGGTGACGGCGCCGGCGCCGTGGTGCTGGAGGCGGATGACACGCCGGGTATCCTGTCCACCCATCTGCACGCGGACGGCGGGTTCGAGGACCTGCTCAATGTGCCCTGGGGGGTCTCGCAGGGATACGGCGAGCTCGAGGGCAGTGCCGGCAAGCTCCACATGCGTGGTAACGAGGTGTTCAAGGTTGCCGTGCGGACGCTGGGCAGGATCGTGGACGAGACCCTGGAAGCCAATGGCCTGCAGAAGCAGGACGTGGACTGGCTGATTCCGCACCAGGCGAACATCCGCATCATTCAGGCGACCGCCAAGAAGCTCGGCCTGCCCATGGAACAGGTCGTGCAGACCGTTGCCGAACACGGAAACACCTCCGCCGCATCGATCCCCCTGGCGCTGGATACAGCCGTGCGCGATGGGCGAATCCAGCGCGGTGAGCTATTACTACTCGAAGCGTTCGGGGGCGGTTTCACATGGGGGTCGGCTCTGATCCGGTACTGACCCGGTGATCGCCCGAGACACCATTGCGCGATAAAGGAAAACAACCAGCATGACCAGCACAACCGCTTTTGTCTTCCCCGGGCAGGGGTCGCAATCCGTCGGCATGCTCGGCGAGCTGGCCGAGCATACGGGCGTCGTCGCCGAGACATTCACCGAAGCTTCGGACGCCCTGGGCCGTGATCTCTGGGATCTGGTGCGCAACGGCCCGGAAGACGCCCTCAACAGCACGGACATCACGCAGCCCGCCATGCTTGCTGCCGGCGTCGCCGTCTGGCGCGCGCTGCAGGAGCGGGGGGCGCCCGCGCCTGCCTATTTCGCCGGGCACAGTCTGGGCGAATACAGCGCCCTGGTCTGCGGCGGAGCTCTGGCGTTTCCGGACGCGGTGGCACTCGTGGCCGAACGCGGGCGTCTGATGCAGGAAGCCGTGCCGCAGGGGCAGGGCGCTATGGCGGCAATACTGGGCCTGGACGACGAGCAGGTGCGCCAGGTGTGTGCCGACGCGGCGCAGGGTGACGTGGTCGAGGCAGTCAACTTCAATGCCCCCGGACAGGTGGTGATCGCCGGTTCCGCAGGTGCTGTCGAGCGTGCGGTTGCAGGGGCCAAGGAGGCGGGAGCTAAGCGCGCCATGCCGCTGCCGGTGAGCGTGCCGTCGCACTGCGCGCTGATGGAGCCGGCCGCGGAGAAACTGGCGCAGCGGCTACGCGATGTTGCCGTCCAGGCGCCGACCATTCCTGTGGTGCACAACGTCGACGTTGCGACCTGTGATGACCCCGACGGAATCCGCGATCGCCTCGTGAGGCAGTTGCACCGCCCGGTACGCTGGGTCGAGACGGTACAGTTCCTTGCCGGCCAGGGAGTGGGGACGCTCGTGGAGTGTGGCCCGGGCAAGGTGCTCGCCGGTCTGACACGGCGTATCGACAAATCGCTGGATGCCGTCGCGGTATTCGATCCGGATAGCCTGAACAAAGCACTCGATCAGGGATAACAGTCATGACCAACGAAGCACGCATCGCTCTCGTCACGGGGGCCAGCCGAGGCATTGGCCGGGCCATTGCCGAAAGCCTCGCCGCTGCGGGACACACGGTGATCGGTACCGCGACCTCGGACAAGGGGGCCGATGCCATCAGCGCCTATCTCCAGGAAGCAGGTGCCACCGGTACCGGCATGGTGCTCAACGTCACCAGCCCGGAGAGCGTCAATGAGGTGCTCGCCGCGATCACGAAAGACCATGGCACCCCGACCATCGTCGTCAACAATGCCGGCATCACGCGGGACAACCTGATGATGCGGATGAAGGACGACGAGTGGGACGACATCATCGACACGAACCTGAGCTCCGTCTATCGGGTGTCGAAGGCGTGTCTGCGTGGCATGATGAAGGCGCGCTGGGGGCGCATCATCAATGTATCGTCCGTGGTTGGGTCCATGGGCAATGCCGGCCAGGCGAACTACGCCGCGGCCAAGGCAGGGATTCAGGGTTTCACGCGCTCGCTCGCGCGTGAGGTCGGTGCCCGGGGGATTACGGTCAATGCCGTGGCTCCGGGGTTCATCGACACGGATATGACCCGGGCACTGGCCGACGAGCAGCGGGATGATTTGACGAAGCAGATCCCGTTGGGCACATTAGGCCGCCCGGAGCATATCGCCTCAAGTGTTGCTTTTCTGGCCTCGGATGCCGCCGAGTACATCACCGGGCAGACGCTGCACGTGAATGGCGGCATGTACATGGGCTGATAGGCAAAAGCTGGCCTTTTCGACGGCCCCGGTGGTCTGACGAAAGGTCATACGCTGTGGTAACAGAAGGCCGCATTGCATAGAATACGCCGGCAGCCATAACTGGACCGGCCATAATCGGGAGTAAGGGTTTATGAGCAGTATCGAAGAGCGCGTCAAAAAGATCGTTGTCGAGCAGCTCGGGGTTAAAGAAGAGGAAGTCACCTCGGAGGCGTCTTTCGTTGACGATCTTGGTGCCGATTCCCTCGACACCGTCGAGCTCGTGATGGCCCTGGAAGAGGAATTCGAATGCGAGATTCCCGATGAAGAGGCCGAGAAGATCACGACCGTCCAGCAGGCGATCGACTACGTCCAGAATCATCTGGGCAGCTAACGCTCTCCGGCACCATGCATGTCGGCAGGCTCGTGAAGGGTGTCGGGTAACCGTCACCCTTCACGCGTTTCTAAAGGAAGCGAGGATATGGCCTTGAATAAACGGCGGGTGGTTGTGACCGGGCTCGGCATTGTCTCTCCGGTCGGCAACAACATCAGCGAAGCCTGGGACAACATCTGCGCCGGTCGCAGCGGGATTCGTCCCATTGATCGCTTTGACACCGAGCAGTTTGCAACCCGGTTCGGGGGTACCATTCAGGGGTTTGATGCCAAGGAACACATCAACCCGAAGGATGCCCGCAAGATGGATCCATTCATCCATTACGGGATCGCGGCTGCGAACCAGGCACTTGATGATGCCGGGCTCGATGTGACCGAGAGCAATGCCGAGCGGATCGGCGTGGCAATCGGTTCGGGTATCGGCGGTATCAACTGGATCGAGAACGGCCACAAAGCCTATCTCGATGGTGGCCCCAGGAAACTCTCCCCCTTCTTCATTCCCGGAGCCATCATCAACATGATCGCAGGGCACCTGTCGATCATTCACGGTATGAAGGGGCCGAACATCTCCATCGTCACCGCCTGCACCACGGGCACGCACAACATCGGCGAAGCAGGCCGGATGATTGCGTACGGTGACGCGGACGTCATGGTCGCCGGTGGGGCGGAGTTCTCCACCACGCCAACCGGTCTTGGCGGCTTTTCGGCGGCCAAGGCGCTCTCCAGTCGCAACGACGATCCCGAGGCGGCCAGTCGTCCGTGGGATACCGACCGTGACGGGTTCGTGCTCAGCGACGGCGCCGGTGTCGTGGTGCTGGAAGAGTACGAGCACGCGCGCAAGCGTGGGGCCACCATCTACGCCGAACTGGCGGGCTATGGCATGAGTGGGGATGCCTACCACATGACCCAGCCCTCGGAAGGCGGCGAGGGTGCGGCCCGGTGCATGAATGCAGCGCTGCGTGATGCCGGCGTCAACGCCGACGAGGTGGATTACATCAATGCGCACGGCACGTCGACCATGGTTGGCGATGTCGCCGAGACAAAGGCGATCAAGCGCACGTTCGGTGATCACGCCCAGAAGCTGGCGGTCAGTTCCACGAAGTCGATGACCGGCCACCTGCTTGGTGCGGCCGGCGGGGTCGAGGCCGTATTCACCCTGCTGGCAATGCGTGACAGCACGCTGCCGCCGACAATCAACCTGGACAATCCGGCGGACGAGTGTGATCTGGACTACGTTCCCCACACGGCGCGGGAGCAGTCCATCAACGTTGCCATCTCCAACTCCTTTGGGTTTGGCGGCACGAACGGCACGGTGCTGTTCCGCAAGCCTGAGTGAGCGGGCCTCATGTATCTGGTGGATGGTGCACCTTGTGATCATCTGCCGGTCGATGATCGCGGATTACAGTTTGGCGATGGTCTCTTCGAGACCATCGCCATCGTGTCCGGTCGTCCCTGCCTCCTGGAGCGGCATCTGGCGCGACTCGTCCGCGGCGCGGAGGCGCTGTCTCTCCCGGCCCCCGATCTTGAGCGCATCACTGCCGACGTAACCCGGCTGGCGACGGCCGGGCCCGGTTGCGGAGTGGTCAAGGTTGTCTGGACTGCCGGGTCGGGTGGCAGGGGGTATGCCCGACCCGATCCAGTCACGCCGCGGCGTATTGTCAGCCGACACCCGGCGCCGCAACATCCCGCCTCTCACTGGTCTGATGGCATCACCGCCTGCCTGGTGACCGTTCCGCTCGCCCGGCAGCCGCATCTCGCCGGCATCAAGCACCTCAACCGGCTGGAACAGACGCTGGCGCGTGCACAGTGGCAGGGCGCCGGCGTGGCGGAAGGTCTGATGTGTGATGAGGGCGGTAGATTCATTGAAGGGACAATGAGCAATCTGTTCGTCGTGCACGGTGGTTGCGTGGTGACGCCGCGGCTCGACGAGTGTGGCATCGCCGGCGTCATGCGAGAGGCCATCATGGACAAGCTGGCGGCAGACGGTGCGCCGGCCACCGAGGGTGAAGTCACGCTGGAGACGTTGCAGGAGGCCACGGAGGTTTTCGTGTGCAACAGCGTCAATGGCGTCTGGCCCGTGCGGCGGATTGACGGGGTCGGCCACTGGCGGGTCGGGCCGGTCTCGCGCAGACTGCTGCACTGGCTGGATAGGGAAGCGCTGGCCTGCACTCCGGCTGGCCGGGACGAGCAGAGGAACGGGAGAGCATGATTCGACGCATTGTCGGCATCGCGGGTGCCGCGCTGGTTGTCGCTCTGGTTATCGCCGTGGGGTTGGCCATCGACTACCACAACTGGCAGCAGACCCCGCTTCATGAAGAGAGCGAAGCGAAAACGGTGGAGATCGCATCCGGCAGCAGCGTGCGCAGCCTGCAGCGGAAGCTGGAGGACGATTTTCAGATGGAGCGGCCGCTCTACTTCCGGCTGTATGCGCGGCTCTCGGGTAAGGCGCAACGCCTCCAGAGCGGCGAGTACCGCCTGCCGGCAGGCATGACGCCGCCCCAGTTGCTGCACCGGATCGCCCGCGGCGATGTCGTTCAGTACCGCTTTACCATCGTCGAAGGATGGACGTTTCGGCAGCTTCTGGCGGCCATGCAGGCTGATCCCAGGATTCTCGACACCCTGGATGATCCGGACGACAGTGAGGTCATGGCCGTCGTCGGCAGTCCGGACCAGGAGCACCCCGAGGGATGGTTCCTGCCGGAAACCTACAATTACACGCGTGGCACCACGGACGTGGAGCTGCTTCGCCGCGCCCATCGCGCCATGCAGCGCGAGCTGGAATCCGTCTGGGAGGAGCGGGTCGAGGGGCTGCCGCTGGAGTCCGCCTACGAGGCGCTGATCCTGGCTTCGATCATCGAGCGCGAGACCGGTGCTCCGGAGGAGCGGGGCGAAATCGCCGGCGTCTTTGTGCGGCGCCTTCAGGACGGCATGCGGCTGCAGACCGATCCGACCGTGATCTATGGCATGGGCGATGACTACGACGGGCGCATCCGGACCCGGGACCTGCGTACCGACACACCTTACAACACCTACACCCGTCACGGCCTGCCGCCGACCCCAATCGCCATGCCGGGGCGCGCCGCCCTGCGCGCGTCGGTGAATCCGGAGCCGGGCACGTCCATGTACTTCGTCTCCCGCGGCGACGGAACCCACGTGTTTTCGGACACCCTGGAGGAGCACAACAGCGCCGTGCGACGCTATATCCTCGGCCAGGGAGACGATGACTGATGGGCGCGACCAGAGGCCTGTTCATTACCCTTGAGGGTGTCGAAGGCGCCGGCAAGACCACTGCGATGGATACGATTGCCAGCCACGTCCGGGATCTGGCGATGGTTCCTCTGGTGACACGTGAACCCGGCGGGACCGAGGTTGGTGAATCGATCCGTCGCATTCTGCTCGATCACGCCGATGACGCCATGTGCCCGGAGACCGAGGCTCTGTTGATGTTCGCCGCCCGGGCCGAGCACATCAACAAGGTCATTCTCCCGGCGCTCGAGCGCGGTGAGTGCGTCCTCTGCGATCGGTTCACCGACGCGACCTATGCCTATCAGGGAGCGGCGCGAGCACTTGGATACGAGCGCATCGGGGCGCTGGAGCAGTGGGTGCAGGGTGAGTTGCGTCCGGATCTGACGCTAGTCCTTGATCTGCCCGTGAGCGTTGGTCGTGGGCGGGCAGGTGAGCGCAGTGCACCCGATCGTTTCGAGCAGGAACAGGACACTTTCTTTGAACAGGTGCGCCAGAGTTACCTGGAGCGCGCTGCGGCTGATCCCGGGCGGATGAAGGTCGTGGATGCGTCACAGGATCCGGACAGCGTTGCCAGAGCGTTACGGCACATTCTTGATCACTGGCTTGTGGCGGGCAACTGAGCAATGAGCGAGCAGGATCACGCGCTATACCCCTGGCAGAGCGTCGCATGGGCATCCCTGCGGCGGCGCATGAACGGCGGACGCCTGCCCCACGCGCTGTTGCTGATCGGTGCGGAAGGGTTGGGCAAGCGGGAGCTGGCCCGGCGTGTCGGTCGCATGCTCCTGTGTACCAGCCCGACTGCCGATGGGTTGCCGTGTGGCAACTGCCAGGGTTGTCAGCTCACCGCGGCGGGCAGTCATCCGGATTACCACGTGCTCGAGCCGGAGGAGGGGAGCCGTGTCATCAAGGTGGATGCCGTACGGGAATTGAGCCGCGTGCTCGGCATGAAGAGCCAGCTGGGTGGGGAGCGCGTCGGCATTATCGCTCCGGCCGAGAGCATGAATACCAACGCCGCCAACAGTCTGCTGAAGACGCTTGAGGAGCCGCCCGAGCACACCACGCTGATCCTCGTTGCCCATCGACCCGCGCAGCTCCCCGCCACCATCCGCAGTCGTTGCCAGGTGATAACGATCGCGGCGCCCTCCCATGCCGTTGCGAGCGAGTGGCTGGCGAGAAACGGGCGGGGCGAAGCGGTCAGGCTGCTCGGTGTCGTCGGCAATGCTCCGCTCGCGGCGCAGGCGCTGCATGAGCAAGGTGGTGCGGAGGTGTTGCAGACGCTGCTGGAGCAGATGTGCGGGATTGCCGAAGGCCGGCTCAGCCCGGTTGAAGTGGCCTCCCGTTGGGGCAAGGATGATGTGGACCGGGTGACGCAGCTGCTGTTGGCCGTCATCATGGATCTGGTCCGGGTGCAGTCCACCGGCGTCGAAGCGCGAATCAGTCGACTGAATCAGTTGCCTGCATCGCTAGACTCCCATGAGCTGCACGGTTATCTGGATGAGGTCATGGAACAGCGGGGGCTCACGGATCATCCGTTGAACCATCAGCTGGTGCTGGAGCGGCTGTTCATCCGTTGGGGTCAGGTTTGCGCAAAGGAGAACGCACATGGCTGATGCGACGCAGTCGAAAGGAGGGCGGCAAGGGATACTGTCCTTGACCATCAAGGACAAGCACGCCCTGTATGCAGCCTACATGCCGCACGTTCGCAATGGCGGACTCTTTGTTCCGACGTCGAACACCTACCGCCTTGGTGACGAGGTCTTCATGCTACTCAGCCTGATGGAGGAGTCGGAGAAGCTCCCGGTGGTCGGCAAGGTGATCTGGATCACCCCTCAGGGCGCCCAGGGCAACCGCACGGCCGGGGTCGGACTTCAGTTCAGTGAGAAGGACGGTGGCCCGGCCCGCACAAAGATCGAAACCTACCTCGCCGGAGCCCTGGAGTCAGAGCGTCCGACCCATACGATCTGACCTCTCAGGTTTTTTTCGTAACCCGTCTCAAATAAAGGAGTTTTCATGGCGTCGCTGCCGCTCGTTGATTCCCATTGTCACCTGCATATGCTCGACGCCGACGCGGATCACCCGCGGCCCTACCTGGACGAAGCCCACGCCAAGGGGATTGGTCATTTTCTGACCGTCAGCGTGGATCTGGACAGTGTGCAGGACCTGCTGGCGCTTGCGGAACGTTACCCCCAGGTATCCACATCCGTCGGTGTGCACCCCTGTGGAAAGGACCTCCGGGAAGTGGATCCGGAGTCGCTCGCGGCCATGGCCGACCATCCCCAGGTGCTTGCGATCGGGGAAACGGGGCTGGATTACCTATGTGCCGGGGAAGGCGACCGCGGCTGGCAGCACGAGCGCTTCCGGCGTCAGATCCGTGCGGCACGCATCGCCGGCAAACCCGTGATCATCCACTCCCGGGGTGCTCCCGAGGATACCGCGCGCATCCTGAAAGAAGAGGGCGCCGACGAGGTCGGGGGGATCATCCACTGTTTCACTGACGACAAGGCCGCGGCTCACCGCTACCTGGATCTCGGGTTCTACCTGTCGTTGTCCGGGATTCTGACGTTTCATCAGGCCAATGCGCTTCGCGAGGTCGCGCAGCAACTCCCGGCGGAATCGCTGCTGGTCGAGACCGACTGCCCCTACCTGGCCCCTGTCCCGCACCGGGGGAAACAGAATCAGCCCGCCTGGGTGCGGGAGGTGGCCGAGTGCCTGGCCGAGGTCCGTGGTGAGCATCTCCACAACGTCGCGGAGTACACCACCTCCAACTTCTATAGGCTGTTCCCCTCGGCGGAGCCGCCCCTGCGGGGCGCTGTCCTGTAATTTTCCCGCAGACGCGGCAAGTTACGGCGTAATGCTACAAGGTTCCGGCAAGGGCTTCCGCCCGGCTCACCGCGTGTTCCAGCTGGCTTGTGGACAGGTAGAAGTGTGGGGAGAACCGGACGCCGCCGCCGCGAGCGGCACAGAGAATGCCCTCGGCCATGAGCGCGCGGTACAGTGCGGTGTTGTCTGCTTGTGGCGACCGGAACACCAGGATCCCCGAGCGTCGTGCCGGTGCCCGGTTACTGATCACCTCCAGGCGTCCGCTGTCGGCGATGCGTTCGGCGAGATACTCGGTACATGCCAGCACCCCGGACTCCACTGCGTCCATGCCCGCGTCGTCCTGCAACACGGCAAGACTGGCTTCCAGCCCGTGGACGGCCATGAGGTTCGGACTGCCGCACTCGAAACGTCGCGCGGACCGGGCCGGCTCCCAGTCGACCGTGTCGTAGTTACCGGCATCCTCGACCATGTGCCAGCCGTACTGGGTCAGTTTGAGTGAGTCCCGGATCGAGGGGCGGCAGTAGAACAGCCCAAGCCCCTCGGGACCGAGCAGCCACTTGTGACCATCGGCGACCACGAAATCCGCGTCGACGCTGCTCAGGTCGAACCGGAGTGCGCCAAGTTGTTGAATTGCGTCCACACAGAACAGCACGTCCCGATCCCGGCATGCAGCCGACAGGCGTTCCAGATCCATGCGTAGCCCGCTGCCGTACTGTACCGCGCTGACCGACACGAGGCGGGTGCGCGAGTTCATGGCGGCTATCAGCGCATCTTCCGGTGACAGGTGGTCGGGGTCATGGAGATCAACGTCCCGGATCACCACACCCTGATCGCGCAGTGATTCCCAGACGATCCGGTTCGACGGAAACTCCGACCGATTGATGATGACCTCGTCGCCAGCGCTCCAGGAAATCCCGTAAGCGACGAAGGACAGCGCCTCAGACGTGTTCTTGACCAGTGCAACATCCCCCGGGTCAGGCGCCCCGATGAGTGCGGCCAGCCGCTCGCGAAGCCGTTGTTCCGTTTCCAGCCAGCGAGGGTAGTTGGCGGATCCGCGATGGAGATTCTCCCGTGCGAAGTCGGAAACCGCATCCGCCGTGCGCTGCGGCCAGCCACCGACCCCGGCGTGGTTGAGATGGATGATGGCATCGTCCTGGGGAAACTGGGGATGAGGCATGCTGCATCTCCGGACAGAGTGTCTGGGGCGTAATGAGTACGGGTGATGGTACCGGAGAAACCGCGCACGGGCATGCATCGACCCACAGGAAGCCACCCACGGACTGCTTGCCATTCAGCGCCGATTCCATGTCGTGCAGAGACCACTCAGCCAGCCGGAGCCCCAACCAGTACTGCGCATAAGAGAGATTATGTTAAATGATGTCGGAGCGTACTGATCCATGGGCTTCCCGTCAGGCGCTGCGTCAGTCTGTGACCCTGGTGGCATCACTCCCCTTCACACCGGAGTGGCCATGTTTCACTTTCCAGGATGGTCGCACGGCAGCCGTACGCTGAAAGTACTGCCTTCGCCCGGAGCACTCTTTACGGCAATGGTGCCACCCATCTGTTCGACCAGGCCTCTCGTGACAGCAAGACCAATTCCGTACCCTCTCTGGTCTGTCGCACAACCATTATCGCCACGCACGAACATGTCGAAGATCTCGGGTTGTTTCTCGGGGGGGATGCCGATGCCGGTGTCCGATACGCGCAGTTCATAGTCGTCCTGGCCGCGGCAAACTGCGGACAGTTCGACGGTGCCTCCAGGACAGGTGTACTTGATCGCATTGGTCAGCAGGTTGTTGAGGACCTGGAGCAACCGGGTCGGGTCTCCGGACACGATCGCGATTGCCGGGTCGCAGTGCACCTTCAGTTCCACATCGGAATGGTTTGCGGTGGGCTGCAGAAAGGTGACCGCTTCCTGCAGCAGGCGCGGCAGATTGATCGGGGTATTCTGTAACGCCAGCTGCCCACTGTCTGAGCGGGCGAGTTCGAGGACATCGTTGACCAGTTTCAGTAGCTGCGCACCACCCTTTCGAATCTGCTGAACGTGTTCACGTTGTCGGGGGGTCAGGGTGTCTGCCGGGTCGGATTCCAGCAGCTCGGCAAAGCCGAGGATTCCGTTGAGCGGGGTCCGCACCTCGTGGCTGAGACGTGCGAGAAACAGCATGCGCGTCGCGTTCTTGCTCTCCGCATCCTCAAGCGCGCGGCGCAATAGATCATCATCGCTGTCGTGCATGCACCACCCTTTACCTGCCTTTTGGGCAGGGTTCCCTGCGCTTTAGATGTAGGGGTTTTCCCTTAGTTTGTGCCTGGTACGCACAAAAACTGCCACTTTTGGCGGGTTATTTCAAGGTGATATAGGTGTTTTTGCCCATGCGATCACAAATAATCATGGTGGTGCCGAGACCATACCCAGGCGGATGGCCTCATGGACCAGTCCCACCATGTTGCTGACGCCGAGACGTCGCATGATTTCGGCTCGATGCGTCTCCACCGTCTTGACACTCACGCCAAGTTGTTCGGCGATGCCCTTGGTTCGATAACCGCTTGCGACCAGACGGAGGACTTCCCTCTGTCTGTGTGTCAAAGCTCGGTGAGTGGATGGAGCCGCGACCTCCTCTGCCGGCCGCGGTGGCTCCAGCGGGGGCGCCGCATCGTCCAGGGGAGGATAAGTGAAGAGCTTGCCCCTGGCCGCGTGGTGAATGGCCTGGTTCAGCTCCGTAATCCCGGCATCCTTGTGCAGAAAACAACAGGCACCTGCCTGGAGTGTCCTGTGCATGAACGCGTTGCTGACATAATTCGATAGTACGATAATCGCCACGTCCGGAGACGTTCCCCGGAGCAAGGCGGATTTCGACGAATCACCGTGTGCATAGATCGCCGCGTCGACGATGGCAACATCCGGGTTCTCGGTGTTTGCAGCGTGCACAAGCTCATGACCTGATCCAGCCTCTGCGACCACTAGCAGCCCGTCCAGCGATTCGATCAATTGCGTCAGTGCATGACGGACTAGGCGGTGGTCGTCGGCAACAAGCACACGAATGGTTTGAGTGCTGTTCATGGCTATCAGCACACTCCTTTGCGTCAGGCAGAACGCCTGCGGCATGTATGAGACGGCCCTGCGATAGGCTAGGAGCCGCGCCTGACCAGGATTCTGGGACGATACGGGTACATCGCTAGCGCGAAGGTACAAGGGTTGGTTGAAGACAGGTATCAGTGTTAACCAGCAAGGGAAACCCCTAGCCGTCTCGGGGGTGTTGTGGCATCGCGTCGGTGGACAGCAAGCCGGTCCTCCGGGCTGCTAGAAGCAAGCCGTCACTGTTCTCTACATCGAGGTGAGCCATGATGCGGCGGCGGTGTTCCATCACGGTCTGATCGTGCACGCCCAATGACTGCGCAATGGCGGGTGCCGTGTCGCCCTGCTCCAGCCGATTGAGGATACTACGATCAACGTTACCCAGCTCTGGGAGCGGGCCATTGTCGTTCTCGGGGTCCAGGTGCCGGAGGAACTCCGAGAGAATCGCCTGGAGCATGGTTGGGCACATGAACGTCTCTCCGGCGCCGGCGCTATAGACGCCGTCTTCCAGCTCCCTGTGCCCGGCGTCCTTGAGAAGAAACCCGGTAGCGCCGCTGTACAACGTCCGGGCCACGGCCTCGATTGTCGGAGGCACTGACATGACAACGTACGCAGGCCTGTCCTGTCGTCCACATCCCTGTGAGGACTTTGGCAGTGACGTTCGATCCCAGCCGGGGAGCCCGATATCCATGACGACCACATCAAGCGTGGTCGTCACCACCAGCCCCTCCATGGTCGCGTAACGTGATGCTTCCGCGATGACGTCGACACGTTCCTGTCCTTCGAGAATCCGGCAGATACCCTCCCGTGGGAGCTGATGCCCTCCTGCCACCAGAACACGGATGCGGCCGGACTGCTGTCGCTGGTGCTGCATGCGCCTGCTTCCTCCCCGCCATTACGGAAGATCAAGGCCACAGGATGTTGGGGCGAAGCACTTGGACGCATTCAATGCTATTACCGTGCATATTTCAAGGTGGCGCCGACGAGGTTGCGGTGGCCTACCATTCAACTCGCACGCCAGGCTCGATCCCGTAGGCAGCGGCAGCGCCCGCCTTCATCTCCAGTGCTGCGATAACGGGGCCGGGTGGTCGCGTCAGACTCCGCTGTCCGGGTTCCATGCGGGAGACGTCGATAACGCGGTGGTCCGAGTCGACGAACACGATATCGAGGGCCGCGTGAACGTTGTTCATGTGGAAGGCCGGAGTGACCGGTTCATCGAAAAGGAACAGGATGGGCGTCCCCGCAATGACGTCGGGGCACAAGTGCTGCATACCGGCTGCACGATGGGACTCCGTGGCCGCTAACCTGGCGTCGATGGTGTGCTCCTGCTCGGAGCCGAATACCAGAGTTTGAGTCGGCATGGCGTCCACGGCTTCCGTGGACGGCCGGCATTCCGGCGCCTGGGCCGCGGTCAGTGACAGGCATCCGACCAAGGCGGCGACGCCCGCGATGATCGCCCACAAAAAGAGGGCGCCGAAGCGCCCTCTTCCGTTCCGGTCAGTGACCATTGCCTATAGCGCCTCTAGCCGAACAGCTCGAACAGGCCGGTGGCATTCGCGAACACGAGTATCACAGCCGCAGGCGCAACGAATCGCGTGACCACGAGCCAGAGCTTGAACAGCGCGCCGTTCTCGTTGACGCCGAGCTCGCCCACGACGCTGGAGAGTCGCATCCGCCAGCCGACGAAGATGGCGATCAACAGCCCGCCGAGCGGCAGCATGATGTCGTTGGAGATGTACTCGAGCGAGTCGAAGATGTTCATGCCCGGCAGGACGGTGATGCCACTCAGCGCATTGAGCGACAGGCCACAGGCGACCCCCAGGAGCCAGATCAGGCTCGAAATGATCGCCGCGGCCTTGAGGCGGCTGCCGTCCCTCCGGCGCTCGGTAAGATAGGACGTGGCCGGCTCCAGCAGTGACATGCCCGATGTGATGGCGGCAACCGACAGGAGCACGAAGAACAGCAGCCCCAGCAGGTAGCCGAACGGAATCTCGCCGAACACGATGGGCAGCGTGATGAACACCAACCCTGCCCCTTCACCGGGCTCAAGGCCGACGGCAAACACGATCGGGAAGATCGCCAGCCCCGCCAGGATGGCGGTGATCGTATCCATGCCCACGATCCAGCCGGCGCTGTGCGGGATGGATTCGTGCTTCGGCAGGTACGCGCCATAGACCATGATGGCACCCATGCCAAGACTGAGGGTGAAGAATGCCTGGCCCATGGCTGTCAGGACCGTGCCCCCTTCCACTGCCGAGAAGTCCGGCTGGAACATGAATGCCATGGCTTCCTGGAATGCCCCCGAAGCCGCCATGCCGTAACCCACCAGGAGGATGAGCAGCACGAACAGTAGCGGCATCAGAATGGTCACCGCACGCTGAAGCCCCTTGCGCACGCCCATGGCGACGATGCCGAACAGGAGCAGCATGAACAACGTGTGCCATCCCAGAACCGAGAACGGGCTTGCCACCAGGGTTTCAAACAGGTGCGTCGAGGAATCGCTGGTAATTCCCTGGAAGGTGCCCAGCAGGGATTGCAGCACGTAGGACAATGCCCAGCCGCCAACCACGCTGTAGAACGACAGGATCAGGAAGCCTGCGGCGACGCCGAGCCAGCCCAGCAGCGCCCAGTTCGCGGAGCGCCCCTCTTCCAGGGCAACGGACCGGAGGCTGTTGATGGGGCTGCGTTTCCCGCGACGACCGAGGGTGATCTCGGCAATCATGATGGGCAGGCCCACCAGCAGGATGCAAAGCAGGTAGATGATCACGAATGCGGCGCCACCGTTTTCCCCCACCAGATACGGGAAGCGCCAGAGATTGCCCAGGCCGACCGCCGAGCCGGTGGCCGCGAGCACGAAGATCATCCCGCTGGACCATTCACCGTGCAGGGAGCTGCGCGTTTCTGACATGACTTGTTGTTCCTTATGTCGCCATCAGAGCACTGCGGTGTTCAGTCTGCCACCAGAATAGCCGATGAAAAACCGGTGACGGGACAAGCCCTGGCCTCAGGGCCGGGTCGGAACTGGCTCTCGCTCACGCCGACGGGCGTTGGGCAACCAGCATGGCTCGGTCGCGAAAGCCGATGAACGGGGTTCCAAGGGTCCCCTCCTCCCGATAAACAATCGGCTTCAGGTCACTGAATAATTGGAGTAATTCCCCGTCGGCGAGCAGGAAATCCGGATTGGAGGGCCCACCGGTGGATACGCGGGTCTGGCAATAGGTCTGGTAGAACAGCAACCCGCCAGGGCGCAGCGCGGCTGCAATGGCGCCGCACAGCGGCCGGTGCAGGAAAGCAGAGACGACGATGACGTCAAAGGATTCCGGCGCGGGAGGCTCCGCGATCACGTCCCGGACATGCGGCGTCACCGGCAGGCCACTGGCGCGGGCGTGACTGTCGATCAGGCGGCTGCCCACCGATGACAGGTCCCAGGCCTCGGTTGCGATGCCCTGACGGGCGAGCACGTAGGCGTTGCCGCCAAGGCCCGCCGCAAGATCCAGTCCTCGTCCATGTGTCGGCAGGAGATGGAGATTGTCCGCAAGAACCTGCGCCGCGCGCGCGTCGGAGGGGCTGGCCGCGCGATAGCGGGCGTCCCATTTGTCACGAAGACTGGCTGTCATGGCTGCCGGAATCACGCTGGATGGGATGGTGCGGGAGGCGGGACTCGAACCCGCACGGCTTACGCCTCAGCATTTTAAGTGCTGTATGTCTACCAGTTCCATCACTCCCGCCAGGGGCTGGGCCGCGGACCCGCCTGCGTTCATCGGGTGTTACGCCCGGGGTGCCCAGTACTGCACGCCGATGCTTGAACAAAAGGATGGAGGCTCGGGCCGGAATCGAACCGACGTACGCGGATTTGCAGTCCGCTGCATCACCACTCTGCCACCGAGCCTTGACGGGGCGTATTCTAACACGGTGCCCAGCCTCCGCCACGGGCGCAAGGCCCTTGATGTGGTGCGGATCGACACCGTTGAAACAACAAACCCCGGCGCGGGGCCGGGGTTGCGCAATCTGGAGCGGGAAACGAGATTCGAACTCGCGACCCCAACCTTGGCAAGGTTGTGCTCTACCACTGAGCTATTCCCGCTGAGGCCGATGTATTCTAGCCACCAGACGCCGGCTGTCAAGCCTTGTCGCCGGTCTCCCTGGGCTCTCCTTCCAGAACCAGCCAGGCAGCGCGCAGGTACACGATCATTGACCACAGGGTCAGGGCCGCGGCCGCATAAAGCAGCAGCAGGCCGATGAGGGTCGTGGGCAGGCCCGCAACCGGCGCGCTGTAGATCAGGAGCAGGATGGCGATCATCTGTGCAGCGGTCTTGAACTTGCCGATGACGTTGACCGCGACGTTGGCGCGTTTGCCAAGCTCGGCCATCCACTCCCGCAGTGCGGACACGGCGATCTCGCGGCCGATGATGACGGCTGCCGGAAGCGCGAAGAACGCCGACGGGTTTTCAGCCGTGAGCGCCACCAGCGCCACCGCGACCATCAGCTTGTCCGCCACCGGGTCCAGGAATGCGCCGAAGGCGGAGGTCTGCTCCAGGCGGCGTGCCAGCCAGCCGTCCAGCCAGTCCGTGAACGCGGCGAGCGCGAAAATAATGGCCGCGACGAGATTGGACCATTCAACGGGAAGAAAGAAGATGATCCCGAAGATCGGGATCATGACGATGCGCGCCAGGGTCAGGCTGTTGGGTAGGTTCATCTCCATGACGGGGTCAGTCCTTCCGGTCACCGTGGAACGTGTCATAGATGCGCTGAGCCAGTTCCCGACTGATGCCCGGCACGCGCGCCAGGTCATCAATACCGGCTCGGGAAACGGCCTTCAACCCACCGAATTGCTTGAGAATCGTCTGGCGCCGCTTGGGCCCGAGGCCCGGGATGTCTTCCAGGCTTGAGCTGCGCCTGCTCTTGCTGCGCCGGTTGCGATGCCCGGTAATGGCAAACCGGTGGGCCTCGTCCCGGATTTGCTGCAACAGGTGCAGCGCCGCGGAATCCGCGGGCAGTATAACCGTTTCGCCGGTGTCTGCGACAAACAGCTTCTCCTCGCCGGGGCGCCGGTCCGGCCCCTTGGAGATGCCGACGATCGGCACCCCGTCCACCTGCAACTCCTCCAGCACCTCCATGGCCTGTCTGACCTGACCGGGGCCGCCGTCAGTGATGAGCAGGTCCGGCAGCACCCCCTCGCCTCGCTTGAGGCGGGTGTAGCGCCGCTCCAGTGCCTGACGCATGGCCGCGTAGTCATCACCCGGCTCGATGTCCGTGATGTTGAATCGCCGGTAGTCGGATTTCACCGGGCCTTCCCGATCGAAAACCACACAGGATGCGACGGTGGCCTCGCCGCGCGTGTGGCTGATATCGAAGCATTCCAGGCGCTCGGGAAGCGCGTCCAGGTCCAGCGCCTGCTGCAGTGCCTCCATGCGGCGGCCCTGCCCCGCGTGGCGCGCAGCGCGGGTGCGTAGCGCGGTGCGCGCGTTGGTAACGGCCATCTCCACCCAGCGGCGGCGCTCGGAGCGGACATTGTGCCGGATGTCCACGGCGTGCCCTGCATCCTGGGAGAGCGCCTCTTCAAGCAGTGACTCCTCGGCGACCGCGGTGTTCACGAGGAGCTCGCGAGGTGTTTCACGCCCCAGGTAATAGCGGGCGATGAAGGCGGACAGTACCTCGCCGGGTTCCGTTTCGTCCGGCGCCTTGGGGAAGAACGTCTTGTTCCCCAGGTTCTGGCCATGGCGGATGACAAACACCTGCACGCAGACGCTGCCCTCCTCCTGCACACACGCGACGACGTCCAGGTCACCCTTCTCGCCGGTGATGGCCTGCTTTTCCTGGATGCGACGCAGCGTTGAGATCCGGTCCCGGAGCCGGGCGGCCTGCTCGAAATCCAGCGCCTCGGAGGCGGCCTCCATCTGTGTGACCAAGCGGTCAATGACTTCGCCGCTCTTGCCCTCCAGGAACATCACCGCGTGCTCCACGTCCCGCGCATACTCCTCGGGTGAGATGTATCCGACGCAGGGTGCCGTGCAGCGTTTGATCTGGTACTGCAGGCAGGGGCGCGAGCGGTTGGCGAAGAACGTGTCCTCGCACTGGCGTACCGGGAACACCTTCTGCAGGTGGCTGAGGGTCTCACGGACGGCGCCGGCGCTGGGGAACGGGCCGAAGTAGCGGCCCTCCTGCCGCCGTGCGCCACGGTGAAAGCCCAGGCGCGGGAATGTCTGCGTTGCCGACAGGAAAATGAACGGATAACTCTTGTCGTCGCGCAGGAGCACGTTGTAGCGCGGGTTGTGCTCCTTGATGAGGTTGTTCTCGAGGATCAGCGCTTCGGCTTCGGTGTGGGTCACCGTGAAGCTGATGTCCGCCACCTGCGCCACCATGGCACGTGTGCGCGGATTCCTGACGGATTTCGTGAAATAACTCGCGACGCGGCGGCGCAGCTTGCGTGCCTTGCCCACGTAGATAACCGCGCCGTCCTGGTCGAGCATGCGGTAGACACCCGGTTGCTCGGGAAGCGCGCGTACCAGTGGTTGGGGGTAGAACGGCGTATCAGTCATCAATGCATGCGGTCAGGACATCTGGTCGATCATGCCGTGGCGAATGGCCAGGTGTGTCAACTCCACGTCCGTGTCCACGCCGAGCTTTTCGTACAGCCGGTAGCGGTAGGTGCTGACGGTCTTGGGACTCAGGCAGAGGGTGTCGGAGATCTCCTGCATCTTGTAGCCCTGGGTGACCATCATCATGACCTGGATCTCGCGCTGGGACAGCTTGTCCAGTCCCTTGCCCCGACTGCCGTCGAATCCCGCGAGAGCCATCTGCCGGGCGATCTCGGCGCCGATGTACCGCTCGCCGCGCCCTACCGAGCGGATGGCGCCGACGATCTCCTTCTCATCACAGCCCTTGGTGATGTACCCCATGGCCCCGGCTTCCATCAGCCTGCTGGGGTACGGCTCCTCAACGTGAATAGTCAGCGCTATGATCTTGAGATCCGGCGATATTCTCAGCAGTTTGCGGGTCGCTTCCAGGCCGCCAATACCCGGCATGCTGACGTCCATGAGCACCACGTCCGGCTGGCGTTCACGCACGAGCTGGAGCGCGTCTTCACCACTGGCGGCCTCGCCGACGACATCAATATCCTCTGCGTCATCAAGCAACCGGCGGATCCCGCTGCGAACCAGTTGATGATCATCGACAAGAATGACCTTCATCCCTCTCCAAACCTCGCTTCTCGAAGCACGCCAGCACCGAACACATTCCCTGTTCCGGGGATCATACTGGCGCCTTATCATACGGCATACTCTCGAGTTCGTCTCACTGTGGGCTGATGACAACGTCCGTCCACAACCACCACATGGAACTCACGATGACTGATACCGGCGAGCAGCCAGCGCCCGTCCATCCGCTCTACCCCGACGCCGGCTCCCCGGTACCGCTTCAGCGGCTTTACCTGGAGGCGCCGTTACCGGATCAGGGCCGGTTCGGGCCCTGGATCTACGGCAACTTCGTCGCCACCCTGGATGGCCGGATCGCGCTGGCACACCCCGAGACCGGTCGTCTGGGGGTGACGGAGAGCATCGGCGATGCCAGGGACTGGCGACTGTTCCAGGAGCTGGCGGCGCGCGCCGACGTGTTGATCACCAGCGGCCGGTATCTCCGCGATCTACGCCTCGGTACGGCGCAGGATGTGCTGCCACTCAGTTCACGAGAGCCCTTTGCCGACCTCCTGGAGTGGCGCGTCCGGCACGGCTACCCGCGTCAGCCCGACGTCGCCGTACTCTCGGCGACCCTGGACTTTCAGCTCCCCGAGGCCCTGTTCCGGCAAGGGCGCCGCGTGACGGTACTGACCGGCGCGTTGGCCGGCGACGAGGCGGTGCAGCGCCATGAGCAGGACGGTGCCCGGGTCATTCGGGTGTCGAGCGGTGATGCCGTGGACGGCGGGGATGTTGCGCGGGCTCTCGGCGATATGGGATACCGGCGGGCCTATTCCGTGACCGGGCCGTACGTGCTCCACGCCTTGATGCGGGCCGGCGCGCTGGATGGTCTTTTCCTCACCCAGCGACACCGGATTGTGGGTGGCGAGCATTACAGCACGATCACGGAAGGGCCGGTGCTGACGCCGCCGGCCGATCTGCGGCTGCAATGGCTCTATCTTGACGCCGCAACCGAGACCGCGCCGGGGCAGCAGTTTGCGCGCTTCAGCCTGGAATACCGCCCTTCGTGAGCGCGCGCGGATCCATGATGCGCTCCAGCTCCGCACGGTCCAGGTCGGTCATTTCCTCGGCCACGTCCAGTACTGAACGCCCCTCGGCGTAGGCGGTCTTGGCCACCTTGGCGCCGAGCTCGTAACCGATGACGCTGTTCAGGGCCGTGACCAGGATCGGGTTGCGGGCCAGTGCGTCGTTCAGGCGCTCCTCGTTGACGGTGAACCCGTCGATGGCGCTATCCGCCAGCAGCACGGCGGCATTGGACAGCAGCTCAATGCTTTGCAGCACATTGTGAGCAACCAGCGGCAACATGACGTTGAGCTGGAAGTTCCCCGACTGGCCGGCAACCGCAACGGCGCCGTCATTGCCCATCACCTGGGCCGCCACCATGGCCACGGACTCCGGGGCCACCGGGTTGACCTTGCCGGGCATGATGCTGGAGCCGGGCTGCAGGGCCGGCAGCGCGATCTCGCCCAGCCCTGCCAGCGGGCCGCTGTTCATCCAGCGCAGGTCATTGGCGATCTTCATGTAGGCGACGGCCAGGGCGCGCAGCTGCCCGGACAGCTCCACGGCGGTGTCCTGACTGCTCAGGCCCAGGAACGTGTTGTCCATGGGGCGGAATGCCAGCCCGGTCCGGTCCGCCAGGCGGTTGGCGAAGCGGCCGGCGAACTCGGGATGTGCGTTGATGCCCGTGCCCACGGCCGTGCCGCCCTGTGGCAGCGCCCGCACGCGGGGCAGCGTGTCGCTGATGCGCTCGCGCCCCTGGCGAATCTGGGCACTCCAGCCGGAGAGCTCCTGGCCGAGTGTGACCGGCATGGCGTCCATGAGGTGGGTCCGGCCGGTCTTGGCGACTTCGGAGAGTTCCGATACGCGCTTCTCGATGGTCTGTTCCAGGTGCTCCAGTGCCGGCAGCAGCCGCTCCTGGGTTTCCAGCGCCGCGCTCACGTGAATCGCGGTGGGGATCACGTCGTTGCTGCTCTGCCCCATGTTCACGTGGTCATTGGCGTGCACGGTCTGCGCCGAATCGCGGGAAGCCAGGTGGGCGATCACCTCGTTGGCGTTCATGTTGCTGCTGGTCCCGGAGCCGGTCTGGAAGACATCCACCGGGAAGTGGTCGTCGTGGGCACCTTCGGCCACGGCAAGGGCGGCGGTGACGATGGCGTCGGCAATCGCGGCGTCCATGAGGCCCAGATCGCGATTCACCTCCGCGGCCGTCGCCTTGATCAGGCCCAGTGCACGGATGAACGGCCGTCCCATGGGGATGCCGCTGACGGGGAAGTTGTCCACCGCGCGCTGGGTCTGGGCGCCGTACAGTGCGTCAGCCGGGACGCGCAGTTCGCCCATGCTGTCTTTTTCAGTGCGGTACTCGGCCATTTCTCGATCCTCCGTGGGCATGCCGGCGCCAAGCGCCGGGGGCCTGGGTGTAAGGGCGCCAAGGTGATCATTCCGTCACCACGCCCGGGGGCGTAAATCGTGCCCGAAGCGGCGACATGATCCAAGGCTCACGGTGATCTTTTTGGTCAGACTGGTAGAATACGGCGGCATTCGGAGGGCCGCACAACGTGCGGCCAGGCCCCGAAGCCAGATTCACCACCCAGTGGAGCCAGCATGGAACTCACCCGACTCACTGCCCTGTCCCCCGTGGATGGGCGGTATGGCACCAAAGCCGAAGCCCTCCAGCCGATCTTCAGCGAATACGGACTCATCCGCCACCGGCTCATCGTCGAGGTGCGCTGGCTGCAGGCGCTGGCGGCGGAGCCGGCAATTGCCGAAGTGCCGGCGCTGTCCAGCGCGGCCTCGGCGCGGCTCGACGCCCTGGTGGACGGTTTCGACCCGGAGCAGGCGGCGCGCGTCAAGGCGCTGGAGGCCACCACCAATCATGACGTGAAGGCGGTGGAGTACTACATCAAGGAAGCGATCGCCGGAGACGCTGAGCTGGCGGCGATCAGCGAGTTCGTGCATTTCGCCTGCACCTCGGAGGACATCAACAACCTCGCGTACGCGCTCATGCTGGAGTCGGCGCGCACCCAGGTGCTGCTGCCGGCGCTCGACCGTGTAGAAGCGGCGGTATCCGAGCTGGCCCATGCCAATGCAGACGTGGCCATGCTGGCGCGCACCCATGGCCAGCCCGCCTCTCCCACCACCCTCGGCAAGGAGATGGCCAACGTGGCCTACCGGCTGCAGCGTCAGCGCGCGCAGATCGCCGGCGTGCCGGTGCTGGGCAAGATCAACGGTGCCGTGGGCAACTACAACGCCCACCTGGTGACCTACCCGGAAGTGGACTGGGAAGCGTTTGCACGGCGTTACGTCGAGAACCTCGGGTTGAGCTGGAACCCCTACACCACGCAGATCGAACCCCACGACTACATTGCCGAGATGTTCGACGCCTGCGCGCGGCTCAACACCGTGCTCATCGACTTCAGTCGGGATATCTGGGGCTACATCGCCTGGGGCTACTTCAAGCAGAATCTGGTGGCTGGCGAAGTGGGCTCATCCACCATGCCCCACAAGGTGAACCCCATCGATTTCGAGAATGCCGAGGGTAACCTGGGCATGGCCAATGCGGTGTTCAGCCACCTCGGTGCCAAACTGCCCATCTCCCGCTGGCAGCGTGATCTCACCGACTCCACCGTGCTCCGCAATCTCGGTACCGGGATCGCCTACTCGCTCATCGCTTACCAGGCGCTGCTCAAGGGCACGGGCAAGCTTGCCGTGAACCACGACCGCATCGCCGAGGACCTTGAAGCGAACTGGGAAGTGCTCGCCGAAGCCATCCAGACCGTCATGCGCCGTTACGGCATCGAACAGCCCTACGAGAAGCTCAAGGCGCTGACTCGTGGGCATCGCGTGGACGCGGCAGGCATGCAGGCCTTCGTGGACGGGCTTGATCTGCCGGAGCACGCCCGGGAAACCCTGAAGGCCCTGACGCCGGCGCGATACGTCGGCAACGCGGCAGATCAGGCGCGCCGGATCTGAATGAGGAGTGGGCTGGCGGGATGAGACGGCGAATCACCTCCGCAGGGGAATCAGGCGACGCCGTCACGGAGCTGCTGGCGGCGGCACGTGGCACCGTCGATATTCTCAGCCCCGGGCTTGATCCCGTCCTTTTCGATCACGACGAGGTTGTGGCCTCCTTGCGCACCCTCGTGGTCAATGCAGGGCGCCGGGCGCGGGTGCGCCTGCTGCTTTGCGACAGTACTGCGGCCGTTCGCGGTGGTCATCGCCTGATGGGCCTGGCACGGCAGCTCACGACCGCCATGGAGATACGCAGGCTGGCCGACGAGGACGCAGGAGATGAGGCCACATGGGTGATCGTCGATGCCCGTGGCGTTGCGCAATGGCCCGGTGCGGGGTATGAAGGAGTCGTGGACCCGGACTCCCGTGCTCTGGCGATGCGGACGGCACGGCTCTTCTCCGAGCGTTGGGAACGGGCGGAACCGGACCCTGAAACGCGGCGTCTAACCCTCTGAATCATCAATAACAACGAACGGAGACGGGCCTATGGATGCGCGGGCGTGGTGGTACCCTCTCGTGACCGGCGTTACCCGGCGGACCTGGCAGGTGGCCGGTGTCGTGGTGCTGGTCTTTGCCGCGGCGGCTGTGCGTGCCGCCAGTATCGAGTCCGTCGAGCTGGAGCACCGGTCCGCGGATGCGATTATCGAGCAGGTCCGGGCCCTGGTCGGAGACGACGCCACCCTGATTGCGGACGGCCACGCCATTCTCGTGCGTGGTGATGCCGATACGGTCGCAGCTGTGCGCAGTGCCGTGGGGCACCTGGACAGACCCGCGGTGCCCGTGCGCGTCACGCTGCGCGCCGGGACGCCAACGGACATGGCGAGAAGCGGCGTGGCGCCGCAGCGGGATGGGGTCCGCACCTACGGCACCCGGACGCGCGGACAGGAGGATTCCGAGCAGGTGATCACGGGGCACTCGGGGGAGCCGATGCAGATCCGTGCCAGCGAGGAGCAGGGGCGGACACGCCAACAGCTTCTCCTGGGCGGTGATCGCCCCGGCCATGCCGAGACGCGGGAGTATGTCACCGCCGAGCGCGGCTTCTTCGTCCGGCCGGAGGTGCGCGGGGAGCGGGTTACCCTTGCCCTGGCCGCCACGCGACAGGCGTTCGAGGGTGACGGCGAACGCCAGGGCCAGGACGTGACCACCTCGGTGAGCGGCAATACCGGCGAATGGCTGCTGGTCGGCGCGTCCGGTCAGGCGGAGCAGACCGAAGAGCGCGGCCGCCGGTACACGACGCGTCGCTCGGAGGAAGGCACCCAGTGGTGGATACGGGTCGACCGGCTGGATCAGTAACCCGCCGCCCTCGCCTTCAGTTGTCCCAGAGGTCCAGTAGCCGCTCCCGGTTCAGCGCCAGCCACTGCAGCGCGATGATGGGCATCGCGTTGTTGATGATCCCGTTCTCGAGCATGTCCATGGCTTCATCGAAGGGGAGTACGTGGGCGCGGATGTCTTCGTTTTCCTCCTGCAGGCCGTGCAGCCCGCCGGCGCTGGAGGCGTCCACGCGCGCGCAGTACAGGCTGACCAGCTCCGACGACATGCCCGGGCTCGGATAGTAGTCGCAGATGCGCATGAGCTCCTGCAGTTCGAGCCCTGCCTCTTCCGCCGCCTCCCGATGGGCCACGTCGGCGACCGCCTCCTGTGGCTCCGCGACACCGGCGACTACTTCCATCAGCCAGGCGCCGTTCGGTGCGTCGATGGCGCCGATGCGGAACTGCTCCACCAGCACCACCGCATCCAGTGCGGGATCGTACGGCAGCACCGCGGCCACCCGCCCGCGGCGCAGCAGCTCCCGGGTCAATTCGGGGGTCATGCCGCCGGCAAACAACCCGTGCTTCAACCGGTAGCGCTCCAGCTTGAAGAAGCCGTCGTAAGCAACCGTGCGGTCTAGGATTTCGAAGTTCTGACTCATGCTCGTGTCTCGCTAGCTCGTGCGCCGGAACAATGCCAGGCTCTCCACGTGGGCGGTATGCGGGAACATGTCCATGACCCCTGCACATTCCAGCCGGTAGCCGTGATCGTGGACCAGGGTGCCCGCATCCCGGGCCAGAGTCGCCGGATTGCAGGAAATGTAGAGTATGGTGTCCGCGCCCAGGTCACCCACCCTGGCGATGACCTCCGCCGCACCGGAGCGAGGCGGGTCCAGCAGGATCTTGTTGAAGGGGCGGTCCAGCCACTCCGGGGTCTCGTTGTCCGCGGCAAGATCCGCGACATGGAATTGCACGTTGCCGACGCCGTTGCGGCTTGCGTTCTCCTGGGCACGTTCCACCAGTTGCCGGTCACCCTCGACGCCCACCACCTCGCCGGCGCGCGCCGCAAGGGGCAGCGAGAAGTTCCCCAGCCCGCAGAACAGGTCGAGAATCCGGTCCTGCTGTTGCGGCTGCAGATAGTCCAGGGCCCGCTGCACCATGCTGGTGTTGATGTCGTGATTGACCTGGGTGAAGTCCGTGGGCTGAAAGACGATCTCCGCTTCACCGGGGGCCGGGTGATACGCAAGGCGCGGCGATGCCGGCCAGATTGGCGCGACGGTGGTCTCGTTGCCCGGTTGCTCGTAGATGGCGAAATCGTGCGCCTGTCCGAAGGCGGTCAGCTCTGCGTAATCCGCTTCGGTAAACGCGCGCAGGTTCCTGAAAACCAGCGCAACAGTTGCCTCGCCAATGGCGACCTCGATTTGCGGCAGGCGGTCGCGGCATGACAGCCGGGCAACGAGGTCGCTCAGGTCGGTGAGCCGTTCCGCGACGCGCGGGTCGAGCACATGGCACTCGGTCATGTCGGCCACGTAGGGGCTGTGCTTTTCGCGGAAACCGACCAGCACCCGCCCTTTCGCCGGCACGTCCTTGACCGCCAGCCGCGCCTTGCGGCGGTAGCCCCAGGTGGGGCCGGTCAGGGGCGCCAGGACCTGCGTCGGCTCCACCCCGCCGATGTGGCGGAACTGCTCCAGCAGCACCTCCTCCTTGAACTGAATCTGCTGCTCCGGGGGCATGTGCTGGAGGCTGCAGCCGCCGCAGACGCCGAAATGCGGGCAGCGCGGCTCGATGCGTTGTGCCGAGGCCTCCAGAACGGCCTCCACGCGCCCCTCGTCAAAGCGACGGTGGCTCCTGGTGTAGCGCATGCGCACGGACTCGCCCGGCAGCGCACCGTGGACGAACACCGTCTTGCCGTCCACGTGGGCAACCCCCCGGCCCTCGTGGCTGAGTGACTCCACCTGTACGTCCACCGGCTCCATCGGAATTCTGGAACGGCGGCGGCGCTTACCCATTGCGGGTCTCCTCCAGCGCCTGCCGGGGCCACGCCTCCAGGAAGGCCTGGAAATGGGGGCGCTGCTCCGCTTCGAGCGTCTCTCTCACCAGGGCGCATTCGCGCGCATAGGCGGCGTGATCGAGGTGGCCGCGCAACAGCTGGAAACGCAACCAGACCAGATAGGTGTTCAGCACGTCGGTCTCGCAGTAGTCGCGGACGGAGTCGAAGGCCCCGTCCTGGATCGCCTGATGGACCTTGCCACCGTCCATGCCCATCTTTCCCGGGAAACCGCAGAGTGTGGCGATTTCGTCCAGCGGCGCGTTGGCGCGCGGCTGGTAGCCGGCGATCATATCCATGAGATCGGTGTGGCGCTCGTGGAAACGGTTCAGGTAGTTGTTCCAGCGAAAGCCCTGCTCGGTCGCCCCGGTCTCCCAGTACCGGGGAGCACTCAGACCGTGTTTCAGGGCCCGGTAGTGCAGCACCGGCAGGTCGAAGCCGCTGCCGTTCCACGACACCAGCGTCGGCGTAAAGCGATCGATGCCGTCGTAGAAACGCTGGATCAGGTCGGCCTCGTCGTCACCGCCCTCGCCCAGGGACCAGACCTTGAAACGGTCGCCGCTGCGCATGGCAATGGAGATCACCACCACCCGGTGAAGATGCAGGCGCAGAAAGTCCGATCCGCCGGTCTCCTGGCGTCGCAGCGCGAAACCGGCTTCGGCGACGGCGTCGTCGTCCAGTCCGTCGAGCCCGTGAATGCGGCGCAGACCGTCCAGGTCCGGCACGGTTTCAATATCGAAAACGAATACGGTCATGGGATTCAGTCCGGAAAGACGCCGGACGAGAGATACCGGTCGCCGCGGTCGCAGACAATGGTGACGATGGTGGCGTTCTCCACCTCGGCGGAGAGCTGCAGCGCCGCGAACAGTGTGCCGCCCGACGACACGCCGGCCATGATGCCTTCCTCGGCGGCCAGCCGCCGGGTCATCTCTTCGGCCTCCGCCTGGCTCACGTCGATGATGCGATCGACCCGCTCGGGCTCGTAGATCTTCGGCAGATACGCCTCCGGCCAGCGACGGATCCCCGGGATCTGGGAGCCGTCGTCCGGCTGCACCCCGACAATCTCCACATGGGGCGCCGTTTCCTTGAAGAAGCGGGATGTCCCCATGATGGTGCCGGTGGTGCCCATGGACGACACGAAATGGGTCACCCCGCCCCTGGTGTCGCGCCAGATCTCCGGTCCGGTGCCCTCGTAGTGCGCTCGCCAGTTGTCGGGGTTGGCGAACTGATCCAGAACCCGTCCTTTCCCTTCGTTCTGCATGCGCTGGGCCACGTCACGCGCCTCTTCCATGCCCCCGTCCTGGGAGACCAGCACGAGTTCGGCGCCGTAGGCGCGCATGGAGGCGCGGCGCTCGGCGGTCATGTGCTCGGGCATGATCAGCACCATGCGATATCCCCGGATTGCTGCCGCCATGGCCAGGGCGATACCGGTATTGCCGCTGGTCGCCTCGATCAGGGTGTCTCCGGGACGGATCTCGCCCCGCTCCTCGGCGCGCCGGATCATGCTCATGGCGGGGCGGTCCTTGACCGAACCCGCCGGGTTGTTTCCCTCGAGCTTGAGGAGGATGGTATTGGACGTATCACCCGCAAGGCGCTGCAACCGGACAAGCGGGGTGTTGCCGACGAAGTCTTCTACGGTTGGATATGTCATGGCGTCTTCGGATTCAAACCTGTTTGCGACTCCGTGAGCCTGGTGTCCTGCGGCACTGCGGCTGCCGCCGGGGCCTTACAATGCTTTAGAGAAGGTGGGTATTCTCGCCTACAACGCCCCGCCGGTGGAAGGCTCGCCTTGTGGGTGAGCTGCGGGCGGGTTCCGCGACGCGGCGGAACAAGAACCTGTACCATGCGCATTTCCCATGGAGCGGCGGACGCCACGTTCGATAAGGACTGACCACCCATGCGCTGGGGACTGGGAACTCGAATCTTTCTGCTGGCCGTTCTGGCGCCAATGCTGGCAGCAACGGTGCTCGTCGGTTATCTGCTCGTAAGCCGTGCCCACCATATTCATGATGAACTGGTCGAGCGTGGCGAGAGCGTCGCGCGGCAGCTCGCGCCCGCACTCCGGGAGCCCCTCGCCCACGATCAGGACACGGTGCTGCACCAGATTGCGGCGGCGGCCAGACTCGACCCGGCGATCTCAGCGGTGACCATTCAGCGGGGGGACGGCCGGATCGTGGTCCGCCATACCAATGGCAGCGACGAGGCGTCGCGTGCGGAGGGCTGGATGGTCGGCCTCGGCAGCGCACTGCTGGGGCTGCAGCAAACCCCGAGTTTTCGTGTACCGGTGGTGGAATCACCAGCGCCGCTTCTCGACCGGCTACCCATGGACAGCGGCATGCAACCCATGGGCTGGGTCGTCGTGGACGTGGACGCAACGCCCTACCTGCATCGGGAAGCGATCATGGTTGCCCGGGCCGCGGCCGTGCTCGGGGTGGCCCTGTTGGTGAGCACGCTGCTGGCCTATATTGCGCGACGCAGCGTCACGCGTCCCGTCACCCGGCTGACGGAAACGGTACGCCGGCTGGGGGCTGGCGACCTGCGCGCCCGGGTTCACCTCCTGGCCGGTGGCGAGATCGGGCTGCTGGCCCGGGCCGTCAACCGGATGGCGATTCGCCTTGAGCGAACCGAGCGGGATCTGAACGACCAGGTCGAGCAGGCGACCCGTGAGCTGCGCGAGACGCTGGAAGCGGTGGAGATCCAGAACGTGGAACTGGACATCGCCCGTAAACGCGCCCTGGAAGGCAGCAAGGTGAAATCCGAGTTCCTGGCCAACATGAGCCACGAAATACGGACCCCGATCAACGGGATACTCGGGTTTACCGACCTGCTTTCTCACTCCCAGCTCGACGACGAGCAACGGGACTACGTGGCCACCATCCGGGAGTCGAGCACCAATCTGCTCTCGCTGGTCAACGACATCCTCGACTTCTCCAAGATCGAAGCCGGCAAACTGGTGATCGACAATGTGGCCTTCGATATGCGGGACTGCATTGAAGAGGTCATGTCGCTGATGGCGCCGGCGGCGTACGGCAAGAGCCTGGAGCTGGTGCATCTGATCTACCAGGACGTCCCCTGCCGGTTGTTCGGCGACCCCATCCGCGTTCGCCAGATCCTGACCAACCTCGTGCACAACGCCATCAAGTTCACCCCCCAGGGGCGCGTGGTGGTACGGGTGATGCTGGACGAGGACGGCGACGATCGGGTCCGCATCCGCATGTCGGTCACCGACACCGGCATCGGACTCAAGCCTGATGAGCAGGACAAGCTGTTCCAGGCGTTCAGCCAGGCGGATACATCCATTACACGGCGATTCGGTGGTGCCGGGCTCGGCCTGATCATCTGCAAGAAGCTGGTGGAACAGATGGGCGGTGCCATCGGTCTCGAGAGTAGTCCCGGCACCGGGTCGACGTTCTGGTTCACACTGGAGTGCGTGAAGCAGCGTGGTCAGGAGCACGAGGAGCGTCCCCTGGTCCGGCACAACCCGCTGGAGAACAGGCGGGTTCTCCTCCATGACACCTCGACGCTCAGCCGCCTCGCTGTCCGGCATCTCCTTGAGTCATGGGAAATGGAGGTTCGCGACGAGGAACATGGCGATATCTTCCTGTCGGCGATACGCAACGATCCGGCCTGGGACTGCATCATTCTGGGGCTGTCCCGTGAGGAACTGAACCGGCGCTACTTCCGGGATCTCATGGCTCAGGCCCAGGCACTGGAGGTGCCCGTGGTGGTCCTTGCCAGCTCGGTGGACCGCAACGAGCTACGCAGCCTCTACCAGCAGGGCGCACAGACCTGCCTGCCGAAGGCGGTGCGGCGTCAGACCCTCTACCGGGAGCTCTGCCGCGTGCTCACATCTGCCGCTGATCCGCTGGACACGGACACGGAGCAGCTGCTGCCGACGTCATTCCAGCCCCGGCGAACACCGGCCGTCGCCGCGCCCCGGAGCCGTTTTCACGGCACCCGTGTGCTGGTGGTCGACGACAACGCCATCAATCGGAAACTCGTCTCCACCATCCTGCGCCGTCAGGGCGCGGAAGTGGACGAGGCCGCGGACGGGCGGCGCGCGGTGGACCGCTGCACCGAGATGGACTACCCATTGGTGTTCATGGACATCCACATGCCGTCACTCAGCGGCGAGGCCGCCTACCAGGAGATCAGCGACAATGCCCGTCATCGCGGCGCGCCGGCACCCCGGGTCGTGGCACTGACGGCAAACGCGATGCCGGGCGAGCGGGAGCGCCTCACCCGCCTTGGAATGGATGAATGCCTGATCAAGCCGGTAACGGAGGCTCAGGTGATCCACCAGCTTCGCCTGGTGGCCGACCGCCCGGCAGACATCGACGCCATGGACACCACTGAACCCGAACCGGTTTCGGTCGATGCGGACCTGAACGCCGAGATGCGCGACATGCTGATCGCGGAGCTGCCCGAGCACCGGCGTGCCATCCGCAGCGCCTACCGGCGTGGTGAGCTGGACACGCTCCGGGATAGTGTGCACCGCCTTAACGGTGCGGCCAGCGTCTGTCGGGCGGAGACGCTGCAGCGGGCGTGTGACGCATTGGAACGGTCCGTGGTGGACAACCACCGCGTGGACATCCCGGCCGGGGTTGAACGGGTCGTCCGGGCCATCAACGATCTGCTGGATGATGAGGCGCGCCGCCAGCGGAGAGAGGAATAGCCGGCTCAGCGCTGCCCGGAGCCGGCTTCGGCGATCACGAACGCCAGGGCGTAGGCGCCCTCGTCGGTAATGCTGACATGCCACGACCCGATGCCGAGCGCCCGTGCTGTCGCAGCCCCCTGCCCCGTGACCTGCAATGTTGGTGCTCCCGCCCTGGTGGTGCCCACCTGCAGATCGTGGAACCCGAGCGCCCCGCCGATACCGGTCCCCATGGCCTTGGCGGCCGCTTCCTTCACCGCCCAGCGGCGAGCGAGAAAGCTGCCGGGGTCGCCGTGATGCCGCCAGCGCTCCAGTTCAGCGCCCACCAGCACCCGGCCGGCAAAGCGTTCGCCGTGGCGGGAGAGCACCCGGCGTACCCGTGCGACGTCCACCAGGTCGGTCCCGATCCCGATGATGCTCACCGCGGCACGCCCCGGATCAGCGCCTTCATGTCCCGGACCGCCTGTTCCATACCGGAGAAAACGGCGCGTGCGACGATGCCGTGGCCGATGTTGAGTTCGTTGATGCCGGGGATTGCCGCAATGGCTTCGGTGTTGTGGTAGTGCAGGCCGTGGCCGGCATTGACCGTCAGGCCCTGTTCAAGCCCCAGTTCCGTTCCGTGGCGGATGCGGTCGAGTTCGTCGTGTATCGCGGCTTCGTCCGCGGCATCGGCATAGCGTCCCGTGTGCAGTTCGATCACCGGTGCGCCGACGGCTTTCGCCGCCATGATCTGTCGCGCCTCGGCATCAATGAACAGCGACACCTGAATGCCGGCGGCGGCCAGGCGCGAACAGGCCTCGCGCAGGCGCTCCGGCTGCCCCGCCACGTCGAGCCCCCCTTCCGTGGTGAGTTCTTCCCGACGCTCGGGGACCAGGCAGCAGTGCGACGGCTTCAGTTGTTCAGCGATGCCGAGCATCTCGTCCGTGACCGCCATCTCCAGGTTCATTGGCGTCTGCATGACCGCGGCGAGGCGCCACAGGTCGGCATCCTGAATGTGTCGGCGATCCTCGCGCAGGTGCAGCGTGATGCCGTCCGCACCGCCCTGCTCGGCCAGCAGCGCCGCCTGGACGGGGTCGGGATACCGCGTCCCGCGCGCCTGCCTCAGCGTGGCGACATGATCAATGTTGACGCCCAGGAGCACCCCTGCCTGGTGATGGGTTCTCATGTTCCTGACTCCTCTCCTCCTGATCCGGACCGCCGCCGCAGGCTCTGGTAGAGCGCGCGGCTCTGCAGCGGCCGGTCGCCAATATACAGCCGTAGCGCGGCGCTTGTCAGACGCTGCATCTCACTGCGCAGTGCGGGATCGTCGAACCGCGCCTGATCCAGGGCGAGCAGTGCGTCACCGGAGATGAGCAGACCGCTTGCACCCGGGGCCACGGGGACCGGTCCGTATTCAAGCTCATAGCGGTAAGTGGAGCCGGCTGCCACCGGAGACTGGCCGTCGGCCGTGGTGTCCAGCAGCAGGCTGTATCCCAGCGCATCCAGAAGCCGTTTCTCGAAATGCCGCAGCGGCGCGTCTTCGGGCGCATCGGCGGCTGCGAGCGAGATGAGCGCATCCCCGTAGGCCGCAAAAACGTCCGGCTCCGGGTCTTCGCGCCGCAGCAGTCGCAGTACCAGTTCGCTCAGATAGAACGCGGCCGCAAGCCGTGTTCCCTGGAAGCGTAGCGGTCGACCCCCGGATTCCGCACCCGTGAGGGTGGCCAGCTCGCCGCGGCCGCGCCAGGAGACAAGCACGGGCTGGAAGGGCTCCAGCACCCCGCGCCAGCGCGATTTCTGGCTGCGGGCGCCCCGGGCCACTGCACCGATGCGGCCGTGCTGTTCGGTCAGGAGTTCCAGCAGGAGGCTGGTATCCCGGTAGGGGCGCCGGTGCACCACCCAGGCCGGAATCGATTGATCCCCTTGATTTGCCGGCATCCTCGCGGTCCGCCCTGGTATCCGTCACGCCAGCGGGGTACTGGCCCGGTCAGTTCTCATCGTAACCCAGGCTTTTCATGGCGCGCTCGTCATCCGCCCAGCCTTCGCGGATCTTCACCCAGAGCTCCAGGTGCACCTTTTTCTCCACCAAGTGCTCGATCTGGCGACGCGCCTGCTGGCCGATGCGCTTGAGCTGCTGTCCGCCGTTGCCGATCACGATTGCCTTCTGCCCGTCCCGTTCCACCCAGATGACCGCGGAGATCCGGATCAGCCGGTCACTTTCCTCGAAGGCTTCCAGGGCGACGGACGTGGAGTACGGGACTTCCTGACCAAGAGTGCGCATCAACTGCTCCCGGATCAGTTCCGCGACCAGGAAACGCTGGCTGCGGTCGGTGACCTGCTCCTCGGGAAAATAGAACACCGACTCGGGGAGATACCCCCGTATGACCTCCTCCAGCGGCTCCACGTTCTGCCCCTTCTCCGCGGACAGGGGAATGATCTCCCTGAAGGGATACCGCCCGGCGAGCTCTTCCAGAAACGGCAGCAGCTCCTCCTTGTGCGGGATGAGGTCAACCTTGTTCACCACCGCGATCACCGGACGATCCAGCTGCCGCAGGTGTTCCAGCACGAGCTCGTCGTCGTCGGTCCAGCGCTGGGGCTCCACCAGCATCACCACAACGTCCACATCACGCAGCGCCGTAACCGCGGAGCGGTTCAGGTACCGGTTCAGGGCCTTCTTCTGCCGCCCGTGGAGACCGGGCGTATCGACATAGATGAACTGGGTATCATCCCGCGTCTGCACGCCCAGAATGCTGTTGCGGGTGGTTTGCGGGCGCCGGGAGACAATGCTCAGCTTCATCCCGAGCAGGCGGTTCAGTAGCGTGGACTTGCCCACGTTGGGCCGTCCGACAAGGCCGATGTAGCCGCAGCGCTGCGGGCGTTCGCCATCCGTGCCGGCGTCAGGATCAGTCATGGTCTTGGTCCGCTTCGTTCGGGTTCAGTGCCTTGAGCATGGCTTCGGCGCCCCGCTGCTCAGCACGGCGCCGGCTGCCGGCCTCGCCGATGGTCACCTGTTCGATGCCCGGCACCCGGCACTCGACCCGGAATGTCTGGTCGTGCGCCTTGCCGGCGATGTCCAGCACCTCGTAGGACGGCAGAGAGAGCCGCGCCGACTGCAGGTACTCCTGCAGCCGCGTCTTGGGGTCCTTGAGCTCCGCGGCGCTGGGGAGGTTCTCCAGCCGTGTGGCATACAGCCGCACGATGAGGTCCCGGCACGCCGTAAAGCCACCGTCGATGTACACAGCGCCCAGAACACCCTCCAGGGCGTCCGACAGGATGGAATCCCGCCGTCGGCCACCGCTCTTGCGTTCGCCGCTGCCCAGCCGCAGGTGGGTGCCGAGATCCAGCTGTCTGGCAATGGAGGCCAACGTCTCCCTGTTGACCAGGCTGGCCCGCAGACGGCTGAGCCCGCCTTCGGAATCCTCGGGCTGACGATGGAACAGCTGATCGGCGATGACAAAGTTGAGGATGCTGTCGCCGAGGAACTCGAGCCGCTCGTTGTTGCGCTCGCTGACGCTGCGGTGGGTCACCGCCTCTTCCAGCAGCTCCGGCTTCCGGAACCGGTATCCCAGTTGCGACGCCAACTGATCGAGGGGATCACTCACGGTTGTACCAGCGCCTCTTCCCGGAAGCTGGCGATTCCGTCCAGGTTGGCGATCAACGGAAACCGCCGCTCGTAAGCCACGACGATGGCCACGCCCTCGCCGGAGCGCTCCACCGAGATGTCATTGCGGCCGAGCTTGTCGACATTGTTGACCTGCAGCTGGCGCATCAGGGCGCTGCGCACCTCGCCCGGGCGTGCGTCGCCGAGCTCGGGATTGTCCGCAACGTCGCTCACCACGGAAGCCACCGTCATCGATTCCAGGTAGATGGGAATGATGCGCAGCGCCAGCATGGCCACGAAAGCGCCCAGCACCAGCACCACGAGCAGGCCCACGAGGCTCACTCCCTGCTGACGCGGTTTGCCGCGGCAGCGCTTACTGGATGCGGGTGCCAATGCGACTCCAGTTGATCCGATTCTCATAGCCGTTCCAGCTCATCCAGATGAGAAATGCGCGCCCCACCAGCAGGTCCTCGCTGACAGGCCCCCAGCAGCGGCTGTCGCTGCTGCGATCACGGTTGTCACCGATGGTGAAATAGTGACCATCCGGCACGGTGTAGCCATCCGGCCCGGCCGCGTAGTCCGTACACCAGGTCCCGCGGGGGTGCTGCAATACGCCGTATTCCCGCTCTCCCAGGGTTTCGGTCATCAGCCGCGCCCGTGGCGCTTCAGGCTGATCATAATCGCCCTGTTCCGTCTGTTCGACCGGTTCATCGTTAATGTAAAGCAGTCCGTCGTCATAACGCACGTGATCGCCCGGTAATGCAACCACGCGCTTGATGAAATCCTGCTGCGGGTTGACCGGATACTTGAACACCGCCAGATCCCCGCGCTGCGGGTCTCCGGTGGGGATCAGCGAATGGTTGGTCACCGGCAGTCGCACGTCGTAGGAGAACTTGTTGACCAGAATGAAGTCGCCCGCCAGCAGTGTGGGGATCATTGACCCCGAGGGGATCCGGAACGGTTCCACCACGAAGGAGCGAATGACCAGTACCACCACGATCACCGGAAACAGCGAGCGGCACAGGTCCACCCACCAGTTGTCTTTCTCCAGCGCCGGCCGCCCGGCCTTGTGACGCGCACGTCGGTGCATCCACGCGTAGAACACGGTCAGACCCGTGATCAGGGTCACCGCCACCAGCAACAGTTCGAAATCGAAAAGCATGGCTTTATCCTTTCCTGACGGGCCCGCGCCGACGGGCCTCAGTCGTCACCGTCGACCTGCAGGACCGACAGGAAGGCTTCCTGCGGGATCTCGACCTTGCCGACCTGTTTCATGCGCTTTTTCCCGGCCTTCTGTTTTTCCAGAAGCTTGCGTTTGCGGGTGATGTCGCCGCCGTAGCACTTTGCCGTGACGTTCTTGCGCATGGCCTTGACGGTGGAGCGCGCCACGATGTGGCTGCCTACCGCTGCCTGAATGGCCACCTCGAACATCTGTCGCGGGATGAGTTTCTTCAGGCGGTCCGTGAGCTCGCGCCCTCGCCGCTGCGCGTGATCACGATGCACGATCAACGCCAGCGCGTCCACGCGATCGCCGTTGATCAGCACGTCCAGCCGCACGAGGTTCTCGGCCTGGAAGCGGTTGAGCTCGTAATCGAACGACGCGAACCCGCGGCTGGCCGACTTCATGCGGTCGAAGAAGTCCAGCACCACTTCGCTCAGCGGCAACTCGTAGGTGAGCGAGATCTGGTTGCCGACGAACTGCATGTCTTTCTGGGAGCCGCGCTTCTCCTCGCACAGTGCGATCACGTTGCCCACGTACGCCTGGGGAACCAGGATGCTGGCGTTGATGATCGGCTCGCGAATCTCCTCGATCTCGTGGTTGGCTGGCAGCTGTGCCGGATTGCTCACCTCGAGCACCTCGCCCGACGTCGTCTCCACCTCGTAGATGACCGTGGGTGCGGTGGTGATGAGATCCAGGTTGTATTCCCGCTCAAGCCGCTCCTGCACGATCTCCATGTGCAGCATGCCCAGGAAACCACAGCGGAAGCCGAAGCCCAGCGCCGCGGAGGTCTCGGGTTCGTACTGCAGCGACGCGTCATTCAGCCGCAGCTTCGACAGGGCGTCGCGGAATGCCTCGTAGTCTTCCGAGCTGATGGTGAACATGCCCGCGAACACGCGCGGCTGCACAACCTTGAACCCCGGGACGCGCTCGGCGCACGGTGCATGCTTGTGGGTCAGGGTGTCGCCGACCGGTGCACCATCGATATCCTTGATGCCGGCAACCACGAAGCCGACCTCCCCCGTCTCCAGCGCCTTCATCGGGGTCTTCTTGGGCGTGAACATGCCCAGCTGATCCACCTGGAATTCCCGGCCGGTGGACATGACCTGGATCTTCTCGCCGACTTTCATGCGACCGTTGATCACGCGCACCAGGCACACGACCCCCAGGTAATTGTCGAACCAGGAGTCCATGATCAGCGTCTTCAGGGGCTCGTCCGGCTTGCCGGTGGGGGCCGGGATATGCTCCACGATCGCTTCGAGCAGCTCGTCGATGCCCTGGCCGGTCTTGGCACTGACCATCATGGCGTTGTCGGTCTCGAGACCGATGATCTCCTCGATCTCCTGCAGGACCTGCTCCGGCTCGGCGGACGGCAGGTCGATCTTGTTCAGGACCGGCAGAATCTCCAGTCCTTCGCCCACGGCCGTATAGCAGTTGGCAACGCTCTGCGCCTCGACGCCCTGGGAGGCGTCCACCACCAGTAGCGCGCCGTCGCATGCCGCGAGTGACCGGGAGACTTCGTAGGAGAAGTCCACGTGTCCGGGGGTGTCGATGATGTTGAGCTGGTAGGTGTTGCCGTCTTTCGCGGTGTACTCAAGCGCCACACTCTGGGCCTTGATGGTAATGCCGCGCTCGCGCTCCAGGTCCATGGAGTCCAGCACCTGCTCGGACATCTCCCGGCCGGTCAGCGCGCCGCAGCGCTCGATGAGCCGGTCCGCCAGGGTCGATTTGCCATGGTCGATGTGCGCGATGATCGAGAAGTTGCGTATATGTTTCATAGTCGCATCGGTTGTGTGTGCCGTGGCGTCCGCCCTGCGTCATCCCGGGAGCGTCCATTGACCGTCTCCGGACGCAAACGTGCCCCGCTGGCGGGGCACGTTCCGAAAGCTGCCGACACTTGAAGTGTGCCGGTATTGTACCGATTCAGGACGCTTACGGGAGCCTGAGTGGTAAAAACCTCGGACTGCCGTTACGCATCAGCAGGACCGGGACCACCCGCCCCTCCTCGAGGCCCTCGGCGATGGACTCGAATGTCTCCACCGAGTCCACGCGCTGCTGGTCCAGCATGGTGATGACATCGCCCTGCCGGATGCCGGACTGCTGGGCCGGGCCTTCCGTCAGCCGCTCAACCAGAACGCCGGCCTGATCAATGCCGCGCTCCTCGCGGTCCTGTTCGGACAGGTCGCGCAGTTCCATACCGAAGTATTCCGTTGCCGGTTCCGGCTCCTCGGGCATCTCCTGCTGCGGTGGCTCCCGCTCGGCCATCTCGTCGGGCAGTTCACCAAGTGTCACGGTCACTTCCCGGTGCTCGCCATCGCGGATGATCTCGAGCGTGACTTCTGCATCGGCCCGCATGCGTCCGACCATTGGAGGCAGTTCTGACGACGTGCCGATATCCTGGCCTTCGAAACGGACGATGACGTCGCCCGCTTCCAGGTCGGCATCCGCCGCCGGGCTGTCGGACGTGACCTGCGCCACCAGCGCGCCGTGCGGACGATCCATGCCGAACGACTCCGCGAGATCCCGGTCCACGTCCTGGATCAGCACGCCGAGCCAGCCGCGGGCGACACGCCCGTCCGTGCGGAGCTGGTCAATCACGTCCATGGCGAGCTCCACCGGAATGGCGAAAGACAGCCCCATGAAACCGCCGCTGCGGCTGTAGATATGCGAGTTGATGCCGACCACTTCGCCGTCCAGATTGAACAGCGGCCCCCCCGAGTTGCCGGGGTTGATGGCGACATCGGTCTGGATGAACGGCACGTAGTTGTCCTGCGGCAGGCTGCGCCGCTTGGCGCTGACAATGCCCGCCGTCACCGAGTGTTCGAACCCGAACGGCGAACCGATGGCAAGAACCCATTCGCCAACCGAGAGCTCGGTCGACGAGCCGATCGAGACGGTGGGCAGGTCCTCGGCATCAATGTTCAGCAGTGCAAGATCACTGCGCTCGTCATAGCCCACCACTTCCGCGGTGTACTGACGGCGGTCGCTCAGTTTGACGACCACTTCGTCCGCATTCTGGACCACGTGGTAGTTGGTGACGATGTCGCCGTCGGAGGAGATGATGAAGCCGGAGCCCAGAGATTCGGAGTCGAACGGCTGCGGGGGCTGCTGCCCCTCGCCACGCTCCCCTCCGAAGCGGTCGAAGAACTCGCGGAAGGGATGATCCTCGGGAAGATCACCCATGCCACCCCGCTCCCCACGTTCGCGGGACTGGGTGGAGCTGATGTTCACGACGGCCGGGCTGTTCTGATCCACCAGGCCGGTGAAGTCGGGCAGGCGATCGCGGGCCTGTGCCTGCGATGCCACCAGTGCAGCCATCAGCGTGAGGCTACAGAGGCCAACCAGGAACTTTCGAGTCATAACCTGTCGCATGTGCTGCTTCCCCGTGCTCTCCATCGTGCATTGACTCCGGTCAGGCCCGAGGCCACCGAATGTCCCGTCCGGACACCCCGGGGTCCACCCCCGGGGCATCGTGTCTTCATTCACTCCGGTCGTCACCCCGTGCCGGCCGGTCCGCCAGGACCACGGGGCGATACGCGCCGCGGTCCGTCATTCTCCGGGCCAGTGCGCGGGCCACAACCAATGCGCTCACAAATCCCGCCCCCGCGGCGGGGATGGCCACCGCGTCACCCCAGGGTGATCCCAGTACGGCTGCGGCAAGCAGCGCAACAACAGGCAACAGGTACACCAGTGCAGCGGCGGACACGACGCCCCGCTCCGACACGCCGACCTCCACGCGCTGCCCCTGTCGCAGGGTCTCGCCGGTCTCGCACGTGATCTCCGCAGTGCGGCCGGGCATCGCCCTGGCAAGAAGCCCGATGCCACAGCCTCGTCGTATGTCACACCCGGAGCAGGCGCCGTGGCGCTGGATGCGGACGCGACAGCGGCCGCCACCCGTCGCGACGACCTGCCCCTGTTCGCGAATCATGGCTGAAGGCCGCGTCAGTTTTCGCCCCGTCGATCACTAACGCCGACGGGTCGTGAGAGAAAGTCGAGCTGCGGCTCCGTGCGCTCCCTGATCACCGCGTACTCATCGAGCCGCGTCTGGATGTCGGAGTCGAGCCGGTCCCACTGGATGCTCTCCGCCGACACCGGTTGCCCGGCCGACGTCTGCTGTGCCGCCGATGGAGCGCTGGCCGTCTCGATGACATCCCCGTCCGGGGTGGAGGACTGCTGTGGCCAGATGGCAATCGCCATCAGGGCGACCGAGGCGGCAATGGCCGCGCCGCCCACCGGGCGCAGCCACCAGCGGTGACCGGAGGCCCCGTAGCCAGGGCCTGCCGTGTGCACCGGTTCGTCCTCAACCGCCGCCGAGACCCGTGCCGCCAGCGATGTGTCGACGTGATCCGGCAGGTTCCGGTGAAGCGCTTCCCGAATCACCGCGTAGCGCCCCATCCGGGCCGCCACGTCTTCGCTTCTCTCCGCGACCCGAAGCAGTAACTGCATCTCGGCGTCAGGCAGTTCGCCGTCGCTCAGCGCCGAAATCTGCTCCTCATAGGGTTTCGTCATGGCACCACCACTGTCTGCTATTTATTATCAAGCAACGGTTTCAACCGGTTGTCGATCGCTTCACGCGCCCGGAATATCCGTGATCGCACGGTCCCCACCGGGCAATCCATTGCCTGCGCAATCTCTTCGTAACTCAAACCGTCCAGCTCCCGAAGTGTGATCGCCGTGCGCAAGTCGTCCGGTAGCGCCTCGATGGCATCGAAGACGGTCCGCTCGATCTCCTCGCGCTGGGCGAGTCCTTCAGGTGTATCCGTTTCCCGCAGCAGGGAATCACCGGCGTACTGCTCGGCGTCCTGCGCGTCCACATCACTGCCGGGAGGCCGGCGCCCCTGGGCGACGAGATAATTCTTCGCCGTGTTGGCGCCGATGCGGTAGATCCACGTGTAGAAGCTGCTCTCGCCGCGGAAGTTCGGCAATGCCCTGTAGGCCTTGATAAACGTTTCCTGCGCGACATCCTGAGCCTCGCTGGGATCGGTTACATACCGCGATATCATCTTGACCAGCTTGAACTGGTACTTCTGGACAAGCAGGTCAAAAGCCTTCTTATCACCGGCCTGTACACGCTCGACGAGCTGTTGATCGACCTTGGCATTGGTCATTCAGCCCGTCCTTTCACGGTTATTCCACTAACCGCGTCACTGCGATAGACATTGATGGGCATGGATAGTTCGCGCACTTCAGCGGATTGTGTTTAGATAAGTGCCGGTCGCGCCGCCCTGCTCCGCGATTCCAGATCGCGAATCGGCTCCGGCCCCTCGATCCAGCCGGATTCAGGCAGGCCATAACGGCCACTGAGGGTAGCCGATCGTCCAAGCACGCTGCAAGCAGCCGGCGGGGTCGGAACGGTCTCACAGTCACAGCGGCAAGGTCGGAATCCGTGCCAGAGCCTGAGCAGTTTGATGTCGTCATTGTTGGTAGCGGCGCAGCGGGACTGACGCTCGCCCTGCGCCTCCCCGAGACCGTCCGGATTGCCGTGCTCTCCAAGGGCCCGCTCACCGAAGGGTCGAGCCTGTATGCCCAGGGCGGTATCTCCGCCGTCCTCGATGAAGCCGATTCCGTCGAATCCCACGTCGCCGACACCCTGGATGCGGGCGCCGGTCTGACCGACCCGGAGACGGCGCGGTTTGTCGCCGAGAGTGCGCCCGGGTGCATTCACTGGCTGATCGGCAACGATGTCCCGTTCTCCCGGGAAGATGGTCCGGATGGAGGGCTGCACCTGCACCGGGAAGGCGGTCATTCCTATCGCCGCATCGTGCATGCCGCCGACGCCACGGGGCGCGCCGTGGAGACGACCCTCGAGGGGCTTGTCCGCCGGCGCGCCAACGTCACCGTGCTGGAGCATCACCTGGCCGTGGATCTCATCACCGCGGAGTGGCTTGGCCACGAACCACAGCGCTGTGTCGGTGTGTACGGCCTGGATGTTGCCAGCGGCCGCGTGCGGCCGATCGCGGCCCGGACGGTGGTGCTGGCAACCGGCGGCGCCAGCAAGGTCTACCTGTATACCAGCAACCCGGACGGCGCGACCGGCGACGGGATCGCCATGGCGTGGCGTGCGGGGTGTCGCGTGGCGAACATGGAGTTCAACCAGTTCCATCCCACGTGCCTGTTTCACCCCAGGGCGAAATCGTTTCTGCTCAGTGAGGCGCTCCGTGGCGAGGGGGCGCACCTGCGGCTGCCGGATGGCAGCCGTTTCATGCACCGCTTCGACGAACGCGGCGAGCTCGCGCCCCGGGATATCGTTGCCCGGGCAATCGACCACGAAATGAAGCGCCTGGGCGCCGATTGCGTCTACCTGGATATTTCCCATCGTGATGCGGACTTCATCAGGGAGCACTTTCCGACCATCCACGAGCAGTGCCTCCAGTTCGGTTTCGACCTGACCCGCGAGCCGGTTCCCGTGGTTCCCGCGGCGCACTATACCTGCGGCGGCATCGTGGTCGATCATTCCGGCCGGACGGATCTCCCGGGCCTGTACGCCATCGGGGAGGTCTCCTGTACCGGCCTGCATGGCGCCAACCGGCTGGCAAGCAACTCGCTGCTTGAGTGCCTGGTCTATGGCACGGCAGCAGCCGACGACATTGCCGGCGCCCTCGACGGCATTGCGCCGCCACCTGCTCTGCCCTCCTGGGACGAGAGCCGCGTCAGTGACTCCGACGAACAGGTGGTCGTCAGCCACAACTGGGATGAGCTGCGCCGTTTCATGTGGGATTACGTGGGTATCGTGCGCACCAGCAAGCGCCTGGAGCGGGCACGTCGTCGCGTGGACCTGCTCCAGGGCGAGATCCTGGAGTACTACGGCAATTTCCGGGTGAACGCGGACCTGCTGGAGTTGCGCAACCTGGCCATGGTGGCCGAGCTGATCATCCGCTGCGCCCAGGAGCGACGGGAGAGCCGCGGCCTGCACTACACCCTGGATTACCCGGACAGGCTTCCTGAGGCGTTGCCCACGGTGCTGACGCCGAGCAGGTAGTAAAGCCGGCGGGCACACCGGCGATCCAGGGCGTCGCGGGGGAGGACCAGTGTCGCTGACGTCCCGTTCTCCCCGCGCAGGTACAGCACGCAAAGAGCCGGGTGGCGGAACCAGCTGCGCAGTTGCCACGCGCGGATGCCATCGACGCTGTCCGCCCACACGCATCCCGATTCAACGTCCAGGCTGAACCAGTAACACGCCATTGGGCGGCCGTTGAAGCCGAAGCGCGCGGCACAGGCCGTCAATGCCAGCAGCGCAAGCAACGAGAGCAACAGCGTCGCCGGTGCTTTCAGCGCTGCCACGGCGGCGGCCACGAGCAGAAAATGGCGCCAGTGATGGGCGGCGCGTGACGGGTTAACGTGAAAGCCCGAAGTTGCTGCGGATTCGCTCCACGAGACCGGCAAGCTCGGCATTGTCAGGTTCCTCTCCCTGGTAGAACCAACCGAACAGCGTGTCATCCTGACACGCGAGCAAGGTCTCGAACGCCTCCCGTTGCGCCGTATCGAGCGCGGCGTAGCCGTTATCGAGGAAGTGCTCCAGGAGCAGATCCAGCTCCCGCATTCCTCGTCGACACCGCCAGCGCAGCCTGGAGCGTTCACTCACGACCTTGCTCTCCTCCCGGGCCAGCGCGCTTCAGCGCCGCTCGATCATGAGTTTCTTGATCTCCGCGATGGCCTTGGCCGGATTCAGCCCCTTCGGACAGGTCTGCGCGCAGTTCATGATCGTGTGGCAGCGGTAGAGCTTGAACGGGTCCTCGAGATCGTCGAGCCGCTCACCGGTGGTCTCGTCACGGCTATCGGCGATCCAGCGATACGCCTGCAGCAGCACGGCGGGTCCGAGGTAACGGTCACCGTTCCACCAGTAACTGGGGCAGGACGTGGTGCAGCAGGCACACAGGATGCACTCGTACAGCCCGTCGAGCTTGGCCCGGTCTTCCTTGCTCTGCAGACGCTCCCGGTCCGGCGGTGTCGCCGTCTCGGTGCGGATCCAGGGCCGGATGGAGGCGTACTGGGCATAGAAATGGGTGAGGTCCGGCACCAGGTCCTTGACCACCGGCATGTGCGGCAGCGGATAGACGCGCACCGGGCCGTCCACCTCATCGCACGCCTTCGTGCACGCCAGGGTGTTCTGGCCGTCGATGTTCATGGCGCAGGAGCCGCAGATGCCCTCGCGGCAGGAGCGCCGGAACGTCAGCGACGGGTCCACCTCGTTCTTGATCTTGATGAGCGCATCGAGAACCATCGGGCCGCAATCATCCATGTCCAGCTCGAAGGTATCGATCCGCGGGTTCTGCCCTTCATCGGGATGCCAGCGGTAGACCTTGAACTGACGCACGTTGCTCGCACCTTCCGGGGCAGACCACGTCTTGCCCTGACCGACCCGGGAATTCTCTGGAAGCTTGAACTCTGCCATTGGCTGTCAACCTCGTTACTTGCTGGCCTGCGACGGTGGTCGGTGGATCAGTACACCCGCGCCTTGGGCGGGAAGACCTCCACCTCGTCGGTCAGTGTGGTCATGTGCACAGGCCGGTAATCGATCTCGGTCTTGCCCTGGGTATCCATCCAGGAAAGCGTGTGCTTCATCCACTGGTCGTCGTCGCGCTCGGTGTAGTCTTCCCGGGCGTGCGCGCCGCGGCTTTCGGTGCGGTTGCGCGCCGACTGGATCGTGGTGACCGAGCAGCCGAGCAGGTTGTCCAGTTCCAGCGTCTCGATCAGATCCGAGTTCCACACCAGCGACCGGTCCGATACCGCCACGTCTTCGAAGGACGCGAACACCTCGTCCATTTTCTGGCACCCCTGCTCAAGGGTCTCGCCGGTACGGAAGACGGCGGCAAAGTTCTGCATGACGCTCTGCATGTTGTCGCGGATCCGCGCCGTGGGCTGACTGCCGTTGGCGTTGCGCAGACGGTCCAGGCGGTTGAGGGCGAAGTCGGCCGAATCCTTCGGCAGCGGGCGGTGGTTCGGGCCCTGTTCGTCCACCAGTTCCTTGGCACGCAGGCCGGCGGCGCGCCCGAACACCACCAGGTCCAGCAGCGAGTTGGAGCCCAGGCGGTTGGCGCCGTGAACGGAGACGCACGCCGCCTCGCCAATGGCCATCAGCCCCGGCACAACGGCGTCAGGGTTGCCGTCCCGCAGCGTGACCACCTCGCCCTTGTAGTTGGTGGGTACGCCGCCCATGTTGTAGTGCACCGTGGGCAGCACGGGAATCGGCGCCCTGGTCACATCCACGCCGGCGAAGATCCGGGCGGTCTCGGCAATCCCGGGCAGGCGCTCGTTGATGACGTCCGCGCCGAGATGTTCCAGGTGCAGGTTGATATGGTCCTGGTTCGGGCCGACGCCCCGACCTTCCTGGATCTCGATGGTCATGGAGCGGCTGACCACATCGCGGGAGGCCAGGTCCTTGGCGTTGGGCGCGTAGCGCTCCATGAAACGCTCGCCCTCGGAGTTGGTCAGGTAGCCGCCTTCGCCGCGCACACCCTCGGTGATCAGGCAGCCGGCGCCGTAGACACCCGTGGGGTGGAACTGCACGAACTCCATGTCCTGCAGCGGCAGGCCGGCGCGCAGCACCATGCCCATGCCGTCACCCGTGCAGGTGTGCGCCGAGGTGCAGGAGAAATAGGAACGGCCGTAGCCACCGGTGGCCAGCACCGTCTCGTGGGCGCGGAAACGGTGAATGGTGCCGTCATGCATGTTCAGGGCGATCACGCCCCGGCATGCGCCCTCTTCGTCCATGATCAGGTCCAGGGCGAAGTATTCGATGTAGAACTCGGCTTCGTACTTCAGCGCCTGCTGATAGAGCGTGTGGAGAATGGCGTGACCGGTGCGGTCGGCCGCAGCACACGTGCGCTGTGCGCGGCCTTCGCCGAAGTGCGTGGTCATGCCGCCGAAGGGGCGCTGGTAGATCTTGCCCTCGTCCGTGCGCGAGAAGGGAACGCCGTAGTGCTCCAGCTCGATGATGGACGGGATCGCCTCGCGGCACATGTACTCGATGGCGTCCTGGTCGCCGAGCCAGTCGGAACCCTTGACGGTGTCGTACATGTGCCAGCGCCAGTCGTCTTCCCCCATGTTGCCGAGCGCCGCCGACACGCCACCCTGGGCGGCGACGGTGTGACTGCGCGTGGGGAACACCTTGGTGATGCAGGCCGTCTTCAGGCCCTGGTTCGCCATGCCGAAGGTGGCACGCAGACCGGCACCACCAGCGCCGACCACCACGACATCGTAGGTGTGATCAATAATCTCGTAGCTGGACATTGCGTTCAGCCTCCAAAGGCAATGCTGAGCACGGCAAGGATGCCGGTGAGCGCCAGCACCGCAGCCAGTAATTTCACGACAACGAGGCCGGCGATCTCAAGCGCCTTGTTGTCCACGTAGTCTTCCAGAACCACCTGCAGCCCGAGCTGCGCGTGATAGAAGGCGGCGGCGATCAGCAGGATCGCAACGCCTGCGGTGAACGGTGAGCCGATCCACGCCCGGGCTGCTTCGTAGTCACCACCCGCGTTCACCGCCAGGGAAAAGGCAAACCACAGCACCAGCGGAATCAGTGCGACGGCCGACAGGCGCTGCACCCACCAGTGGTGCACGCCGTCCTTCGCGGAGCCAAGCCCGCGCGCGTCCTTGACCGGAGTTCTAAGACTCATTACGCACCCCCAGTGGCAAAGGCCACGATCCACACGAGAACGGTCAGCCCGACGGCGCAGGCAATCACCGCCTGCCCGGAGCGCTTCGCGGTCTCCAGCTCAAAGCCCTTGCCCGCATCCCAGAACAGGTGCCGGATCCCGTTGCACAGGTGGTAGAACAGCCCGAGGCTGAACAGGAACAGAATGATCAGGCCGAGCCAGGACCCCAGCACCGCCTGCGCCCGCTCGAACGCATCCGGGCCGCTCGCCAGGGAGACCAGCCAGTAGATGACCAGGAGCGAACCGATGGAATTCGCTACGCCCGCCATACGGTGGGAAATGGACAGTACGGCGATGAAAGGCAGCCGGTAGATCTGCAGGTGGGGGGATAGCGGTCGGTTATCGCTTGGCATTGTGACTCGCTCCGCGTGGGCCAAAAGCGGCAGTTAAACTAAACTGTCCTCCCGGGCGATGCAAGGCAGCAATTCCCGGAAGCACTTCGGGTGAATGATGGATCCGTGAAGCGGCGGCAGTTTACAGCCGCCCCGGGGCGTGTGCCCTGAACGGGGTCACGCATCCCGGAGATCGGCAGACTGACTTCAGAAGTCCGTGCAGCGCCCCCCTTTCTCCCAGTCCCCGTAGCGCGTGGGTTCCGGGCCCGTCTGACCACCAAACTCTTCCGGCCAGGTGCTCGGGTCTGCGGGATCTGCCGTGTTATCCTGTTGCACTGACTCTCCGGCGGGGCCGGACGTGGGGGTAGGCGTTTCCTCAGGCGTCGTCATGGCATTTGCCTCCGCAGTTCATGAATCCCCGCGATTATGCCACATCAACAGGTGATTACGGCACTGCACAATGAGTGAACAAGCATCCGACGCGAACGCAATGGATTGGCCTGCCCTGCTTCAGATCCACGGCGCCCGGTACGACGACAGCGCACTTCTCGACTTTGGAGACGCCACGGCCGAGCAACATGCGGCCCTGGGAGATGGCGGGGTCATGCCGTTGCCGCACCAGGGCGTGATCCGCGTGGTTGGCGATGATGCCGCCGCGTTTCTCCACGGTCAGCTGAGCCAGGGCATCGAGGATCAGCCGGTGACGGAAGCCCGCCTGGCCGGTTATTGCAATCCGAAGGGGCGGCTGCTGGCCGTGTTCCGCGTCATTCGACTGGACGCGGACGATTTCCTGCTGCTGGCCGACCGCAGCCTGATGGACGGGCTGGTGAAACGGCTTCGGATGTTCATTCTCCGGTCCAGGGTGGCGCTGCAGGATTTCACGCCCCATGCGGCCGTGTTCGGGGCCACCGGGTCCGGCGCGGCGGCCATCAGTGAAGTGGCCGGCACCCTGCCGCAAGGCACCGGCACCGTCGTGCATGCGGGGGACACCTCGGTGGTGAACCTGGGCGGAGAAAAAGAGCGCTTTCTGATGGTCACCCACGCCCGTGATGCCGCCGGCGTGTGGGAAACCCTGGTGGCGGCGTCACGCCCGGTCACGCCGCAGGCGTGGACCCTGTTGCAGGTCCGCGCAGGGGAACCGGCCGTGGTTGCCGGCACGGCGGAGCATTTCGTGCCGCAGCAGCTGAACCTGGATCTGGTGGACGGCGTCAGCTTCAGCAAGGGCTGCTACCCGGGGCAGGAGGTGGTGGCGCGCATGCACTACCGCGGCAAGCCCAGCCGACGCATGTTCGGGCTCACGGCACCGGGGGAGATGGTCCCGCACGCGGGAGACAGCGTGCTCACGGCCGACGGCGCATCGGCGGGTGAAATCGTTCAGGCGGTCGCTGGTCCGGCCGGCATCGAGGCGCTGGCGGTGCTCCGCCTGCAGTACCGCGACCGGCAGGATCTCCGCATCGCGGATCAGCCTGCCGGCTTTGCGCAACTGCCCTATCCGGTGCCGGTCACACCGGAGTCCGACGAGGCCGAGGCGGGGGGCTGACCGCCCCTCAGACCTCCGGTCGCATGGCCGGGAACAGCAGCACGTCGCGGATGGACGCCTGATCGGCGAAGGCCATCACCAGCCGGTCGATGCCGATCCCCTCCCCCGCTGTCGGCGGCAGGCCGTACTCCAGGGCGCGGATGAAGTCGGCGTCGTAGTGCATCGCCTCTTCATCACCGGCCTCCTTCTCCGCCGCCTGGGCCCGGAACCGCTCGGCCTGGTCCTCGGCGTCGTTGAGCTCGGAGAATCCGTTGGCCACCTCGCGACCACAGATGAACAGCTCGAAACGCTCCGTGACGAACGGGTCGCTGTCCTTGGGGCGCGCCAGCGGTGAGACTTCCTTGGGATAGTCCACGATGAACGTGGGCTCGCGCAGCTCGTGCTCCACCGTCTCCTCGAAGATCAGCGTCTGCAGCTTGCCGAGCCCGGCACCGCCGTCCACCTGAATGCCCAGCCGCTGGGCAATGCCGCGAGCGGATTCCAGGTTGTCCAGGTGCTCCGGGCTGATGTCCTGGTTGTAGCGCAGGATGGCGTCACGCATGGCCAGGCGCTGGAACGGTTTGCCCAGGTCCAGCGTCTCCCCCTGCCAGGTGAGCTCGGGGCTGCCCTTGAGGTCCACCGCCAGGCCGCGCAGGAGTTCCTCGGTCAGGTCCATGAGATCGTTGTGATCCGCGTAGGCCTGATAGAACTCCAGCATGGTGAACTCGGGGTTGTGTCGCGTGGACACGCCCTCGTTACGGAAATTGCGGTTGATCTCGTAGACCTGTTCGAATCCGCCCACCACCAGCCGCTTGAGATACAGCTCCGGCGCAATGCGCAGGTACAGCGACATGTCCAGCGCGTTGTGATGGGTGATGAACGGCCTTGCCGCCGCGCCGCCGGGGATCTGCTGCATCATCGGCGTTTCCACTTCCAGGAAGCGCCGTGTGTTGAGGAAGTCGCGGATGTACTGGATGATCCGGCTGCGCACGTGAAAGACGTCGCGCACGTCCGGGTTCATGATCAGGTCCACGTAGCGCTGGCGGTAGCGCGCCTCCTGGTCCTGGAGGCCGTGGTACTTCTCCGGCAGCGGCCGCAGCGACTTGGTCAGCAGCTGGATGCGGTCGACGCTGACACTGAGCTCCCCGGCGCGGGTCCGGAACAGCGTGCCCTCGGCGCCGATGATGTCGCCCACGTCCCACTTCTTGAAGTCCTGATAGACACCCTCGGGCAGATCATCCCGCCGCACGTAGAGCTGGATGCGGCCGGTCATGTCCTGCAACTGGGTAAAGCTGGCCTTGCCCATGACGCGCTTGGCCATCATGCGCCCGGCCACGCGCACGCGGACGCCCTCCGCTTCCAGGGTGTCGTTGTCCCGCTCGCCGTGAGTGGCGTGCAGATCCGCCGCCAGTGCATCCCGGCGGAATCCGTTGGGAAATGCCTCGCCGGATTCCCGCCAGGTCTGGAGCTTCTCGCGGCGCTGGGCAATCAGCTTGTTCTCGTCGATGTCCGGGTTGTCGTTGCTCATGCTCGCTCGCTTGGTCAGGCGTCCGCCTTGAGGCTGGCTTCGATGAAGCGGTCCAGATCGCCGTCCAGTACCGCCTGGGTATTGCCGATCTCGACGTTGGTGCGCAGGTCCTTGATACGGGACTGATCCAGTACGTAGGAGCGGATCTGGCTGCCCCAGCCGATGTCGGATTTGTCTTCCTCGGCTGCATCCTGCGCCTGGCGCCGTTTCTGCATCTCGAACTCGTACAGCTTGGCGCGCAGCTGGTTCATGGCCGTGTCACGGTTGCGGTGCTGGGAGCGGTCGTTCTGACACTGCACCACGATGCCCGTGGGTTCGTGGGTGATGCGCACCGCGGACTCCGTGGTGTTGACGTGCTGGCCGCCGGCGCCGCTGGCCCGGTAGACATCGATGCGCAGGTCCGACGGGTCGATCTCGATATCCACGTTGTCATCGATCTCGGGAGACACGAACACCGCGGCGAACGAGGTATGCCGGCGATTGCCGGAGTCGAACGGCGATTTGCGCACCAGCCGGTGCACCCCGGTTTCGGTACGCAGCCAGCCGAAGGCGTAGTCACCTTCGAAGCGGACCGTGGCGCTCTTGATGCCGGCGACATCGCCCTCGGAGAGTTCGATGATGTCGGTCTTGAAGCCCTTGCGCTCGCCCCAGCGGAGATACATGCGCAGGAGCATGTTGGCCCAGTCCTGGGCCTCGGTGCCGCCGGAGCCGGCCTGGATGTCCAGAAACGCGTTGCTCTCGTCCATCTCCCCCGAGAACATGCGCTGGAACTCGAGCGCCTGCACCGTCTGCTCGAACGCCTTCAGGTCCTTCTCGACGGACGTAATGGTGTCTTCGTCGCCCTCTTCCTGGGCCATGTCCAGCAGCTCGTCCACGTCGGCAAGACCGGAGCCGAGCTCCTCGAGGCGGTTGACCACGTCCTGCAGGCGCGAGCGCTCGCGATTGAGGTTCTGGGCTTCCTCGGGGTTGTTCCAGATGGTCGGGTCTTCCAGAAGTCTCAGGACTTCTTCCAGGCGCTCCTTCTTGCCCGGGTAGTCAAAGATACCCCCTCAGCGCATCGACGCGCTCGCGCAGATCGGCTGCCTGAGTGTACAAGGGGTTGATTTCCATAATGCGCATACCGTCAGTATTCGGAAAGGAGCGCATGGTACTACAGGGGGCGGGAAGTGTCAGCGTACCGCCTGCCACTGCTGGCGCAGCCGCTTTTCCGATGCCGGTGTTGCCGTGCCCAGGTGCTGGGCGAACAGGGAAATGCGGAACTCTTCCAGCAGATGGCGGAACCGGTGCAGCTCCGGGTCGACGATGCCGTCCCGTTCGTGGCGCGCGGCGCGCTCCACCCAGGCCTCCCACCACGGCCTGACCTGATGGGTGCGCTGGGCGTCGCGGCGCGGGTCCTCCCGCTGCTTTTCCACCCGGTGCTGCAACCCGTCCAGATAACGCGGCAGATGGGCCAGCAGCTCACTGCGGTGCGCCAGCAGAAAGCCGGGGAATACCAGGTGGTTCAGGTGCTCGTTCATGTCGCGGAAGCTGTCCATGCCCTCCAGCCCCCGTGGCTCCTTGAGCGCCTTCTTCAGCCCGTGGTAGCGCTCCAGCATGCGTGCGACCCGGCGGGCAAAGCGCTCCCCCTCCTCCACCAGCTGTCCGCGACCGGCCTCGAGCATGGCCTGGAAGGCTTCCGCGTCCGCGGGCAGTGGCTGGTCGCCGATGAACACGGCATCCACCACGGCGTCGATAATGTCATCGCGCAGGGCGTCACTGCCGCCGAGCCCGCGGTATTGCAGGGCCATCTGCTGGAACCCCGGCAGATTGTCACGCAGATACTGGACCTGTTCGCGCAGCTGCAGGCGCAGCAGTCGGCGGACACCACGGCGGGTACTCTCGTCGGCCGCTTCCGACGAGTCCAGAATGCGCAGGGCGACGGTATTACCCGCGTCCACCAGTGCGGGGTAGCCGCGCACGGTGACGCCATGCTGCTCGAACTCGACGGTGCGCGGCAGCGCGTCGAAGTCCCAGCGGGTGATGTGCTCCCGCTCCCACTGGGGGTCGGGGGTGGCCACCTGGAAGCCCTCGCTGGCACGGTCCCCCAGCGCCTGCTGCAACGCGGCCAGATCCCGTCCCCGGCTGATGACCTCGCCTTCCGTATCGAGCACCTGGATATTCATGATCAGGTGATCGGGCAGCTCCACCGCGTCCCAGGTCTCGGGCGGCACATCAACGCCGGTCATGCGATGGAGCTGACGGCGCAGGGCATCGGTGAGCGAGCCGTCCGCCGGGCTGATGGCGTCCAGTGCCGCCCGGGCGAAATCCGGGGCCGGCACGAAATTGCGACGCAGGGCCTTGGGCAGGCCGCGGATCAGGGCCGTGACCTTCTCCTCCACCAGCCCGGGGACCAGCCACTCCAGCGGGTCGGGGCGTAGCTGGTTGAGCGCGGCCAGCGGGACCTGCAGGGACACACCATCGTCCGGGTGTCCGGGCTCGAAGTGGTACTGCAGTGGCAGGCGCAGATCGCCCACCGCCAGTTGTTCCGGATACCGCTCCGCGGTCACCGTGGCCGCATCATGCTGCATCAGCGCCTCGCGGGTGAGATACAGGCGGCGCGGATGGGTGCGTTCGTCCTGTTTGCGCCAGTGCTCGAAACTGCGCAGGTCGCTGATGCCCTCGGGGACGCGTTCGGCATAGAAGGCGTAAAGCCGATCCACGTCCACCAGGACATCGCGCCGACGCGATTTGTCTTCCAGGGCCTCGATTTCCGCGATCAATGTCCGGTTGTGCTCGAGGAATGCGCCCTTGCTGTCCACGCGGTCTTCGGCGAGCCCCTGGCGCAGGAACACCTCGCGGGCGTCCGCGCTGTCGACCCGGCCGTAGTCCACCTTGCGCCCGGTCACCAGGGGAAGGCCGTAGAGGGTCACCGTTTCATAGGCAGTGACCCGGCCGCGGCGCCGGTCCCAGTGCGGCTCGTTGTAGGTGCGTTGCACCAGGTGACCGGCCAGCTGTTCCACTTCGCGCGGATCGATGCTTGCCACTGTGCGGGCAAACACCCGCGAGGTCTCGACGATCTCGGCTGCGGCGATCCACTTGGGCCGCTTTTTCGCCAGCGCGGAGCCCGGGAAGATCGTGAGCTTGAGGTTGCGCGGGCCGATATAACCCTGCTCGTCGCTACGCATGGCGACGTTGCCGAGCAGGCCCGCAAGCAGCGCCCGGTGGATGGGCAGGTAATCGGCGGGTTCCGTGTTCGGACGCAGACCCATCCCGGTGACCAGTTCCTTGAGCTGCCGATGGACGTCGCTCCACTCCCGCATCCGCAGCGGGCTCAGGAAGTGATCCCGGCACCAGCGATCGAGCTTGTTGCGCGACAACGCCTTCTTCGAGGCCTGGTAGGCAGCCCAGAGGTGCACGTAGGCGAGAAAGTCGGAGCGTTCGTCGCGCCACTGGGCATGGGCCTGATCCGCCGCCTGCTGCGCTTCAAGGGGGCGCTCCCGCGGGTCCTGGATGCTGAGCGCCGAGGCGATCACCAGGATCTCGGCCAGCGATTGCTCCTGGTTTCCGGCCATCAGCATGCGCGCAATGGTGGGGTCCACGGGCAGTCGCGCCAGTTGATGCCCGAGGTCGGTCAACTGCCACTGGCCGTCCACGGCGCCCAGTTCATGGAGCAGGCGATAGCCGTCCTTGACGTAGCGTGAGTCCGGCGGCTGGATGAAGGGGAAATCCTCCACGGCCCCGAGTCCCAGGTGGCGCATCTGCAGGATCACGGCGGCGAGATTCGTGCGGACGATCTCGGGGTCCGTGAACGCGGGGCGTCCCAGGAAATCGTCTTCGCCGTAGAGCCGGATGCACACGCCCGGCGCCTCCCGGCCGCACCGCCCGGCGCGCTGATTGGCCGAGGCCTGGGAGATCGGCTCGATGGGCAGCCGCTGCACCTTGGTGCGGAAGCTGTAACGGCTCAGGCGCACGACGCCGGTGTCCACCACGTAGCGGATGCCCGGCACGGTCACGGAAGTTTCCGCCACGTTGGTGGCGAGCACGATGCGCCGCCCGGCGTGGGACTGGAATGCGCGCTGCTGCTCCGCGGCACTCAGGCGCGCGAACAGCGGCAACACCTCGGTGCCGGGCGGATGGTGTTTGCGCAGCGCTTCTGCCGTCTCGCGGATCTCCCGCTCGCTGGCGAGAAAGACCAGGATGTCGCCGGGCCCTTGCCGGGCCAGTTCGTCCACGGCATCGACGATGGCGGTCTGCTGGTCCCGGTCACGGTCGTCCCCGGATTCGCCGGCGAGCGGTCGGTAGCGGACCTCGACAGGATACGTCCGGCCCGAGACGTGCACGATGGGGGCATCATCGAAATGCCGGGAGAAGCGCTCCGGATCGATGGTCGCCGAGGTGATGATGACCTTGAGATCAGGGCGCTTCGGCAGGAGCTGCTTGAGGTAGCCGAGCAGGAAGTCGATGTTGAGGCTGCGCTCATGGGCCTCGTCGATGATGATGGTGTCGTAGGCGTCCAGGGTGCGGCCCCCCTGGATTTCCGCCAGCAGCATGCCGTCCGTGACGAGTTTCACGTGAGTCCGGTCACTGACCCGGTCGGTGAACCGGATTCTGTAGCCCACGGCCTCACCGACCTCGCTGTGCAGTTCCTCGGCGATACGGGTGGCCAGGGTCCGGGCAGCGAGCCGGCGAGGCTGGGTGTGGGCGATCATGCCGTCCACGCCGCGGCCGAGCTCCAGGCAGATCTTGGGCAGCTGGGTGCTCTTCCCGGATCCGGTTTCGCCGCAGACCACCACCACCTGGTGCTTGCGGATCGCCTCGGCGAGCGCCTCCCGGTGGTCATTGACCGGGAGATCCTGGGAGAAGTCCGGCACTGGAAGGCTGGCGATGCGCCGCTCGCGCAGTGCCACGGATGCGTCCATGGCACTGCTCAGTTGCTGCAGCCCGCGGTCGTAGGGTTTGCCACTGGAGGCACGCCGACGCAGGCCCTGCAGGCGCTTGCGGAACCCGCGGCGATCAGCCGCCAGCGTCTTGCCGATACGCTCGGCGAGCGTGTCCAGGCTATTGGTATCGCCGTTGGCGCCGCCGCCGGTCATGGACTCCGGACTAGTCCGCGACCTGCGCACGCTTGCGCTGGCTGTCCCGGTTCGGGTACTTGCGCGTGGGCAGCTGAACCGCCTCGATGCCCCACTCCCCTTCGCTGCAGGTCAGCAGCAGGCAGGACGGTCCGCCATTGGTGCGCGTACGGCCGGCAGCCCCGGGGTTGAGAATCCACGGCGTCTCGTCGCAGTCCATGGTGAGCTTGTGGCTGTGGCCGTAGATCACCGCTCGCGCCTCGGGGTACTGGGTGCGCAGGTGGCGGTGGCGCTCGCTGAGGGAGCGACCGTCATCCCCGTGGGTTACCACCAGCACCCCGCCGGGCAGGTCCAGCTGTGCGCTGGTGGGCAGGTTCTCGAGGAAGTGCATCTCGGATTCCGCCCACTTGTCCGGCGTGTCGTTGTTGCCGCGAATGGCGAGCACGGACGTGGAGGGATTCAGGGAACACAGGACGTCTGCGCCGCCCACATCGCCCGCATGGACCGCATGATCGCATGCGGCGACGCGTTCCGCGATGCGCGGGTCGAGGAACCCGTGCGTGTCGGCGAGAATGGCGACGCGGGTGGTCTGTGCTTCAGTCATGGTTCGGTAATCAATCCTGGAACGCGCGTTCGATTGCGTTCTTGAGCGCGGAATAATCCCGGGCAACCGGGAACTGCGGAAAATCGTCGACCACGTTCTGCGGCGGTGCAAACAGCACCCCGGTATCAGCCTGCCCGAGCATGCCGGTGTCATTGTATGAATCCCCGGAGGCGACAACCCGGAAATTGAGCCCCTGAAACGCCGCCACGGCCGCACGCTTGTGATCGCGCATGCGCAGCCGGTAGCTCATGATGCGCCCTTCCGGGCTGGTCTCCAACTGGTGGCAGAACAGCGTCGGCCAGCCGAGCTGGCGCATCAGGGGACGGGCGAATTCATAGAAGGTGTCTGACAGGATCACCAGCTGGTAACGCTCGCGAATCCAGTCAAGGAACTCCACGGCCCCCGGGAACGGCCGGACATCATTGATCACCGCCTCCAGGGCGACCATACCCAGATCATGCTCATCCAGGATACGAAGCCGCTGCTGCATCAGCTCGTCGTAATCGGGGATATCCCGGGTCGTCGCCCGCAGCGCATCGATACCCGTGCGCTCCGCGAGATCGATCCAGATTTCCGGAACGAGCACCCCTTCAAGATCGAGGCAGACAATCTTCAATGCGCCAACGCTCCCTGCAATGGGTTGAACTGGGGGTGGTCCCCGGGGAAAATCGCGCACACCCTATTCGTTTTTCGCCCGCCCTGCAAGGCGACGTGGAACGGCGCCATGCGGCGCTATTCCGTACGAAAGGGTATCGTCATCAACCGCTGCGAACGGTTTCCGACTCCTCGGGTTGCGGCGACTGGTTGGCAACACCGTGCGGGACGTGGCCTGTCGCAACCTGCTGGCTGGCGATTTCACAGTGCCCCTGCTGGTCGTCGAAGAAAATGTCGGCGCCGAACGCGGCCAGGAAATCCGCTTTCGCCAGCCCGCCCAGGAACAGGGCCTCGTCGATGCGGATATCCCAGTGCCGCAGGGTGCGGATGACGCGCTCGTGCGCGGGCGCGCTGCGCGCGGTAACCAGGGCGGTCCGGATCGGGTTGGTATCCCCGGCTGCGGTTTCGCGGCGCTGGAGCTGGTGCAGGGCCGCGAGAAAAGACTTGAACGGCCCCCCGGGCAGCGGAGAGCGGGCCTGGGCTCGCTCGCTGGCGGAAAACGCCTCGAGCCCGGACTCCTGGAAGATGCGCTCGGCGCTGTCGCTGAACAGCACCGCGTCGCCATCGAACGCGATACGCACCTCCCGCTCCTCGTCGGAGCCGGCATCCCGTTCAGCGGACGGCAGGATCGTGGCGGCGGCATAACCGAGCTCCAGCGCCTGGGCCACGTCGTTGGGATCGGCGGACAGGAAAAGGTGCGCACCGAAGGCCGGGATGTAGCGCCAGGGGCGCTCCCCGTTGGTGAACGCCGCCCGGGTGATGCCCAGGCCGTAGTGCTCGATGGAGTTGAACACGCGCAGCCCGGTGTCGGCGCTGTTGCGCGACAGCAGGATGATTTCCACGCCGCCATCGGTCCCCTCCAGGCGCAGCAGCTTGCGGACCAGGCTGAACGCCACCCCCGGCGCCAGGATCTCGTCTTCGTGCTCGCGCTGGAACTGGCAGTAGGCGTCCACACCCTCCTCCATGAACACCCTGTGACTGTCTGCCATGTCGAACAGGGCCCGGGACGAGATTGCCACCACCAGCTTGCCATCAAATGACACCGGCATCGCGGTTGCCTCCGGTTGCGGATTCCGTTATTGCCTCGCCGATTACGCAGGAGCATCATCGCATATCAGAACAGGAACGCGCGCCCGGTGGTGTTGCACGCGCCGGAGCACGTGCCGTCCCGAGGAGGAGCCATGGCCGCAAACAACGCGCACAACCTGCCCACGGCCACCCTGTGGAAGACCCACGACGTCACCAATCAGCCACCGCCCTTCGAGGGGCGCAACCTGTATGCCGCCGACACCGTGCTCCGGGACGCCGTCCACCGTGAGGGCGGAAGCTGGGGTGAGGATCAACTCCACCAGTATGGCGAACGGGTTGGTGGTGCGCTCTGGGAGGCCGGGTTCGACGCCAATCGCAACCCCCCGGAGCTGCACACCCACGACCGCTACGGCCATCGCGTCGACCAGGTGACATTCCACCCGGCCTACCACCAGCTCATGGACGCGGCCATCGGCAACGGCCTGCACGCCCTCTCCTGGGACCAGGACGGGGTCGGCGCACAGGTGGTGCGTTCGGCACTGATGTATCTCCACAATCAGGCCGAGTCCGGCACCATGTGCCCCGTCACCATGACCCATGCCGCAGTACCCGCCCTGCGTCATCAGCCGGACGTGGCGCGGATCTGGGAGCCGCGTATTCTCTCCCGCCAGTACGACGCCCGCTTTCTGCCCCCGGAACAGAAAACCGGCGTGACCCTGGGCATGGGCATGACCGAGAAACAGGGTGGCTCGGACGTGCGTGCGAACACCACCCAGGCAATCCCGGTCGGCGCCGAGGGGCCGGGGCGGGACTACGAGCTGATCGGCCACAAGTGGTTCTTCTCCGCACCCATGTCGGACGCCTTTCTGGTGCTGGCGCAGTCCCGTGGCGGCCTGAGCTGCTTTCTGCTCCCGCGCTGGTGCCCGGATGGCAGTGTCAACGCCATTCGCATCCAGCGCCTCAAGGACAAACTCGGAAACCGCTCGAACGCCTCCAGCGAGGTGGAGTTCCTCAATGCGCACGCGGTCATGGTGGGTGAGGAAGGCCGTGGCGTGGCCACCATCATCGACATGGTCGCGCAGACCCGCCTGGACTGCATGATCGGCTCCGGAAGCCTGATGCGCCATGGCCTCGCCCACGCCATGCACCACTGTGCCCACCGCAAGGCGTTTGGCAGCACGCTACTGAAGCAGCCCCTGATGCGTAACGTGCTGGCGGACCTCGCCCTGGAGGTGGAAGGCGCCACGGCGCTGACCTTCCGCGTGGCCGCAGCCCTCGACCGCCAGCAGGACGATCCCGCCGAGGCGGCATTCGCACGCATCGCCACCGCGCTCGGCAAGTACTGGATCTGCAAGCGTGCAGCAGGACACATCACCGAGGCGCAGGAGTGCCTGGGTGGTGCCGGTTACGTGGAGGAGCACGTGCTGCCCCGGCTCTACCGTGAAGCACCGGTGAACGCCATCTGGGAAGGGTCGGGCAACATCCAGTGTCTGGACGTGCTGCGCGCCATGCAGAAGAGCCCGGAGACGGTTCAGGTGGTGATGGACGAACTCCGGCAGGCGCGCGGTGAAAACCGGCACCTCGATGCCGCCATCCAGCGAATCGAGAGCCGCCTCGGCGGCAATGCGGAGCTGCCGATGGAGGCGCGCGTCCTGGTGGAGGATCTGGTGCTTGCTCTGCAGGGCGGGCTGCTGGTGCGTGCGGGGCGGCAGGCCGTCGCCGATGCGTTCTGTGCCGCACGGCTCGGACCGGAACGCACGCTACTCTACGGGGGGTTGCCTGACGGGCTCGATACCGACATCATTCTCACTCGAGCCTCGCCGCAGGAGGCGTGATCTTCCGCGGCTCTTTGGCTGTCGTCGGCCGCGATGGATCGCGGTAAACTGGGAAGGTCGGCCGGGCACGTCACACAACATGTCCGCCCAATTGGTTATATCAAGGAGGCACTAGTCCAATGACAAGCCACGAGCGTGTCGTCAGCACATCCGGTGCACGGGCGATCGAGACCAACAAGGTCATTCGCAACACATACGTCCTGCTGTCCATGACCCTGGCGTTCAGCGCCGTCATGGCGGGCGTCGCGATGGTGAGCAACGCGCCTCCGATGCCATGGTTTATCGTGCTGGCCGGGTACTTCGGCCTGCTGTTTCTGACCAACGCGCTGCGGAACAGCGGCTGGGGGCTGGCTTCGGTGTTCGCCCTCACCGGTTTCATGGGGTACACCCTCGGGCCGATCCTGAGCTTCTATCTGACGGCGGTTTCCAACGGCAGTGAAATCGTCCTCACCGCGTTCGGCGGTACGGCGGCGATCTTCATCGGCCTCTCCGTCTACGCCCTGAGCACCCGCAAGGATTTCTCCTTCATGGGCGGGTTCCTGTTCGCCGGGATTCTGGTGGCGTTTCTCGCCGGTCTGGGCGCGATGGTGTTCCAGATGCCGGGGATGATGCTGGGCGTGAGTGCCATGTTCATCCTGCTCATGTCGGCGCTGATCCTCTATCAGACCAGTGCCATGATCCATGGCGGCGAGACCAACTACATCATGGCCACCGTGGGGCTCTACATCGCCATCTACAACCTGTTCACCAGCCTGCTTCACCTGCTGATGGCGTTCAGCGGCAACGACTGACCGCACCCATCGGCAAGCAACAAAAAGCCCCGGTTCTACCGGGGCTTTTTTGTTTCCAGGGAATTCGACTGGGTTCCAGGGCCATGGTGGATGTAAACATCCACCCTACGGTGTCCCGCGACACGTGGCACAACCGCCCCCTTGCCGGCCAGTGCCAACGTAGGGTGGACCTTCAGGTCCACCATGACGCCGTGACCGTCACCGATCAGGGTTCTCCGCCCAGGCCATGGATTCGCCCGTGCCTTCAAACCAGGCCAGGCGGTCACGCAGTGCCACGACTTCGCCGATGATCAGCAGTGTCGGCGCGCGGATGCCCGATTGCGCCACCGCCTCGGGCAGCCCGTTGAGCGGCGCCGTGATGACCCGTTGTGCGACGGTGGTGCCCTGCTGCACCAGGGCCGTGGGCATGTCGGCGCGCATGCCGTGCCCGATCAGCCCGTCGCACAGATCCTGCAGACTGTGCAGCCCCATGTAGAACACCAGTGTGCGGCCGGCCCGCACCAGGCCCTGGAAATCCAGGTCCAGGGCACCCTCGCGGCGATGACCGGTGGCGAAGACACAGGACTGGGCGTAGTCCCGGTGTGTCAGCGGAATGCCGGCGTACGCCGCGCAGCCGCTTGCGGCCGTTACACCGGGCACGACCCGGAACGGCACCCCCGCCTCCATGAGGTGTTCGATTTCCTCACCGCCCCGGCCGAAGATGAACGGATCGCCGCCCTTGAGGCGGACCACGTGTTTTCCTTCCCGGGCACGGTCGAGCAACAGCTGGTTGATCTGCTCCTGCGGTACCGCGTGATTGCTGCGGCGCTTGCCAACGAAAATGCGCTCCGCAGCCGCCGGCACCTGCTCCAGCAGGGAGGCGGCAACCAGGCGATCATGGATGACCACATCGGCCTTCTGCAGGGTGCGCAGGCCCCGCAGTGTCAGCAGGTCCGGCGCACCGGGGCCGGCACCGACCAGGCTGACGAAGCCGGTAGCCGGAATCTCCTGGGTGGGCAGCGTAGTCTCAGCTGGCGCCGTGGCGCTGGCTGCAGGGGAGCCAGGTGCTCCGCCCGCAGGGAGAGCCGGCTCGGCAGTGCCGGCAGCCGGCCGGCCCGGTACCCACGTCGGCACGTTCGCCACCGCGGCGGCGTTGAGCACGGCCGCCGCATCGGAGGCGTGCTCGTCCAGAATGACCACCATGGCGCTGTTGGCGACCATGCCGTGCAGCGCCGCCTCGCTATCCGGGCGTGCCGCGGGTGCTACGCCCGGGACGGTTGCCGCTGCCCCCCACCCCCTGAACAGGGTCGTGGACAGGGCCAGCGCGTCCAGCCAGCGCTCGGCTTCCGGCGCCGCCCCGAGGACCAGCACCGGCCGTCCGCCGGTGCGCATCGTCAACGTCAGGGTGTCCGTCATCGTCGATGATTCTCCATGATCCTTCCTCTCCGTTTCCGCCGCGATGGCGACAGGCTAACGCCGTCCCGTTATTTACAAAAGCGCGGTTTTCGTTTACTCATATATGAATTGGTTATAAATGGCTGGCGACGGAGGTCACCATGAAGCTCAACCAGCTCCGCTACATCTGCGAAGTCGCCCGCCGCGATCTCAACGTTTCGGCCGCGGCGGAAGCTCTGTACACGTCGCAGCCCGGTGTCAGTAAACAGATCCGCATGCTGGAGTCGGAACTGGGCATCCAGATCTTCGAGCGCAGCGGCAAACACCTGACGCAGGTGACGCCTGCGGGTAAGGACATCCTCCAGGCGGCCCACCGCATCCTTGGTGACGTGGAGAACATCCGCTCCATTGCCGACGAGCATCTCGACGACGCCCGGGGCAGCCTGTCCATCGCCACGACCCACACCCAGGCGCGCCATGCCCTGCCCGGTGTCGTGAGCACGTTCCGGGAGCACTACCCGCGCGTCAGTCTGCACATGCACCAGGGAACGCCCATGCAGATTGCGGAGCTGGCCGCCCACGGCGGGGTGGATTTCGCCATTGCCACCGAGGCCATCGATCTGTTCGAGGACCTGGTGATGATGCCGTGCTACCGCTGGAACCGCAGTGTCATCGTGCCCGACGGCCATCCCCTGCTGGATGAGGATCCGCTCACCCTGGAGTCGCTGGCCGAGTACCCGCTGGTCACCTACGTGTTCGGTTTCACCGGGCGTTCAAAGCTCGATCAGGCCTACCGGCAGCGCGGGCTGGAACCGGAAGTGGTCTTCACGGCCACGGACTCCGAGGTGATCAAGACCTACGTGCGGCTGGGCCTGGGTGTCGGCATTGTCGCGTCCATGGCTTACGACCCGGAGCGGGACGACGGCCTGAAGGCCATCCCTGCCGGGCACCTGTTCGAGTCCAGCGTGACCAATATCGGTTTTCGGCGCGGTACCTACCTGCGCGGGTACATGTACGAATTCATCCGTCTGTTCGCCCCCCATCTGTCGCGGGAGGTGGTCGACCGCGCCATGGCGATTCGCGCCCAGGAGGACCGGGATGCGCTGTTCCGTGAGCTGGAGCCGGAGCTGGCGGAACACTGACGGCCGCCAGCTCCCCCGCTCCCGTTACGCCACCAGCCACTCCCGGCCACCGAGATAGGGGCGCAGGGCCTCCGGTATGCGGATGCGCCCATCCGCCTCCTGGTAGTTCTCCAGCAGTGCCACCAGACACCGGCCCACGGCGAGACCGGAGCCGTTCAGTGTGTGCAGGGGTTCCGGCTTGCCGGTCTCCGGGTTGCGCCAGCGTGCCTGCATGCGGCGGGCCTGGAACGCCTCGAAGTTGCTGCAGGAGGAGATCTCCCGGTAGCGCTCCTGGCCCGGCAGCCAGACTTCCAGATCGTAGGTGCGGGCGGCGGAAAAGCCCATGTCACCGCCACACAGCAGGACGACCCGGTACGGCAGCTCCAGCGCCTGCAGGATCGCTTCCGCATCGGCCGTCAACGCCTCCAGCGCCGCGTTGGAATCCTCCGGGCGCACCAGCTGCACCAGTTCCACCTTCTCGAACTGGTGCTGACGGATCATGCCGCGGGTGTCCTTGCCATGCGCGCCGGCTTCAGCGCGGAAGCACGGCGTGTGGGAGACGAACCGTAACGGCAGCTCATCCGCCTCGACGATGCTGTCGCGGTTGAGATTGGTGACCGGCACTTCGGCCGTGGGGATCAGGTAGTACGGCTGGTCACCGGAGAGCGCGAACAGGTCCTCGCCGAACTTGGGCAGCTGGCCGGTCCCCCGCAGGGCGTCCGCATTGACGATGTAGGGGACATTGACCTCCTCGTAGCCCCGCTCGGTCTGCCGGTCGAGCATGAACTGGATCAACGCCCGGTGCAGCCGCGCCATGGGGCCGCGGAGCACCACGAACCGGGACCCGGTGAGTTTGGCCGCTGTCTCGAAGTCCATGAGACCACCGCGCTCACCCAGGTCCACGTGATCCAGTGGCCGGAAATCGAATGCCCGCGGCTGACCCCAGCGCCGGATCTCGACGTTGTCGTCCTCGTCGTCCCCGACCGGGACGTCCGCCTGCGGGACATTCGGGATGTCCAGGTACAGGGCGTCCAGCTCCTCCTGCACGGACCGAAGGGCCTCCTTGGCCGCATCAAGCTGCTCGCCCAGGCTGGACACCTCGTCGAGCAGGGGCTGGATGTCCTCACCCTGCTGCTTGGCCTTGCCGATCGCTTTGGAGCGCCGGTTGCGCTCGTTCTGGAGCTCCTCGGCACGCGTCTGCAGCTCGCGGCGGCGGGTATCGAGCTGCCGGTACGCGTCCACGTCCAGGGTGTAGCCCCGGCGGGCCAGCGCCGCGGCGATCCCTTCCGGGTCATTGCGCAGTTCTCGAGGGTCGAGCATATCCGGTTGATCCTTCTGGCTCAGACTGACAGAGCGCGCATTGTACCGGCTCGGGAACGGGAAAATAAGCGCGGCCCGGGGCGGCCACGACGGTCACCCTACTTCCGGCGACGCCAGCGCGCGTTCGCGTCCTGCTGGCGAAGCCGCTGGAAGCGGTCACGGATCTTGGCTTCCAGCCCCCTGGGAAGCGGCTCGTAGAAGCGCTGTGGCGGGAGGTCGTCCGGGAAGTAGTCCTCGCCGGCGGCATAGCCGTCGGGCTCGTCATGGGCGTAGCGGTACTCTTCGCCGTAGCCGAGTTCCTTCATGAGCCGGCTAGCGGCGTTGCGCAGGTGCAGCGGCACTTCGAGCGAGCCGCTCTCCCGTGCAGCCTTCATTGCTGCATTGTACGCCGCGTAGACGGCGTTGCTCTTGGGCACGCTGGCGAGATAGGTAATGGCATGGGCAATGGCCAGTTCACCCTCGGGGCTACCCAGGCGCTCCTGGGCCTCCCAGGCGTTCAGTGCCACCTGCAGCCCGCGGGGGTCGGCATTACCAATGTCCTCCGACGCCATCCGCACCACGCGGCGGGCGATGTACAGCGGGTCGCAGCCGCCATCCAGCATGCGGCAGTACCAGTACAGTGCCGCGTTCGGGTCGGACCCCCTGACCGCCTTGTGGAGCGCCGAGATCTGGTCGTAGAACGCGTCGCCCCCCTTGTCGAAGCGGCGCAGACCGGATGCAGCCGCTTCTTCCAGCGCCGACTGGTCAATGACGCCGTGATCCGCCAGGTCCGCGGCCACTTCCAGCAGCGTCAGCCCGCGGCGGGCATCGCCATCGGCCAGCTCCACCAGCTGGCCCAGTGCCTCATCGGAGATGGTCAGTCCGCGGTCGCCAAGGCCGCGCTCCGGGTCCGCAACCGCCTGTTCCAGCAATCCGCGCAGGGCCTCCCTGGAGAGCGCGCGCAGGACATAGGTGCGCACGCGGGAGAGCAGTGCGTTGTTGAGCTCGAACGACGGGTTCTCGGTGGTGGCGCCGATGAAGATCAGGGTGCCGTCCTCCACGTAGGGGAGAAAGGCGTCCTGCTGGCTCTTGTTGAAGCGGTGGGCCTCGTCGACAAACAGGACGGTGGCCTGCCCCTGCTCGCGCAACATGCGCGCTTCGTCCACCGCCGCGCGGATGTCCTTGACGCCACTCATCACTGCGGAAATCGTGATGAACCGCGCGCCGCTCGCCTCGGCCACCAGCCGGGCCAGCGTCGTCTTGCCCGTGCCGGGCGGACCCCACAGCACCATGGAGTGCGGGTGACCGGCTTCGATACTGCGTCGCAGCGCCTTGCCCTCCCCCAGCAGATGCTCCTGGCCGAGGAACTCGCCAATGGCGCGCGGTCGCATCCGGTCAGCCAGCGGCCGAACGGGTGCATCCATGGTCACGGCCGTGACTCGCCCTGCTCGATCACGTCCATGTCGTCGTCGGGTTCGAACCGGAAGCGGTTGTCGTCCAGAGACGCATTGGTGCGGACATTGTGGAGCAACAGCTGGTTCTTCTGTCCAAGACCGTCCTCCACCACCACTTCGGCGGGCACGCCGTCGCCCATGCGCAGACGCACGCCATCCACTTCCCACTCATCATCCCGGGGATTGAGGATGACCCACCCGTCATCGGCCACCTCGATGCTGAACTGCTCCTCCAGCCCCGCGAGGTCGCCACTGAGCAACAGGGCCGGTCCGGTGCCCAGGGTGTCCTGCAGCGGGCGCACCGTGACCTGCTGGAGGTCCTTGTCGTGGATCCACAGCCGTTCGCCATCGGCGACGATCCGCTGTGCATACGGGGCTTCATAGACCCAGTCGAAGCGGTTCGGCCGCTGGATCGCCATGGTCCCCTGGCTTTCCTCGATCACCTGGCCGTCCTCGTCACGCACGATCTGTTCAAAATCACCTTCCAGGTTCTCCACCTCGCTGAAGTAGGACTCCAGGGCCGCCCGCGCATCCGCGGCAACCGCGCTGGAGAACCCCAGCATCAGGAGGGTCATGGCCTTGATCATCAGCGCCTTGCGCAGCATCGTGCATTCTCCGATTCAGGTATCAAATGTGCCGACTCCCCGCCGCAGGGTGGATCGTCAGGTCCGGCAAGGGTCCAGGCTCAGTCTTTTGGCGGCGGTGGCGCAATCACTTCACGGCCGCCGTTGGACTGCAGCGGCCCCACCACGCCACTGTTCTCCATCTCCTCCACGAGCCGCGCAGCGCGGTTGTAGCCGATCTTGAGCCGGCGCTGCACGCCGGAGATGGAAGCCCGCCGGGTTTCCGTGACGATCTGCACGGCCTGGTCGTACAGAGGATCCTGCTCACCGTCGCCACCGCCCTCGCCGGGGATGCCGGGGATTGGCGCACTGCCCGACGATTCATCGAGCACGCCGTCCACGTATTCGGGTTCACCCTGTTCCTTGAGGTGGTTGACCACGCGGTGGACGTCGTTGTCCGAGACGAACGCCCCGTGCACACGGGTTGGCATGTTGCTGCCGGTGGGCTGATAGAGCATGTCCCCATGACCCAGCAGCGCCTCAGCGCCCTGCTGGTCGAGGATGGTGCGCGAGTCCACCCGCGACGAGACCTGAAACGCCATGCGGGTGGGGATGTTCGCCTTGATCAGGCCGGTGATTACGTCCACGGACGGGCGCTGGGTCGCGAGAATCAGATGGAGGCCGGCCGCCCGCGCTTTCTGCGCCAGCCGCGCGATCAGCTCCTCCACCTTCTTGCCCACCATCATCATCATGTCGGCGAACTCGTCCACCACGACCACGATGAACGGCAATGTCTCCAGCTCCGGTGCGGCAGCCTGGGGATCCTCCTCGGGCGCTTTCCAGAGCGGATCGGTGAGCGGTTCGCCGCGCTCCCTGGCTTCCCGCACCTTGCGGTTGTAGCCCGAGATGTTGCGAACGCCCAGAGCGGCCATCAGCCGGTAGCGCCGCTCCATCTCGCCCACGCACCAGCGCAGCGCGTTCGCCGCTTCCTTCATGTCGGTGACCACCGGGGCCAGCAGATGCGGAATGCCGTCGTATATGGACAGCTCCAGCATCTTCGGGTCGACCATGATCAGCCGCACGTCCTCCGGGCGGTTCTTGTACAGCAGGCTGAGAATCATGGCGTTGACGCCCACGGACTTGCCCGAGCCGGTGGTGCCGGCCACCAGCAGGTGGGGCATCTTGGCGAGATCCACCACTACCGGTTCGCCACCGATGTCTTTGCCGAGCGCCATGGAGAGCGGCGATTGCGCCTTTTCCCACACGCGCGCCCGGACGATCTCACTGAAGGCGATGACCTGGCGCTGCTCGTTCGGGATCTCCAGACCGATCACCGACTTGCCCGGAATGACCTCCACCACGCGCACGCTGACCACCGACAGCGCCCGTGCAAGATCCTTGGCCAGGTTACTGATCTGGCTCACTTTCACGCCGGCGGCGGGCTGCGCCTCGAAGCGGGTGATGACCGGGCCGGGCTGGACGGCAACGACTTCGATCTGTACGCCAAAGTCGGCGAGCTTCATCTCCAGTTGCCGCGACATGGCCTCAAGGGCGTCGTTCGAGTATCCGGACTTCTGCTCCGGCGGCGGGTCCAGCAGTGAAACCGGCGGCAGGCCATCGGCCGTGGGGCTCGCGTTGAACAGCGGGATCTGCTTCTCCTTGCTGACCTTCTTGCCCGGTTTCGGTGCCGGCTTGATGGGCTCGATCTGCGGTGCCTTGCGCGTCTTCCGCTTTTCCTTGTCCTCAACCAGGGTATCCTTGCGCGCCCGCCGCGCCTTCCGCCCCGCCCAGGTGTCCCGCAGCACCGTAACGCCATGTCCCAGGGCAGTGGCACCGTCCATGCACAGGCGTCCCACCAGGTCCATGAGGCTCAGCCAGGACAGGCCCGTGAACAGCGTGACACTGGCGAGAAAGACCGCGAGCAGCAGAAGGGTCGCACCAAGGAAACTGAACACCGCCTCGAGTGAACCGCCGATTACGTCGCCGAGAATACCGCCGGCATGCAGTGGTACCGTGCCGGGTAACGCCTCCACATGAAGGGCGGCCAGCCCTGCCCCGGAGGCCAGGGTCAGCACGAAGCCCAGGGCGCGCAACCCGAACACGCCCCAGTGGAACTCCCCGTCCCGGCGTTGCCAGCACCACGCCAGCCATCCGGAGAAGGCAATCATGACCGGGAACAGAAACGCCAGGTAGCCGAACAGGTACAGGAACAGATCGGAGAACCAGGCGCCGGCCACACCACCCGCGTTCTCGACCGCGCTGCCGAAGCCGCTGAAGCTCCAGCCCGGGTCGTTGGGGTTGTATGTCGCCAGCGCCACGAGCAGGTAGATGGCCACGGCCAGCAACAGGAACAGCAGCGCTTCCCGCAGCCCCCGGCTGACATGGTGGCCGAGCGGTGACGGCAGCTTGCGGTCTGAACGGGAATCGGAGTCGGAGCTAGCCACGGCTGATCAGCCTATCCACAAGACGAGGAACCATCGTCGCAGGCCCCGCCTGACGGCGAATTCGCCGCGGCACGGTCACGATGGGCGCGAAGTCAACAAATAATGTCATAGATGAATAATGAGCTGCAAGTTACTATGTTTTCGGGTTTTTGCAAGATGGGCGTCGATCTACTGCCTGGCACGGCGCCGCTGGTTGCCATGGATATTAATTGTACCGGATCCAGCACTGTCTCGCTGGCTGTCCCCGAAACCCGACACCGGTTTCCGTGGTCGGGGTGACAGGCTGGCGGGGCCCGGCAACGCACCATGGCATCGAGGTCTGGCAATCGCGCCGGGAAGATGCGTACCATCGCGGCATGGACGCCGCCGTCGTCACCGATCTCACCACCATCTCCAGCGACGAATGGGATGCACTCCGGGGCACCGAGGTGCCGTTTCTCAGCCATGCGTTTCTCGCGGGCCTCGAGAGCACCGGCTGCGTCAAGGCAGACCTGGGCTGGTTGCCCCACCACCTGGTACTCCGCGACCAGGACGGGCTTGCCGCCGCGGTTCCCGGCTACCTCAAGGGGCACTCCTGGGGTGAGTTCGTGTTTGACTGGGCCTGGGCTGACGCCTACGAGCGCAACGGCCTGCCCTACTATCCCAAACTGATTCACGCCGTCCCGTTCACTCCCGCCACGGGTCCGAGGATTCTGCTACGCCCGGGGCTCGACATGGCAGACGTCGCCGCGCTGACCGTGGAGGCATCGAGCGCTATCGTGGCGGAGCGTGATCTGTCCTCCGCCCACTGGCTGTTTCCCTGTCCGGATCAGTCCGAGCTGCTGCAGGCCAGGGGATTACTGGGTCGGACCGGGTGTCAGTTCCACTGGCAGCACGACCCCGATTATCGCGACTTCCAGGATTTTCTCGACGCCCTCACCTCTCGCAGACGGAAGAGCATCCGGCGGGAGCGGCGTCAGGCGCGGGAGTCCGGTGTCGAGGTGGTGATGAAGGATGGTGGGGCCATCACCGAGGACGAGTGGCACACCTTCCACGCCCTCTACGCGCGCACCTTCCACGAACACGGCAACGTGCCGCTGCTGACGACCGCGTTCTTCGTGCACTGCGGCAGAACCCTGGGCAGACAGGTGCTCATGGTACAGGGCTGGCGTGACGGACGCATGGTCGCCGCGGCCCTGCTGTTCCGGGACGACCAGGCTCTCTACGGCCGTTACTGGGGGTGCTTCGAAGATGTCCCGGGCCTCCACTTTGAAGCCTGTTATTATCAGGGCATCGAGTACTGCATCGCCAACGGAATCCAGCGCTTCGAGCCGGGTGCGCAGGGTGAGCACAAGATCAGCCGCGGGTTTCTGCCCACGGCAACACGGTCGTACCACTGGATCGCCGACTCCCGGTTCCGTGAGGCGATCGACGACTTTCTGCGTCGCGAGACACCGATGGTTGAACGGTATATTGCGGAGATGCAAGGCCACAGCCCGTATCGGCTCGGGCGTGGGAACGAGTGAGGTTCAGGCATGCAGCGGCGGATCCACTGGCTCGACGATGCGGAGGAGACCGAATTCCCCTCGCCCCACCTCGCGCTCACCCGCCCCAACGGGCTGGTGGCCATTGGTGGCAACCTGTCCGAGCGCCGGCTGCTGGCGGCCTACCGGCGCGGTATCTTCCCGTGGTTCGAGGACGATCAGCCGGCATTGTGGTGGTCACCGGATCCGCGCGGTGTGCTGTACCCGGACTCGCTCCACGTGGGGCGCAGCCTCCGCAAGCGGCTGCGCAACAGCGGCTTTTCGGTCACGCTCGACACGGCGTTCGTGGACGTGATCACGGCCTGCGCCGCTCCCCGTGGCCTGGAGACCGGCACCTGGATTACCCAGGACATGCACGACGCCTACTGCCATCTGCACGAGCGCGGTATCGCCCACTCGGTGGAGGTCTGGCACCACATGCGCCTGGTGGGCGGGCTTTACGGCGTCTCCCTGGGGCGCGCCTTTTTCGGTGAGTCGATGTTCAGCCGCAGCCCGGACGCGTCCAAGATCGCCCTGGTCATGCTGACACGGCAGCTGCAGCGCTGGGGGTTTCACTTCCTGGACTGTCAGATCATGTCACCGCACCTGGCGACACTGGGCGCCGTGGAGCAACCGCGGGCGCGCTTCCTGGACGAGCTGGCGGATGCGCTGGAGTATCCGGATCGCCGAGGGCCCTGGGAATTCGATGATGCCGCGCCTGAACGGCAGGAACCGGACCGGTCATGACTTCCGATCACGGCTCCCGCCGCCTCTCCCTGTATGTGACCGGCGATCACGAATGCGCCTATCTGCCGGAGCGCACCGCCCGAACGGTGTTCGTGGACCCGAGCTTCCCCCTCAGGAACGGGCACTACAGCACGCTGATCCGTCAGGGCATGCGCCGTAGCGGCCGTTACATCTACCACCCGGGCTGTCCGTCGTGCGACGCGTGTCAGTCACTGCGTGTGCCAGCCAGGGAATTCCAGCCTCGACGCCGGCAGCGCCGGTGCTGGCGCCGCAATGCCGACCTGGTGTCGACGGTGCGCAGTGCGGCGTTTCATGAAGAGCACTTCGACCTCTACCGTCGTTACCTGGCGGCAAGGCATCCCGGTGGCGGCATGGACGGCCACGACGAGAATGGTTACACGGAGTTCCTGATCTGCCCCTGGGCTGAAACCCGGTTCGTGGAATTCCGACTGGATGGCCGCCTGCTCGCCGTCACGGTCATCGACCTCGTTGCTGACGGCTTTTCCGCGGTCTATACGTTCTTTGATCCGCTCGAAGCCCGTCGCGGCCTTGGTAGTTATGCGATTTTGTGGCAAATTGACGCGGCTCGTCGGTACGGCCTTCATTACGTGTATCTCGGGTACTGGATCGCTGAGTGCGACAAGATGCGCTACAAGGCGGACTATCAGCCCTGCGAGGTCTATCGAAACGGCGCATGGGAACGCCTGACCCAGCCGGAGAGCCGGTCAGCGCACGGCGAATCATCCGACTCACACACGTAACGGCCGATCCGGGCTATGCGTGGCCTGCCGTCCTCCTGGCGGCCCACCGCAGCCGGCGGACCGACGCACGATTAACGTTGATCACGAGGTGCAGAACTGCATGGCGAAAGACGACCATATCAAGATGCAGGGAAAGGTCATTGAAACCCTGCCGAACACGATGTTCCGCGTGGAGCTGGAAAACGGCCACGTGGTGACTGCCCACATCTCGGGCAAGATGCGCAAGCACTACATCCGCATTCTCACGGGCGATACCGTGACTGTGGAGCTGACGCCCTATGATCTGAACAAGGGGCGCATCACCTACCGCGCGCGCTGAGGGCACACTCCGCGCTGCCGCAGGGGTGACAGCGGCATCATTCGACGGGACGAGATTGCGGTATCGTCCCGTCGAATGCCGCGATCACTCCGTAACCGCTTCCTCTCCCCCGGCAAACTCGAAGGCGAGTTCATCGTCATCCTTGGCGCGGATGATGATCTCTCCGCCGTTCGAGAGGCGGCCGAACAGCAGTTCTTCGGCCAGTTGCTTGCGGATCTTCTCCTGGATGAGCCGGCCCATGGGGCGTGCCCCCATCTGCGGATCGTAACCCCGCTCCGCCAGCCAGTCCCGGGCGGTCTCGTCGACCCGGAGGGTGACGTTCTTCTCCGCCAGCTGGACCGCCAGCTCGTCCACGAACTTGTCCACCACCCGGCGGATGGTGACGCTATCCAGTGGTCCGAACTGGATAATGCCGTCGAGACGGTTGCGGAACTCGGGCGTGAACGCCTTGCGTACCTTCTCCAGCCCGTCCGACGAGTGATCCTGCGGCGTGAACCCGATGGACCGCCGGCTCATCTCCTCGGCTCCTGCGTTCGTGGTCATGACCAGGATCACGTTGCGGAAGTCCGCGTGGCGGCCGTTGTTGTCCGTCAGCGTCCCGTGATCCATCACCTGCAGCAGCAGGTTGAAGACATCCGGGTGGGCTTTCTCGATCTCGTCGAGCAGCAGCACCGAGTACGGATGCTTGATGACCTCCTCGGTGAGCAGGCCGCCCTGGTCATACCCGACGTAGCCCGGGGGCGCACCGATCAGGCGCGAGACCGTGTGCCGTTCCATGTACTCGGACATGTCGAAGCGGATCAGCTCCACACCCATCAGCTTCGCCAGCTGTCGCGTCACCTCGGTCTTGCCGACGCCGGTCGGCCCGGCGAACAGGAACGACCCGGTGGGCTTCTCGGGCGCAGCCAGCCCGGCACGGGACATCTTGATGGTCGATGCCAGCGTCGTGATGGCCTCGTCCTGGCCGTAGATCAGCTCCTTGAGGTCGGCCTCCAGCGTCTCCAGCACCTTCATGTCGGAGTTGGAGACCCGCTTTGGCGGAATCCGCGCCATGCTGGAGACCACCTGCTCGATGTCCAGAACACCGATGCTCTTCTTCTGCTTGGACGGCGGCATCAGCCGCAGCCGCGCCCCGGCCTCGTCGATGACGTCGATGGCCTTGTCCGGCAGCCGGCGATCCGTGATGTGCTTGCTGGACAGCTCCGCGGCCGAGCGCAGGGCCTTGTCGGTGTACTTGACGCCGTGGTGCTCCTCGAACCGGGTCTTGAGCCCACGCAGAATCCGGAAGGTATCCTCTACGGTCGGCTCGGGCACATCGATCTTCTGGAAGCGCCGCGCCAGGGCGCGGTCCTTCTCGAAGATGCCCCGGTATTCCTGGTACGTGGTGGAGCCGATGCACTTCAGCTCACCGCTCGCCAGCATGGGCTTGAGCAGGTTGCTGGCATCCATGACCCCGCCCGACGCCGAGCCGGCACCGATAATGGTGTGGATCTCGTCGATGAACAGCACCGCGCCGTCGGTCTTCTCGAGTTGCTTGAGCAGCCCCTTCAGGCGTTTCTCGAAGTCGCCGCGGTACTTGGTGCCGGCCACCAGTGCGCCCATGTCCAGGGAGTAGATCGTGCTCTTCTTGAGCACGTCCGGCACCTGGCCGTCGACGATGAGCTTCGCCAGCCCCTCGGCAATGGCGGTCTTGCCGACGCCGGCCTCGCCGACGAACAGCGGGTTGTTCTTGCGCCGACGGCACAGCACCTGGACGGTGCGCTCGATTTCCTGGCGGCGCCCGATCAGGGGGTCGACCCGGCCGCGGCGGGCCTTCTCGTTGAGATTGGTGGCAAAGCTCTCCAGCGGCGACTTGCTGCCGGAGTCCACCGCCGCGTCCTCTTCCACCTCGGCGCTCGACGAGGCGTCATTGCTGCTGGACTCCTGGTCGCCCGAGACCTTCGAAATGCCGTGGGAGACATAGTTCACGACGTCCAGCCGGGTGATGCTCTGCTTGTGCAGGAAGTACACCGACTGGGATTCCTGCTCGCTGAAGATGGCCACCAGGACATTGGCGCCGGTCACCTCCTTGATGCCGGCCGACTGCACGTGAAGGATCGCGCGCTGGAGCACCCGCTGGAACCCGAGCGTGGGCTGGGTTTCACGGGAGTCATTGGGCGGCAGCAGCGGCGTGGTCTCGTCGAGAAACGCCTCCAGATCCTTCTTCAGATCGTCCAGATTAGCGCCGCACGCCCGCAACACGTTGACCGCCGTGGGGTTGTCGGTCAGCGCCAGCAGCAGGTGCTCGACGGTGAGGAACTCATGCCGTTTTTCCCGCGCTTCCTTGAACGCGAGATTCAACGTGAACTCAAGTTCTTTGCTCAGCATGCGTGCTCACCTCTCAATAGCATCAATCAGGTTAGCGCCCTCTCCGGGTGGACTGGCGCCGGGCGCGGGGAGTTCCCCGCCAGGGTCACGCTTCCTCCATAGTACACATCAACGGATGACTGTGTTCGCGGGCGTAGTCGTTGACCTGCTCGACTTTCGTCTCGGCGACGTCGCGGCTGTATACCCCGCAGATCCCGCTGCCCTTCGTGTGGACCTGAAGCATCACCTGCGTGGCCTGCGAACGGTCCATGGAGAAGAACGTCTCCAGCACATCGACAACGAACTCCATCGGTGTGTAGTCATCGTTGAGCAGCAGCACCCGGAACAGCGGCGGACGCTTCAGGCTTGGCTTGGCCTCCTGGACGGAGACCCCGTCATCACCCTGTTGGTCACGACGTTCGTCACTCATGGCGTTTCCATCTCTCAGATCGTTGCAAAGGGTTGGTTGATACCACCCATTTTAAGAGAGGCCGACGCCGCTTCCAATCCGGGACAATCGGTCGGGCAGCCACGGCGTGGTACGCGACCGGTGCAAGCGCGGGATTGCGGTGGCCTTCCGGCCGCCACCCCCCGTTCACGGAGGAACTGCCCTGCATACACAGAATGTGCGGCCACGGCGCAGCGAAATCAAGCGAAGCCGTGCACAAAAAAGCCCGGCCACATCAGTGACCGGGCTGTGACGGCTGTCCCGCCGGCAGCGGGACATGTCCGGCAATGGCAGTCCTAGAACTGCTCTTCCTCGGTGGACCCCTTCATGGCGGTCACGGAGGATTCACCACCCTGGATGGTGTTGGTGACGTTGTCGAAGTAGCCGGCACCCACTTCGCGCTGGTGGCGCGTCGCGGTGTAGCCGTCCTTCTCGCTGGCGAACTCGGCCTGCTGCAGCTCCGAGTAGGCGCTCATCTGCCGCTCCTTGTAGCCCTTGGCCAGGGTGAACATGGAGTAGTTCAGGGCGTGGAAGCCGGCCAGGGTGATGAACTGGAACTTGTAGCCCATGGCGCCCAGCTCGCGCTGGTACTTCGCGATGGTGGCATCGTCCAGGTTCTTCGCCCAGTTGAAGGACGGCGAGCAGTTGTAGGCCAGCATCTGGTCCGGGTGCTCCTTGCGGATGGCTTCGGCGTAGCGCTTGGCGAAGTCCAGGTCCGGCGTGCCGGTCTCGCACCAGATGAGGTCGGCGTAGGGCGCGTAGGCCAGGCCGCGGGCGATGGCCTGCTCTTCACCGGCCTTGACGCGGTAGAAGCCTTCGGAGGTGCGCTCACCGGTGATGAACGGCATGTCCCGCTCGTCGGCATCGTTGGTCAGCAGATCCGCCGCCAGGGAGTCCGTACGGGCCACCAGGATGGTCGGCACGTCCATGGTGTCGGCCGCCAGGCGAGCGGCGATCAGCTTCTGCACCGCTTCCTGGGTCGGCACCAGCACCTTGCCGCCCATGTGGCCGCACTTCTTCACCGCCGCGAGCTGGTCCTCGAAGTGCACGCCGGCGGCACCCGCCTTGATCATGCCCTTCATCAGCTCGAACGCGTTCAGCACGCCACCGAAACCGGCTTCCGCGTCGGCCACGATCGGCGCCATCCAGTCGACGCTGTCGTCACCTTCCGCGTGGTTGATCTCGTCGGCACGCAGCAGCGCGTTGTTGATGCGCTCGACCACATTCGGCACGGAGTCCACCGGGTACAGGGACTGGTCCGGGTACATGGTGTTGCCCTGGTTGGCGTCCGCGGCAACCTGCCAGCCGGAGAGATAGATCGCCTTGAGGCCGGCCTTGACCTGCTGCATCGCCTGGTTGCCGCTCATGGCGCCCAGCGCGTTGACGTAGGGCATCTCGTGCATGCGCTGCCAGAGCGTCTCGGCGCCGCGACGTGCCAGGCTGTACTCCACCTTCACCGTGCCGCTGAGGCGAACCACTTCCTCGGCCGTGTAACCGCGCTCAACGCCCTTCCAGCGCGGGTTCTCCGCCCATTCCTTCTTGAGTTCCGCGATCTTTGCCTGATCGTTGCTCATCGAACTGCCTCCCGAATCCGGGCGATCATTCGCCCCTGATATTGAAAACGGTGAACCGGCCCTGCGCCGGAGCCCGTGGGCTCGGCGCGGGCGCTACAGCCCACTGGTGAATCGCATTGCGAGCCGCCTTACTGAAGGGCCCTCTTGAGGCCGGCGATCAGGGCATCTGACAAGGCTCACGACGCGGACGGGTGGCACATGCCCCCCGCCGCCGGCGGAGTGAACCGGGTGCGTTACCCCCCGGGACCGACTCCGCTGCAGTCTGCGAAGCGGCGCACTCCGGGTTCAAAGCCCGCCGCTCACGCAAATTCTTTCCAGTATCTCACCGCTTCCTGCGGATGCTGGCGTCACCAACACGATCAATACCGCAGATCGAGTTGTGAATTTCACGCCTAAGACTCTTTCCTGAGCGGGCGCATTGTATTGCGGCGGCGCATCATTTGACAACGCCTTCCCGTCAATCTTGAATATTGGCAAACCCAATACTTCCGAGAATCCCCATGAGCGACCCGTCCGGACGTCTGTATTACAAGAACAACCGGGTCAAACAGCTCCGGGCATTCTGTTACACGGCGCAGACGGGCAGCATCTCGCGGGCCGCCGAGCGGCTGTTCCTCAGCCAACCCTCCGTGTCACTACAGATCCAGGCCCTTGAGCGCGAGCTGGAGATTACGCTGTTCGAGCGCCGCGGGCCCAAGATAACACTCACCCCTGACGGCAAGGCGCTCTACGAACTGGCGCTGCCCCTGGTTGACGGGATCGATGCCCTCCCCGCGCGCTTCGCCGAGCGGTATCAGACGCTCCAGAGCGGCAGGCTGGACATTGCGGCCGGCGAATCGAGCACCCTGTACCTGATACCGGATCTGTTGAAGAACTACATGGACCGGTACCCCGACAGCCCGGTAAAGCTGCACAACCTGGTCAGCGCCGACATGCTATCAGCCCTGCGCAACGACGAGGTGGACTTTGCCATCGGCTCCATGCTGGATCTGCCCGATGATGTGGCCTACCGCGCCGTGTACTCGTTCGATACATCGCTGATTCTGCCCTTCGGCCACCACCTTGCCGGCAAGGAGCGGATCGAGCTGGACGACCTGGCCAGCGAGGAGCTGATCCTGCCGCCGAAGCACCTGACCACCTGGCGGTTGGTCAACCTCGTGCTCCAGCAGCACAACATCCCCTACGAAGTGCGCCTGGAAGTCGGCGGCTGGGAAATCATGAAGGCTTACGTGGAACGGGGCTTCGGGATCGGCATTGCCAGCAACATCTGCATCACCGGCCGCGAGGATCTCGTGGTCAAGCCCCTGCCCAGCGTGTTCCCCCGCCGAACCTACGGGGTCATGTGGCGCCGTGGTCGCTTCCTGTCTCCGCAGGCCAAACGCTTCATCGAGCTGATGCAGCCCGGCTTCTTCGACGACCCGGGTGCCAGTCCGCAGGCCGAGCCGCGGGGCGACAACCGTGTGTTCGTGCCCTCCGGGAGCCCAGCGGCGAAACCGCAGTCCAGCTCCTGACGCCAGATGGCCACGCTTGCCGCACGCGCGCCGTGCAGCTAGGCTCTGCCTCCATGGTCTGGAAGCCTCATGTCACCGTCGCCGCCATCGCTCACCATGCGGGTGAGTTCCTGCTCGTGGAGGAGTATGCCGGCGGCCAGCTCGTGCTCAATCAACCCGCCGGCCACCTGGAGCCGGGTGAGAGTCTCGCCGACGCGGTGATTCGCGAGACCCGCGAGGAATCGGCCTGGGATTTCCGCCCGCAAGCCATCGTCGGCGTGTATCGCTGGTTCAGTGCCCGGCGGAACGAGACGTTCCTGCGCGTGTGTTTCTGTGGCGAGGTCTGGAACCACCAACCCGACCAGCCATTGGACGATGGCATCCAGCGCGCGTTGTGGGTGGACCCGGAGACACTCCGGGCGTCGCCCGGACGCCTGCGCAGCCCCCTGGTCATGCGCGGCATCGACGACTTTCAGGCGGGGTGCCGCTATCCGCTGGATCTCTTCCAGGACGTGATCGCGGACTGAGGCAGGCAGTCGCCGTTTGGGAACCGCACCCCCGGCGGTGTATGCTTCGCCGCAACACGGTTCAGGCCCCCGGGAACTCGCGCGCCATCATGTCCACCGCTCGTACTCCAACCGTCATTGTCGGTCTCTCCGGCGGCGTCGATTCTTCGGTCGCCGCGCTCCGGCTCGTCGAGCAGGGATACCGTGTCCAGGGGCTGTTCATGCGCAACTGGGAAGACGACGACACGGACACGGTGTGCACCGCCGAGGAGGACCTGGCCGATGTCAGGCAGGTCTGCCAGGAACTGGACATCCCCCTGCACCAGGTCAACTTCGCCGACCGGTACCGCCAGCAGGTCTTCGATGATTGCCTGCGCGAGTTCGAAGCCGGCAGAACACCCAACCCGGACGTACTGTGCAACCGGGAAATCAAGTTCCGTGCCTTCCTCGATCACGCCATGCGCCTGGGTGCCGACTACGTGGCCACCGGCCATTACACACGTATTGGCCGCGACCCGGACACTGGCCGCGCAACCCTGCTGCGCGGCCTCGACCACGGCAAGGACCAGAGCTATTTCCTGTACATGGTCGGCCACGAGGCGCTGGAGCGCACCCTCTTCCCCGTGGGCGAGCTGGAGAAGCCCGAGGTGCGTCGCATTGCCGAAGACGCCGGCTTCGACAACTTCGAGAAGAAGGACAGCACCGGCATCTGCTTCATCGGCGAGCGGGATTTCCGCGGCTTTCTGTCGCGCTACATCGCCAGTACGCCCGGTCCCATCGTGGATACGGACGGGAACCGGATCGGTGAGCACCAGGGGCTGAGCTTCTACACCCTGGGACAGCGCCAGGGGCTCGGTATCGGTGGCCGTGCGGGTGCGGGCGGCCAGCCCTGGTACGTGGTGGACAAGGATATCCCCGGCAATGCGCTGGTGGTCGCTCAGGGCGGCAACCACCCGGCGCTGTTCTCGCCCGGCCTGACGGCGACGGATCTGCACTGGGTTGCCGGTGCTCCCCCCGGTGGTGCCCCGGTGCGCTGTACCGCGAAAATCCGCTACCGGCAACCGGACCAGGATTGCACCGTCACCTTCCACGGCGACGCTGCCCACGTTGTCTTCGACACGCCCCAGAGAGCCGTGACTCCCGGGCAGTCCATCGTATTCTACCGGGGTGACGAGTGCCTCGGGGGCGGCATCATCGATCAACGCTTGACCACGGGAGAAGTCGATGCAGCAGTCCATGCGTGACCAGACCCTGGCGCTCGCCGCCCTGTTCCAGGCGCTCAGCGAAGTCCGCCGGATCGCTCGCACGGGACAGGCGAACACGGAGGAGGTCGAGACCTGCGTGAACGGGCTGCTCAATCCGTTCGACGGCGACATCGGCGCCGCCTATGGCGGCGAAGTGCGCCTGCTGCCGGGGCTTCACCGGCTCCGCGACCAGCTCTCCGACCCCCAGGACCAGGAATTGACCCGCTACGCCATCGTGCTGATGCATCTGGAGCGCAAGCTCATGCGTCAGCGGGCCATGCTGAGCCAGCTGGCGGATGGCATTGAACAGGCGAGCCGCCAGGCGGAGCACTTCCATCGCACCCACGAGAACGTCATCGGCCGTCTGGCGGATCTCTACGGCAGCACCATCAGCACGCTGAAACCCAAGGTCATGGTTCAGGGCGAGCGGCAGTGGCTGGAAGACCCGCGTAATAGCAACCAGGTGCGGGCCCTGCTTCTGGCCGGGATTCGCGCGACCACATTCTGGCGCACCGCCGGCGGCAGCCGGCTGCGCCTGGTTTTTCGCCGCAACCACCTGCTCCAGGCAAGCGAGCAGCTGGCGCGGGAACTCGCGGCCGGGCCCGCGTGACGAGCACGTCCCGGACAGTCCGGGACCGCAAACGGTGCCGCATTCGTGTATGATATCGGCGCCACAACGAAAGCCGAAAACCAGGGCGGTCCCAGCGCCCGTGTCCCGCCGCGCGCTCATGGACATGCGGGGCGAGCAAGGCCGGACCGGACGAGAGCACCAACTGGTAAAGACTGGGAGGCATAATGAAAGACAGTTTCAAAGCACGTTCGACGCTGAACGTCGATGGGCAGTCCTACGAGATGTTCAGCCTGAAGGCGCTCGAGGACCGCTTCGATCTGGGTCGACTCCCCTTCGCGCAGAAAGTCCTGCTGGAGAATCTCCTGCGCAAGGAAGACGGCGTCAACGTCACCGCGGAAAACATCGAGGCGCTGGCCCAGTGGGACCCCAACGCCAAGCCGAGCACCGAAATCGCGTTCACCCCTGCGCGCGTGCTCATGCAGGATTTCACCGGTGTCCCTGCAGTGGTTGACCTGGCCGCCATGCGCGACGCCATGCAGCGGCTCGGCGGTGATCCCAAGCGCATCAATCCGCTGGAGCCCGCCGACCTGGTCATCGACCACTCCGTCATGGTCGACCATTTCGGCACCAAGGACGCCCTGAGCCTGAACACCAAGCTCGAGTACCACCGCAACCACGAGCGCTACAAGTTCCTGCGCTGGGGGCAGAACGCCTTCTCGAACTTCCGCGTCGTGCCCCCGGGCACCGGCATCGTGCATCAGGTCAACATCGAATACCTGGCGGAAGTCGCGTTCACCAAGGAAGCGGACGGCGTCAAGCGCGTCTACCCCGACACCCTGGTCGGCACCGACTCCCACACCACCATGGTCAACGGTCTCGGTGTGCTGGGCTGGGGCGTCGGCGGCATCGAGGCTGAAGCCGCCATGCTCGGTCAGCCCATCAGCATGCTGATCCCGCAGGTGGTCGGCTTCAAGATGCGCGGCAAGCTGCCGGAAGGCGCCACCGCCACCGACCTGGTGCTCACGGTCACGCAGATGCTCCGCCAGAAGGGCGTGGTGGGCAAGTTCGTCGAGTTCTTCGGCGACGGCCTCTCGAACATGCCGCTGGCCGACCGTGCCACCATCGCCAACATGGCCCCCGAGTACGGCGCCACCTGCGGCATCTTCCCGGTGGACAACGAAACGCTGCGCTACCTGGAACTCACCGGCCGCAGCGAGCACCAGATCAAGCTGGTGGAAGCCTACTTCCGCGAGCAGGGCATGTGGCGCGAGGACGGCCAGCGCGAGGCGGAGTACACCGACGTGCTCGAGCTGGACCTCTCCACCGTCGTGCCCAGCCTGGCCGGCCCCAAACGGCCCCAGGACCGGGTCGCCCTGACCGACGCCAAGGAGACCTTCGACGCCAACCTCAGCAAGTTCCTGGAGGACCATCACGGCGCCGAGGAAGAGCGCTTCCTCAACGAGGGTGGTGACACCGCCGTGGGCGGCCAGGTGGACTACGACAAGGGCGCGGTCCAGGTCGAGATCAACGGCCAGAAGACGCTGATCAAGCACGGCGCCGTGGTGATCGCCGCGATCACCAGCTGCACCAACACCTCCAACCCGGACGTGCTGGTCGCCGCTGCGCTGGTGGCCAAGAAAGCGCGCGAGCGCGGCCTCGGCACCCAGCCGTGGGTGAAGACCTCCTTCGCCCCGGGCTCCCAGGTGGTGCCGGCCTACCTGCAGCGCGCCGGTCTGCAGCACTACCTCGACGAGCTGGGCTTCCAGGTCGCCGGTTTCGGCTGCACCACCTGCATCGGCAACTCCGGCCCGCTGCCGGACGAAGTCACCCAGGCGATCCGCGAAGGCAACCTGATGGTCTCCTCCGTGCTCTCCGGTAACCGGAACTTCGAAGGCCGCGTGCACCCCGAAGTGCAGACCAACTGGCTGGCCTCGCCGCCCCTGGTGGTGGCCTACGCCCTCGCCGGCAGCATGACGGTGGACATCACCCGCGAGCCCATCGGCAAGGACACCAAGGGCGAGCCGGTCTACCTGAAAGACATCTGGCCGTCGCAGCAGGAAGTCGCCGATGTCGTCAGCGGCAGCCTCGACCGCGAGATGTTCCAGGAGCGTTACGCGGACGTGTTCGCCGGTGACAGCAACTGGCGCAACATCGAGGTTTCGGATGCCGAGAACTACGACTGGGCGCCGTCCACCTACATCGCCAACCCGCCCTACTTCGAGGGCATGACCATGGAAGAGCCAGGCATCTCCGAAATCAAGGATGCCCGCTGCCTGGTCTACGTGGGCGATTCCATCACCACCGACCACATCTCCCCCGCCGGCGCCATCAAGCCCGACAGCCCGGCCGGCGAGTACCTGCAGCAGCAGGGCGTGGAACCCAAGGAGTTCAACTCCTATGGCTCCCGTCGTGGCAACCACGAGGTGATGATGCGTGGCACCTTCGCCAACGTGCGCCTGCGCAACAAGATGGCGCCGGGCACCGAGGGCGGCTGGACCACCCACGTGCCGTCCGGCAAGGTGACGAGCATCTTCGATGCCGCCATGCAGTACAAGCAGGACAACACCCCACTGGTGGTGCTGGCCGGCAAGGAGTACGGCACCGGCTCCAGCCGTGACTGGGCGGCCAAGGGCACCAACCTGCTGGGCGTGCGCGCCGTGATTGCCGAGAGCTACGAGCGTATCCACCGCTCCAACCTCGTCGGCTTCGGTGTCGTGCCGCTGCAGTTCAAGGATGGCGACAGTGCCGAAGGCCTCGGCCTCACCGGCAGTGAATCGTTCTCCTTCTCCTCCCTGGAGGGTGAGCCGGAGATGGTGACCGTCACCGCGACGGCACCGGACGGCGCCACCAAGACGTTCGATGCCCAGGTGCGCATCGATACGCCGAAGGAGTGGGAGTACTTCCGTAACGGCGGCATCCTGCACTACGTGCTGCGCAACCTCGCCAAGGAATCCTGAAGCCCGGGATCCCTTAGGGGTTGAACCAAGAGGCCGGCCGGTTCCTGAACCGCGCCGGCCTTTTTTCGTCCACGGCCATGGTGGACCTGAAGGTCCACCCTACGCGGACTACATTCATGGCCAGTGTCCCACCTCCCGGCATGGCAACATTCGTAGGGTGGACCTTCAGGTCCACCAAGTGAAACGGCCAGAACGTGCTCACACCCTCAAGAAATCACCCCGGTGGCCGATACCCGTGTCAGCACAGGCAGCCCTGACTGACACGAACCATGACCCTGACATCCACGTGCCAACGTCCGACGTCCAAGCCATCCGGCCTGAACCGGATGTACAGCAAGGCGTGCTCCGCGGTCTTTCTGGCCGGCCTGCTATTGCTGCCGGTCGCCGCCCAGAGCGATGGCGTGCTACCAAACCCCGAGCAGCACTACATGGCCAGCCTCAACGAGAGCAGCTGGTACTGGGAACGTCATGCGGACGCCTGTCACCTGATGCATGCCATCCCGGGCTTCGGGCTTGCCGTGTTCTCCCGGGCAAGCGATGGCGCAGTGGCCCTGCGCATCTACACCGGCAATCCGCCCGAGGAATCCCGGACCGTGGATCTCTGGTCGGCGCCGCGGGACTGGGACGCAGCGGCGGTTCGGCGGATCGGGTCCGTAGAGGGCGCACCCGGCCCGGAAACCTTCCGCTTCGGATCGACTATGGCAGTACAGGTATTACGCGAGCTGGAACGTGGGGCCTACCCCACGCTCTCCTTTGATGACTGGCATGCGCCGGAGAGCACGCTTGCCGTCAGCCTTTCCAACGCGGGATTCCGGCCGAAGTACCGGGCCTTCATGCGCTGCCGGCCGAACGAGGACACCCAACGGCCGGCGTCCGGGCGCGACGGTACGCCAGACGGGGGCGAAGCCCCCGATGCCCTGACCGTGCTCGACAGCAATCCCGCCGACGCGGCGGACGAGGCGCCCGGCGAGCTGGTCTCCGTAACCACCCGCCAGACCGCGCCCGAGCCGACCACCATCACCCTGGAGTCGGACAACGGCCTTCCGGCGTCCCCTCCCTCCCGCCTCCTCGCCCGCCATGGCCAGGCCGTCATTCCGGCCGAGCTCCTGGAGGCGGAGCGTGAAGCCCGCCGCGAGCAGGAACGGGAACGCGAGCGCGCCCGGCGCGCTGCCGAGGAGGAAGAGCGGCGCGCCCAGGCCGAGGCGGAAGCTGAAGCGCGAGCGGAAGAAGCCGGCAACGGCGACGACAACGGCGAGAACGGCGACGCGGAGATGGTCTACGAACCGGATGCGGACGTCCCCGACGTGGTCTATTTCGTCTCCGGTGATACCGGTCTCACGCGCACCGAGCAGAGCCGCATCAATGAGTTCGTGGAGTCCCTCGGCGACGACAGCGAGGCCACCATCACCATTACCGGACATACCGGCAGTGCGGCGCCGGAAGCCTACAACGAGGCGCTGGGCCGTGAGCGCGCAAGTGCGGTTCGCGACTACCTGGTCGACCAGGGGATCGCCGAGAATCGCATCGTGGTGGCCACGGCCGGCTCCCGGAACCCGGCAGCGGAGGACGACTCCCCGTTCGAGCAGGCGGCCAACCGGCGCGCCCGGCTGCACGCCGGCGAGCGGGACTGATCCCTGTCGCCACGCCCGCGCCACGGACGGCGCGGGCGTGGGGGGACCTGTGGCACCGTCGCGGCGACCGCCTGTACACTGCGCCCATGCGCAAAGACCCGGCCGTTCCCGTCACCCTGTTCTTCGATTACAACTGCCCCTTCTGCTACGTGGCCAATCACCGGCTCGAGCGGCTCAACGCCCGCTACGGGCTGGATATTCTGTGGCGTTTCCTGGAGACCCGGCCGGAAGCACCAGGCGGCGACCCCGCCACGCCGGATCTGTTGAAGCAGCCCGCGTTGCAGGCCCTCCTGCAGGAAGAAGAGCTGCCCTGGCAGCCGCCCGAGACCCTGCCCAATACACGCCGCGCCCTGCTGCTTGCGCAAGCGGTGCTCCTGTACCGCCGGCCGCGGTTTCCGGCAATTCACCGGGCGGTTTTCCATGCCGTCTTCGGTGAGGGGCGGGATATCGGTGATGCGGAAGTGCTCTCGGCGCTGGCGCAGGAGGCCGGCGTGGAGGATCTGCTTACCACCGCCTGGCAGACACCCGAGCCGGTGGAGGCGGTTCTCTCCCACGTTCAGGCGGCACAGGCACTGGGGCTTGCCAATGTTCCGGCGCTGGTGGTGGCCGAGCGGCCGTTTCAGGGGGCGGTATCCACGGCGTTGCTGGAGCAGGCGTTACGGCAGGCCGCGCAAGGCGGGGCCTGAGCGGTTCAGCCGGTCTTCTGACCGCTTTCCCGCTGGCGTTCGGGGACGAAGCCGGGAATCAGGGTCATGCTGACGTAATCCATGTAGTCTTCGAACTCGGGGCCGGCGGGAATGGTTTCGGGGGCATCGCGCCGCATCTGCAGCGTACCGAGATAGACCGAATAGGCCAGCACCGCACGCTGACGCGCCTCCCCGGGGCCCAGCCCCATCGCCGAGTAACAGTCCACCATGAAGCCGATGCGCCGGTTGTTGACCCGCTTGATCACCGGCCCCACGAGAGGGTCGTTGGCGCCAGCGGCGAAGGCGAGATAGAGCTGACCGGCGCGCTTGCTGCCGTCGGCGTTGCGAAACAGCCGGTGAATCCGGTTACGGGGATCCTGCTCACGTTCCGCCCGCGCGATCACGTCTTCCGTCTGCTGCCGTTCCCAGCGCTTGAGGGCGGCATCGAGCAACGCGCCACGGTTGGCAAAGTGCCAGTAGAAGCTGCCTTTGGTCACGCCGAGCGCACGCGCAATCCGCTCCACGGCCACGGCCTCCACACCGCTCTCGGCTACGGCGTCGAGGGCAGCGTCAGCCCAGTCATCAGCGGTCAGCGAACGGCGGTGATTCGATCTGCTCATGGCTGTTTTCTACACCATACGTTTGCGTATGGCAACCGCCATGGCACCGATCAGCGCGCCGCTCTGGATTCCTGGCTGGTGGGCGATGGCAATCGCCCTCTCGACACCAGTGCATCCGGCTTGACCCGCCAGTTCCGCTGGCGAACGGTCTCCTCGATCCACAGCGGCAGAAAGATCACCAGATCGTACAGCTGAATCAGCAGCGAACTCACGAAGGCTGCCAGGCTCGCCAGCAGCCTGCACAGCAACATGGCAATCTGCAGCGCGACTGCGACCGTGTACCCGCCGGCGATGCGGCCATGGCGGACGAGACCTCGGACCGGCAGTACCGTGAATACCAGTGCACAGGGCAGCAGGATCACCAGGGCTGCCTGAGCGCCCGGCGCCATGATCGGCCCCAGTGCCGTATCCAGTGAGGCGGGCGGAATGCCGCCGTGGTAGAGCGTCAGGAAGGCGAACGCCGCGATCAGGACAAGTACACCACCGATGCCCGACCAGAACAGCCAGCGCCGGGTCTCCGTATCCAGGCCGGATACCCCTGGCAGCATGCGTGTGGCACGGCTGCTCTCCATGAGCAGCAGTCCGAGCAGCCCCACCGCACCGAGCAGGAGAATGGTCGCCGAGGTCCCCAGCCCGGGCAGGCTCTCTGCCGGCGACGCGGTTCCCAGGAGGCTGTTCAGGGGCTCCGCAAGGAGCTGACCGAGCACCACAAAGCCCAGCCCCGCCAGCGCCAGCCACGCCACGGACAGGCTGAACCGCCAGAGTGAATGCACCGCCAGCACATCGATTCTCACACGGTGCTCGTCCCGCAGCGCCTCGTAGGCGTTGACGCGCTCAATGGCGTCATCGGCGCGCTGGCGCAGGCGCTCCACCCGGGCCGTCAGCTCTTCGACGGCCCCCCGCACCCGCCGCCAGTAGGGCATGGTGCGGTGGAGCACGAGATAACGGCGCCGGGTGGCCCGGCGGTAGGCATCCAGCAGGTCGGCCCGCTGCGTTTCCAGACCGTCGCGCAGGTCCTCGAGCGTTTTCTTGACGGTCGGATCCACGCCACCGAAATCCGGCCCCAGGTGCTCCACGAGTCTGGGCCATCCCGGCAGGTCCGGCGGCGGCGCGCCGCTGGTCCGGTAGTCCTGCTCCAGTTGGCTCAGGTGGGCCCGGAGCTGCTGTTCCAGCTCCGGAATCCCCTTGAGTTCGCGCTCCAGGTCCTCGCCGAACCGCTCCAGGTTCCAGTCCGCCGCGTCGCGGGCGTGCTCCCGTGCCTGTGCCAGCAGCACGGAGCGCGTCCACGCCCGGGCGTGGTGTTCGGCGTGCACGCAGTACCGCGCCAGCAGGCGCAGCAACCGGCGTGCCCCGGTGAACACCAGTCGGATCAGCCGATGCACCGGCATCCGGGCAAGATAGCCCGCCACCAGGATCACCAGCACCCAGATCAGCGCGTTCAGCGCCGGAACGGGTGTCAGGGAGAGAACATCCGGCTCAAGCATCCTGCCTCCTGTGCATGTCGGTGGTGCGGTCGTCGGCGGCGTTTCCGGCGCATGACAATCGAGAATGCACGAGATACTCCCCTGTCGACCGCGTTTGCCGTCACAATTATGCGTGGGCGAGCGCGTAAATCGCAAAACGGCGGGTCATGCCTCTGTCACACGATGACGTTACGGTGACACCGCTGGACGGCAGGCCAACAGGAACCCACGGGACATCAATGGACTCCATCGACCTGAAACACCCGGATCTCTACATCAACCGGCAGATGAGCATGCTGGAGTTCAACGCCCGGGTGCTGGAGCAGGCGCGGGCAACGGACGTGCCACTGCTGGAGCGTCTGCGCTTTCTGTGCATCGTCAGCACCAACCTGGACGAATTCTTCGAGATCCGCGTGGCCGGGCTCAAGCAGGCCCATGAGCTGGGGTCGACCCAGGCCGGCGCCGACAATCGCATGCCCCAGGAAGTCCTTCGCGACATCAGTGCCCGGGCCCATGAGCTGGTCGCGGAGCAGTACGATATTCTCAACAATGAGTTGATCCCCGCTCTGGCGCGGGAGGGGATCCGCTTCATCCGTCGCGACGAGTGGAACGCGGCACAGCGCACATGGGTGCAGCGGTATTTCGAGCAGTCGCTGCTGCCGGTGCTCAGCCCCCTGGGGCTCGACCCGGCGCACCCCTTTCCGCGCATTCTCAACAAGAGCCTCAACTTCATCGTCGAGCTGGAGGGCAAGGACGCCTTCGGGCGCAACAGCGGCATGGCCGTGGTGCAGGCGCCCCGTTCCCTGCCCCGTCTCATCCCCGTGCCGGCGGACGCGGCGGGCGGCCCCAACGAATGGGTTTTCCTGTCGTCGATGATCCACGCCCACGTGCACCAGCTCTTCCCCGGCATGACGGTCCTGGGCTGCTTCCAGTTCCGCGTCACCCGAAACAGCGACCTGTACGTGGATGAAGAGGAAGTGGACGATCTCCTGGTTGCCATGGAGGGCGAGCTGCAGTCGCGCCGTTATGGGGACGCCGTGCGCCTGGAGGTGGCCGCCAACTGCCCCGACCACATGCGGCGCTTTCTTCTCGACGAGTTCGAGCTGGCGGCCGATGACCTCTACCCGGTGGACGGCCCGGTGAACGTGAACCGGCTCATGGCCATCTGTGACGGGGTGGACCGACCTGACCTGACATTTCCGGCCTTTACGCCGGCGGTACCCTCGGAAGTGACCCACAGCGGCAGCCTGTTCAAGCTGCTGCGCAAACAGGATCTGCTGCTGCACCACCCGTTCCAGTCGTTCGCCCCGGTGGTGGATTTCGTGCGACAGGCCTCCAGGGACCCTGCCGTACTCGCGATCAAGCAGACCCTCTACCGGACCGGGCCGGATTCCGCCATTGTCGACGCCCTGGTTGCCGCCGCCCGCGCCGGCAAGGAAGTCACGGTCATTATCGAGTTGCGGGCACGCTTTGACGAGGAAGCGAACATCCGGCTCGCCAACATGCTCCAGGACGCCGGCGCACACGTGGTCTACGGGGTGGTGGGACACAAGACCCACGCCAAGATGGTGCTCGTGGTGCGCCGTGAGAACGGCCGGCTGCGCAACTACGTCCACCTCGGCACGGGCAACTACCACTCCCGCACGGCCCGGCTGTATACCGATTACGGGTTGCTCACGGCGGACCCGGTCATTGGCGAGGATGTCCACCGGATCTTTCTCCAGCTCACGAGCCTGGGCAAGGTGGCGCGGCTGGAGAAGCTGCTGGAGTCTCCCTTCACCCTCTTCGACACCCTTCTGCAGAACATCGAGCGGGAGGCGGAGCATGCCCGCGCCGGGCGTGGCGGGCGTATCATCCTCAAGGTCAACTCCCTGGTGGAGCCGCGCACCGTGCAGGCCCTTTATGCGGCCTCCATGGCCGGCGTGGAGATCGACCTGATCATCCGTGGCATGTGCGCGTTGCGACCGGGTGTGGCGGGGGTTTCCGAGACGATCCGCGTGCGCTCGATCATCGGCCGCTTCCTGGAGCACACCCGGGTGTTCTATTTCGCCAACGGCGGCGACCCGGTTCTTTACGCATCCAGCGCCGACTGCATGGAGCGCAACTTCTTCCGGCGCGTCGAGACCGCGTTTCCCATCGAGCCCCCGGCGCTGCAGCAACAGGTGCTCAGCGACCTGGAGGACTACCTGCGGGATAACACCCAGGCGTGGCTGCTGCAGCCGGACGGATCCTATCGCCGGGCCCATCCCGCCGACGGCGAGGAGCCCTTCAGCTCACAGCAGGCCCTGCTGGTACGCCTCAGCGGACACGGAGCGCCAATCCAAGACGTTTGAGGGCCGTGGACTCTTCCGCCAGATCGGCCCGGGTGAGCGGATGGGCCTCCAGCCATCCGGCCGGGAAGCGCAGGTCGAGCCGGTCGTCACGGCGACGCAGTGCGACAGCCGGAAGCGCGTCGTCCAGACGGCTGCGATGCAGCACCGTCGCCAGGCGCAACAGGGGTATCAGCCGCTCGACCCGCAGTCGGCGGTTATCCGGCACGGCGTCCAGCGCCTTGCGCGAGATCTTGCGGCGATGGCAGCGGATGAGTGCGGCCAGCACGGCCTGATCCTGGCTTGAGAAGCCGCTGAGATCACTGTGCCGCGCCAGGTACTCCCCATGCCGGTGGTAGCTGCCGTGGGCAATGTCGAGACCGATTTCGTGGGTCTCCGCCGCCCACCGCAGCCAGGCCTCCGCCTCATCGTCAAGTCCCCAGGCGCGCCGCACCTGCCCGAACAGGTGGCGTGCGGTCCCGGAGACGCGGTTGGCCTGTTCGGCATCCACGTGGTAGCGCGCCATCATGGCGGTGATCGCCTGGTCGCGGACATCACGGGAGGCCATGCGGCCCAGCAGGTCATGTAACACGCCCTCGCGCAGTGCACCGTCCGATGCCACCATGCGCTGGATGCCCAGCCCCTGGAACACGCCGAGCAACACCATGACGCCGCCGGCAAAGACCGGGCGGCGGTCGGCGTCCAGCCCCGGGAGATCGAGGCTCGATTCGCGCCCTGCCCGGGTCAGGCACTCCCGCAGCCGCAACAGGCCGTCCAGGGTGATCGCGTCGGGTGACAGGTCCAGCCCTTTCAGCACGGCCTGCACTGCCCGCACGGTTCCTGATGCGCCTACCGCCTGCGCCCAGTGCGCGTTGTGATAGCGGCGCGCAACCGGCTCCAGCTCCTGGGCGACGCGCAGCGCGGCCCGGTCCAGCGCCCGCGGCGTATAGCGGCCCTTCGGAAAACACTGGCGTGCAAGCCGGACGCAGCCCATTTCGAGGCTGTCCATATGCAGGGGCATGACGCCCTCGCCCACGATCAGCTCCGTGCTGCCACCGCCGATGTCCACCACCAGCCGGCGCTGGCCATCGTCACCGAGGCTATGGGCGACCCCCAGGTAGATCAGCCGGGCCTCTTCCACGCCGGAGACCACCTCCACGCCGTGTCCGAGCGCGGACTCCGCTGCCGCCTGGAAGCCCTGGGCATCGCGCATGACCCGCAGTGTGTTGGTGCCGACGACGCGTACACTGCCCCGCGGAAGGCCGCGCAGGCGCTGGCCGAAACGGTCCAGGGCCTCCAGTGCGCGTTCGCGAACCGCGGGATCGAGCCGTCCGCGGGCGTCGACGCCCTCCCCGAGCCGCACCATGGTCTTGATGCGGTCCACAACCCGCAGCTCGCCGCCCTGCAGGCGGGCAACGACCATGTGGAAGCTGTTGGAGCCGAGGTCTACCGCCGCGACGGTGTTGCCGCTCTCCGATGCCGATGCGGTCATTCCCGTGACCGCACGCCGAGGCCCGCGCGCAGGAACAGCTCCAGCTGGCCGCGCCCCGCGCTAATGCCCCCCTGGAAAGCAAGCATGGCCACGGAGGCCTTGCCGAACCGGGCCGGTCCCCACGGGGTGCCCGTCAGCCCGACGCCCAGCAGCAGATTCATCTGCGGCTCATGGCCCACGAGCACCGTGACCGGCGCGTCGGGAAGCGCGCCCAGCCAGTCGTAAACCGATGCCGGGTCGCCATGGGGTACCAGGCCGGTGGAAATCTCCCGCTGGCCCGGCTGAAGGTGCCTGGCGAGGATATCCGCGGTCTGGATTGCGCGCAGGTAATCACTGCTGACCATGCGGTCCACCGGCCCGACGGTCGCAGCCAGGTCTGTGGCAACGGCTTCCACGCGACGCCGGCCCGGGTCCGTCAGGGCGCGCTCGGAGTCGCGCTGACCGGGGCCCGCATCTTCGGCAATGCCGTGCCGCATCAGTAACACGCGTTGCATCGGAAACTGCCTCCCGCACCGGTAAAACCGCAGTCTGACATAGCCGAAACGCCGGTAGAAACGTAACTCCGCGGCATTTCGAGAGTTTGAACTTGAGACGGAGCGCCGGGACGCGGATAATGCGCCCACCGCCGGCCCATGTAACCGGGCCGGCCCGTCAGTTGTTGACCCTCTGACCAGCAGCAGCGCCGTCGGTACCGATGGCGCTCCACTCTGTTAGCGACCCACGGACGTACCCGACGTGATCGAAAATCTTCGCAACATCGCCATTATTGCCCACGTTGACCACGGCAAGACCACCCTGGTGGATCGCCTGCTGCAGCAATCGGGCACCCTGGATGCCCGCGCCCCCCAGACGGAGCGCGTGATGGACTCCAACGATCTGGAGCGCGAGCGCGGCATCACCATTCTCTCCAAGAACACCGCCATTCTCTGGAACGGCTATCGCATCAACATCGTGGACACGCCCGGCCACGCCGACTTCGGCGGCGAGGTGGAGCGCGTGCTGTCCATGGTGGATTCGGTGCTGCTGCTGGTGGACGCAGTGGACGGCCCCATGCCGCAGACCCGCTTCGTACTGCAGAAGGCGCTTGAGCAGGGCCTGAACCCGATCGTTGTCATCAACAAGATCGACCGCCCCGGCGCCCGCCCGGACTGGGTGCTGGACCAGACCTTCGACCTCTTCGATCGCCTCGGCGCCACCGACGAGCAGCTCGACTTCCAGGTGGTCTACGCATCGGCCCTGAACGGCTTCGCCAGCGATGATTCCGAGGTGCGCGAAGGCGACATGACGCCGCTGTTCCAGATGATCGTCGATGCGGTGAACCCGCCGAAGGTCGACCCGGAAGGCCCGCTGCAGCTGCAGGTCACGTCGCTCGACTACAGCTCCTACGTCGGCGTCATCGGCGTGGGCCGGATCACCCGCGGGCGTGTCCGTACGAACACCCAGGTGCAGGTCATCGACCGTCACGGCAAGACCCGCTCGGCGCGGGTGCTGCAGGTGCTGAACTACCTCGGCCTGGAACGCACCGAGGTGGAGGAAGCCAGTGCTGGCGACATTATTGCCTTTACCGGCGTGGACAACCTCCACATCTCCGACACCCTCTGCGACCCGAACCACGTCGAGGCGCTGCCGGCGCTCACCGTCGACGAGCCCACGGTGAGCATGACCTTCGTGGTGAACAACTCGCCGTTCGCCGGCCGCGAGGGCAAGTACGTGACCTCGCGCCAGATCCGCGAACGCCTGGAACGGGAGCTGCTGCACAACGTGGCGCTGCGCGTCGAGCCCACGGATGATCCGGAGAAATTCCGCGTCTCCGGACGGGGCGAGCTGCACCTGGGCGTGCTGATCGAGAACATGCGCCGGGAAGGCTACGAGCTGGGCGTCTCCCGTCCCGAGGTCATCGTGCGCGAGGTGGACGGCGTCAAGCAGGAGCCCTACGAGCAGCTCACCGTGGACGTGCCCGAGACCTCCCAGGGTGGCGTCATGGAGAAGCTCGGCGAGCGCGGTGGCGAGATGCACAACATGGCGCCGGACGGCAAGGGCCGCGTGCGCATGGACTACATCATCCCGGCCCGCGGGCTGATCGGTTTCCGCACCGAATTTCTCACCGCCACCTCCGGCGATGGCCTGATGTTCCACGTGTTCGATCACTACGGCCCGTATCGCGGCCAGGATCTCGGTCAGCGCGGCAACGGGGTGCTGATCTCCAACGGCCCGGGCAAGGCGCTCGCTTACGCCCTGTTTACCCTGCAGAACCGGGGCAAGCTCTTCATCGGCCACGGTGACGAGGTCTACGAGGGCATGATCATCGGCATCCACGCCCGCGACAACGACCTGGTGGTAAACCCGCTCAAGGCGAAGCAGCTCACCAACGTGCGTGCCGCCGGCAACGACGAGAACCTGGACCTGGTGCCGCCGATCCGCATGACGCTGGAGCAGGCGCTGGAGTTCATCGACGACGACGAGCTGGTGGAGGTCACCCCCGAGGCGATCCGGGTGCGGAAGAAGCTGCTGCTGGAGAACGAACGCAAGCGGGCGAGCCGGGCTGCGGCGAACGCGTGAGGGGACCAACGCGCCGGGCCTGACGCCGGGTTCGGTGCGGGGGTGTTCGGGAGCGGCTCCGGCACTCCGCCCAACTACACCTTCCGCCGGAAGGTGTAGTTTCCGTTCCTCCGGCCTGGTCGGTTTACAGCACATCCCTGTGCTGTAAACCGATGGCGGCGTCCCTGCCGCCACCCTTCGGGCCGGACGGCCTACGGACCGGAGCTACGTGAGTCGCCTCTCCCGAACACCCCCGCACCGAACACCTACCCTTGACGGCAACAGTTCACCTACCCCCATTCCCGTTGGTGTGCTCTCAGCGACCGCCGATGAATGCGCCAGTCGGGCATCATGCGGTCCATCTGCGCGTAGAAACGCGGGCCGTGATTGAATTCCAGCAGGTGCGCCAGCTCGTGCACTACCACGTAGTCGATGCACACCAGCGGTGCGCGGATCAGCCACAGGTTGAGATTGATGCTCCCGCGGCTGGAGCAGCTTCCCCAGCGGCTGCGCATGGCGCGGATCCGCAGCCCCGGCATGCGGGACGGGGGCAGCCCCACCGCCGGGTACCAGTGCGCGAGGCGTTCGGCGAACACGGTGCGTGCGCGGGCGCGGTACCATTCCCTTAGCGCATGCTCCACGCGCACCGGATCGTCGGGGTCGCCAACCCGCAGCCATAGCAGGTCGCCCTGACGAACGGCGCGGCGCGATTTGCCGGCGCGCACCCGCAGCGTCAGCCCGTCGCCCAGGTAGGGATGGCGGGCACCGTCGGTGTAGCGTGGTGTTGGCGGCGCTTCCGGCAGGCCGTTGAGTGTGTCCCGCAGCCACGCTTCCCGGCCGCGGGCGAAGTCCAGGGCCTGGCGCCGCGGCGTGCCCTTGGGGACGCGGATCTCCACGCGGCCGTCCGGGAAAACGTAGAGGCCCAGCGTGCGCCGGCGGGTCTCCCGCACCTGAACCGCATGCTTGCGGCCATCCAGCAGCAGGTGCTCGGTGTCGTTCGTCATGCCGTCATTCCCTGCTGCCGAACTCGAAACGGTAGATCAGATCGATGGCGTTCTCGAGGCTGCTCACGGCCTCCAGGAAGAGATTGGTGGCCAGCTGGTACCGCAGTGTCAGTGTGTTGACCGGCGTAAACACGCCAACGCCGTAACCCAGGTAGAGGTTGGGGTTGATGTAGCCACCCATGACCACCTGGGTTTCATCGCCCTCGCCCTCGGTGTCTATGGCGAAATCCTCGATGCCGAGCCCTTCCGCTACCGCCGTGGCATAGCCGCCGCCACCGGCCACGCCAAGGGCAATGGCGGCCCGCGCCATCATGTTCTCCCCGCCGGGGCCACTCTCACCCGCCGGGCGCCCGAGAATGATGTAGGAGAGCACATCCTCCTCCGCCATGGCCGGCTCGGAGAACAGGCTGACCCTGGGCTCTTCCGGATTGCCCTCGAGCCGCAGACCCGCGGTGACATCATCGCGCTCGATCCGGCGCACGGCTTCCACGTAGATCTGTGGCCGGTCCAGCGGGCCGGCAAACAGCAACTGCCCTTCGCGGATCTGCAGGCGCTGTCCGTAAGCCCGGTAGCGGCCATCGACGATGCGGATTTCACCATTGCCCTGGGGCACGCTACCACCGCTCTGCTGCAGGCGCAGGTCGCCAACAAGCCGCCCGGTGATGCCGTAACCCGAGAGTTCCACGCGATTGCCGAGTGTCAGCTGGATGTCGGTCTGCAGATCCAGCCCGCCCGGCGCTTCCAGCTCACCTTCGTCATCGTCCGGCAGTGCGCCGTCCTCGGGCATATCGTCGATCATGACCACATCACCGCTCAGGCGGACGGCCGATTCCGGCAACTCCGCCAGGGTGATGTCGCCCCTGGGCACGTCCAGGCTGCCCGACAGACTCAACACCCCTTCCCCGAACTGCACCTGCAGATCGGGGTCGACGCGCAGGTCGGCCACGGGTTCGTAAACCACCTGCAGACCCGCCCCTTCGAGGTTGATGGTGGCGACCGGCTCCCCGGACCAGTCCGCCTCGCCCGCAAGGGTGGCCGACCCGTCGCCGCTGCGGAAGCCGCCCTCGAGGGTGGCGCTGTGCCCGTCCACATCCAGTCGCAAGCCGATATCGGTGAGCGAGACGCCAACGGCCAGCGGCTCCAGGCGGCCGTCTTCCAGTTCGACGGTGCCGTGGTAACTGGGATCGGTGACCTCCCCGGCCAGCTCTCCCGACGCGCTCAGGGTGCCGCGCAGGGTCCGCATTTCCGGGAAGAACGGCTCCAGGACGTCGAGCCGCACGGACGCCACCTCCACGTTGCCCTCCAGTGGCCCGAACGGCGTGTCGCCGTTCTCGACGGTGGTGCGGGCATCCACGCGCATGCTGCCCAATGCTTCGGACAGTAGTTCCAGCTCGACGCCAAGGGCGTCGCGGTCCAGGTCCACGTTCAGTGCCAGCCGCTCGTACTCCAGGGTGAGTTCCACCTCGTCGTCGTCGGCATCCTCGTCGGTCAGCCGCACGGCACCACCGTCGACACCCGACACCAGGCGGACCTGGGGCAGCGGGCCATCCCCCCAGCTGGCCTCGACATCGGCGGAGAGCGCGCCGGCCAACTCCACCTGGGGTGGCAGCCAGGGTTGCAGCCAGTTCAGCTGGAAGCCGGAGAGCGCGAGTTCGGCGTTGCCGGTAGCACCCGCTTCGATGGTTTCGGGGGCGCACAGGCTGGCCTCCTCGTGGCGCCAGCAATGCGCGCCGATGGCGGCATGCGCCGCCATGGGATCGATCTCCAGGGGCGTTGCACGGTCCAGGCGCCAGCCCTGCCCCGCCAGCTGAACGTCACCGCTCGCCAGCAGGCCGTCCCAGTGCAGGGCGTCGTTCAGCCCGCCCTCGACCCGCAACGCCGTGTCGATCCGCTCGGCATCCAGGTCCAGCTCCAGAACGTGGTCACCCCGGTCACCGGCCAGGTCCAGGGCAAGGCGGTGAACGGTTTCATATTCGGAGGTGATGTCAGCGGCGACCAGGCTGACTTCGCTGTCCTGCTCACCAAGGGCGTCGACTCTTGCCCGCAGGGCCAGCTCGCCGATGCGACCCAGGTCGCCATACGCCAACCCGGTCCCGTCCAGGTCGGCACGGATATCCGGGGCATCGAACGGCCCCCGGATGGCGAAGTCGCCATGAAGCGCGCCGGCAAGTTCCGGCATGAATGCGCCCAGCTCCCCAACATCCACCTGGCCTTCCAGGTCCAGCGCGTCATCACCCACCGTACCGGCAAGGGCCAGCCGGCTCTCGCCGCTGCGCAGGAGGACGTCATCCAGTGTCCAGTCACCGGCCAGGGGGCGGTGTACCCGGCCATCCAGGCGGACGTCGTAGCCTTCGACCCGGCCGTGCAGGCCATCGACGGTGGCGTCCAGCTCGATGTCGTCGTCCACGAACCGCCCATGGGTGCTCAGGCGCCCCGTTATGCCCGCGGGGGCCTGGGCCACGAGCGCGTCCGCGTCAATGCCATCAAGATGGGCGGTCACGTCCCAGACGATCTCCGGGTGCCAGGACACACGGCCGGCGACATCCAGGCTGCCGCCCAGCAGGTCGCCCTGCAGCTGTTCGAGTTCCAGGTGCTGAAGGTCGCCCTGTCCGGCCAGCTGCCATTCGCCTTCGGGGATGTCGGCGCCGTCGATGGCGCTGCCCAGTTCTATGCGGTAGTCGGTGAGGTCACCGGTGGCGCGCAGCCGGCCGTCCCGGGCCGCAATGAGCTCCCCGGTGTCGAGCGGCCACTGGAGCTGATCCCAGCTCCCTTCGATCCGAAACGGCAGGTTGTCCTGGCCTGCGGCGACTGTCCCCTCCAGATGGATGGCCGCCGGCCCGCGGGTATCGAGGCTGAAATCCAGGTCGCCGACGCTGTTCCAGAGTTGCGCGCGCAGTTCCAGATCACCGATCTCCGGCAAACCTTCAGCGTCGACGCGTATGTCCAGATCCACCGGCCAGTCATCCATGAACGAGAGACTGCCGTTGACGGCGATGCGTCCCTGCTCGTGCCTTGCATCCAGGTGGGTGAGAACCAGATCGGGCCCGCGCAGGCCTCCTGCGACGCTCAGCCGGTCGAGCAGGAACGTCTCGCTGCCCTGGACCACGCGCAGCTCGTGCACGCGGAAATCGTCCACCACGACATCGAGCGGCAGGCGCACGTCCGGGAGCTCCAGTGCCTGCCAGCCCGTTTCCAGGAAGTTCCCGGTGTCGTTATCGTCCTCCAGCGCGGCCACCGGCTCCTCGTCGCCCTCTTCCAGCTCCGCGAGAATGGTTTCCCAGTTGAAACGCTTGAGGTGGAAGGTGGACCCGGACAGTTCACCGCCCAGGCGCAGATCGCTCCAGCGCACCCGGTGGCCATCAACGCGCGCATCAACGCGCTGCACCCGGACATCCGGGAAGGCAACGGCAACCGGAAGCGAGAATGGACCGTCGTCCGGGTCGTCTGCATCCGGGGCGGGATCGGCATCGTCAGTGGCGGCCCCCAGGGCGTCGGTATCCACAGTGACGTCGACGCCGCGTGCCAGCGCCAGATCCAGGCAGACGCGCGCCTGCAGCAGGCAGAGGTGATCCCAGCGCAGTTCCACCTCGCTGATGGCGACCTCCAGCCCTTCTTCCTGCCAGCGGAGCGAGCGCACGTCCAGCCCGTTCCAGAGGTTGCCGCCGGTAATCTCGAGCTCCAGGCGCTCTTCTTCCGCCATGGCGCGATCCGCCAGCCACTGTGCGCCGCCGGTGGTCATGGTCAGCCAGAACAGGATCACCGCGAGAGTGATCAGAATGATGTAGATGATCCGTGACACGCTGCCCAGCGCGCGCGCGACCCACCGCAACCCCTGTTTCAGCCTCTCCAGCAGCGCGCTCATATTTCCGGCCCCATGGAGAAGTGCAGGCGGAACGGCGTATCCGGCTCACTGATGCCCCAGGCGAGGTCGAGCCGGATCTGCCCCACCGGCGAGGCCCAGCGAACACCGAACCCGGCGCCTTCGCGGAAGTCCTCGTCGAAATCGCTGAAGGCGTTACCCACATCGTAGAACGTGGCGACGGTCCAGCGATCATAGATCCGGTAGCCGTACTCCAGGCTGCCCACCAGCAGGTAGCGCCCGCCAATGAGATCGCCGTCCTCGTTCCTCGGGGCGAGGGACTGGTACCGGTAGCCACGCACGGTCTGGTCACCGCCGGTGAAGAATCGCAGCGAGGGCGGCGTCCGGCTGAAACTCTCCGAGATGACGGCGCCGGCATCCCCGCGGGCGACAAGGCGGTGACGGCCGTAGGTGCGCAACCACTTGGTGCCGAGCCGGATCCGGGAGAGATGGATATCCGAGCCCAACTCCGGGTGCGTGGCCTCCACGGATGCGAACTGGCGGTCCCCCCAGTTGGGGTCCAGCCCGCCACGGCTGCGGGTGCGGGTCAGGCTCATGCCGGGCAGTGTGAGTGTGGTCTCGCCCCGGTCGCCCGCCTGCACGAACTTCTCCCGCTCCCAGCGCAGGAACAGCGTCTGGGTCCAGCCACGGGTCAGCGTGCGCTGCCGCTGGATCGCCGCGGTCAGCTTTTCCGTTTCGGTGTCCTCGATCTCCTCGCGCTGCCAGCCGCCCTGGAACTGGAGCCTGTGGTCCAGCGGCGGTGTCAGGGGGATGCTGTACGTGCTGCTGACGGACTGCCGCACCTCCGACACCTCCGCTTCCGAGGACAGGCTGTGTCCGTCCGCGTTCACCCAGGGTTTCCGCCAGTTAAGCCTGATCCGCGGCCCGACGTCGGTGGCATAACCCACACCCACACCCATGCGGTTGGGGCGGTTCATGCGCACGTCGGCACGCACGGGCACGCGCCGGTCCTCGCCGCGGTCCTGATTGGTGCGCACGCGCACGTCGCGGAAGTAATCGCTGTTCAGCAGGTTGCGGTTGAAGGCGGCGATGCCGTCCGAGTGGTAGTAATCGTCCTGGTCGAACGGGACAAGCCGGGCCAGGAGGTCATCCGAGAGCGCGTTGTCGGAGTATTCCACGTCGCCGAATCGGTACCGCTCACCGGAATGGTAGTGAAGGATGATCTCCGCCCGCTGATCACGAATGCTGACGTTGATGCGCGATCGCACGAAGCGGCCGTCGAAGTACCCGCGGCTGAGCGACAGGTTTTCGATATTGCGCTTGGTGGACTCGTAACGGCCGTGGTGAAGGGTGTCCCCCTCGCGCAGCGGCATGCGCGCGAGCAGCCGCTGGAATGCGTCGTCCGTCTCGGCATCGCCCTCGATCCGGACATCCACCGAATCGATGACGATCGGCGGCCCCGGGTCCACGTGAACCACGATCCTGCGGCCACCATTATCCCGCGGGGTCTCCACCCGGACGTCCGCTTCGTAATGCCCGAGCGCCTGCAGCGCCTCGGTGGCCCGCTGGTTCACGCGCCCCGCGAAACGCCGCACCACCAGCGAGTCATTGCTGGCGGGCTGGCCCACGTGGTTGCGGACGTTATCGCGCAGGTCACCCTCCACCCCGCGGATCTCGACCGTCACCTCCGCCCAGGCGGGCACGGCAATGACGAGCAACAGCAGCGCAATCCAGAACGCGCTGATCCGCGTCATGGTTACAGACAGCCTCTTGGGTGGACTCTCCGGCATTTTGGGGCGCTCACAACTGAAGCGGTGGCTCGTCGAGGAGTGCGGCCTGCTCCCGCAGGGCAAGGATCTGTTCCTCCCAGTAGCGCTCGCTGGCGAACCACGGGAACGCCGGCGGGAACGCCGGGTCATTCCAGCGCTTTGCCAGCCAGAACGAGAAATGGATCATCCGCAGGGTGCGCAGCGCCTCCACCAGATGCAGCTGGCGCGGGTCCAGTGACGCGAAATCCTCGTATCCCTCTAGGATCTCATCGAGCTGACGGGTCATCTCGACGCGATCTCCCGAGATCAGCATCCACAGGTCCTGGATCGCCGGGCCGTTCATGGCGTCGTCGAGATCCACGAAGTGCGGGCCATCGTCCGTCCACAGGATATTGCCCGGGTGGCAGTCTCCGTGAAGCCGGATGTGCGCGTAATCACCTGCCCGCTCGAACGCGGCATCGACCCGCTGGAGCACATCCGCCGCGAGCGTGGCATAGGCCGATTCGAGGCTGGGCGGTATCAGGCCGTGGCCGGTGATGTAGGCCACGGGATCATGCCCCATGCGCGTACTGGTCAGTGTTGGCCGCGCCTGGAAGGCATGCATTCCGCCGACCATGTGGAGCCGCCCCATGAAGCGGCCAATCCACTCGCGGGCCTGCTGGTTGTCCAGGTCCGGCAGACGGCCACCCTGCCTGGGAAACAGGGCAAACCGAAAGCCCTCGTAGTAATGCAGCGTGGTGCCGTTGAATGCCAGCGGCGCAACCACGGGAATCTCGCGCTCGCTCAGCTCGATGGTGAACGCGTGCTCCTCGAGAATCGCCGCGTCACTCCAGCGGCCTTCCCGGTAGAATTTCCCCACCAGCGGCGGCCCGTCCTCCCGGCCAATCTGGTAGACGCGGTTCTCGTAGCTGTTCAACGCCAGAAGGCGCCCGTCCGCTTCCAGGCCGAGACTGTCCACGGCATCGAGTACGATCTCCGGGCCCAGATCCGCGTAGGGCGTTTCGCTGATGGTTTGCTGCATCCGTTTCTTCCGGTGTCAGGCGACAGTGGACGTAATGGCGCTTTCCTGAACTGAGACAGGCTTTCAGGCCGGTAGTGCCCTGACCTATCCGCTATCGGTCGCGCTGGCCGCGATGTCATCCACGACCCGTCGTGCCGTCACCCACCGGTCGGTGGCGTGCAGCGCCTCGAGACTTGAAGCAGGAGCGGCGCCCGGCTGCAGCATGGCCAGCCGCCTCTGCGTCTGCGGATCCACCTCTGCGCCGAGCGCGTCCAGCACGCCGGGGATGGCATCCAGTTCGTTGCAGAGCATGATGAGGTCGCAACCGGCGTCCACGGCGGACTCCGCGCGCTCCGGATAGTCGCCGATGCTGGCGGCGCCCTCCATGCCGAGATCGTCGCCAACAACCACACCCTCGAAACCAAGCTCCTGGCGCAGCGTGTTCTGGATCCACTGGCGGGAGAAGGTCGCCGGCTGATTGTCCATGTCGCTGTAGACCACATGTGCAGTCATGACCGCATCCAGGCCCCCGGACTCGACCAGCCGCTCGAAGGGCACCAGATCCTCGCCGCGGAGGGCAAGCACGGGCCGGTCGTCCACCGGGAGATCCAGATGGGAATCGGCGCTGACGCCGCCGTGCCCGGGGAAGTGCTTGCCGGTGGCCGCCATGCCCGCCGCACGCATGCCTTCGGTCCAGGCAGTGGCAAGCTCGGCGACGCTGTCCGGGTCGCCGTGAAGGGCGCGATCACCGATGACGGAGCTGAACCCGCGGTCCAGGTCGAGCACCGGGGCAAAACTGAGATCCACCCCTGCTGCCCGCAGCTCGGCGGCCATGAGCCAGGCCATCTCCCGGGCCCAGTGGCGGGACGTCCGGTCGTCCTGGTCATGGCGGGCGCCGATGAGCCGCGCGGGCGGCAGCACCGTGCACGGTTCGCGAAAGCGCTGGACGCGGCCGCCCTCCTGATCCACTGCGACGATGGGAGCAGGCTCCCCCTGGCGGTGAATCGCCGCCGTCAGGGCACACAGCTGGTCCCAGCTCTCGAAGTTGCGGGTGAACAGGATGACGCCGACCACCCGGGGGTGCGCCAGCAGCTCCCGCTCCTCGGCTGTCAGCTCAGCACCGCGGACACCGATCATCAAACCGCCGGGCGTCATGTCACCTCCGGGTTAGCATGGCGGGGGAACAGGCCGGGGTCCGGCTGGTCAGGTGCCTCCGATGCCGCACCCAACCACACCGGCATTCCTGCCGAAACCACATCAAAAAGATCAAGCATGTCACTGTTTCTCATGCGAATACATCCGCGGGAACCCGGAACACCGAGGGCGATGGCGTCGGGCGTGCCATGAAAGTAGATATACCGACGCATGGTGTCCACGCGGCCGAAGCGGTTACGGCCGGGTTCCCGGCCACAGAGCCAGAGGATGCGTGTCAGGATCCAGTCCCGATCCGGCTGGGATGCGTACAGGGACGGCGTGCAGACTTCGCCGGTCCAGCGGCGCCCGCGGAACACGCCCCCTTCCGGCACACCGGCTCCGATCCGTGCCCGGATAACGTGCCACCCGCGCGGCGTGCAGAACGAGCCGTCCTCCTCGCCTGGCCCGTTCAATGCGGTCGACACGGGGTACTGGCGCCGAACCGTACGCCCTTCGAGCAGATCGGCTTCCTGCCGGTCGAGGTGGACGCGAATCCAGCGTGACGGCAAGACCGTCATGACCACTCCCGATACGGGTGACGAACCAGGCTCACGTTGTAATAGCGGGGGTCGGCGGACACTTCGTCTCCCAGCCAGTCGGGGCGCTCGAAGGGTTCATCTTCATGGCCGAGCTCGATTTCCGCAACAACAAGCCCGGCATTGTCACCGAAGAACTCGTCGACCTCCCAGAGATGGTCGCCATGACGCACGAAGTGCCGGGTCTTCTCGATCAGGGGACCATTGCACAGGCTGTCCAGCATCTCCCGGGCCTCTTCCAGCGGAATGGCGTATTCGTATTCCTGGCGCTGGATGCCGAGCGTGGCGCTCTTGATGTTCAGCCACGCCTGCTCGTCACTCGCCCGTACCCGCACGGAGGCCCGCTCCGTGCCGGCCAGGTAGCCCTGGCGGACCACCAGGGACGCATGCGCCTGGGCACGCCACTGTTCCCCTGTTGTCAGGAACTTACGCTCGATTTCTGCGGCCACGCCGACCCTCCCCTGTTTGCCCGCGGGCCGGGGTGCTCCCCTGCCCGATGGCGCATGGTAACGTATCCACCACCTTCGATGACCGCGAAACGGCCCGATCAGACCATGGAGACAGGCGCATGACCGCCGACGAACTTCAGGCGCTGCTGCACGACCAGATCCCGATCAGCGCCGCCATGGGCATCCGTGTCCTGGCGCTGGAACCACAGACGGTGACGCTGAGCGCACCACTGGCAGCCAATCACAACCACGCCAATACGCAGTTCGCGGGGAGTCAGCACGCCCTGGCGAGCCTCGCCGGCTGGGCGCTGCTCCGGGTCTGGGCGGAAACCGCAGGCTGGGAAGCCGAGCTGGTGCTGGGCAAGGCGGACATCCGTTATCTGCGCCCTGCTGCAGGAGACATGACCGTACAGGCCCGGCTGACGGACAGCCAGCTCGAGGAGCTGGACGCCGCCCGGCGCGGGAACGGCACGGGGCGCCTGCGGCTGGACATGGAGATCCGCACCGACGCGGGCGTCTGCGCCCGCTTCGGCGGCCAGTACGTCGCACGCGGGAAGTAGGACTGCCGGTCCCGTGCCTGGAGCGCGGATCGTCCGGCGTTATCCCGGCAATTTTCCCGGCCATTTCCAAAGGCTGCTAGAATCCCGGGTTTTTCGGCAACACAGAGGGCTGCTCAATGAAACGTCTGGTGATGCTCCGCCACGGACAGAGCGTATGGAACCTGGAGAACCGGTTCACGGGCTGGCACGACGTGGATCTCACTGACCAGGGGCGGGATGAAGCCCGCGCTGCCGGACAACTGCTGCGGGCCCACGGCTATCGCTTCGACATGGCCTACACCTCCGTGCTGAAACGGGCCATTCGCACGCTCTGGATCGCGCTGGACGAACTGGACGCCATGTGGATTCCCGTGATCAAGGACTGGCGCCTGAACGAGCGCCACTACGGTGCACTGACCGGCCTGAACAAGGCCGAGACCGCCGAGAAATACGGTGACGACCAGGTGCACGTCTGGCGCCGGAGCTACGCCACGCCGCCACCCGCGCTGAGCGACGACGACGAACGGCATCCGCGCTTCGATCCCCGGTACGCAGGGCTTGCCGCTGACCAGCTGCCGGCAACCGAGTCCCTGGAAACCACTCTCCAGCGGGTGCTGCCCTACTGGGAGTCGGATATCGCGCCCACGCTTCGCAACAGCGACACCGTGCTCATCGCCGCCCACGGCAACAGCCTGCGTGCGCTGATCAAGCACCTGCAGGGCATCAGTGACGAGGAGATCACCGGCGTCGAGGTGCCAACGGGCCAGCCGCTGGTCTTCGAGCTGGACGACCAGCTCAGGGTGCAGGACGAGTACTATCTGCGTGACCGGGCCGTCCCCGGCGCGTAACGAAACGCCAGGAGTGGATTCTCGCCATGAGCGACAATCAGCCCGTTAGCGTCATCACCGGTGCCAACCGTGGCCTCGGCTTCGAGACCGCTCGCCAGCTCGGGCGGCTCGGGCATACTGTCGTGGCCACGAGCCGCGACGGCATCAAGGGCAAGGCCGCCGTGGACAAGCTTCAGAGCGAAGGGCTCGCGGTGGTCTACCACCCTCTCGATGTGGACCGTGAAGAGAGCCGGGTGCGCCTGTTCCAGTTCATCGAGGAGCGCTATCAGCGGCTGGACGTGCTCATCAACAACGCCGGCGTCATGCCCGACGGTGCGCCCGATACACCCGGAGCCACGAGTGTCTTCGACACCGACCTCTCGCAGGTGCGCCAGAGCATGGAAACCAACCTGTACGGCCCGTTACGCCTGTGTCAGCTGGCAGTGCCGCTGATGCGCCGGCACGACTACGGGCGTATCGTGAACGTCTCCACCGGCCTGGCGCAGATCTCCGAGATGAAGGGCGAGTTCACGGCCTATCGGCTTGCCAAAACAGCGCTGAACGCCCTCACCCGCATCGTCGCCGCGGAGGTGCGCAACGAGAATATCCTGTGCAACGCTGCGAGTCCCGGCTGGGTGAAGACGCGCATGGGCGGTGCCAACGCGCCCCGGTCTCCGGCGGAAGGGGTGCGTGGCATCGTGTGGCTCGCCACCGTGGGCAATGACGGGCCGAGGGGTGGTTTCTACCAGGACCGCATGGCGATTCCCTGGTAACCCCCCACGCGCCGGCCGGGAGGCCATCATGAACGCCGTGAACGCCGCCGTCCGATTCCTGCTGCTGGTACTGATTCTCGCCGTGGTCACCGCGATCGGCACCATACTGAAGAACCGGCCACCGCTGATGAACGAGCCCGGCCCGTTCGCCCGGGCCGGCATCTACCTCACGACCAACAGCGTGGAGACGCGCAGCAACGCCATCCGGCCGGAGCTGCGGCCGCGTCTCTACGATGCGCCGCCGGACGAGGCCTGGGCGGAAGCCCGGGCGGTCATGGAGGAGCTCGGCTGGGACATCGTCCACGTGAGCGAGGAGAATTACGCCATCCAGGCAGTGGCCATGACGCCGTTGCTGCGCATGAAGGATGATGTGTACGTGCGGCTGCACCCGGTGGACACCGACCTGAGCACACTCTATTTCCACAGCCGTTCCCGGATTGGCCGCGCCGATTTCGCGGCCAATACCCGCCATTTTCTGAACTTCCGCGACGGCCTGGAGAGGCGCCTGCTGGACGCGCGGCTCAGCGAACGGTAATGGTGCGCACCACCAGCCCGCCCGGCTCGATGGTGACCGTGCCGGGGTGCAGCACCTCGGCGCCACCGCCGCGCCGCCGGACCCGGAACTCGGGGTCGTACTCCCCCGCCGGCAGGTCCAGCCGGGCCATCCAGATGCTGTCCGGCAGGGTGCGCCACAGGCGTGTGTCCGCCTGCTCGAAGAGAAACCCGGCGAGATTCACCAGTACCCCCAGCCCGGCATGTTCGTCACGGGCCTGGGCGGAGACCTGATGGCGCACCACGTTCCGGCTGAGCGCACGCGCGGTGAGCAACGGGATGCGTGCATCGAGCCAGCGATCCACCGAGGCGTGGACCGACTCCACCCGTTCGCCATCCGCCTGCTCACCGTTCACGGCAATGTGCAGGCCGGTGGTGGGGTCGCCCTGGCGGCGCACCGCTGGCAGTGAGATGCGGTAGAGCTGGCCCGTGCGCGGATCCTGGGTGGCCACCGTGCCCTCCACCAGGCGCGGCCCGAAGCCGCTCTGCACCACGAGCAGAAGACGCCCGGTGTCGGGCGAGGCCGGGCGCCACGCGCTGATGCCGAAAGTCTCCGCCCAGCGGTCGCGCTCGTCCGGCAGACCAAGGGCGTCCAGCAACCGCAGCAGGCTGACCTGCAGGTCCCGGGGCACGGGCTGATTCAGGGCCTGATAGCGTTGGGCCGCCCGTCGGTAGGCGATCAGCGCATCGCTGCGGTCCCCACTGGCTTCGAACACGACGCCGCTGAGGTAACGGGCGAAGGCGTCGCCCCCGTGGGGCGCTGCACCGTCCACCGGATCAACCCGGCGCAGCCCCAGATCCACCTGCAGCGCCTCCACCCTCGCCGCCTGCACATCGCCCAGCTCCAGAAAGTTCAGCATCTGCATCACGTGCAGCAACAGGCGCTCGTGAACGCTGGCCTGGTAAGTGTCGGCGGTCTCGGCCACCGCCCAGTCGGTCACCGTCTCGCTGAGGCTGATCGGCTCGAGCTGGCCGAGCAGGGTTTTCGCCTGTTCAAACTCGTCGATGCTGCCTTCCAGGTCACCGTCGAAGCGCAACAGCATGCCCCGTTCCAGGCGATAAAGGGCCTGGTTGCGCCTGGAATCCAGCCGTTCGGCGGCCTCGAGCGCGCCGGCGGTGTCATTCGCCCGCAGGCGATCCTCGATCCGGTCCTGTGGTTGTGACACGGCGCAACCCGCCAGCCCGAGAACGGGCAGCAGGAGCAGAACGCAGAGCAGCCGGCCACCCATCCGGGGCGGCCTGTCAGGAGCGGAACAGCCCGCGCCGGATCACCTTGCGGATTTCCTTCTGTCCGACCCAGACGCGCGTGTTGTCGGAGAGGCTGGTCAGCGCCAGATTCACCTGGTAATACGCCACCTCCGTGCGCCCTTCGACGTCGCGGATGGTGTTGATGGTGCCGGTCAGCATGTAATCGGCACCCAGCTCCAGGCCGGCCGGATTCCGTGTCTCTTCCCGGGCATGCAGGCCCTGGTCCTCCCGCTCCTGCCGGATCGCCTCCCGCTCGCCACGGTCGGCCACGAACGTGATACGCCCGGAGTTGATCAGCTCCCGCTCGATATCGCGGATGAACGCGTTGGTGCTGATGTGCTCGTCGCTGAGGTTGCGGATCTCGCCGACGATCACCGTGGGGTTGTCGTCACTGTTGTTGAGGTGCCGCGCCAGCCACGGCCGGTCCAGCATGTCGCCGACCATTTCCTCCGATACGAGCTTGGAGTCACGGTCATTCCAGCGACCGGTCAGATCCTCGGTCTCGCCCTCGCCCACGCGGTCCACCTGCGTCGCGCAGCCGGCAAGCAGCACCAGCACGGCCAACGCCACACCCAGCACGCGTAACTGTCTCATCATCATCCCCTGGCTCCATCGGGGTCCCAACGCCCCGCCCCGTCTATTCTGCCCCCTTCGCCGGCGCCGAGAAAGCCGGTAACGGAGCGCCCATGCACGAAAAAAGCCCGACCGGCCTGAGCCGATCGGGCCTTCAGCAAGCGGCCTGTGTTGCTTAGAGGTCGCCGGTTACCCAGTAGTTCACACGGGTCTCGTTCTCTTCCAGGTACTTCTCCACGGCCTCTTCATAGGAGTTTTCCTGGGCGTAGAACATGTACTCCTGGAGATCATCGATGGGGATGTACATCCGCGTGATCATGGCAGCGGCGTCCTCGAAGTCCGCCGGGAAGCCTTCCCGCGCCAGGGCGTGGATCCGCTCCGGCCCGCCGAGGCTGCCTTCCGGATCCTCCAGGTAGCGCAGCTCGTAGGCACCGAACTTCCAGTGCGGGCTCCAGCCGGTGACGACGATCCACTCGTCACGCCCGTAGGCGCGTTCCAGTGCGGCGGTCATGCCGGCATCACTGGAGAGCTGGAGCTCGTAGTCCAGGCCGTAATCCTCAATGGCCTGCTCGGAGAGGCTGGTCAGGCCGGCGCCCGGATCAATGCCGGTAATCTGGCCGCCCAGGTTCTCCCGGACATCGTCATTGGTGAGGTCCTCAAGGGAGCTCAGTTCATCTTCGGGAACGTAGTCCGGAACCACCCAGCCGAGGCGTGCACCGGTGTACAGGGCACCCAGGTCAACCACATCGCCTGCGACGCGGTCCATGTAGTCGCCGTGCGTGTCCGGGAGCCACGACATCAGCATCAGGTCGATGCTGCCGCCCGCAATCCCCTCGTACTGGGGTGCGATGTCGGTCTGCACCAGGTCCACGTCATAGCCCATTTCGTCTTCGAGGATGCGCTCTGCGAGCTTGGTGACGAACTCCGCGTCAGACCACGCCGTCCAGCCGATCTGGATTTCATTGTCCGCGCTGGCGGTGGTCGCTCCCACCATGGCAGTACCAAGCACCAAGGCGGCCAGAGTACGACTTGCGTGTTGTAACATTCTGATACTCCTCGATTGCCCTCTGAAACGACCCCGGGGCCAATACCCCGGGCCGACCCCCAGTATAACGAAACTCACGCCGTCTGTTGTTTTCCGTCCTGCCAGCGCCTGAGGAAGTCGAGAATGCCGCGCCGGCGGGCGCTGCCGTACTGCGGCGCAAAACTCTGGGTGATACGGTCCAGCAGGATGGCGAGGATGACCACGCCCAGCCCCCCTTCGAAACCGAGGCCCACGTTCAGCCGCTGGATACCGGTCAGCACCGTGTTGCCGAGACCGCCGGCACCGATCATGGACGCGATCACGACCATGGACAGGGACAGCATGATGGTCTGGTTGATGCCCGCCATGATGTTGGGCAGCGCCAGGGGCAGCTGTACCTTGAACAGCAGCTGCCGGTCGGTGCACCCGAAGGCCTGCCCTGCTTCCACGTTCTCGGCGCTCACCTGCCGGATACCCAGATTGGTGAGGCGCACGGCCGGCGGCATGGCGAACACCACGGTGGCAATGGCACCGGGCACCTGACCGAGCCCGAAGAAGATCGCCGCGGGGATCAGGTAGACGAAAGGCGGCATGGTCTGCATGAAGTCCAGCACCGGCCGCACGATGGCTTCCACCGTATTGTTGCGGGCCATGGCAATGCCGATGGGCAGGCCGATCAACAACGCCACCACACTGGCCGCCAGCACCAGGGCAAGGGTGGACATAGTCTGGTCCCATAGCCCCATGATGGCGATCAGCAGCAGGGACAACACGGAGAAAATGCCGAACTTCCAGCCCACCCGCCAGAACGACACGATCGCCACCAGGAGAATGAATATCTCCATGGGCAGCCAGAGCAGCAGGTTGGCAAAGCTGTTGGTGAAGAACCCGACGACGCCGGCGAAGCCGTCCAGAGCGGGTTCCATGTTGTTGCGAATCCAGTCGACGCCAGATTCCACGTAGCGTCCGATCGGAATCTCGATCTCGTCCAGAATGAAAGCCATGATTTACCCCGCCTTGTTGAGCGTCTGCAGCAGCGCGGTCTTGGAGATGGAGCCGACATAACGGCCCTCACCATCGACCACCGGCACCGGCCAGCGCGAATCCGCGACCAGGCCCATCACTTCGTTGAGCGGCTTGTCCCGGGGCACCGATTGCACCCCCTCCTCAAACGCCGCGGACCAGCGGTCTTCACCGCCGGAGTCCTTGGCACGGTTCAGGCCCTCGGCGCTGACAATGCCCTGGAATGCACGGTTACGATCCACCACGATGCCGAACTCGCGGTCATGCTCCCGCAGCCGCGCCAGCGCTGCCGACACATCCACCCCGGGGCGCTGGATCACGGTGACCTGTTTGTTGGTGGCGATGTCGCCGGCAGCAAAAACCTGACTGACATCAACCCCGTAGAAGAACGACTTCACGTAGTCGTCGGCGGGGTTGCTGACGATCTCTTCCGGCGTGCCCACCTGCACCACGCGGCCGCCTTCCATCATGGCGATGCGGTCGCCGATGCGCATCGCTTCGTCCAGATCATGGGAGATGAACACCACCGTGCGCTGATCCCGCTGCTGCAGCTCGATGAGCTCGTCCTGCATCTCGGTGCGGATCAGCGGGTCCAGTGCCGAGAACGCTTCGTCCATCAGCAGGATGGCCGGGTCCGTGGCGAGCGCCCGGGCAAGCCCGACACGCTGCTTCATGCCGCCGGAGAGCTCGTGGGGGTAGCTGTTGAGCCAGGCACCGAGCCCGACGGCTTCCAGTGCTTCCTTTGAGCGTGCACGCCGCTTCTCCCGGGGAACACCCGATGCTTCCAGGCCGAAAGCGGCGTTGTCGATGACCGTCTTGTGCGGCATGAGCGCAAACGACTGGAATACCATGCTCATGTCGCTGCGGCGCATCTGGATGAGCTCGTTCTTGCTCATCCGGGTGATGTCCCGCCCGTCGATCTTCACCGAGCCCGATGTCGGCTCGATGAGACGGTTGAGCATGCGCACCAGCGTTGACTTGCCGGACCCGGACAGCCCCATGACGACAAAGATCTCGCCGGGCCGGATGGCGAAGTTCGCATCCTGCACACCGACCGTGTGGCCCGTCTTCGCGAGGATGTCATCCTTGTGCCAGCCCTGTTTGACCAGGTGCATGGCTTCCTTCGGCTTGGGGCCGAAGATCTTGTAGAGATTCTCAACGACGAGTTTGTACTCTTCAGACATGAATCTGCCCATGGATGAGGCCTTCATGCTGCAGATGGCGCCAGAGGTGTGAGTCCTACCCCGACGGTGACCCCGCGCATGTCGGCTGTTCTCATTGGCCTGCGGACCGACACCCGGTCGACCGAGGCCCCGTTTCAACAGGAACTTTAAGTGGGGACGACCATGTCCGCAAACGCTGACACCAGGGTTTGCGGACCAGCCGTCATCCTGCAGAGCCAGACACTGGCCCTTTCTTTTGTTGTTTGATTGTTCAATTAACCGTTACGCAGTCTACTCGCTCTCCCGGGCAAATCCAAACCTCCCTACATGAATGCGAACGATTCTCATTGACGATTTCATTTCTGTTCCGTAGAGTTCCCGAAAACAAAATGCCAGAACCGTCACTACCAACACCGCAGTTCAGGAGGGCATACAATGATCTTGCTCCGACGCAGCCACGCCATCGCCGGTGTCACCGCTCTTGGCCTGGCCGCCGCAGCCGGTGCCGCCACCGCCGACGACGGTAACCGCTCCCCCACCCTGCTCGACCGCATCAGCATCACCGGCGACCCGGACCGGATTCAGGATGTCCCCGGCTCCGCCCAGCAACTCGACCGCGACGAACTGGACCGTCACAGCTACAGCGACCCGCACCGTATTCTCCGGGCCATCCCCGGGGTCAACATTGCCGAGGAAGAAGGCTACGGCCAGTTCCCGCACATCAGCATGCGCGGCACTCCACCCGAGCGGAACAACCGTGTCACGGTCATGGAAGACGGCGTCCTCGTCGCCCCGGCGCCCTACTCCGCGCCGGCCGCCTACTACTTCCCGCCCATGGCACGGATGGACCGAGTGGAAGTACAGAAAGGCTCCAGTGCCATCCGCCACGGGCCCTACACCACAGGCGGCGCGCTGAACATGCTCTCCACCCCCATCCCCGACGACACCAGCGGCAAGGCGGATGTGCTGTTCGGCTCCAACAACGGCCGGCGCGTACACGCCAACGTCGGCGGAACGGAGGACCTTCCCGAGGGCGCGGGGCAGTTCGGCTGGCTGATCGAGGGGTTCACGGAGCAGTCCGACGGCTTCAAGAATCTGGACAACCCCGCGTCGGGGCCGAACCAGCCGGACCCGAACACCGGCCTGGACCGGCGCAACATCATGACCAAGCTGCGCTGGAACACCGACCCGGCGGCGGCCATCTACCAGGAAGTGGAGTTCAAGTACGCCCGGGACGACCGCACGGTAAACGATACCTATCTGGGCCTGACGGAGAGCGACTATCGGGATGACCCGTACCGGCGCTACCACGGCTCGCAGAAGGACGAGATCAACACCGAGAACGAACTGTTCCAGCTGCGGCACTACATCAACCCGACGCCGAACACCGATCTGACTACCACGATCTACCGCACGGACACGGTGAGGAACTGGTACAAGCTGCATGAAGTGGCACCAGAGGGGGCAGACTTTGATGATTCGGACTCATTCACCGGCATAACGGACATTCTCGACAATCCTGGTGGCTTCGCCAGTGAATTCGCCTGGATTCAGGGTAACGATAACGATGCCCGTGGCGCCGTCCGCGCCAACAACCGCGAGTACTACGCCCAGGGCATCGACTTCACCGGTGGCTACTGGTTCGATCTCGGTGGCTGGGACCACGAACTGGAGGTGGGCCTCCGTTTCCATGAAGACGAAGAAGACCGCTTCCAGTGGCAGGACCAGTACGAAATGGGCCCTGAAGGCGACATGTACCAGGTGGAACGCGGTACTCCCGGCGAAACCACCAACCGCCTGACCGAAGCCGACGCCATCGCCACCTACGTCCAGAACACCATGCGGCAGGGGCCGTGGCAGATCCAGACCGGCCTGCGATACGAAGACATCGAAATCCGGCGCCGTGACTGGGACGATCCGGAGCGCTCAGGCGCCAACCAGGACCGGGACACGACCGCCAACTATCGGGTCTGGATTCCAGGCATTGGCGCCACGTACGCCATCGACGCCAACTGGAGTGTATTGGCCGGCGTGCACCGCGGTTTTGCCCCTGGTGGCACTGACGAGGATGCCCGGGAAGAACGCAGCACCAACTACGAGGCCGGTTTCCGCTACAGCAGCGCCAACACCCGCGCGGAGGTCATCGGCTTCTTCAACGACTACAGCAACATCAACATCGAATGCACCGCCGTGGGCGGCGGTTGCGGTCAGGCCGACATCGGAGACAACGTCTCCGCCGGGGAAGTGGAGATCTACGGGCTTGAGGCCCTGGTAATCCACGATCTCGGCCGCTCCCAGGGCTGGGATTACGCGGTTCCCCTCAGCCTGGGCTACACCCTGACCCAGAGCCGTTTCGCGCAGTCGATCGGCGAGAGCGCCCCGAACCAGTGGGCCAATGCCGAAAAAGGCGACTCACTGCCGGAAATCCCCGAGCACCAGATCAATGCCAGTGCGGGCATCGGTCAGGAAGACTGGCGCGTCACCCTCAACGCCAACTATGTGACTTCCGTGAATGCCCGGGCCGACCCGCAGTTCAGCGGCCAGGAGATCGACTCCCGACTGCTCATGGACGTCTCCGGTGAGTACCGGGTGCACCCCAACGCACGGCTGTTCGCCGCCGTCGAGAACCTCACGGACAAGGAGTACATCGCGCACTACCGCCCGGCCGGCGTACGGCCCGGGAAATCCCGTGAAGTCTGGGCCGGGGTGAAAATGGAGTTCTGACCGCGCACCGCTTTGAAACTGTCTTTACCTCGTGGGCACTGCCCTTTCAGCCGCATCCGGGATGGATGCGGCTGTTTTCTTTGGTGCATCGTGGATGGAGGGTGGTGGGTGGTGGACCTGAAGGTCCACCCTACGCCTGCGATCGCCCCGGGGCCTCCGTAGAGCCTCCGTAGGGTGGACCTTCAGGTCCACCATCAGTCCACCATCAGGCTCCGACCATCTCACGCGCGTTACGCCACGCGCCTGCGAAAATCACGCCCGCCGCTGTTCATCCTCGGGCCGGCCGGCTTCCTCGTCCGTGTCGGCGTGGTCGCGAGGCGGCTGCACGTCCTCCGGCGTCGGCGTGTCGCCATGTTCGGCCGCGGGCTCTGCTGCGGGGTCCGCGTCCGGCCGGCGTGCCTTGTCCGCCTGGTCTTCTTCCGGCTCCGGCGCTGCATGCTGCTCCGCCTTCTGCTCCGGCTCTGCCCTGGCGTGCTCCTCAGCGGGTTCCGCCGCGGCGTCGGCACCGGACGCCTCGTTTGAGGCTGCCGTCTGCGCCTTTTCGCTCTCGCCCTCGATGTCCTCCGGCCCCTGAAGCTGTCGGTCCTCCGGGCGGGTTTCCAGCAGGCCGGAGTTGGTGCCCGTGCCCAGGCGCTCGGAGCCCTCGGCCAGATGCTCGTAGAGCTGTCGGTAGGAGCCGGTCACGGTGTTGAACAGGTGGGCCGTCTTCTCGAAATGCGTGCGCACATCCTCCCGGTAACGCTGCAGTTCGGCATTGGCCTCGTCGCGCTCCTGCTCCATCTCCCGGGCCTTCTCCACGCCCGGTGCGGTGTAGCGGCCCAACCAGATGCCGCCCACGAGGCAAATCAGCACAACGATGATCCAGATTGCCGTGGTCATAAACCCGTCCTCTATTGATTACCCGATACCATGACGACACTCCATGGCCCCAACTGTTCAGTACAGCACGACTATACGGCAATGCCACCCGACCGCTCATCCGTAACTGCACAGCAACACCCCTTCACACACTGCCGCGGATCGGACATGATCGAAGCGTCCCCGGGCATCCGCCCGGCACCACCCGATCCGGAGAGCGCAGAATGGATGAGTCCGTCCACAGGGCCATGGCCCGCTGGCCCGACGTGCCCGCCGTCTACGGCTACATCGGCGTCAACCACCGTGGCGACTTCCTGCTGCAGGGACATGTGGTCACCCACGAACGCACCCGCGAGTTCATCCATCGCAACTACGGACTGGACGACCAGGGCCGCGCCTTTTTCCAGAACGGCCCCCAGCGCGCCTACGCGGATCTCGAGGCCACCCCCTGGATCTACCGTCTGATGGACGACGGCCAGCTCCGCACCCACACCGGGCAGCCCGTGACCGCCCTGCGGGAAGCCGGCATGACCGCCAGTGGCGACGTGGTGATAGTCACCGAGCACGGCCCGGGGCTGCTCCACGCCCAGGACCTGGACCAACTGGCCGACCACCTGCAAAGCGACATGCAGCCGCTGGACGACGCCCTCGCCGCCCTTGTGGCCGGCTCCGGTGCCGAAGTCACCCTCCTGCTACCGGCCGGCCGCGTCCCGCTGCACGGGCTGGGCGACGCCCCCCTGCCGTCGCGCTTCGGCTACACCCCGCAACCGGAGCCGGACCCGAACGACCCCCGCAGCGCCGTCTCCACCCACCGCCCTGCATGGCGGCCCGCCACAGATACTGAGTGACGTACAACATTTCAGCGTTACGAAAACAACCTGCCTGAATCCGCCGGAGACGCCCTTATGACGGGGCTTGTCACGCGTTTGTCACGCGCGTATTGTTGCGCTTGTTGCGACCGCACAACGGGATGTTGCTTTCATCTCCTTGCATCCCGTGTGAGCACGCTACACTGAGGGAGTAAGCAGTTTTGGGGTGTAACTTTCCCGCGACAGGGCACCCACTTAAGTGCGTCTCTTGATGACTCATCACAGGAGTAAAGAAGAATGGCAACACGTACAATGAAGGCAACTGCTGTAGGTTCTTTCTCCGCACTGGCGATGGCTGCCGCCATGAACGCCAATGCCGCAACCTTTGAAGCCGGTGACACGGAGGTGACCCTTGAGGGCTACGTCAAGGGCGACCTGATTTACGATGCGGACGATCGCCTCGGCTGGTTCGCCAACCCGGACAACATCGGCACCGACAATTCCGACGGCCACTTCCGGTTCAACGTCGGCCAGAGCCGGTTCGGTTTCCGCACGGTGACCCCGACCGAGCAGGGCGACCTGGAACTGTTCGTGAACATGGACTTCGGCGCCGATGATGGCTCCAGCCCGCGCCTGCGTGAAGTATACGGCCAGTGGAACAACATCCTGGTTGGCCGCACCTGGTCCAACTTCAACACCTTCGTCGGCACGCCGTTCACCCTGGACTTCACCAACGCCATCGGCCAGCCCGGCCAGGACCTGCAGCAGCAGGTTCGGTATACCATGGGCAATGTTGCAGTGGCACTTGAAGCCAATGACGATACGCTGGCGTTCCCCTCTGGTTGGGCTGGCCTGGAGCCTCAGGACGAGCAAAAGGCTGAGCTGCCGGATCTCACCGTCAGCTACGAAGATAGCTTCGGGGCTGTGAACGTCGGTACCGGCGCCATGGTGCGCCAGTTAGCGTTCGACGATGGCAACGATGATGACAGTGCCGTCGGTTACGGCGTTTACGCGGCTGCCAACATGGAAATTGCACCGGGTACAACCATCCGAGGAGCTATCACGGGTGGTGACGGTATTGGCAATTATAATTACTTCCAGCCTGGCGCCCCTGCACGGTTCATTGATGGCTCTGTTGAGACTATCGAGTCGATCGGCGGCACCGTTAGCGTAAGTCAAGCAATTGGGATCGGTGAAGCGACCGTCGCCTACGCGTACGCATACGCTGACGTTGAGGAATATAATGACGCAGCGGCTGGGGACGAAGACGACCCGTTCTTGGACGACACTTGGCAGAGTGTCTACGTCAACTACGCTTTCCAGCCGGTTGAGCGTGTCACCTATGGCGCGGAAGTGGGCTACCACAAGCGCACGCCTGAGCGTGGCGGCGAGTCCGAAGACGCCGTCCGCGTCATGGCCTCGGCCATCTACGACTTCTAAGCAGTCGTACCAGACCAGTCTGGTGATCAACGGGCGCCTTCGGGCGCCCGTTTTCTTTTGTAGGAGGGACTTCAGTCCCGACCCGCTCTCACTGCATCCTCCCTGGTTTCGGCGCTGAAGCGCCTCCAACTCCGCACCCGGTGTTCTTCTTCGGCTGCGACCTGATCACCTCCCCATCCCCTGCTTGCCCCACCCCATCGACTGCCCTACTCTGAACGCCAACATTTTCCAGACAGGATTCTTTCCCAATGCCTCTCGCCTACTGGTGCATTCTCATCGCCGCCTTTCTCCCCGTCGTTTTCGCCGGTATCGCCAAGGCCGGTGGATCCCGGTTCAACAATCGCCGGCCGCGGGAGTGGCTGGCGGCGCAGGCGGGATGGCGGCAGCGAGCGAACTGGGCGCAGCAGAACGGCTTCGAGGCGTTTCCGCCCTTCGCGGCGGCGGTGCTCACGGCGCAGCAGCTCGACGCCGGTCAGGGCGTGGTGAACGCCCTGGCGCTGGCCTTTGTGCTCTTGCGGGTTCTCTACGGTGCCCTCTACATCGCCGATCGTCACCTGCTGCGCAGCCTCGCCTGGCTCGGCGCCACCGGCTGCACCGTGGCGCTGTTCCTGGTGGCCGCGTTCTGAATCGGACCGGTTGGCCCCGTTCCGCTGCCGCCGTATACTCGAACGGGCGCGAGGAGGCGATTGATAACAATGAGAAAATACACGCTGTTACTGCTACTGGCCGCACTGCTTCTGCCCGCCGTGGCGCATGCACTGGACGACTCCGAGGCGCTGCTTGAGGAGGCACAGACGCTGCGCTCCGACGGCGATCTCGACGGCGCCGCCGACCTGCTGGACGACACGCTTGAGCAGCTCAGTCCGGACGACCCCTTCTACCAGAGCCTGCACCTGGAGCGGCATTTCCATCTGCGCATGGCACGCATCCGCGCGCAGCTCGCCGAAGATGACGTGGCCGGGGCACGGCAGACGCATACGGAAGTCCGCCGCTTTCTGCGGGGTCATCCCCAGCGCAGTCGGTTCATGAGCGACGTGGACCGCTACGATCTGGTCATCCGCGCCCGGGAGCGGTAATGGGCGGCAGCGCTGCTCCGCCGATCGAGGAACAGGCCGTGGAAGAGCGCTTCGTGCGCGCCTCCGGGCCGGGCGGACAGCATGTGAACACCACGGAGTCCCGCGTCCAGCTCCGCTATCACCTGAGCCGCACCACGGCGCTGACGGAGCGCGTGCTTTACCGGTTGCGACAACTGGCCGGCCGGCGGCTCACTGGCGACGATGTGCTGATCCTGGAAGAGGACAGCTCCCGGCACCGCGAGACCAACCGGCGCATGGCCCGGGAGCGGCTCGCGAAGCTGCTGGCAGAGGCGGCCCGCCCGCCGGCACCACCTCGACGCCCGACCCGGCCGAGCAGGAATGCCCGGAAGAAGCGCATGGACAGCAAGACCCAGCGTGGTCGGCGCAAGAGCCTGCGCAAGCCACCGAAACCGGAGTAGCGTCAGTCGGCTGCTACCGGCTTGAAGATGCGCTCCAGCAGGTCGGGATCGTCGAAGTGCCGCCGCCCCACGAACGCCGTGGCGTGGCGGTGCGACTGGCGCATGGCGCCGGGTTCGGGCACGCCCGCCACCCAGAAGAACCACCGCTCCCGCCGCTCCGTCCCGGGCACCAGGCCGTCGGGATGGAACAGGCTGCGCCGTGTGCCATCAGACTGCGGCAGGCTGCGGAGGCGATCGTAATCCTGCGTGGCGTAGCTGTCCGCGCTACCGGGCTGAGGTGCGGCGAATGCAAGGGACTGCACGTAGTGGGTGCCATCTTCGAGACGCAGGTGCAGCAGCTCGCCTGTGGGCGCCAGGGTCAACCGGAGAGTCAGGCCATCCAGCGCGCCGCCCAGCAGATCGAACCAGTGATCCACCGGACGCTCGGTGAACCACCACGTGTAGTTCAGCTGCACGTGGGTCGCCCCGGCAAAGCGCGTGCTCGATACCGACGTGTAAACGACGGGCCGGCTGGTATCCACGACAGGTTGCCCGTCGGCGTCCTGGCCCGGCGCCCCGATCCGGTTGTGGGGTGCCTCCCCCTCCGTTTCGATGACCGGTGCGTACGCGTCAAACAGGCGCTGCCAGTCGCGTGCCAGTAATCGTGGCCGGCCCAGAGCGTCCCGTTCCGCGTCCGCCAGGAGAGCGCTGGCCTGATCCAGCGCCACTACCGCGTCCCCTGCTGGCGCGTATCGGTAGGCGGGTTCGTCGTCGGGCCGCGCGCTCTCGAACGTGTCGCGCACGCCCCGTTGCCAGGCGCCAACGCCCGCACGGATGAACCAGCGGCTGACCGGGTAAATCCCGGCCGCCCGGTGCCAGGTGATGTACTCGTCGGGCACGGTAAGCGCATCGCGTGCGCCACGCCACGCTGCCGGATCGTCATCCAGGCGGTCCAGTGCCCGCAGCGTATCCCCACAATCAGCCACGGCCTGCCACGGGTTGTCCGTGCCCGGCGGCAGCCCGATGCCCTGCAGGGCAGCCCCGCCGAGGTTGATCAGCTCCAGGGCTCTGGCGTCGCGATCGGTCTGCTGGGCGGTATCCAGCCAGGCCACACGCAGGTCAGGATCGTCCAGCGCGTCATTGAAGGCCTGCAGGAAGCGTGTGCCGCGAAGGTAGGGATGGGCCTCGGCCGGGCCGCCGATGCCATCGCGCACGCCGGCCTCAGTGACGGCACGGTCGAGATCGGCGAAGAACACCCGACACGCACCGCCCGGCGCATCAGGGTCGGGAGCGGGCGGCGGGCCGACTGCTGCACACCCGCCGAGCACCAGCGCCAGTATGCCGGACAGCGCCGCCCACCGCCCGTGGTGCCCGAAAACGCCGGCACAGGCGTTATAGTGTGCAGCTCCACCGCGACGGCCCGAAGGAGGCAACATGAGCAAGCTCCCGCATCTGAATGAAACCGGTGAAGTCCATATCGTCAACGTGGGCGAGAAGGACAGCACCCGGCGCGTGGCCGTTGCCGAGGGGCGGATTCACATGGAAGCCGACACCCTGGCCGCCATCCGTGAGCAGCGGATCAAGAAAGGCGATGTGCTGGCGGTGGCCCGGGTTGCGGGGCTGATGGCGTCCAAGAAGACCTGGGAGACCGTACCGCTGTGCCACCCGATCCAGCTTACCCATGCGGAGGTCACGCTGGAACCACTGAATGACGGCAGCGGCATTCATTGCACAGCGCGTACGGAGACGGTGGAGCGCACCGGGGTGGAGATGGAGGCCCTGAACGCCGTGCAGGCGGCGCTCCTCACCGTGTACGACATGTGCAAGGGCATGGACCGGGGCATGACCATCGACGGCGTGCGCCTGATGGAAAAGAGCGGTGGGCGGTCCGGCAAGTGGGAGCGGGAGGGCGAGCCGGGTCGCGACTGACGTCGCTCCTACGGGCCACGGCCATGCCTCGGGCCCCGTAGGGTGGACCTTCAGGTCCACCACCGTTGTTTGTACGCGCGCCCGTCACGCGAGGTTGGTTCCGCAATGGTGGACCTGAAGGTCCACCCTACGTCGGCGCCCTACGTCTACACCTTACGCCTCGAACAGCTCGTTCGTCTTGGCGGCGAAGATGAAGTCGTTCTCGTGCAGGCCGCCGATCTTGTGGGTCCAGATCTCGACCAGCGCGTAGCCATACCCGAAGGTGATGTCCGGGTGGTGGTCCTCGGCTTCCGCCAGCTCGCCCACACGGTCCACGAAGGCGTTGGCCTGGGCGAAGTTCTTGAACTTGAATCTGCGCTGCAGGCGCGTGGCCTCATGGGTCAACTCCCAGCCCGGCACCTGGTCCATGAACTCCTCGGCCCGCTCGCGGGGCATGGGCTCGACACCGCCCTGGCACGGGGTGCACTTCTGCTCGGTGAGACTCATAATCGCTCCTCGTTGCCGTGCAACGTTTCATGGGACCGGATTTACGTTACCCTTTAGCACAGGCTGTGGGCGGCCGGGATCTGTTTCAAGGGGCTCGCGCGGAACGCGGATTTTCTGCCATGGCACCCCGGCGCCGGACGGCTACATTCACGGCAGTTTCGAACGCGAACCAGCTCCGGGATTCCAGATGACCGAAACAACCCAGTCGCGCGGCACCGTCGCGCTCTTCGCTACCTGTCTCGTGGACCTCTTCCGCCCCTCCGTCGGTTTCGCCTCTGCACAGCTCCTGGAGCAGGCGGGCTATACGGTGGATGTGCCCGAGGCCCAGACCTGCTGCGGCCAGCCGGCCTACAACAACGGGGATAACCAGCACGCCGCCGTCATCGCCAGGCAGGTGATCGAGGCGTTCCGCGGTTACGACTATGTCGTGGTGCCGTCCGGCTCCTGCGGCGGCACCATCACCAGCCACTACCCGGACCTGTTGCGGGACGATCCGCAATGGGCCGAAGCCGCGCGGGAACTCGCCGGCCGAACCTGGGAGCTCACCCGCTTCCTGGTGGAAGTGGCGAAAGTGGAACTCTCGGGTGTGCGCCGTGAGGGAGTGACCACCTATCACGACTCCTGCTCGGGGCTCCGCGAAATGGGCATTCGTGATCAGCCACGCGCCCTGCTCGGCGCCGTCGAGGGGCTCGAGCTGCGCGAGATGGCGGATACCGACGTCTGCTGCGGGTTCGGAGGCACGTTCTGCGTGAAATACCCGGAGATCTCCGAGCGGCTGGTCTCGAACAAGGTCGACGACATCACGGCCACCGGCGCCGACACGGTGCTCGCCGGCGATCTCGGCTGCCTGTTCAACATCGCCGGCCGGCTGCAGCGGCTCGACAAGCCGGTGCGGGCCTACCACGTGGCCGAGGTTCTGGCCGGTACGGCGGGCCGCGATGCGGCCATTGGCGAGGGGGAGAACTGATGGAATCGCGTTCACAGCTGTTCAAGCCCCAGGCCCGCGAGGCGCTGCACAACAAGGATCTCCAGCAGGCGCTGACCCGGGTGCAGGAAGGCTTCGTGGGCAAGCGCAAGGTGCTGGTGGACCAGTTCCCGGACTTCGAGGGGCTGCGGGACCGTGGCCGGGCCATCAAGGACCACACCCTGGCGCATCTCGATGTCTACCTGGAGCAGTTCGAGGCCAGGGTGCGCGAGGCCGGCGGCCACGTGCACTGGGCCGAGACCCAGCAGGAAGCCCAGGAGATCATCGTCGACATCTGCCGGCAGGAAAACGCCCGCATGGTCACCAAGGGCAAGACCATGGCCGGCGAAGAGGTGCAGCTCAACGAGGCGCTGGATGCCGCCGGGCTGGAGACGGTGGAGACCGATCTCGGTGAATACATCATCCAGCTCGCGAAAGAGCCGCCCAGCCACATCATCGCCCCGGCCATCCACAAGACCCGGCAGCAGATCACCGAGCTGTTCAACGAGCACCATCACCACGGCACGCTCAAGGAGAAGCTACGGGAGGTGCCGGACCTGGTGGATGAAGCCCGCGGCATTCTGCGTGACAAGTTTCTCAACGCCGACGTGGGCATCACCGGGGCGAACTGCCTGGTGGCCGAGACAGGGTCCATGTTCCTGGTCACCAACGAAGGCAACGGCGACCTTACCCATTCCCTGCCCCGGGTGCACGTGGCCATTGCCGGCATCGAGAAGCTGGTGCCGACCCTGGACGACGCATCCACCATTCTGCGCCTGCTCGCCCGCAGTGCCACGGGCCAGGAGATGACGGCGTACACCACCATGGTGACCGGCCCCGCGCGGCCCGAGGACACGGACGGCCCCGAGGCGTTCCACATCGTGCTGATCGACAACGGACGCACACGGATGCTGGAGGGCCGGTTCCGGGAGATGCTCCGCTGCATCCGCTGCGGCGCCTGCATGAACCACTGCCCCGTCTATTCCGCCATCGGCGGGCACGCCTACGGCTGGGTCTATCCCGGGCCGATGGGCTCGGTGCTCACGCCCATGATCGTGGGGCTCGACAAGACCCGGGACCTGCCCAACGCCTGCACGCTGAACGGTCGCTGCCAGAGCGTCTGCCCGGTGCGCATTCCCCTGCCGGACCTGTTGCGCGATCTGCGCGAGGCGCAGCATGACCAGGGGCTGACGCCCAAGAGTACCCGATACGGCCTCAATATCTGGGCCTGGTTTGCCCGCCGCCCCCGGCTCTACGGTCTGGCCGCACGCATGGGGATCGGGCTGCTCGGCCGGCTCGGTCGCCGGCGGGGGCGTTTCCGGAAGCTGCCGCTGGCGGGCGCCTGGACCGCCGGGCGTGACTTCCCGGCACCGCAGAAGACCACCTTTCAGGCCGCCTGGCAGCAGCGGAAGAAGGAGACCAGCGCATGAGTTCCGCGCGCGACCGTATTCTTGGCAAGATTCGTTCAAGCCTCGGGCGGACCACCGCCCCCGATGCCGCGACGGCGAGCAGTTCGCGGCTCGCAGCGCTGGGTAACGACACGTCGCCGCGCCCTGTCTGGGATGACGACGACCTGTCCCGGTTCCTGCGCTGCTTCGAAGCCGCAGCGGCGACCTGGGCACGCGTGGATACTGTTGCGGACGTCGGCGGGGCGGTTGCCACCTACCTCGCGGACAAACCGGCCGGCAACACGGTCCATCTGGCGCCGCACCGGTTGCTGGAGAGCGTCTCCTGGCCGGACTCCCTGGATACCGCCCAGGCAACCCACGGCCGCGAGGCACTGGTGGGCGTCAGCGTGGCGGATCTGGGTGTTGCGGAAACGGGATCCCTGGTGCTGCTCTCCGGCGCCGACACACCCACCACACTGAACTTCCTCCCCGACTACCATATCGTCCTGCTGCGCGCGGACGCGGTTGTCCCCCACTTCGAGGATGTCTGGGCGCTGATGCGTGAGCGGGATGGTTTCCCGCCGCGGAGCTTCAACTTCATCACCGGCCCCTCCCGTACCGCAGACGTGGAGCAGACCCTCCAGCTCGGGGCGCACGGGCCGCGGAGTCTGCACCTGATTCTCGTGAGCGCACACGACTGACGGCGGGATGGTGGACCTGAAGGTCCACCCTACGCCTGATGGGTGCGCGCGATTGACGGTGGGATGGTGGATCTGAAGATCCACCCTACGCCGTGACTCGCTGGTCGGGGATAGCCGCCGTAGGGTGGACGTTCACGTCCACCATTCCTTGAATCCCAGCGCTGAACAAAAAAACGCCCGCCCCCTTTCGGGGCGGGCGTTTTCTCGAACATCAACTACGTGCGCGTGTTACGACGACGTGGTTGCGTACTCCGGCTTCCTGCCCTTGTTCATGATCATGAACCCGATGCAGAAAGCGACCCACAGCAGGAACACGCCATACCAGATGTTGGCGCCGCCGGCGACCAGGGCCATGCCAATCAAGCCGGCACCCAGTACGTAGTAGGTCATGGGCAGCAGGGTCTTCCGGATGATATCCCCTTCACGGCCGATCAGGCCCACGGTGGCCGATGCGGCAACCACGTTGTGCACCGTGACCATGTTACCGCCAGCACCACCCACGGCCTGCAGGGCGACAATCAGCGACGCACCGGCAGAGCCGAGGCCGATCTGCTCGGCAGTGGAGATCTGGAAGTAGGAGAACATCAGGTTACTGACCGTGTTACTCCCCGCCAGGAAGGCGCCGAGGCCACCAATGAGCGGCGAGAAGATCGGCCACAGGCTGCCCGTCAGGGCGGCCACGGCCTGGGCCAGCATTTCCGGCATGCTCGCGATCTGCGCCGCGGCACCCATGGCCACGCCGCCTTCCACGGCCGCACGGATGTCTGACACGTCCTCCAGGCCGCCCGGTGCGGAGTTGATGAACACCTGCACCATGGGAACGGCGAAGATCAGGGCCACACCTGCCGCGACAATGGTCTTGCCGGCGGTCTTCCAGGCTTCGCCATAACTACCGTGATTCCACATCTGGTGCAGGAAGTAGGTAATCACGGACGTCACCAGCAGCATGAACCCGGGCAGGTACAGGGGCTGGGAGCTGGCACTGATTTCGGTGCCGAAGATATTCGACCAGGACAGTGTCACCGACTGCAGTGCTTCGACAATCGGGTCAACCGTGCGGGTGATCACCAGCAGCACGGCGACGATGACGTAAGGCGCCCAGGCCTGCATCTGCGTCAGCTGTGCCCCCTCGGCACGGTCGGGCTGGGTATCGTCCTGGAAGCGGCTGATCCACTCAGGCTGCCAGTACTTGCGATCCTCGAACTGGAACGTCTCCTTGGGCATCAGGAAGCCGGCACGGGCCGCCGGAACCACGATCGCCAGGCCGATCAGGCCACCGAGCAGGGACGGGAATGCCGGCCCCAGCAGCGCTGCCACGGCGAAGTACGGCACCACGAAGGCAACCGCGGCGAAAAGGGCAAACGGCCACACCTTCAGGCCTTCGGCGAAGGAGCGGTTCTTGCCGAAGAAGCGGGTCAGCATGCCCACCATGATCAGCGGCACCATCAGGCCGAGAATGGCGTGGATGCCCGCCACCTGCATGCCGATCTGCTCGACGTACTGCATGTGCTCCAGGCCGGCGCTTTCGAGCATGCGGTCGGTGACGCTCTGACCGGACAGACCATCATTCACGCCCACCAGAATCGGCGTACCGACGGCGCCGAACGACACCGGCGTGGACTGGATGATCATGGCACACACCACCGCGGCCATGGCCGGGAAGCCCAGCGCGACGAGCAGCGGAGCGGCGATGGCGGCCGGCGTACCGAAACCGGATGCCCCCTCGATCAGGCAGCCGAACAGCCAGGCGATGATGATCGCCTGAACACGGCGGTCGGGTGAAATGTCGGCGAAGCCGCGCTGGATGGTGGCGATGGCGCCGCTCTCACGCAACGTATAGAGCAATAGAATGGCGCCGAATACGATGAACAAGATGTTCAGGGCAACAACAATGCCGTTGACAGATGCTGCCGCTACGGTCGCGAAGTCGGTACCCCAGAAGATCAACGCGATGGCAACAGCGACGATATAGGCAAGCGGCATTGCATGTTTGGCAGGCCATCGCAGGACGACCAGAAACAGCCCCACTGTTGCCAGTGGCAGCAATGCCAGAAAAGCGAGTACACCGAGATTCATTGGTCTCCCCCCGTCGTGACGGTTTCGGTTTCGGAATTGCCGGGCCCTGGCCCGGTGGGTGACGCAAAGTGCACTGGTTACAACCAGCGGGTGAATTCCTTTTGTATTTATCAGTCCTGTTCTTATTTTACGGTCCGACGGTAGCCCATCAGGCCGCAAAACCCTAGACGCAGTGCATCATGGGCAGCAATCCGTTTGCATTCTGTCGCTCAGCTCCATGCTCGCCAGTCGGAGTGTGCCGCAAAAAGCGGCGGCTTGTCTCGTCTGCGTGATGCATTACCCTGTCGGGGTGGTCGGTTGACGGCCACACGACACCAATCCGAAGCGGGGGTGCCTCCGGCAGCGCCGGAGTGCTGAGAAATACCCTTTGAACCTGACCCGGCTCGCACCGGCGTAGGGAAGCTTTGATGACAGCTCTCATCGAAAGCGCTCTCGCTTCGTGTTTTCCGCGGCGCCGGCCCATGCCGGCTTCCAACAGGGACCGAAAACACGATGACACACAGAACCTTCTCCTTCGACGCCCAGCCGGACGGCCTGGATCCGGCCATTACCGCCCCGTTCCCGGGCTCACGGCGGGTGTATGTGCAGGGCTCGCGACCGGACGTGCGCGTGCCCATGCGCGAGATCACCCAGGCCGACACGGTCGGCGACACCGGCCGCGAAGCCAACCCGCCGCTCACCGTCTATGACACGTCCGGGCCGTACACCGACCCTGACACCCCGGTGGACCTGCGCAAGGGGCTGCCCGCCATTCGCGAGGCGTGGATTCTCGAACGGGACGACACCGTCCTGCTGGACGGACCCAGCTCCGGCTTCGGGCAGGAGCGGCTCGCGGATCCGGCCACCGCGGCGCTGCGCTTTGAACACATCCGCCCGCCCCGCCGCGCCCGCGCCGGTGCGAACGTGACGCAGATGCACTACGCCCGCCGCGGCATCATCACCCCCGAGATGGAGTACATCGCCATCCGGGAAAACCAGCAGCGCCAGGCGATTACCGACGAGCGCCTGCTGCAACGCCACGCCGGTGAAGGCTTCGGGGCACAGATTCCCGACGAGATCACGCCGGAGTTCGTGCGCCAGGAGGTCGCCTGCGGCCGGGCGATCATCCCCAGCAACATCAACCACCCGGAACTGGAACCCATGGCCATCGGCCGCAACTTCCTGGTGAAGATCAACTGCAACCTGGGCAACTCGGCGGTGACCTCCTCCATCGAAGAGGAGGTGGAGAAGATGGTGCGTGGCATCCGCTGGGGTGGGGATACGGTGATGGATCTCTCCACCGGCAAGCACATCCACGAAACCCGCGAGTGGATCCTCCGCAACAGCCCGGTGCCCATCGGGACCGTCCCCATCTACCAGGCGCTGGAGAAGGTGGATGGCAAGGCGGAGGAGCTCACCTGGGAGCTGTTCCGGGATACCCTCATCGAGCAGGCCGAACAGGGTGTGGATTACTTCACCATCCACGCCGGTGTGCGGCTCCCCTATGTGCCCATGACCGCGAACCGCCTGACCGGGATTGTCTCCCGTGGCGGCTCGATCATGGCCAAATGGTGTCTGGCTCACCACCGCGAGAGCTTTCTCTACACCCATTTCGAAGACATCTGCGAGATCATGAAGGCCTACGACGTGGCCTTCTCCCTGGGGGACGGCCTGCGGCCCGGCTGCATCGCCGATGCCAACGACGAGGCGCAGTTCGCCGAGCTGGAGACCCTCGGTGAGCTGACCCGGGTCGCCTGGCAGCACGACGTGCAGGTCATGATCGAGGGCCCCGGGCACGTGCCCATGCAGAAGATCAAGGAGAACATGGACAAGGAGCTGTCCATCTGCAACGAGGCGCCCTTCTACACCCTCGGCCCCCTCACCACCGACATCGCACCCGGCTACGATCACATCACCTCGGCGATCGGCGCCGCCCAGATCGGGTGGTACGGCACGGCCATGCTCTGTTACGTCACACCCAAGGAGCACCTCGGTCTGCCCAACAAGGAGGACGTGCGCGAGGGCATCGTGGCGTACCGGATTGCCGCCCACGCCGCCGATCTGGCCAAGGGCCACCCGGCCGCCCAGGTGCGTGACAACGCCCTGTCCAAGGCACGCTTCGAGTTCCGCTGGGAGGACCAGTTCAACCTCGGTCTGGACCCGGAGCGGGCGCGGGAGTATCACGACGAGACCTTGCCGAAGGAAGGCCACAAGGTGGCTCACTTCTGCTCCATGTGCGGGCCGCACTTCTGCTCCATGAAGATCACGCAGGATGTGCGTGCCTACGCCCGCGAGCACGGCCTCGATACCCGGGAGGCCCTGGATCGCGGCATGGAGGAGAAAGCGGCGGAGTTCCGGGACGCCGCTCACCGGCTGTACCAGCCGCGCTAGGCGTGCGGGGACAGCGCCGCCCGAGGCGTGCTAGTCTCGGTGCACAACCGGGATCGGCGCGCCTCGGGCGTGCCTCCGAATAAGCAATCACGAGGAGAACGGACCATGAGTGAAACCCCCGCATTGCCGGACATCCACAACGAACCGGAACGCGAACTGGGCAGCTGGGCGCTGCTCAACACGCTCTCGCTCACGGTGGGCGCCGCCGCCTGTGCCGTGTTCGGGGTCACCGGCTACTACATCACCACCAACGGCTATGAAGTCACCGGGGCCGTGATTCTCGTCAGCAGCATCATGCTCGGCTGCCATATCGGGGAGCTGGCCCGCACCGCGTACCTGAAACGCCGCGGCGGGCACTGAGACACGGGCGATACCGGCCGTCGCGGCGACGATGCCGCGGCGGAACGCCGAAACTGCGAACTCCTCCACGCCGCATCCTTTCCCGTCACGCAATACTGCACTCCTCGACGTATCACCACTGCCGAGGAGCACGGAATGCCATCGTTCTGCCTTCGTCCGGTCCTGGTCACCGGCGCCGCTGTGGCCATCGCCGCCTGCAGCAGCTCCCCGGGCCCCGACAGTGTCGTGGAGCGACGCGACCTGGACGTGTCAGTGGCGTCCGATTCGGTGCAGTCCACCTCCCTGTCCGCAGAAGCCGTCTACTGGGGGGATGGCCGGGTTACGCTGGCCGTTGACGATCCCTGGGACGCCGACCATCGCTTCAGCCACCCCATGCTTGCGCATATGGCGGAGGCCTGCGGCAACGAACAGCCCGCTGGCCACTGGACCGTGAGCCGGGCGGAACTACGCAACGGCGATGGCGCCGCGACGGCCACACTGGTCAACCGTGACGCGGTCACCCCCTGGTATGACCTGGACGGCGAGGCACTGCCCGACAGCACCTCCGGCGATGAAACCGTGCATGTCACGCTGCACTTCAACGACGACCGGGTGCCGGTCACTGGCGAACGGGAATGGCGCGTCCGGGCAGGAGGCCACCCGGTGCAGATCAGCAACGACCTGGAAGCACGGGTGGCGGGTATCAGCGGCGTGACGGGGCGTGCCATGGTGGACGGGGAACTCATGGAAACCCGCTACCTGGAAGTGGAGCTGCGCAATACCGGCAACAGCCGCTACACGCTGGATACGGATCGCAGCGGCGGCGGCATCAATGACGAACTGATCAGCATGGACAATGGCCAGCAGCGCCACGTCGCTGCCGGCAGCCGCAGTGTCGTGGAAGTCCCGATCAATCTCCCTGACCGTGCCGAACGGCGTCTCAACGGGCCGGCGTCCCTGCAGCGGGTCAGCGTGGACGCCATGCACGCGTTCCAGTGGAACGGCCCCGACGCCCCGCTCGGGCAACACCACGAGAACGCCGCCGAACATTTCCAGGGGTCAGCGTACCTGGTTCTGCGGGACCACGCGGGACGGGAGCGCACGGGCTTTGCGGATGCCACCATCCTCATGGACAGGCGTGATACCGTAGACGACGTTCGCTGCCGCTGATTCGGAACACCATGCTTGAAACCGCACTGCTGCTGATCGGCACGATCGCCTTCGTGCTGCTGGGTTGGGCCATGTACGGGCGTCGAGGGCCCGTGCGCAAGCTGTTGATGGCGGCGTCCCTGATCATCCTGGCCGCGCTCGTGGTGCTGTCCATGGCCGTGGTCCGTCCCTGACCCGAGGGCTCCATGCTGAATCTCGTGCTTGCCATCATCGCCGCGCTGTCACTCGGCGCTGCCGCCTATGTTCACCGCCAGCTGCCCTATCGCGTGCCAACGGTTAATCACCTGCGCACGTCGCGCCTGGTGCTCATCGGCACCGGCATCGTGTTCGGCTGGGTGATGGCGCGCCTGTACGGCGTCATGACGGAACTGAACATGGTGCTGGTGTTCGCCGCCTCACTGGGGATCGTTCACGTCCCTGCGGCGGCCATCCTGTTCGTGAAATCGTTCAGCGTGGACGAATAGAGCCCCGGGCGCTCAGTCCTCGCCCACCGGGCGCGACAGCAGGAAATGCCCTCTCGCCGTGGCAATGGTGGCGTCGCGATCGGACTGCCACGTCTCCACGGCCACATTGGCAACCCGCTGCCCCTGCCGCCAGACCCGGCAGCAGGCAAACGCATCCTCGGGGCGTCCGGGCCGCAGGTAGTCAATGGAGAAATCCACCACCCGCGGGATCATGGTCGCCTCCAGGCGCCCCAGCAGCTGCACGATCGCCGCATGCTCCATGAATGCACCCACGGCGCCGCCATGCAGTGCCGGCATGGCCGGGTTGCCGATATTCTGTTTCCGGAACGCAAGCCGGAACACCAGCTCGCCGTCATCGTCCTCATGCACCGTTATCCCCAGCATCCGGGCATAGGGGATGAGATCGATGAGCTGCTGGTAGTCCCTGCGCTGGCGCGCGGCCAGCACCATGTCCCTGAACTCGCTCAAGCACCCTCCTCCTGCGGCGTCCGCAGTAGGCTGCTGACGCCGTTGGCAACAACCTGCCCGGAGCGTGCATCCACCACCTCGCAGGTGAGGAACGCAATCGTGGACGTCAGGCGCGTACAGCGCGCTCGCGCCAGCAGCCCGTCGGGGGCTGCCGTTGCCCCCAGGTGATCGACGCGCAGATCCAGCGGCGCAACGCTCTCCCCCGCGTCAACCAATGCCAGCGCGGCGGCGCGGGTTGTCTTGTCCAGCAACGTGGTCAACACCCCGCCATGGACGTACCCGCTCCAGGGATTGCCGATGAAGCCCTCGTGCAGCGGCAGGTATGCGGTTACTTCCCCCTGCTCCACGGCCTGGATCCGCAGGCCGGGGTGCAGCGGGTCGGTAACGGCGGCAAGCAGCCGCTCTGTCAACGCGGAGGTGGCCATGATCCGGGCCCGGGCTGACTACTCGTCCTCGTCATCGCGACCGACGAGCGTCGCTTCCAGATCCGCCTGTAACTCGAGTGGCGGCACTTCCACACCGTCCAGGTCCGCGCTCCAGTCGACACCGGCGCGGTGCCCGTCGCCTTCCATGCCGGGGAGCCACTGCTCCATGAAGTCCTCCAGCGGCAAGGGCTCGGCCACGAAACCGTCCCACTCCCCGCTGGCACACGCGGTGGCCCCACCCTCGCTGCTCCAGAAGGGCATGACCATGGCCTCATCGTCGTCGGCCGACGGCACCATGGCCCAACCCTCGTCATCGCAAAGGCCCCAGACCAGTCCACTGTCCACGACGGCCTCCAGGAACGCCTCGTAGGAAGCGTCCAGAGGCTGATCTCCGATATCGGTCATGTCTGCCTCACTGGTTCACGCGGAATTCGCTCACAAGATCCTGCAGTTCCGAGGACAGCCTGGCAAGCTCTTCGCTGGCGCGTCGCCCGCTCTGAACGCCCTCGCTGCTCTCCTCCGCAACGGAGTTGATGGTGTCCACGTTGCGGTTGATCTCCTCGGCGGTGGAGCTCTGTTCCTCCGCGGCGCTGGCGATCTGCGTGTTCATCTCGGTAATCCGGCCAACCGCCGTGGCAATGCCCTGGAGCGCCTCGCCGGCGTTGCGGGTCTGATCCACCACCGTCTGCGTCTGCGCCCGGCTCTGTTCGATGACAGTCACCGTGTCACCCGTGCCCTTCTGCACCCGCTCGATCATGTCCTGGATCTCCTGGGTGGAGGCCTGGGTCCGTTGCGCCAGGTTGCGCACCTCGTCGGCCACTACCGCGAACCCGCGCCCCTGCTCGCCGGCGCGGGCCGCCTCGATCGCGGCATTCAGTGCCAGGAGATTGGTCTGCTCGGCAATATCGCGGATGACCACGAGCACCGACCCGATGGCCTCGCTTTCCTGGTTGAGGTTGCCCACCGACTCGCCCGCGCGCTCCATCTCCGAGGCCAGCCGGTTGACCGAGTCCACGGTCTCGTTCACCACCGACTGCCCTTCACTGGCACGACCATCGGCGTCCGTCGCAGCCTGTGCGGCTTCAGTGGCGTTGCGCGCGACCTCCTGAACGGTGGCGGTCATCTCGTTCATGGCGGTGGCCACGCTGTTGGTCTCCGAGCGCTGCCGATCCACGCCACTGGCCGTCTGTTCGGAGATTGCCGACATCTCCTCCGCGGACGACGCCAGCTGACTGACTGCGTCCCGAACCTGACCGATCATGTGCCCCAGCTGCTGCTGGAGCTGCTGGGCCGATGCGGCGATGGCGCCCAGCTCGTCCTCGGTGTTACGTCGCACGGGCTGGCTGAAGTCACCCCGGGCCAGCCGGTCCAGATCTTCGGAGAGATCCGCCGCCGGCCGGATAATGCCTCGCTGCAGCAGGACCAGGAAAACAACGAACGCCACACCGACCGCGGTAGCCAGAAGCCCCAGGCTCAACCAGATGGCCGTGCTCGCCTGGCCGAGGTTGCTGTCCGTCTGGTCGGCAACCACGTCGACCATACCGTCCCGGGCCTCGCGAAGGGCCGCGAGGCTCTCTTCCTCGGCGTCCTGTGCCCAGCTGTAGCCCGCCATCGGGTCACCGTGGGTCTCCTCGAAAATCTCTTTGGCCTCGGTGAACTGCGCCTCCATCTCCTGGTGGGCAGCGCGGAAACGGGCCAGGGATTCGAGTACGCTGTCGTGCTCGATCTCGTCCATCAGCGCGGCCGAGTCCGCCTGGATCTCGGCGTGGAACGCCTGGAAGTTCTCCCAGTGCTCGTCACGGTAGTTCTGACTGCCGCCCCGGAGCAGCATCGTGAGCCATTCCTCCATCTGGCCGGAGAAATTCGCCCGGATCATCTGCATCTGGCGCTCATGCCCGGACTCCACCGTGGCCAGGCGCTGAAACCCCTGGATGGTGCCGAACAGCTGGTACATGCCGAACAGGGTTGCGGCCAGCACCAGAGCGGTACCACCGCCGGTAATCAACAGCAGCTTGTTACGAATGCTACGACGGAAAAAACGGCCCATGGGTGAGAGTCCCCTCAGTCTGATCGTGCTCCATTGACTGTGCCGCCACGGCTCCAGCCAATCGGGCTATCGGCAGCAGGCGCGCACACTTGATCAACCAGCGGAGATTACACGGACCGGAAAGACAGATCTGTTGGGCGAGTCGCAGATTGCTCCACCGACCATACGGGCGTGACCGCCTCGGGAAGTGACGCCAGCCGCCCCGGCTCCAGGCCGCTACCGTCCCGATGAAAATCCGAGCCCAGGGAGGCCCGCAGACCGTGACGCAACGCAAGCCCGATGCCGTCGCGGACCTGTGTGGGGGTCGTGCGGCCGGTGACCACCTCGACACCGTCACCCCCTGCCTCCACGAACGCCTCACACAGCCGGCGACGCCACGCGCCGGTCATGGCGTAGGCAAAGGGATGGGCGAGGACGGCCACACCGCCGGCGAGATGGATCCACTGCACCGCCGTCGCCATGCTCACCCACTCCGGCCGCACCCAGGCATGACCGTTACGTCCCAGAAAACGTTTGAAGACCTGCCGGAAGTCCCGCGCGGCACCCTGCGCCACCAGCCAGCGGGCGAAGTGGGCACGGCCAGGTGCCCGGCCTTCTTCACCGGCGACCGCTTCATAGGCGCCCGGATACCCCCGTTTCGCCAGCTTCGTGGCGATCTGCTCCGCGCGGCGCCAGCGCTGCGCCTGCTGATGAACAAGACCCTGGTTGAAGACCGGGTGCGCCCCGACTCCCAGCCCGACCACATGAATCTCCCGACGCTCCCAGAGCGTGGAGATCTCCACGCCGGCCACCAGCTGCATACCGGCGGTTGCGGCGGCCTCCCGGGCCGCCGCAACACCGGCCACCGTGTCGTGGTCCGTCAGTGCGAGGGTGGTCACGCCCCCCGCCGCGGCGCGTTCCACGAGCGCAGCCGGTGACAGGGCGCCGTCAGACGCGGTGGAATGGGTGTGCAGATCCACGCACAATGCAGGGGAGACGGTGGATGCGTTCGACATGGGCGGCATCCTCCCGTGAACGGCTCCGGGAATCAACGGCCGCGACGCCGACCTACAGGCAATGGACAGGCAGGATGACGACGGACGAGACAGCGACCCTTCCATCACTGCACTGGGACGGACCCCGACACGCCCTGATCTGCAGCGGCGACTGGACATGGGAGGGGCTGTCGCGACGCATGCCCGCCCTGCCCAGGGAGGTCACGGGGTCAGTCACCCTGGAGACGGACACCATCACGGGCCTGGACACGGCCGGCGCCCTCTGCCTGCACCGCCACCTGGCCACCATCGAGTCGCGCGGGGACACCGTCGACCGCGACACCATCCCAGCGCAGCACCGGGCGTTTCTGGAGCTGGTCGATCAACACCGGCTGACCGGCGGCGCACAGACCGCACCCGCCGACGGCCCGCTGCACCGTCTCGGCAGGGCAACCATGGGGATGCTGGGCAGACCGCCCGCATTTCTCGCGTTCACCGGTGCCGTCGCCATGGACGTGGCACCGAGGCTGCTGAAGCCCCACCGCATCCGCTGGCGCGAGGTGGTCGGCGAGATCGATCACGGGGGCGTGCGTGCCCTGCCCATTCTCGGGCTGCTCATCTTCCTCACCGGGGTGGTGATCGCCTATCAGGGGGGAGCACCGCTGCAGCAGTACGGCGCCAACATCTTCCTGGTGGATCTGCTGAGCCTGACCATGCTGCGGGAGATGGCACCGCTGATGACCGCCATCATCGTCGCCGGGCGGACGGGGTCGGCGTACGCGGCGCAGATCGGCACCATGCACATGACCGAGGAGGTGGACGCGCTCAGGGTCATCGGCATCACGCCTTACGAGATGCTGGTACTCCCCAAACTGCTGGCCATGCTCATCGTCATGCCGCTGTTGACCATCTTCGCCAACGTCTTCGGCATGCTCGGGGGCATGAGCGTGGCGTCCCTGTTTTTCGACGTGGGTTTCGCCGAGTTTCTGCAGCGCATGCCCGAAGCCATCGCCACCAGCAGTTTCTGGGTGGGCATCATCAAGGCGCCGGTGTTTGCCATACTGATCGTTATGGTCTCCTGCTACCATGGCTTCCATGTGGAGCGCAGCACCGAAAGCGTCGGGCGGGCCACCACCAGGAGCGTGGTCCAGGGCATCTTCCTGGTGATCGTGGCTGACGCCGCGTTCTCCGTGGTCTTCAACATGCTGAATCTATGACTGCAGCCGCCATCGCGTCGCCAACCCCCTCACCGACGCCGGTCATCCGGGTGACCGGGCTGTGCACGCGCTTCGGCACCACCACCATTCACGAGAACCTGGACCTGGATGTCCGGCGGGGGGAGATTCTCGGACTCGTGGGCGGCAGCGGCACGGGCAAGACGGTTCTGCTGCGCGAGATGATGCTACTGCAGACGCCATCAGCCGGCCGCATCGAGATTCTCGGCATGGATGCCACCCGGCTGCACGGTCAGCGTTTGCAGGCGCTACGCCAGCGCATGGGGGTGCTTTTTCAACAGGGTGCCCTGTTCACCGGACTGACCGTGCGCCAGAACATCAGCATGGTGATCCGCGAGCACGCCCGGCTGGACCGTGAACTCTGCAACGAGCTCGCCGGCGTCAAGATCGGGCTTGCCGGCCTGCCCGCCGACGCGGCAGACAAGTACCCGGACACTCTCAGCGGGGGCATGATCAAGCGTGCGGCGCTGGCGCGCGCGCTGGCACTGGACCCGGAACTGCTGTTTCTGGACGAGCCCACGTCGGGGCTGGACCCGATCAGCACCACCGCGTTCGATGACCGTATCGCGACGCTACGCGATCTGCTCGGGCTGACGGTGATCATGATCACCCACGACCCGGAGTCGCTGCGCCGGGCGACGGACCGTGTGGCCTTTCTCGCCCACCGGCGCGTCTGGGCCCTGGATACCATGGACGCCCTCCTGGAGAGCACGGATGACACCACCCGTGCTTACTTCCAGGGGGTGCAGCGAGCCCACCACGGATGACAGGCCGGGAGGCAGCATGCACAACCGCGTGAACTATACGATCGTCGGCCTTTTCGTGGTCGTCCTCGGGGTCGCACTGCTCGCCGCCGGGCTCTGGCTCGCGGGCGATTTCACCCGGGATGACGGCAACCGCTTTCTGGTCAAGCCCACCGAGCCCATGACCGGCCTGGGCACCAATTCCACGGTCAAGTACCAGGGCATCGACGTGGGCCGCGTGCGCGAGCTGGGTATCGACAGCCAGGGCAACGTGCGTGTGCTCATCAGCGTCGACCCGGACGTGCCGGTGCGGGCCAACACCCGCGTTCGGCTCGGGAGTCAGGGACTCACCGGCCTGGGCCACCTGGAGCTCGTTCCGGGCAGCGCCGATGCGGGGCCGGCGCTGGCGGACGAGTACGCCTACCCGGTGCTCCCCAATGCGCCCTCCCTGCGCACGCGGCTGGAGACGGCGGTGGAGGATGGCCTTGCCAGTATCGACCGGGTCGGGCGGCAGCTGGAGGTGCTGCTGTCGGACGACAACCTCCGGACACTGCAGTCCACCATGGATCACGTGGAGACCATCAGCGGCACACTGGCCGCCAATTCCGAGCAGCTCACCGCCACCCTGGCGGAAACCGAGGCGCTGTTGCGCGACACGCGTGCGGTGCTGTCGGGTGCGCCCGAGACCATGGCACGGATCGACAGGACCCTGGAGACGTTCGACGAGACCGCCCGGCGTTTCGGCGACACGGCCGAGCGGCTCGGCGATACCGGTGAACGTGGCGAACTGGCCCTGCAACGACTTGACCGGGAAACGCTGCCCCAGCTCAATCAACTGCTGCTCGACGTGCAGGGGCTGACCGGCACCTATGAACGCCTCGGCACCGAGCTCACCGAGCACCCGAACCGGCTGATCTTCGGCGCCCCGAGGCGCCCGCCCGGGCCGGGCGAATCCGACTGACACGGGAGACACGCGTGTGATCTGCAAGCGCCTGATTCCGGCCGTTCTGCCGCTGCTGCTGGCCGCATGCACAACGTTCCAGGCTCCGCCGGACGATGCCCGACGCACCTGGGACCTCAATCCGGCGCTGCCGACCGCCGTGGACGCCCCCATCGAGGCCACCATTCACGTCGCCCGGCCGACGGCCGTATCGGCGCTGGCCGGCGCCGACATGGCGTACCGGCAGAGCGAGTTCGAACAGCGCTACTACGCCCGCAACCGCTGGGCGGACGACCCCGGCCGTCTGCTCCACCCACGCCTGGTCTCGGCATTCGAGGAGGCCGGGCTGTTCGAGACGGTGCTGTCTTCAAGCACCTCGGCGCCGGCCCATTACCGCCTGGAGACCGAGCTGCTGGCCCTGGAGCACGATTTCCGCGAGCGTGACAGCGGCCGTGCCCGCGTGGAAATCCGTGCGCGGGTGGTGGATCTGCGGGAGAGCCGGGTCGTCGCCACACGGCGGTTCCAGGCCGCCGAAGACAGCGCCGAGGCGACGCCGGAGGCCGGCGTCGTGGCGACCAACGCGGCGATGGCAACGGTGTTTCAGGACCTGGTGGACTGGATCCATGGCCAGCGGCAGTGACCTGCCCGTCACGGGGTCACCACGCTGCGGATCGCCTCGAGAAAATCGTCGCCGTAACGCTCCAGCTTGCGCTCGCCAACTCCACTGACGGCGGCAAGTGCATCCAGGCTCTCCGGGCGCGCCTGCACCATCTCCATCAACGTGCTGTCGTGAAAGATCATGTACGGCGGAATGCCCTGCTCCTGGGCCAGGCGGCGACGACAGGCGCGCAGCGCCTCCCACAGATCGTGACTTGCCTCATCCATGAGCCCTTCACCGGGCAGGCGACGCCGGCTCGCCTTGCGCTGGCGACGGTCCCGGCGCAGCGTCAGTGACTGCTCGCCCCGGAGCACCGGTCGACACGCCTCGGTGAGCTGCAGTGCACCGTACCCGTCCGCATCCACCGTCAGCAGGCCGCGTGCAACCAGTTGCCGGAACAGCGCCTTCCACTGCGCCGCATCCAGGTGCGCCCCGATTCCCCAGGTGGTCAGGCGGTCATGGCCGTTCTGACGGACACGCTCCGACTCGCTGCCCTGCAGCACCTCGATGAGATAGGTCACACCGTAACGCTGGCCCGTCCGCCAGACACAGGACAACGCCTTGCGGGCATCCTCGGTGGCATCCCAGCTCTCCGGGGGCTCCAGGCAGGTGTCGCAGTTACCGCAGGGCGGGTGCTCCGTTTCGCCAAAATGGCTGAGCAGCACCTGCCGTCGGCAGTGCAGCCGCTCGCAGAACGCCAGCATGTCCTCGAGCTTGCCCCGCTCCACCTGGCGCCGCTGCGCATCGGCACCGGAGGATTCGATCTGCTGGCGCACGAGAATGACGTCCTGCAGCCCGTAGACCATCCACGCTTCCGCCGGCAGCCCGTCGCGGCCGGCCCGGCCGGTTTCCTGATAGTAGGCCTCCAGGCTCCGGGGCAGATCCAGGTGGGCGACGAACCGCACGTCCGGCTTGTCGATGCCCATGCCGAAGGCAATGGTGGCCACGACGATCACCCCGTCCTCGGCGAGAAAGCGCTCCTGGTTGCGCCGCCGCTCCTCCGCCGGGAGCCCGGCGTGGTATGGCAGCGCCGTCCAGCCCTGTTCCTGCAGCCAGGCCGCCAGGCCGTCCACCTTGCGCCGGGAGAGGCAGTAGACAATGCCCGAGTGGCCCGCCTGTTCCCGTTCAAGGAACGTCTTGAGCTGCTGTTTGGCATTGCGCTTCTCGGCCACCCGATAACGGATGTTGGGGCGGTCGAAACTGGAGACGAAACGCTCCGCGTGCGGCATGGCCAGCCGCTCCAGGATCTCCTCCCGGGTCCGCGGATCCGCCGTGGCCGTCAGGGCCACCCGCGGCACGTCCGGCCATTGCTCGCCGAGCACCGCAAGCTGCATGTACTCGGGCCGGAAGTCGTGCCCCCACTGGGAGACACAGTGGGCCTCATCGATGGCGAACAGCGCCGGGCGCGCCTGACGAAGGAGCTGCTGCATGCGCGGCGTCAGCAGCCGCTCGGGGGCCACGTAGAGCAGATCCAGCGTCCCCTCCAGCAACTGCTGCTCCACGGCGCGGACCTGGTCGAACTCGAGCCCCGAGTGCAGGCAGGCGGCGTTGACGCCGCTCTGCACCAGCGCTGCGACCTGGTCATCCATGAGCGCGATCAGCGGCGACACCACCACCCCCGTGCCCTCGCGCGCCAGGGCCGGAATCTGGTAGCACAGGGATTTGCCACCGCCGGTCGGCATCAGTACCAGCGCGTCACCACCGCCCGTGACGTGGTGGACCACCTGCTCCTGCATCGGGCGGAAGCTGTCGTAGCCGAACACGCCACGCAGAATGGCCTGGGGCTCGGGTAAGGTACCGGGTGTAGGATGAACCGTGTCGATGACCGACTCCCGCCGAGGATGAATCGGCCTGTAGGATAGTGAGTTGAGACAACAACCGAAAGTCCCGCGGCACGTCTGCCGGACCGATCAGGAGGATCACCCATAATGGCCTACACGAGCATCGCGGCCCTCGTCGCCGGCGGCATCGGCGCTCTGCTGTTCGTACTCGGCGTGATACGGCTGTGCCGGCTACGCCTGGCCAACGGCTGCGGCCACTGCCTGCTGGGCACCCTCCTGGTGGCCTCCGGGCTGACGGTGGGAGCCGTGGGTGCCAACCTGCACACCTATGACCGCCTGACCCAGGAGCGGGATGTGCTGGAGATCGCGTTCACCCGTGAAGGGGAGCAGCTCTACACCGCGACGCTGCGCTATCCGGACTCGCCCATGGTTGAACGCTACCGCATCCACGGCGACGAATGGCAACTCGATGCCCGGGTGCTCAAGTGGCAGGGCCCGGCCGTTCTTGCAGGGATGGACAGCCACTACCGCCTCGAGCGTCTGAGCGGCCGTTACAGTGACATCGACCAGGAGCGCGGTCGCGAGCGCAGCGTGCACGCCATGGGCCGGGACGACGGGCTGGACCTGTGGCGCATTGCCCGCGACCACGACCGCCTCATGCCCTGGGTGGACGCCGTCTACGGCAGCGCCACCTACCTGCCCATGGAGGACGGGGCGCGCTACCGCGTCCGCGTCAGCCAGACCGGACTTCTCGCCCGGCCGGTCAATGAGGACAGTCGACAGGTCACCAGCGACTGGCGCTGAGACACCCCGCTCTCAAGTTTCTCCGGATACCGCCGTTATTCATAAGGAGGAGTTGCAAATCGATAATACATAACAGGATAACGGCTCATGGTGAAACAATTCGGCCGCATCAACTCCCTCGGGTTGATGGCCAAAAGTCTGGCTGCACCAGCATTGATCGGTGCCATGTTGATCATCATCGGCATCGTGTCGGTGGGTCAGTTCACCACCCTCGACCGCCAGGTCGGCCATATCGCGGACGACCTGGCTCCGGGAACCGGTTCCGCCACCGCCCTGATGCGCAGCGCCTTCCAGCAGCGCCTGGCCGCCAACGACTTCCTGTTCTACCAGGACGGGGACGCCATCGCCGAATTCGAGGAACGCTACGACGAGTTCCGGCAGGCTCTGGAAGAGGCTCAGGCGACATTGCCCCCGGGTGAAGCGCGGGAGATGCTCGACCACATCGACGAACGTGGAACGGCCTACACCGAGGGGTTCCGGCAGGATGTGGTCGCGAACATGCGCGAGATGCAGCGTCTCGTCGAGAACGAACTGAACGACCATGGGCCCGGCGCCGAGGAGCAGATCGCGGAGATCCTGGACACGGCCTACGAGGCCGGCGATGCCTTCACCGCCAACAACGCGGCCCAGGCCCTGCGTGCGGTCATGCAGGCCCGGCTCGCGGCGCAGCAGTACCTGTTCCGTCCCAGCCCCGAACTGGAAACCCCCGCCCTGGAGGCGATCGCCGAGTCGGAAGCCGCCATTGAACAACTGCTCGCCGAGATCATTGACGCCCGCGAGGAGGAAATGACCGAGACGGCGCTGGCGCACATGCAGAACTACCAGGATGCGTTCCGAACCATCGTCGATGGCGCCAATGAGCGCCAGGCCGCCATGGAGAGCAACATGGAGGTCAACGGCCCGCAGCTGGTCGAGGACGCCAACGCCGTGCAGACGACGCTGTTCGACGACCTGCGCACCATTGCCGACCAGACCACCGCCGACTCGGCGCAGGCCACGCGCCTGGTCGCCATTCTCACCGCCGTGGCCATCCTCGCCGGCATCGGCGCGGCGTGGCTGATCAGCCGGGGCATCCTGCGGCCGCTCATGGCCACCAACAGGACCATCAGCGACATGGTCCACGAGATGACCAACGGCAACGGCGACCTCACCCGCCGCGTGGACGTGAAGACCCGGGACGAAGTCGGGGAACTGGGCCGGAATTTCAACCAGTTGATGGAAACACTGCAGGCGCTGGTGCAGCAGATCACCAGCGACAGCCGTCAGCTCGGCGAGGCGGCCGGCACCCTGGACTCGATCACCCGTCGCACCACGGAAGGCGCCAACAAGCAGAAGGAGGAGACGGACCAGGTGGTCACCGCCATGAACGAAATGACCGCCACCGCGCAGGAGATTGCCCGCAACGCCAGCCAGGCCGCGGAGTCCGCCCAGGAGTCCGATCAGGCGGCCAAACGCGGCCAGAGCGTCGTGACGGACACGGGCACGGCGATCAAGACCCTGGCCACGGAAGTGGAGCGCAGCGCCGAGGCCATGAACGAGCTTCGCGCCAAGAGCGAGAATATCGGCACGGTACTCGATGTCATCCGCGGCATCGCCGAACAGACCAACCTGCTGGCACTGAACGCTGCCATCGAGGCTGCCCGGGCCGGTGACCAGGGGCGCGGTTTTGCGGTGGTGGCCGACGAGGTCCGCACCCTCGCCCAGCGCACCCAGGAGTCCACCGTGGAGATTCAGCGCATCATCGAGGAGCTGCAGACCGGCACCCAGGATGCCGTCTCGGTCATGGAACGCAGCCGCGACAGCGCCCGTGATACCGAACACAAGGCCAACGAGACGGGCGAAGCCCTGGAATCAATCACCAGTGGCGTCGCCACCATGAACGAGATGAATGCGCAGATCGCCAGCGCCGCGGAGGAGCAGACCGCCACGGCGGAGGACATCAACCGCAACATCACCACCATCCGCGAAGTGGTGGACCACACCGCGGGGGATGCCAACCAGACGGAAGAGGCCGCCCGCGAGCTGACCGCCCTCAGCGACCGACTGCAGAAACTCGTGGGGCAGTTCCGGGTATAACCCCCGGAACTGCCGGGCCGTGCTCCCACGATGCCGGAGCCCCGGCCATTCCGGGGGCGTCCCGGACGGGAGACTACAGGCGTGCGGCGAGGCGCGCGCCTTCGTCGATGGCGCGCTTCGCATCCAGCTCCGCCGCCACGTTGCTGCCGCCGATCAGGTGCACCTCCAGGCCACTGTTCTCCAGGGGACGGTGGAGGCTCCGCTGCGGTTCCTGGCCGGTACAGACGACCACCGTGTCCACGTCCAGCACGCGGGACTCGTCCCCAATCCGGATGTGCAGCCCGTCGTCGTCGATGCGTTCGTACGCGACCCCGCCGAGCATCTCCACACCCTTGTTTCGCAGACTGGTGCGGTGGATCCAGCCCGTAGTCTTGCCCAGTCGTTTGCCAAGCTTCTCGTCCTTGCGCTGAAGCAGGTAAATGGCCCGGGCCGACGGCTCCGGCGCCGCCTCCACGCCTTCGATGCCGCCGCGGGCGCGGAAGCTGCCATCGACGCCCCACTCCCGGAAAAAATCCGTGACGCGCTCGCTCGGGCGGCTCTCCCCGTGACTGAGGTATTCGCTGACGTCGAAGCCGATGCCGCCTGCACCCATGACCGCCACCCGGTCACCGACCTCGCGGCCGTGCAGAAGCACATCCACGTAACTCATGACCTTGGGGTGGTTCAGGCCGGGAATGTCCGGCATGCGCGGCGTCACCCCGGTCGCCAGGACCACCGCGTCGAAGTCATCGCGCACCAGGTGGTCGCAGGTGATGCGCCGGCCCAGCTGCAGGTGAACCCCCGTGAGCGTGATCCGGTTTTCGAAGTAGCGCAGCGTCTCGTGGAACTCCTCCTTGCCCGGGACCCGCTTGGCCATGTTGAACTGGCCGCCAATGCGGTCGGCCGCGTCGAACAGGCTCACCTCGTGCCCGCGTTCCGCCAGCACCGTGGCACAGGACAGCCCCGCCGGGCCGGCGCCGACCACGGCGACCCGCTTCGGCTCCCGCGTGGGCAGGTAATTCAGTTCCGTCTCGTGGCACGCCCGGGGATTGACCAGGCAGGATGCGCGGCGCTGCTGGAAGACGTGGTCGAGACACGCCTGATTGCAGGCGATGCAGGTGTTGATCTCGGCATCACGGCCCGCCGCGGCCTTCTCCACCCAGTCCGGGTCCGCAAGAAACGGCCGCGCCATGGAGACCATGTCGGCATCCCCCCGGGCCAGGATGTGCTCGGCATCGGCCGGCATGTTGATTCGGTTGACCGTGACCAGCGGCACCTGCAGTGCACCGCGCAGCGCCGCCGTGACGCCGGTGAATGCACCGCGCGGCACGCTGGTCTGGATGGTTGGCACCCGCGCCTCGTGCCAGCCGATGCCGGTGTTGATCAGGGTGGCCCCGGCGGCCTCCACCCCCTGCCCCAGGCGCACCACCTCGTCCCAGGTGCTGCCACCCTCCACCAGGTCGAGCATGGACAGCCGATAGATGATAATGAAGTCGTAGCCCACCGCTTCACGCACACGACGCACGATCTCCAGCGGGAACCGCGCGCGGTTCTCGAAGCTGCCACCCCACTCGTCGGTACGGTGGTTGGTGCGGGGGGCCACGAACTGGTTGATCAGGTACCCCTCGGAGCCCATGATCTCGACGCCGTCGTAACCGGCCTCCCGGGCCAGCACCGCGCACCGGACAAACGCATCGATCTGCCGCTCGATGCCCCACCGGCTGAGGGCACGTGGCTTGAACGGGTTGATCGGCGCCTTGATGGCCGACGGCGCGACGCTGAGAGGATGGTAGCTGTAGCGTCCGGCGTGCAGGATCTGCATGCAGACCTTGCCGCCTTCATCATGGACCGCATCCGTCACCAGACGATGCCGGCCCACTTCATGCCGTGCAGTGAGCTTGGACGAGAACGGCGCCAGCCAGCCGGTGAGGTTCGGTGCGATACCGCCCGTGACGATCAGCCCGGCCTGCCCCCGCGCCCGCTCGGCGAAATAGACTGCCAGTTTCTCGTAGTCCCGCCGACGGTCTTCCAGTCCGGTGTGCATGGATCCCATCAGCACGCGGTTACGCAGCTGCGTGAAGCCAAGATCCAGCGGCTGCATGAGATTCGGATAATGTGCCGACATAAGCGCTTCCCAGTTCGTCATTGATCGGCAGGCGGGCCCGCCCGGGTTTCAGACTGTAACCATTCGGTACCGTATTGAACACCCTGGCAGCGTCGACGACCGCATGCCTCGCGGCCCCCTGACTGGTACACTTCGCGCCATGCTGAATCTGGTCAATCTCACCCTGCGCCGCGGGACCGAGGCGCTCCTGCGTGATGCCAGCGCCACCGTGCGCCCCGGCGAGCGCGTCGGTCTGGTCGGCGCCAACGGCACCGGCAAGTCGAGCCTGTTCGCCCTGATCCGTGGCGAGCTGCAGCCCGACGCCGGCGAGTGCACCCTGCCGCCCGGGCTGGTCATGGCGCACGTGGCCCAGGAAACCGACGCCACCGAACGCCCGGCCGTGGAATTCGTCATGGACGGTGACGCCGAACTCCGGGAGATCGAATCGCAACTCCGCGACGCCGAGGCCGCGGACCAGGGCGAACGCATCGCCACGCTACACGGGCGTATCGACAGTATCGGCGGCTACAGCGCCCGTGCGCGTGCGGGCGCCCTCATGCACGGTCTGGGCTTTGGCCCGGACGACGAGAACACCCCCGTGGCCCGCTTCTCCGGGGGATGGCGCATGCGGCTGAACCTGGCGCGCGCACTGATGTGCCGCTCGGACCTGCTGCTCCTGGACGAGCCCACCAACCACCTGGACCTGGACGCCGTGCTGTGGCTGCAGGACTGGCTGCGGAGCTACCCCGGGACGCTGCTGCTCATCGCCCACGACCGCGATTTCCTGGACGCCGTCACCCAGCGCATACTCCATCTGGAGCAGCAGACCATCCACGGTTACACCGGGAACTATTCCGACTTCGAGCGGCAACGGGCCGAACGCCTGGCCCAGCAGCAGGCCGCCTACGAGCGCCAACAGGCGGAGATCCAGCGTATCCAGCGTTTCGTGGACCGCTTCCGCGCCCAGGCGACCAAGGCGCGCCAGGCCCAGAGCCGGGTGAAGACCCTGGAGCGGATGGAGGCGCTCAGTCCCGCTCACGTGGACTCGCCGTTCCGGTTTGCATTCAGAGAGCCGACCCACCTGCCGCGCCCTCTGCTGACGCTGGACAAGGTCAGCACCGGATACGACCACACGCCGGTGGTCTCGGGTATCAATCTGGCGCTGGCGCCGGGAGACCGGCTCGGCATCCTCGGACCTAACGGTGCCGGCAAGTCCACACTCGTCCGCCTGCTGGCCGGTGAGCAGGCACTGCTCAGCGGCAGCCGGGAGCCCGCCCACCAGCTCCGCATCGGCTACTTCGCCCAGCACCAGCTGGAGCAGCTCGACCCGAACGCCTCGCCCGTGGTCCATCTGCAACGGCTCGATGACAAGGCGAAGGAGCTGGACCTGCGCAACTACCTGGGCGGATTCGGCTTCCAGGGCGACATGGCGCTGTCACCGGTAGCGCCGTTCTCCGGCGGCGAGAAGGCGCGCCTGGTCCTGGCAATGCTGGTGTACCAGCGCCCCAACCTGCTGCTGCTGGACGAACCCACCAACCACCTGGACCTGGACATGCGCCACGCGCTGACCATGGCCCTGCAGGATTACGCCGGCGCACTGGTGGTCATCGCCCACGACCGCCACCTGCTGCGCAGCACCACCGACCGCCTGCTCCTGGTCGCCGACGGCCGCGCCAGTGCGTTCGATGGCGACCTGGATGACTACGCCCGCTGGCTCGCCGAGCGCCGCACCGCGGGCACCCCGGCGGCGGCCCGCAGCGCCGACGGAGGCAGTGGCAACCGCAAGGAGCAGCGCCAGCGCGCCGCCGAACGCCGCAAGCAGCTGCAACCCCTGCGCAAGGAGGTGAAACGGCTGGAGAGCGACGTCGAGCGCCTGTCCGCCCGGGTCCAGGAGGTGGAGGACGCCCTGGCGGACCCGGCGCTCTACGAGGAGTCCGCGGCGGCCCGTCTGCAGGAACTGCTGAGCGAGCAGGCCCGGCTCCGCGACGACATGGAGCGCCGGGAATCCGACTGGATGGACGCCATGGAACGCCTGGAACAGGCGGAAAACGAGGAAGATCCGGCATGACTGAAGAGGTGGAAACGCGGCTGGCGGATCTGGAGATCCGGCTGACCCATCAGGACGACGCCATCGACACCCTGACGGAGAGCCTGCTGCGCCAGCAGAAGATCATCGACCAGCAGCAGGAACAGATCCAGCGGCTCCATCGCCGGCTGCGCGGCATCGAGGAGCAGCGCTCAGACGGTGGCGGTGGCGAGGCCGCAGAGCCACCACCGCCCCACTACTGAATCGGTTCAACGCAACCCGCCACACGGTTTCGGAGGCGCAGTGCTACTGCAATTACAGGACGTCTCACTGGCATTCAGCGGCCCCCCGGTGCTGGACCGGGTCAACCTGGAGCTTCAACCGGGCGAACGCATCTGTCTGCTCGGCCGCAACGGCACCGGCAAGTCCACCCTGATGCGAGTCATCGAGGGCACCCAGGAGCCGGACAGCGGCCGGGTCATGGGCCGGGACACCCTGCGCATCGCGCGCATGGAACAGGACGTCCCCGGTCTCGGGGACCGCTCGGTGCGCGATGTGGTGGCCGAAGGGCTGGGCAGCATCGGCACCACCCTGCAGCGCTGGAATACGCTCAGCGCGCGGGTCGCAGCAGGCGATGACGCCGTCACCGACGAGTTCGACGCCCTGCAGCAGACCATCGAGGCACACGGGGGATGGCAGCTGGCATCCAGCATCGATGCGGTGCTCAGCCGGCTGGAACTGGACGGGGAGCAGCCGTTCGACGCGCTCTCCGGTGGCCGGCGACGCCGGGTGCTGCTGGCCAGAGCGCTGGTCAATGAACCGGATATCCTGCTGCTGGACGAGCCCACCAACCACCTGGACATCGACTCCGTGGACCGGCTGGAGCGCATGCTGCTGGGCTACAGCGGCACGGTGCTGTTCATCACCCACGATCGCGCCTTCCTGCGCCGGCTGGCCACACGGATCCTGGAGCTGGATCGCGGTCAGCTCACCAGCTGGCCGGGCAACTACGACAAGTACCTGGAACGCCGGGAGGCGGCGCTGGAGGCCGAACAGAAGGAGCAGGACCGGTTCGACAAGAAGCTGGCGCAGGAAGAGGCGTGGATCCGCCAGGGCATCAAGGCGCGGCGCACCCGCAACGAGGGCCGGGTGCGCGCCCTGAAGGCCATGCGGGAGGAGCGCCGACAGCGCCGGGAGCGCTCCGGCACGGCGCGGATCGAGGCCCAGAGCGCAGAGCGCTCGGGCAAGCTCGTGATCGAAGCGGAACAGCTCGCCGCAGCGTACGATGGCGAACCGCTCTTCCGCGACTTCTCCACCACCATCCAGCGCGGCGACAAGATCGGCCTGATCGGCCCCAACGGCTGCGGCAAGACGACCCTGCTGCGGGTGCTGCTGGGCGACCTGCAGCCGTCGGCGGGTTCGATCCGCTGGGGTACGAGCCTGGAAGTGGCCTGGTTCGACCAGCTCCGGGAGAGCCTGGACCCCAATGCGACGGTTCGCGACACCGTCGGCGGCGGACGCGAGACGGTACGCATCAACGGCCAGGAAAAGCACGTGGTCGGCTACCTGCAGGACTTCCTGTTCGAACCCTCGCGCACCCGCGTGCCGGTCTCGTCGCTCTCCGGCGGCGAACGCAGCCGCCTGCTGCTGGCGCGGCTGTTCACGCGCCCGGCGAACGTGCTGGTCCTGGACGAACCCACCAACGACCTGGACCTGGAGACCCTCGATCTCCTGGAGCAGCAGCTGATGGGATTCGATGGCACCGTGCTGCTGGTCAGCCACGACCGGGAATTCCTCGACAACGTGGTCACCAGCACCTTCGCCTTCGACCCGGACGGCGGCCTGCGGGAGTACATCGGCGGCTACTCCGACTGGCTGCGCCAGCGTCCGGAACCGCCCAGGCCCGACACCGCCACCCCCGCGGCCGCACCTGCCGGGCCACGTCAGTCGCGGCCCGACACCCCGGCGGCATCGCAACCCCGGCGCAAGCTGAGCTACAAGGACAAACTGGAGCTGGAGGCGTTGCCCGCACGCATCGAGGCGCTGGAAGCCGAACAGGCAGAACTGTCACAGCAGCTGTCGGACCCCGCGTTCCATCAACAGGATGCGGCTACCGTGACAGAGACCGCGCAGCGGCTGCAGACCCTGGAGCAGGAGCTGGAGCAGGCCTACAGCCGCTGGGAGGAGCTGGAGGAAGGCTGAGCGCGCCGCGCTAACTCTCCAGCTTGGGAATCAGTGCCCCGAACAGCTGCCGGACGTTTTCCATACCGGTGTTCAGGTGGCGTTCGATCTCTTCCATGGTGATCGGCGCCGGATCCAGGCCGGCGGCCCAGTTCGCCACCACGGTGCAGCTGGCGTAACCGATCCCCAGCTCCCGAGCCAGGGCGGCCTCCGGCATGCCGGTCATGCCCACGACGTCGCAGCCGTCCCTCTTCATGCGACGGATTTCCGCAGCGGTCTCGAGCCGCGGGCCCTGGGTAGCCCCGTAGGTGCCGCCCTCCACTGCATCCAGGTCCACCTCCCGCGCAGCCGCCATCAGGAGCTGCCGCATGGCGTCGTCATACGGATAGGTGAAATCGATGTGCGTGACGTGGGTCAGATCGTCCTCGAAGAACGTGTGCTTACGGTCCCAGGTGTAGTCGATCACCTGGTCCGGGAAGCCGACACGCCCCGGGTACATGGCCTCGTGAATACCGCCGACCGCGGCCACGGCAAACAACCGCTCAACACCCAGGTGCTGCAGCGCCCAGAGATTGGCGCGGTAGTTCACCCGGTGCGGCGGAATCGTGTGACCGTAGCCGTGGCGGGCCAGAAACAGCACCTCCCGGCCGTGCAGAATGCCGTGGGTGATCGGGCCCGACGGCTCACCGTAGGGGGTGTGCACCACCTCCCGATGGGTAATCTCCAGGTGGTCGAGCCGGGTCAGGCCGGTTCCGCCAATGATCGCGACAGCCATCAGTCCTCCTCGCGAATCGCGTAAATGCCGTCCACGTTGCGCAGCACGCCGTGGTAATCCATGCCTGCACCGAAGACGTAGCGGTCGTCCACGTTCAGGCCGATGTAGTCCGCGCGCACCTGGGGCAGGCAGCGGTCGTGGTCCTTGCGCACCAGCACGGCCGTGCGCACGTGCGCCGCCCCCTCTTCCGCGCAGTACTCCTGCAGCGCGGCCAGGGTGCGGCCTTCATCGAGGATGTCATCAATGATCAGCACGGTGCGATCCTTCAGCGGCGTATGGGGCTTGGCAACCCAGGCCAGGTGCCCGCCCGATGTCTCGCCGCGGTAGCGCGTGGCGTGGACGTAATCCACTTCCAGGGGGAAGTTCATCAGCGGCAGCAGGCGCCCGGCGGGCACCAGACCGCCGATCATCACGCACAACACCAGAGGCAGGTCGTCGGCCATGTCGGCGGTGATCTCGGCGGCCATGCGGGCCAGTGCCGCTTCCACCGCAGCGCCGTCGTGAATCCGCTCGGCACCCTCAAGGGCGGCCCGGACCTCATCATGCTTCATGGGGAGTCCTCGTTCAGTCACTGGTGTGTCTCAGTAGGTCAGGGTCACCGTGTCCGGGTCCATCACGCGGCCCGCCAGCCAGGCCGCACCAACCACCTCCCGGATCTCGGGAATCAGCGCGTCACCGAATCGCGCCACAGCAGGCGAGCAGATCCGGAACGTCACCCCCGCCTCCGCGGCATCGGCAATGAGCGCATGCAGCGATCGCCCGGAGCCGTCCTCCGCCGGCTGTGACGCAGCGGCCCCCTCCACGGCAATGGCCCCGGAGGCGCCGGTGAAGACCACATCGGTGCGTGTGCCCATGGCGGCGGCAACGGCGGCCTGGGCCAGCGGTGCCGCGGCGTTCTCCAGCGGCGTGTTCAGCAGGACGATAACGAGATGACCGGCCATACCGGGAGTCACCTGACCATAAAGGCGGAAACCATACACCAACCGGCCCCGCCCGGCCATGCCGCAACAACCCGGAAAGACGCCGGAAACACGCGACAAAGCGCCCGTTTTCCGTTACCCTCTCGGGCCATGGAAAATGACCACATGACAGACGTAACACTGAAGTCCCTGGCGCTGAGCCCCAGCCTCCAGGACAGCCTCGACGAAACCGCGTTCACCCACTGCACGCCGATCCAGGCGGCAACGCTGCCCCTGGCGATGAAGGGTCGGGACGTTGCCGGCCAGGCGCAGACCGGAACGGGCAAGTCCGCCGCCTTCCTCCTCGCCACCATGCATCACCTCATGGAAACGCCGGTGGAGGACGACAAGCGCGGGCCCTGGGCCATCGTGCTGGCACCGACCCGTGAGCTCGCCATCCAGATTCACAAGGACGCCGAGCTGCTCGGACGCTTCACGGGGCTGAAGTGCGTCGCCGTTTACGGCGGCACCGGTTACGAGAGCCAGCGCAAGGCGCTGGAGGACGAGGCCGACATCATCATCGGCACGCCGGGGCGCATCATCGATTTCTTCAAACAGCGCGTGTTCAGCCTCAAGAACATCGAGGTGGTGGTGCTGGACGAAGCCGATCGCATGTTCGACCTGGGCTTCATCGATGACATCCGCTACCTCCTGCGCAAGATGCCGCCGCCGAGCAAGCGCATCAACATGCTCTACTCCGCCACCCTGTCGCACCGGGTGATGGAGCTGGCCTACGAGCACATGAACGACCCGGAGATCGTGCGCATCGAGACCGAGCAGGTCACGGCGGACAACGTCACGCAGAAGCTCTATCACGTGCCCAAGGAAGACAAGATCCCCCTGCTGCTGGGCATCTTCAAGGACCACACACCCGAGCGCACCATCGTGTTCGTCAATACCAAGCGCACGGCAGACGACGTGGTGGGCTACCTCCAGGGCAATGGCTACGACGGTCAGGTGATCTCCGGGGATATCCCGCAGAACAAGCGCGAGCAGCTGCTCAAGCGCTTCCAGAGCGGCGACCTGCCCATCCTGGTGGCCACCGATGTGGCCGCACGCGGATTGCACATCCCGGCCGTGAGCCACGTGATCAACTTCGACCTCCCCCAGGAGGCCGAGGATTACGTGCACCGCATCGGCCGCACCGCCCGCGCCGGCGCCAGCGGCGATGCCATCAGCCTGGCCTGTGATCAGTACGTCTACTCGCTGCCCGACATCGAGGCGTACATCGAGCAGAAGATCCCGTCGGAGATCGTCACGCCGGAGATGCTGGTGGAACCGAAACCACCGGTGAAGCAGAAACGCCCTGCCGGCTCACGCAGCGGGCCGAAGAAGTCCGGCTCGGGCCAGGGCAGCCGTGCCCCCCGGCGACGCAACTCTGCCAACGGCTGACACCGGCAACAGGCGGTGTGCGGGCCCTCCGCACGCCGCCGGGCGGCACCCGTGAACTACCTCGCGCATCTCTATCTCTCCGACTCCGACGATCACCACCGCCTGGGCAATCTCGCCGGTGACTGGATCAAGGGCCGCCTCGAGAATCACGGCCTGCCCGACCGGGTCCTGGACGGCGCCCGCCGTCACCGTTACGTGGACAGCGCCTCCGACCAGCATCCCGCCATGGCCGCCGCCCGCACCCGCCTCGGGCCGGACCGGCGGCGCGCCGCCGGCATCATCCTCGACATGGTCAATGACCACTTCCTGGTCCGGCACTGGGATGACTACGCCGACACGCCGCTGCCGCGCTTCCTGGATGACGCCTACGGCAGCCTTGAGCGCACCCGCGCACTGTGGCCGACGGGCGGGGAACGGATGATGGAGCGCATGATCCGGGACGACTGGCTGAGCAGCTACGGTGACCTGGCGATCATCAGCATGGCACTGGAGCGTATCGCCATGCGCATGCGTCGCGACCCGGGCCTGAGTGACACCCTGCCACTGCTGCGCCGGGAGTACGACACCCTGGAAGCACACTTCCACCGCGTGATGGGAGATCTGCGGGCACAGCTGCGCCCCCGGTGACCCGCGCCCGGGGCTGGACGGCCCCGTTTGAAAAGCGCAGCATGGTTGAAGCCACCGACGGTCGCTGCCAGTCCCGACGGTCCCCAGAGGTTGAACCATGATACGTCTCCCGCGCCTCGCCCTTGCCATGACTGCCGCCCTGCTCCTCGCCGCGTGCGACACATCCTCCGGCCCCGACACCCCGGGCGGCGCCTACGAACACTTTTTCGTTCAGCTCAGCCAGGGCGAGCGGGACAGCGCACTTGAGGCATTCGCGCCCGAAGGTGCGCTGGGCGATACATTCCGCGGCGGCGCGTATTACACCTATGCGGACTCCGTGGAAACCCACATGGAACGCCACGGCGGGCTGGACGAGGTGATCATCGACAACGGCGGCGACGAGACATCCGAGGACGTGGTCCGCGTGGAGGGCAGGTTGCGCTTTGGCGACGGCAGCGAGCTCGAGCGCGCCATCACGTTCGAGCGGGAAGGAGACAACTGGGTCGGGCGCCTGTAGGTTTACACCGACGCATCACCCGCCCGGGCAATCCACGGCAGCCACTCCAGGCTCATGACCGTGTCATCATCCTGATTCAGCACCTCCACCGCCACACTCAGCACCCCGAATCGCGGATCGGGGCTGGCACGCCGGCCGGTCACCGCATACCGGCAGCGCAGCACGTCACCGGGGTACACGGGCCGTCGCCAGCGCAGATTGTCGAACCCCTCCGCACCGGCCACGGCGGCATCGTGCAGCCAGTCGTTCACCAGCAGGCGGTTGGCAATCGCCGTGGTATGCCAGCCAGAGGCGGCGAGCCGGCCAAACAGGGTGTCCCGGGCCGCCGCATCGTCCAGGTGGAAGGGCTGCGGGTCGTACTGGCCGGCGAAACCGACCACGTCGGCCTCCGTGACCTCGAACGTACCGGTCACGCCGGACTCCCCGTCTTCAATGGCGTCAAGGTAGCGGATACTCATGCCCCCTCCTCCGGGACGGGCAGCGGCTCACGGAGACGGAACATCCCGGCCGACTCCATGAACATGACCAGTCGCCCGTGCTGATTCAGCACCTCGGTGCGGTTGTTGATGAAGCCCACGTCACCGCGGCGCGGATGCCGCTGCTTGCTGAGCACCGCCTGCCGCACGGAGAGCCGATCCCCCGCGGACACCGGGCCAAGCCAGCGCAACCGCTGGATCCCCGGAGACCCGAGAGAGCTGCTGCGCAGCAGGATATGATCCACCATCATGCGCATGCACAGCCCCGCGACATGAAGGCCACTGGCGACCGGCCACCGGTCGTGCATCCCGGGCCATGGGGCGGGTTGCCCGAGGGTGTCCGGGCGCGGGTCATACGCCTGCGCGAACGCGCGCATCTGCGCCTCATCCACCACCACGTCGCCGAACTCGCGCACGGCCCCGACCTGCTGGTCCTCCCAGTACACATCGTCCGAGTACACTTCTGTCATCCACGCCCCCTTGACGCTCCGGCGGACCGAAACGAGGATACCACCTGTTTTGCCCCCGGAGAGCTTGCCCGATGCCCGATGTTCGTCAACCCGTTTTACGCTTTCTCGCCGGCCCCGGCGCCCTCGCCCGCATCCGTGATGGCGGGCTCGCGCCGTCGCAGGTGGCCGGCCTGGCCGGCGCAGCGGGGGGGCCAAAGTGGCTCGCCCTGAACCACCTGGACCGGGCACTCTTCGGTCACTGGCTACCGGACACCCGGACCACCCCCCGGTTTCTGATCGGCTCGTCCATCGCCACCTGGCGTTTCGCCTGCGCCGCACAGGACGACCCCGAGGCGGCATTTCAGCGTTTCGAAGACGCCTACATGGCCCAGCGGTACAGTACCCGGCCGGACAACCGGGAGATCAGCGACGAGGCACGGCGCATACTCGACACGATTCTCGGCACTGCGGGAACGGGCGAGATTCTCGCCAACACGGCACTGCAACTGAACGTCATGGCCGTGCGCGGGCTGGGCCTGACCGCGAGCCGCAACCGGCACGCGCTCACCGCCGGCCTTGCCGGCGCCGCACTGGCGAACCTGATGGCGCGCCGCACGCTGGGGAGCTTCTTCGAGCGCGTCCTGTTCCACCACCCTGCCGGGCGCCCGCCGCTGGGCGGGCTGCAGCCGTTCCCGCTGCAGGAAACCGCGCTCTCGCCCGGGAACCTGCGCAGCGCACTCCTGGCGTCGGGGTCGATCCCGACTGTCATGGAACCGGAAATCGACATCCCCGGCGCACAGCCCGGGGTGTATCAGGACGGTGGCCTGCTGGATTACCAGATGGATCTCCCTTACGCCACGGGCGACGACGTGGTGCTGTTCCCGCACTACGAGGCGCGTGTGGTTCCGGGCTGGTTCGACAAGCTGGTGCCGTGGCGCCGCCCGCAGCGATCGCACATGGACAACGTGCTGGTGGTGGCACCCGCGGAGGAATGGATCGCCGGACTGCCCGGAGGCAAGGTGCCGAACCGCAAGGACTTCTACCGCTATGCCGGTGATGACGCGACCCGCATCAAACACTGGCAGGCGGCCTCGGAAGCCACCCGGGCACTGGCCGACGACTTCATGGAAACCGTGGCCAGCGGCGCAATCAGACACCGCGTGGAGCCGCTGGCCGTGGGCCGCTGACCAGGCCCCTACTTGCTCAGATACTTGATGGCCTCATCCATGCCATCCAGGGTCAGCGGGTACATGCGCTCTTCCATGAGCTCCCGGGTGATCTTGATGGAGGGGGTGTAATCCCAGCGGCTCTCGGGCTCCGGGTTGAGCCACACCGCCTTGGGAAAAGCCTCCAGCACCCGCTGCATCCAGGTGGCACCGGCCTCGTCGTTCCAGTGCTCCACGCTCGCCCCCGGGTACAGGATCTCGTAGGGGCTCATGGTGGCGTCACCCACAAAGATCACCTTGTAGTCGTGACCGTAGGTGTGAAGCACGTCCCACGTGCTGGTCACCTCCGAATGGCGACGACGGCTGTCTTTCCACACGCCCTCGTAGAGGAAGTTGTGGAAGTAGAAGTACTCCAGGTGCTTGAACTCCATCTGCGCTGCCGAGAACAGTTCCTCGCACACGCGGATGTGATCATCCATGGAGCCGCCCACGTCGAAGAACAGCAGCACCTTGGCGGCGTTGTGCCGCTCCGGGACCATCTTGAGGTCCAGGTAACCGCCGTTGCGGGCCGTGGAGCGGATGGTGTCGTCCATGTCCAGGACGTCATCGGCACCCTGCCGGGCAAACTGGCGCAGCCGCCGCAGGGCCATCTTGATGTTACGGGTGCCGATTTCCCGGGAGCTGTCCAGGTTGCGATACTCGCGCTTGTCCCAGACCTTCACCGCACGCCGGTGGCGCGACTTGTCCTGGCCGATGCGGATCCCTTCCGGGTTGTAACCGTTGGCACCGAAGGGTGACGTGCCGCCGGTGCCGATCCACTTGTTGCCACCCTCGTGTCGCTCGCTCTGCTCTTCGAGCCGCTTCTTGAGGGTCTCCATGAGCTCGTCCCAGCCACCCAGGGACTCGATCTGCTGCTTTTCCTCCTCGGTGAGCAGGCGCTCGGCCATGGCACGGAGCCATTCTTCGGGGATTTCACCTTCAAGCTCTTCCCCAAAAATGTTCTCTATGCCACTAAAATAATTACCGAAAACCTGGTCGAAACGGTCAAACAGGGTCTCGTCCTTGACCATGATGCCGCGCGCCAGGAAATAGAAATCATCGACGCTGCACACGGCCAGGCGCTTGTCCAGCGCCTCGATCAGCGTGAGGTACTCGGTCAGCGTGACCTTCAGGCCCGCCTTGCGCAGCTCGAAGAAGAAGTCGATGAGCATCCTGCTGCCCTCTCCCGCCGACGGGATCGGCTCAGTTGGATTTGTTGCGCCGGGACATGAACATCAGGCGCTCGAACAGATGCACGTCCTGCTCGTTCTTGAGCAGGGCACCATGCAGCGGGGGCAGCATCTTGTGCTTGGTGTTCTCCCGCAGCGTGGCTGCATCCACGTCCTCCGCCATCAGCAGCTTCAGCCAGTCCAGCAGCTCGGAGGTGGACGGCTTCTTCTTCAGCCCCGGCACGTCGCGCAGTTCAAAGAAGAGCTCCATGGCTTCCTTGAGCAGATCCTTCTTGATGCCCGGGAAATGGACATCGACGATCTGCGCCATGGTCTCCTTGTCGGGGAAGTTGATGTAGTGGAAGAAGCACCGGCGCAGAAAGGCATCCGGGAGCTCTTTCTCGTTGTTGCTGGTGATGACGATGATGGGGCGGTGCTTGGTGCGCACCATCTGCTGGGTCTCGTAGACGTAGAACTCCATGCGGTCCAGTTCCCGGAGCAGGTCGTTGGGGAACTCGATATCCGCCTTGTCGATCTCGTCGATGAGCAGCACCGGCTGGGTGTCCGACTCGAAACAGTGCCACAGCGGGCCCTTGACGATGTAGTTGGCGATGTCGTGCACGCGGTCGTCACCCAGCTGCGAGTCGCGGAGGCGCGAGACGGCATCGTACTCGTACAGCCCCTGCTGCGCCTTGGTGGTGGACTTCACGTGCCATTCGAAAAACGGCAGCCCGAGACCGCTGGCCACCTGTTCGGCCAGCAGGGTCTTGCCGGTGCCCGGCTCGCCCTTGATCAGCAACGGGCGCTGCAGCGCCGATGCGGCGTTCACCGCCATGGTCAGATCGCCAGTGGCAACGTAGGAATCAGTACCCTTGAATTGCATGCTGTCCTTCCCGACCGCGGCGCGTCACGCCGCAGAGTCTGTCGATGAATCCGAAGGCGCCCGGTGTCCCGGAGCGCCCGCCAGTGGCCGCGCAGTTTAACATGGCTGACGAAACTCGCCGATCATGGCCGCAGCAGCAGGTCCACCACCTCCGTTGCCCGGTCCAGGTCCGGCTCGTTGTGCATGGCGATAAGCGGGTAGAGGTACGATTCGCCGATGCAGACGATGACATAGGCCAGCGTCTGCGTATCCAGGTGCAGCTGTCGGCCGTTCTGGTGGGCGTCTTCTTCCAGCAGCTCCTGCAGAGCAGCCATCAGCCGGACGCGCACGGCGCCATCCGGACGCGTGAGCAGACGCAATGCAAAAGCGGACTCCTCGCGCAGAAACTGCAGAAAGGCCGCCGACTCGCCCAGGTACTGGTTGTAACGGCGGTAAACGCCGATGAAGCCGGGCTCATCCGCAGCGCGGGCATCGGCGCGCGCCCGCTCGAGCGTGTCCCGGCTGAGGGACCACAGCACCTCCGAGACAAGGTGTTCGCGATTGCCCATGTGCCGGTAGATGGTGATGCGGCTCAAACCGAGCCTTCCGGCGATCTCCCCGATATCGAGCCGTTCCTGGGCAAGAAACATGCTCCTCGCCTGGCGCAGGATCGCTGCATACCGCTGCCCTGCCGACGTCTCGGGGCCATCCGCGCCCACGCCGGGCTGCCGCGTTTCCGTTGTCATTCTCTGGCTGCCATTCCCTCTTTCCAGCGCCGCACCTTAACAAAAACACGGCGCGGCTTCGGCAGCGAACCATTCGCCACGGCCGTGGTCAACGCTCCGGGACAGGGTGCAGCTCATGAGCGGCCGAAGAGCCGCCAGCGGTCTGCCACCCCGGCGTGCGCAACCATCGCTGGCGCGAGAATTCGTAGTGATCTACTCTGGGGCCGCCGTTCGGCCCGGAACCTGGGAGCCAGTCATGGATCTTGATCCGCTGCTGTTATCTCGCATTCAGTTCGCCTTCGTGGTGTCCTGGCACATCATCTTCCCCGCTTTCACCATCGGCCTCGCTTCCTATATCGCGGTGCTCGAAGGGCTGTACTTCAAGACCAACAACCCCGTCTATCTCCGGCTGTCGAAGTTCTGGATCAAGATCTTCGCCGTGTCGTTCGGCATGGGCGTGGTCTCCGGGATCGTGATGTCGTTCCAGTTCGGCACCAACTGGAGTGCGTTCGCCTACGCGTCCGCCAACTTCATGGGACCGGTGCTGAGCTACGAAGTGGTCACGGCGTTCTTCCTGGAAGCGACCTTCCTCGGCGTACTGCTGTTCGGGCGCAGCAAGGTGCCCCAGGGCGCCCATCTGTTTGCCGCCTGCATGGTCGCCATCGGCACCTTCATCTCCTCGTTCTGGATTCTCTCCGCCAACAGCTGGATGCAGACGCCGGCCGGCGTGGAGATGATTGATGGCGTGTTCCACGTCACCAGCTGGATCGAGGCGATCTTCAACCCGTCGTTCCACGTCCGGTTCGCACACATGGTCCTCGCCGCCTTTCTCACCACCGGCTTCTTCGTGGTGGGGGTCAGCGCCTGGTATCTGCTGAAGAACAAGGCGACCGAGTCTGCAAAGATCATGTTCTCCATGACCCTCTGGCTGCTGGTGGTGCTTGCCCCCGCACAGGTGATCATGGGTGACCTGCACGGCCTCAACACCCTGGAGCACCAGCCGGAGAAGGTGGCGGCCATGGAGGGGAACTGGGAGACCCGGGGCAACGTGCCGCTCCTGCTGTTCGCAATCCCCGATGCCGAGCAGGAAACCAATCACTTCGAGGTGGGCATTCCCAGCCTTGCGAGCGTCATTCTCAAGCACGACCCGGCCGGTGAAGTGCCCGGGCTACTGGACTGGGAGCCCGAGGATCGGCCGGTGGTGGGCGTGGTGTTCTGGTCGTTCCGGGTCATGGTGGCCATCGGCTTCCTGATGGTTGCAGTGGTGGCGGCCAGCCTGTTCCTGCGCTGGCGCGGACGGCTGTATGACGCGCGCTGGTTCCACCGGGTCTGTGTCGCCATGATGCCCATGAGTTTCATCGCCGTGCTGGCCGGGTGGCTCACCACGGAAACGGGCCGCTTCCCATGGGTGGTGCACGGCATGATGCGGGTGGAGGATGGCCTGACTCCGGCGCTCACCGGCGGCGCGGCCCTGACCTCGCTACTGGTCTACATTACGGTCTACGCCGTGGTCTTCGCCGCAGGCGCCTACTACATCCTCAAGCTCGTCCAGGCCGGCCCCGACAAGGAGGAGGCGACCACGCGGGATGTGCACGCGGAGTACCGTCGACGTCCGGCCCGGCCCATGTCGGCCGCGGATGAAGCCCTGGATACGCCGGAGTAGATGCCATGGAAACCATTGACCTGACTCTGATCTGGGCACTCATCATTGCCATCGGCGTGTTCATGTACGTTCTCATGGACGGCTTCGACCTGGGGGTGGGGATTCTCTTCCCCTTCGCCCCGGGCGAAGAGGCCCGCGACACGATGATGAACACCGTGGCCCCGGTATGGGACGGCAACGAGACCTGGCTCGTGCTGGGCGGCGCCGGCCTGCTCGGCGCCTTCCCCATGGTCTATTCCGTTCTGCTGCCCGCGCTGTACCTGCCGGTGCTGTTCATGCTGGTAGCGCTGATCTTCCGCGGTGTTGCATTCGAGTTCCGTTTCAAGGCGAAGCAGTCCAAATGGCTGTGGGACATCTCCTTCACGGTGGGCTCGACACTGGCAGCATTCACCCAGGGAATCATCCTGGGGGCGTTCATCCAGGGGTTCGAGGTCCAGGACGGCACCTATGTCGGCGGCATGTTCGACTGGCTGACGCCGTTCAGCATCATGACGGGCTTCGGTCTGGTGGCGGGGTACGCGCTTATCGGCTGCGCCTGGATCATCATGAAGACGCTCGGTGACGTGCGCGAGTGGGCCTACAGCATCGCGGACCGGCTGCTGCTGATCACGCTGCTCGTGGTGGCGGTGGTCAGCGTGTGGACACCGCTGATGCACGAAGCCATCGCGGAGCGCTGGTTCTCGCTGCCCAATCTGTTCTATTTCGCGCCGGTTCCGATCGTCACGGCCGGTATCGCCCTGCTGTTCTATCGCGCGCTGCACCAGCGCAACGACTTCCTGCCGTTCTTCTGTGCGCTGGGGCTGTACATCCTCAGCTACACCGGGCTGGCCATCAGCCTGTGGCCGAACGTGATCCAGCCGGACATCACGCTCTGGGAGGCGGCGTCGGCGCCGGAATCCCAGCTGTTCCTGCTGCTGGGCGTGCTGTTCACGCTGCCGATCATTCTTGGCTACACCACGTGGACGTACTGGGTGTTCCGCGGCAAGGTCACCAAGGATTCGGTGGGCTATCACTAACACCATGAGGACAGCGTGACGGCCACGCCCGCGGACAGACGAGACGCAGCGAAGGCGGACAAACAGTGGCTGGCCGCGCGAGCGGCTCTTGCGGGAACCCCTCGCCGGGTGAGCATCGTGGCCGGCACCCTCGGGGGCTGGCTGGTCATTCCCCAGGCCGGACTGATCGCCTGGCTGGTTTACCAGGTCACCGCCTTCGGTGCCGGGCTTGGCGATGTGGCCTGGCTGCTCGCAGCGCTGTTGCTCACCTTTTCCGCCAGGGCGGGCTGCACCGCCATTCAGGAGTGGGCGGCGGCGGACGCCGCCTGCCGGATCCACGAGCGCACGCGCCATGAAGTGGTCAGCCACCTGTTCCGGCTCGGCCCGTCCGGGCTCGCCCGCCACCCCGCCGGTGGTGTCGCCTCCGCGGCCATCGACCAGATCAACGCACTCGGCCCCTACGTCTCCCGTTATCAGCCGCAACTGGTCATCACCCTCGCCGTACCGGCAGCGCTGCTGGCCACGGTATTCGCGCTCGACTGGCTGGCAGGCATCCTGCTGTTACTGGCAGCACCACTGATCCCCGCCTTCATGGCCATTGTCGGCATGGGTGCCGACGCGGTCAGCCGCAGCCAGCACCAGGCCCTGGCTCGGCTGGGCGGCCATTTCCTCGACCGTCTCCGGGGGCTCGATCTGCTCCGCCACATGGGGCGGGCCGAAGTGGAGGCCGAAGAGCTTGCCCGGGTTGGCGATGATTACCGCCGACGCACCATGGCGGTGCTGCGGGTCGCTTTCCTCTCGTCGGCGGTCCTGGAGTTCTTCAGCTCCGTGGCCATCGCAATGGTCGCCGTGTATGTGGGCATGGGGCTGCTCGGCTACCTCTCCTTCGGCCCGGCCCCCGAGCTGACACTGTTCAGCGGGCTGTTCGTCCTGCTGCTGGCCCCGGAATTCTTCCAGCCGCTGCGCCAGCTCGCCCAGCACTATCATGACCGTGCCGCCGCGCTCGGTGCTGCCGCCGAACTCCGGGAGCTGACGGAAATCCGCTCCCCCATGCCCGCAGCCGGCACCATTCAGCCCCCCGCAACGCCGCCGCAGATCGTTCTCGACCACGTCACCGTACGGGGTGACCACGGCGAGCGCATGCTTGCGCTTGCGGAACTTGCGATCCAGCCCGGGGAGACGGTGATACTCACCGGCCCCTCGGGTGTCGGCAAATCCACGCTCCTGCACGCCCTCGCCGGGTTCCGCGGCATTGACGAGGGTGCGCTGCTGATCGATGGAACCCCGCTGGAGGCGCTGGACCTCCCCGCCTGGCAGGGCCGGCTCGGGTGGCTGGCCCAGGTACCGCACCTGTTCCCCGGGACGCTGCAGGACAACCTCCTGCTGGATGCGGCGCACGCGGGGGACGAACCTCGGGTTCGCGATGCGCTCTCCCGGGCCGGCCTGGAGGCGGTGCTGAAACACCTGCCCGACGGCCTTGAAACCCGCGTCGGCGAGCACGGCAGCGGCATTTCCGGCGGCGAGGGTCAGCGTGTGGCGCTGGCGAGAGCGCTGGTGCGCAGGGCGCCGGTCCTGCTTGTGGACGAGCCCACGGCGAGCCTGGACCCGGACACGGCGGAGATCATCACCGCCGCACTGAAAGGCGAATCGGAACGGGGCGCCACCATCCTGATCGCGACCCACCAGCCGGAGGACTACCCATGGGCCCACCGGGTCGTCACCCTGGATCGGGGCGGGAGTAATGCCAATGGATGAGTTTCGTCCACTGCTGCGCGTGCATGCGCCCCGATGGCCCTGGCTGCTGGCCGGGGGGGGACTCATGCTCATGGCGACACTGGCCGGTTTCGGGCTGCTGGCGCTGTCGGGCTGGTTCATCACCGCCACGGGGCTGGCGGGCATTGCCATGGCGGCGGGCAATACCGTCATGCTGGACATCTACCGGCCGGGGGCCGGGATCCGTTTCTTCGCAGTTGGTCGGGCGGTGAGCCGTTACGGGGAACGCCTTGTGACCCACGAGGCCGTGATGCGCCTGCTCGCGGATCTCCGCGTGTGGATGTTCCAGCGGCTGATGCAACTCGACCTGCGCCGCCTGGGGGCGCTGCGGGGCGGTGACACCCTGGCGCGGCTGACGGCCGACGTGGATCGGCTGGATCAGTTCTATCTGCGGCTGCTGGCGCCGGTTGCCGTGGCCGCCTTCGGGCTCGTCATCGCCGCAGTGGTGCTGGCGCTGTTCGCGCCGCCGGCGGCCCTCGCCGTTACGGTGATCATCGGCGCCACCGCGGCGGCCGCGGCCCTCCTGGGGCTGTGGCTGACCCGACGCCCCGGAGAGCAGGTGGTCGCCCTCTCGGGGCAACTGCGCGACCACCTTGTGCTGGCCCTGCGCGGCGCCGCCGAGCTGCGGATCTACGGCCATGAATCCAGCGCACTGCAGCACCAGGATGCCCTGTCCCGCGAGCACGAACGCACCAACCGCACACTGGCCCGGCTGGCCGGGCTGACGCAGGCCGGCGGCAGCCTGGCAACATTCATCAGCGTCTGGGTGGCGGCGGTTCTGACGATCCCGCTCGTGCAGACAGGCGCCCTGAGCGGCCCGGGATTCGGGCTGGTGTTGCTCGGCACCCTGGCACTCGCGGAGCTGGTGACGCCGTTGCCCATGGCAACACAGGCACTCGCCCGTGTTCGCGCCGCCGCCCGCCGCGTGGTCGGCGCAGCACCCGAGACCACGGCCCCACCGCCGGAGGCCCAGCGGCCGGGTGACGGCACGGTGGTGCTCGAAGGCGTCCGATACCGCCATCACGCCGGCGCACCGATGATTCTGGATGGTGTTGGGTTGACCGTGTACCCCGGTGACCGGGTCGCGATTACCGGCCGCAGCGGAACCGGCAAGAGCTCCCTGCTGCAGCTGATCACCGGGGCGCTGTCACCGGAGAGTGGCGCGGTCCGGGTCGGCGGCGATCCGGTTGCCACGCTGTCGCCAGAGGCCATCGGGCAACGCGCCGCATGGATGCCCCAGCGCACCATCCTGTTCAACGGCACCGTGGAAGACAATCTGCGCATGGCCGCGCCGGATGCGTCCCGGCAGTCTCTGTGGCATGCGCTGTGGCTCGCCTCCCTGGACGACACCGTGGCCGCCCTGCCCGAGGGGCTGGATACCTGGCTTGGCGAATCGGGCCGGCAACTCTCCGGTGGCGAGGCGCGGCGGCTCACGCTGGCAAGAACGCTGCTGCAGCCCGCCCCCGTGCTGCTGCTGGATGAGCCCGTTCGCGGGCTTGATCGTGACACGGCGCTCGCCGTGATGGAGCGCCTGGCAGACCTCCCGGAGCAGCGCGCCGTCGTCGTGGTCACCCATGCACCGGAACTGCTGCCCGACCGTTTCCGGCACCTTGCCCTGCACGGCGGGCAACTCGGTGCCGGCGTTTGATATACTCGCCGCCCTGATCCGGGATCCATACCCGTCGGCAGGCCCTGCAACGGACAGGAGGATGGCCACGTTGCCCAACCAGCGCCCCGTACCGCCCGAGTACATCACGCGCGGCCAGCGGATTGTCGAAGACATCCACTCCGATTATCAGCATATCGTGGTCGCCCACGACCCCGACTACGGCCACGTGCTCTACCTCGACGACGACCTGCAGATCGCCGAATCGGATCACGCCTACAACCGCGCCATGGTCGAGCCGCTTCTGCGAGCAGGCCTGACCGGACGTGTGCTCATCCTCGGCGGAGGCGATGGCGGGGTTCTCAAGGCGGCGGTACATGGCGGGGTCCATGAGGCGACCCTGGTGGACATCGACGACAAGGTGCTGGAACTCGCCCAGTGCTATCTCCCCGGGCTCTGCGAAGACGCGTTCAACGCCCCCAATGCCCGCGTCATCGTTGGTGACGCGTTCGCCTGGCTCGACGACGCCAATGCGTATGACGGCATCGTCTACGACCTGACCATGGAGCCGGTGCGGGAGAACCAGTCCCGCCTGGAGTTCATCGAAGAGATCATCGGCCGCATCGCCGCCAGCCTGCAGCCCGAAGGCATGCTGACCATGCAGTGCTGCAGCGAGCACCAGCCACGGCTTCGTGCGGAGATCCGCGACGCCCTGGACCGCCATTTCGCATCCGTCGCCGACGGCCCCGTGGTGGTGCCGTCCTACCACGAGCAATGGATCTTCGCTCACGCGCGCTATCCGGTCCGGGGGTGAACGCCTCGCCCAACACGCATGTGGGCGTGTGACAGTGGCCCCGGAGGATTAGAATCAACGTTGAGGCATACCACTGCGATCACCACATCGCCATCACGGAAACGGTCAAGGGAGACCTCAGGTGGACTACACGGCACTGAAAGACTTTGTCGACGCCCAGTGGCAGGACAGCATCGTGGACGAGCTGAAGGCGTTCATCCGCATCCCTGCCAAATCCCCGGACTTTGACCCGGACTGGGCGAGCAACGGACACCTGGACGCGGCCGTTGCCCACGCCGAACGATGGTGCCGTGACACCGCCCCCGCCAGTGCCACCGTCGAGGTCATCCGCCTCCCCGGTCGCACGCCGCTGCTGCTGATCGACGTGCCGGGCACGGCCGACGGCACCGTGCTGCTCTACGGTCACCTGGACAAGCAGCCGGAAGTGACCGGCTGGAGCGACGGCTACGGCCCCTGGACCCCCGTCTACACCAACGACCGCCTCTACGGCCGCGGCAGCGCCGACGACGGGTACGCGGTCTATGCATCCGTCGCCGCCATACGCGCGGTGCACGAACAGGGGGCACCACACGCGCGCTGCATCGTGCTGATCGAGACCTGCGAAGAGAGTGGCAGCTATGATCTGCCCCACTACATTGAGCACCTGCGGGACCGGATCGGGCAACCTGACCTGGTCCTGTGCCTGGACTCCGGTTGCGGCAACTACGAGCAGATGTGGTGCACCACGTCGCTGCGCGGCATGGCCGCGGGCACGCTCACCGTGGAGACGCTCACCCAGGGCGTGCACTCGGGGGACGCCGGGGGCGTGGTGCCCTCCTCGTTCCGCGTGGCCCGTCACCTGCTGGAACGCCTGGAGGATTCCGTGGACGGGCGTATCGTCCCCGGTCATTTCAACGCCACCATCCCGGACGAGCGGCGCGTTCAGGCCCGGGAAGCGGCGATGGTTATCGGCGCCACTCTCCGCGACCGGTTCCCCTTCGCCGACGGCGTGCTTCCCGAGGAAGAGAACCTTGCCGAGCTCGTGCTCAACCGGAGCTGGCGCCCTGCCCTGGAGATCACCGGGGCGGACGGGCTGCCCCCCATCGCGGACGCCGGTAACGTCCTCCGCCCCTACACCGCCATGAAACTGGCTCTGCGACTGCCTCCAACGGTTGCGGGCGAGGACGCCACGCAGCGTCTGAAGGCGCTGCTGGAGAGCAATCCGCCGAACAATGCGAAGGTGACGTTTACGCCCGAGCAGGCATCCAGCGGCTGGCACGCGCCGCCGCTCAGCGACTGGCTGGCAGACACCATGGAGGCGGCGTCGGAGGACACCTTTGGCGCCCCGGTGATGTACATGGGTGAAGGCGGCACCATTCCGCTCATGGCCCTGTTGAGCGATGCCTTTCCCCAGGCCCAGTTCGTGATCACCGGCGTGCTCGGCCCGCAGTCGAACGCACACGGGCCGGACGAGTTCCTGCACGTCCCGACGGCGCGGAACCTCACCACCTGTGTGGCGCGCATCATCGCGGCGCACGCACAGAATCGCTGAATACTGTTTATATATACAGCTATCTTCCGCATAATGGACGCCCGCCCAGGCGTTCCATTATGCGGAGGTCAGCATGCTCAAGGGTCGCGGCACCGACCAGTGCATCACCAACCGTTTCGCCCACCGTACGCGTCACACCATCGACGACGGCTGGCCCGTGCTGGACGCCGCCGAGGACAGTGCCCCCGGTACCACCTGCACCATCGAAACTGCCCGCTCGGTCATCACCCGCAACCGCTCGCCGGATGTGCCGTTCCAGCAGTCCATCAACCCCTACCGCGGCTGTGAACACGGCTGCATCTACTGCTTCGCCCGGCCGAACCATGCCTACATCGATCTCTCGCCGGGCCTGGACTTCGAGACGCGCCTCACCGTCAAGACCAACGCCGCCGAGCGGCTTCGGGCCGAACTGGCACGGCCCGGGTATCGCTGTCAGCCGATCGTGCTCGGCACCAGTACGGACCCGTATCAGCCGGTCGAGCGGCACTGGCGCGTCACCCGCTCCCTGCTGGAGGTGCTGGACGCATGCCGGCATCCGGTGAGTCTCATCACCAAGGGGGGCGGCATTCTGCGGGACCTGGACCTGCTGGAATCACTGGCGGCGGACGGCCTTGTCTCGGTCATGGTCAGCCTGACATCGCTGGATGCCGGCCTGAAACGCGCACTGGAGCCCCGCGCGGCCTCGCCCGCCACGCGCCTCCGCGTCATCCGCGCGCTGCGTGAACGCGGTATCCCCACCGGCGCCCTGATCGCACCGGTCATTCCGGTACTCACCGATCACGAACTGGAAGCGCTGGTTGCCGCGGCGGCGGAGGCCGGTGCACAGGAGGCGGGTTACGTCCTCCTCCGGCTCCCCCGGGAGGTGTCCCCCCTGTTCCAGCACTGGCTGGAGGAACACGCACCGGGGCAGGCGGAACACGTGATGAGCCTGCTGCGGCAGGCGCACGGCGGGCGGGCCTACGACGCCTGCTTCGGCCACCGCATGCGCGGCGCCGGCCCTTGGGCCGACATGCTGGAGCAGCGCTTTCGCCACGCCCTCCGGCGGCATGACCTGGTGCGGCGCAGCCAGGTGGCCCTGAACACCCGCCGTTTCCGCCCACCTGTCCCCGAGACGCCACAACAATCCCTGTTTCCCGACTGAGCCCGCCACAACGTGGCCTGTACCGGCGTCGGCCGTCTATGCTAAACCAATGCAGGCAGACCACATGAGGTTCGGCAATGGCGGCATCCAACGGCGGCGACGCCTTTGAGCACCTTGACACCATCGCGGAGCGCCTGGCGACCGCGAACCGCGTCCTGTTCATCACCGGCGCCGGCCTGTCTGCCGATTCAGGGCTGCCGACCTATCGCGGTGTCGGCGGCATCTACGATGATGGTGTCACCGAGGAAGGCATCCCCTTTGAAGTGGCCCTCTCCGGCGACATGTTCCGCCGGCGCCCCGAACTCACCTGGAAACACATCGCGCGCATCGAAGAGGCCACGCGCGGGGCCAGCTGCAACCGCGGACACGACGTGCTGGCGGCCTTTGAAGACACCCTGCCCCATGCCTGTGTGCTGACCCAGAACGTCGACGGGTTTCACCGCGACGCGGGCAGTCGCAACGTGATCGAAATGCACGGCAACGTCCACACCCTTCGCTGCACCGGTTGTGATCGCGTCAAACGGGTCGACGACTTTTCCCGGCTGCAGATCCCGCCGGCGTGTCTGCGGTGTGGAGAGTTGATCCGCCCGGACGTGGTCCTGTTTGGCGAGATGCTGCCTTTCCAGGCGCTGGACCACCTGGCGGACGAGACCACCGGCGGTTTCGACGTGGTCATGAGTATCGGCACCACCAGTGTCTTCCCCTACATCGTCGAACCCGTGCTCTCGGCCCGGGAGCACGGCGCGACAACCGTGGAGATCAATCCATCCAGGACGGAGATCTCGGACGCGGTGGATTTCCGGCTGCCCGACCGCGCCGCCAACGTACTGGACGCGCTCTGGGAGCGTTTCCGGAGCGCCCACGGCCACGGGTGACACGCACTCCGATCCGTGAGCGGTCGACTGGACGGCCACTTGAAGCCAGCCCTTCTGAGAAGGTTAATCACCATGCCCTACGTCACCATCGCCGGCGCGCCCCTTCACTACACACTGCATGACGAGGATGCCCCACTGGATCTGGTCTGCATTCATGGCGCTGGTGGCGACCACACCCTGTGGCCCCGCGGACTGGGCGAGCTCCCCTCGTGCAACACCCATGTGCTCGATCTGCCGGGTCATGGCCTCTCCGGGGGTGACGCCAGAGACTCCGTCAGCGCCTATGCGGAGGTGGTGGAGACTTTCGTCGCCGAGCTGGAGCTTCGTCGCGTCGTCCTCCTGGGGCACTCCATGGGTGGCGCCATCGCGTTGCAGATCGCCCTGGATGAACCCCGCTGGCTGGACTCGTTGATTCTCGCGTGCACGGGCTGCCGGCTTCGCGTGCCGGAGGAGACGTTCGCCCTCTACCGGAGCGATCCGCATGCCGCGGTGGAACGCCAGTGCCAGTTGAGTTTCTCGCCGGTCGCGCCGCAGGCGCTGATCGACGCGGAAGCCGCCCGCCGCCGCGACGTGCCCCCCGAAGTCATGCTGCGGGACTACAGCGCGTGCGATCGATTCGACATCACCGACACGCTTGGGGAGATCACGGTACCCGCGCTGGTCATCAGCGGTGATATTGATCACCTTACCCCGCTGAAATACGCGCAGTTCCTGGAAGACCGCATCCCCGATGCCCGCCTGGCTGTGGTCGCACCTGCCGGACATATGCTGCCTCTGGAACAACCAGGAGAAATCACCCGACTTGTGAGCGACTTCGTGGGACGCCGGGTTGACAGTTGATAGGGTCATGTCGGGTGGAAACGACAGATCCAGCAGACGACAAGGAAAACAATGATAGTCCCAGATCAACACGGCGATGTGGTGCGCCTCTCTCTGCTTGACGAACTGCAGGCTCTGGAATCAGTGTCGGAGCTCCATTCCCGTGAGCTGGAGCGACTGCTGTTCCTGTTCCGGGCGTCCGATCCCGGCGTCTACCAGCCCGCTGCGGTCGCGCTGGGGCGCCGCGCCCTCATGGAAGACGCGGCCAACCGCTCGCTGTACACCTATGCCCACAAACGCCGGGTCGACTTCGACGGCGTCCACGCGCTGAACGGGCAGCGTAGCACCCGCAGACTCCTGCTCGCCCAGGTCAGCAACTGGGCGTCGCAGCCAGCCGACTGGCGGGGACCGTCACCGCTGACGCCGGAGCAGGTGGCCGAAGGCCTGCCTGATGATCCCGCCGATGCAGCCGTGCTGTTGAACGCCGTCGCCCGGCTGCTCGCCACCAAGGACGTGGAGGGGCTGCCCGAAGCCGCCGAGCAACTGCTGCACGATCTGCCAACCCCCGGCGCCGGGCGGATGGTCTGGCGGCGCTGGACCGAGCTCCTGTTCGCCATTCGTGCCTACGGCATTCCAACACAGGTACCAGGGTGTACCGGCGCCTGGCGCAACGCACTCGACCGGCTTGTGGTGGCGCCCCCGGGGGAAGACCCGGTCGGCGACGGCGCTCGTCGCCTCATTGCTCTGGATGAGCTCTACCGGGTCGCCGGGGCACACCCCGACGCCCTGCAGGAGCTCAGCTCGGCCTGGCCGAACTCCGTCTCGGAGGCAGACCGGCGCTGGTGCCGGCTGCGGTTCGCCACCTGGTGCCGCCGCCACTTCCCGAACAGCACCCCGCTACTGACCGTGGAACCGCGGGATTACGCCGGTCTCAGCCGCTACGCCGCCGAGATCGAGCGCGCCTGGCAGGAGCGTGCCGGCCACATCGGCGCATCGCCGGTGGAGAGCTGCGGCCAGGCGCTGCTGCAGAAGCTGGCGGCCATGCTGGAGTCGCCGGTCAGCTGGGGAAGGCAGCCCTCGCGGGACCGCGCACTCGCGCTGTTTCTGATCGTGGACCTGGACATCGCCGTGCCGCTCAGCCCGGAACGGGTTGCGGCGTTCCCCGGCGTGACCGCCAGTGGTAGCGGGCTCAGTGTCCCGTGGGTGCTGCGCGTCACGGAATGGGAAGGCATCGGCCCGGAGACGCTGCTGGATGCCCGCACGCTGCACAACATCAAGGATCTCTCCCTGCAGGAACAGCTGGTGCGGCCCGACAGCGGCGGTGGCGGCGAACTAGCAGACGTCCTGGAACACCGCTTCCGCACCCTCATCCACAACGCACGCGGTTGGGACCCGGCCCGGTTCCTGCTCCGCCTGACCGCCCGGCAGCCGGCCCCCGCATTCTTCCGGCGGCTGTACAACGTGGTGCAGAACCGGACTTACTCCACGCCGGACGGCCACAGCTACCCGCTCGCCGAGTGGTGCCAGGCACTGGCCTCGGAAAACGACGATACGGTCACGCCCGGCCTGGATTCCGCGGACGGGCACCGCGCACCTGTGCTGCAGAGTCTCAAGGCGCTCGCGGAGCAGCCCGGCATTCCCGGCGACGCCATTCGCACGCTGATCTCGATACTGGGGCCGTCCGGTGCCACCGTCGGCGCACCCACTGGTACGCTGGTCGGCCTGCTGCGGTATCTCGGGCCTCCGGCGGAGCGCCAGGAGCACCCCGAGCCGGAGCTGGACGCCATACAACGCGACCTCCTGCTGTTGCCCGAGCTACTGGCGCCGGACGCCTGGCGGCGGCGTCACCGGGCGCGGGAAGCAGTTGCCAGCCTGGACGAACGGCTCGACGCGCTCGCGGGCCTGCTGACCCCGCTTCTGCCCCGCCCTGAGGCGACCTGGCTCACACACGCCTGCGAGGCGGTCCGCAGACAGTCGCGCCTGTGGCTGCAGGGGCTGGATGCCGTCGCCGAGGTTGCGGCTCACTATGCGGATACGCCGGAACACTGGTCCGACGCCCTGGCAAGCATCCCCGGCGAGCTGCCCGGCCCTCTCCGCAGCCCGCTGCTGCTGGAGGTGTGGAACTGCCTCCGCAATCAGACCAGTACGCCGGTGGCATTGCTCCACTGGGCCGCAGAAGGGCTGGACGACGGGGCAGACCCGGTGATCGTCGAGGCCGTCGCCGGTTACTGGCGCGAGCAGATCGAGAACGCCATGAGCCGTGGCGCCACCATGGACGTCAAACTGCTCATGGAGGACCCGGTCTTCGCTCCGCTCCGTGACCGCCTGGACGATCCGGACCTCGGGATACGGCTTCGCCGCTGGCACTTCGACCGGTTACGGCCGCTGGAGGGCATCGCCGCGGCACGCAATGCCGGTGGCCCGGCGGGCACCGGCTCCGGTCTCATGGCCTTCTTCGGCCATTTCACCGCCGTATGGATCGGCCTGCTCGTGGGCGCCATACTGATGCTCGATTTCGGTGATGCGTGGCGCGCGATGGCCGAAGCCGGCGACATGGCGGGCATCGCCGCGACGTTCCTGATCGGCGCCACCGGCACCGCCGTCTACCTGCTGGCCAATCTCCGGCGCAAGGTGCGCAGGGACAGCAGCCAGGCCGTGGGCGCCTACTGGATGAAACAACTTGGCCGGGTACTGGTCTTCCTGATGGCCTGCCTGGTCTACACACTGGCGGCCACCGGCGGGCTGTGGCTGCTGCTCTCGGGTACCGAGGAGGTTGTCCACGGCACCATGGCCATGGGTCACATCATCGTCTGGACCGGGTTCGCCCTGTTCGCGGGCACGTTCTTCGGCCTGGTGGCCAAGGACCTCTGACAGGCGCCATCACGGCCTGACGGGCCGGCCGTGTGCCGGCCCGTCAGCGCGACCCGGCGTCGTCCATGCGCTCCAGCAGTCGCTGGTGATAGGTGCTCTCCGTCCAGATCGCGCTGCTCCGCCGCCCCTCCTGCAGTTTCATGCGCAGCAGCTGCAACCGGCGTTGCGCCCGTTCCCGCCCCGGCTCGTCGTCGAGCGGGAGCTGGGCGATCAGATCCTCCACCCGTTCGATATCGCGCAGGGTCTGAACCTCCGGCGGCAGATACCCGGCATTTCTCAGCACGCGGTAGGCGGCCCGCAGGTGTTCCGGCACCAGCGAGTCATCGTCGAGCACCTGGCGCGCGCCCTCACCGGGCAGGTCGCTGAGCTCGCCGCGGTCACGGGCCTCGGCGATACGTTGTTCCGCCAACTGGTCGAGCAGGTGCATGGCCACGGCCTCCGTTGAACAGCTCCAGCGTAGCGTTGACGCGCCCCTGTTGCATTAGTCCGAAATTGGACTATCATTGTTCCCAGGATAGAGAGGCCGACCATGAAGCACGACGCAGCCACCGACAAACCGCTCTACATGCAACTCCTGCGCGAGCTGGTGGAGGCGTACCAGGCGTTCGAGGGGTACTCCCTCCCGCATATCAAGTCGCTGGGCCTGACACCGGCCCAGTTCGACGTCATTGCGACCCTGGGTAATACCGAGGGCATGACGTTCAAGGAGCTCGGCGAACGCACGCTCATCTACAAGACCACGCTCACCAGCGTGGTGGATCGGCTGGAGGCGCAGGGACTGGTCCAGCGGCAGCCGTCGCTGGAGGATCGGCGTAGCACCATCGCCGTCCTGACGACCGAAGGGGATGCGCTGTTCCAGTCCGCATTCCCGAAGCATCGGGAGCACTTGCGGAGAAAACTGGACCAGCTTTCGGACGACCAGATGCAGTCAACGATCGAGGCTCTGCGCACACTGCGTGAAGTCTTCAGGTAAGACACCGCGGGAGCGGTTTTTTTGCGACTATTTTGTCCGTTTTCGGACTAAACCACAGAGGTGTGATCACCATGAAAGTACTGGTTCTCTACTACAGCACGTTCGGCAACGTTCTTGACATGGCTCGTCTTGTGGCCGAGGGCGTTGAAAGCGTCCCCGGTGCCGAAGCCGTGATCCGCACGGTTCCGGAACTGATGCCCGACGAGATCATCCAGGGCAACGACGGCATGAAGGCCGGTCGCGAGAAACAGAAGGACATCCCCCTGGTCACCGATGAGGACTTCCGTGAAGCCGGCGCCATCGCATTCGGCACCCCCACGCGCTTCGGCAACATGGCAGCCCAGCTCAAGAACCGGATCGATCAGGTCAGCGCCCTGTGGATGGAAGGTGTCTTCGAGGACAAGCCGGCCGGTATCTTCGTCTCCACGGCCAGCCTCCACGGCGGCCAGGAGGCAACCATTACCTCCAGCCTCGGCCCCCTCATGCACCTGGGCATGATTCCCGTCGGCGTGCCCTACTCCACCCAGGAGCTGTTCGTGACCCAGGGCGGCGGTTCCCCCTACGGCCCGGGCCACGTCGCGGGCGGCAATAACGATCGCGCCATCGACAGCGAAGAATCGGCCATCTGCCGGGCGCTGGGTGCACGTCTCGCACGCATCGGCCTCAAACTGCAGGGCTGATACCGACGAGGGTGCCGGTTCCGCGCCGGCACCCTTCGTTCTCCCCTCCCCGATCCGGTATCATTGCGCTGACCTTCCCCGCGAAGGCCCATCATTGTCCCTCAGCAACCTCGCGGACGGCGCCGGATGCCACGCCACCTGGATGTTCTTGTTGTCGGTCAGGGGATCGCCGGCTCACTGCTGGCCTACCACCTGATCGCCCGCGGGCTGGCTGTCTGTGTCGTGGATCAGGGTGAGCCGCACGGCACCGCCAGCCGGGCGGCTGCCGGCATCCTCAGCCCGTATACGGGCCGGCGCTACAAGGCCCCGGAGGATCTGGACACTCTGCTCGCGGAATGTCACCGGACCTATCGCGGCATCGAAACGGCTCTTGGCACCAGGGTCTTCCATCCCCAGCCGATCTGGCGGGCCGTGCAGCGGCCGGCGGAACTGGCGGACATCGAACGGCGCCGTGATGAGCGCCCCGGGGACGCGTTGATCGGCCCCGTCCAGTATCGCGATCTGCCCCGGGGCATTCACGCGCCCATGGGCGCAACCCGGATTGATGGTGGCGGCCAGGTGGACATGGAGGCGCTGCTCTCCGGCCTGCGTGACTGGTTCACGGAACGGGACGCCCTGATCCAGGCGCAGCTCGACCCGGCCCATGTCACGCAGCCGCCCGACGGCACACTCGCATGGCAGACTCTGCGAGCCGGTGCCGTCATCTTCTGTGACGGCGCTGGCGCTTTCGCCAATCCCTGGTGGCAATCCCTGCCGTGGCGGATCTCCAGGGGCGAGACCGTGGACGTGGAACCTGAGCAGCCAGACACGTGGCCGACGGCCATTGTCACGGGCCCCAGGTCGATGGTCCCGATCGCCAACGGGCGTTATCGCATCGGGTCCACCTACGACCACGCGCCGAGTGCCGGCATGCCCACCGCGGAGGCACGACAGGCGCTGCTGGGCGCCCTGCCCGCCCTCACGGATGGCCACACGGCGGCCCGCGTGGTCGATGCCCGCACCGGTATTCGCCCTGGCTCCCGCACCGGCAACCCGTTTGCCGGGTTCCACCCGGTCACCCCCGGGATCGGCATTCTCAACGGACTCGGCTCCCGCGGCACGCTGTATGCCCCCTGGCTCGCCCGACGACTCACAGAGCGGCTCGTGGACGGCGTGCCTCTGCCGGGCCACGTGGACGTGGCCCACCACCCCGGACTCCGAACCCGATGAAACGACGCCCACTGACGGCCCTGGTCCATGAGCTGCTGGAACCGTTACTCCACGAAGGCGCCGTCGCCGTCGACGCCACCGCGGGCAACGGCCACGACACCGTCTTCCTGGCCGGGGGCGTCGGCGACCGCGGACAGGTCTACGCCCTCGACATCCAGGACGACGCCCTGGCGAACACACGACGGCGCCTGGAGCAGGGAGGGCTGGTTGCACGCGTGCGGTTGATCCGCGGCGATCACGCCAGCCTGCTGGATTGCGTCGGACACGAGAACCAGGGGCGCGTTGCCGCCATCACGTTCAACCTTGGCTATCTACCCGGCGGCGACCGCAGCCGCGTCACCAGTGCCGCCACGACCATTCCGGCGCTGCGTCAGGCCACGACACTGCTGGCGCCGGGCGGCAGGATGACCATCCTGGCCTATGTGGGCCACGCCGGGGGACGGCTGGAGGCGAGTGCCGTTGAAGAGTGGGCGAATGCGCTGGGTGCGCCGTTCACGTTCAGGGAGGTTCGTCCGCCGGGGACGCCGGAGCAGGCACCCCGCCTGCTTCTGATTGACCGCGACTGACGACGGACTACCGTCACTCGCGACCAATCAGCATAGGCGGGCGCCTTACTTGCCTGCTTCCAGGCGCCGCTGACGACGGATCTTGGACGCTTTCGGCCGGGTCTTGCCATTGGTTCCACGCCAGATCTTGCCGCGGCGGCTACGCTGATCGCCTCGAGCCATGATGCTCTCCTTGGTTGAAGTCACAGAACAATCCGTAATGGTAAGATCCCTGCCCCGCAAACACAAAGGCAGCGATGCACATGCAGCAGCACGCCATCGTGATTCACACGCCGGGCCGTGGCCTCACCGACCTCACCAGCGAGCTCACGCGTCTGGTCACCCACAGTGGCTACCGCATCGGGCTTTGCCACGTGTTCATTCGCCACACCAGCGCGTCACTGCTGATCCAGGAGAACGCGGACCCGTCGGTGCAACGTGATCTTGAGCGCCTGTTCGCGCGGCTCGTCCCCGACGGCGACCCGATTTTCGAACATGACATGGAGGGGCCGGATGACATGCCGGCGCACGTGCGCAGCGCACTGACGCAGTCGGACCTCACCATCCCTCTGGACGACGGGCGGCTCCACCTCGGGACATGGCAGGGCGTCTACCTCTGGGAGCACCGTCACGGTCCGCACCGGCGGGAGCTGACGGTCACGCTTCAGGGCACATGAGCTACCAGGGAATCGCCTGACCGTCCCAGGCCAGAAAACTGCCGGATGCCTCCGGGCTCAGCCCGTCAATAACCGTGAACAGCCGCGACACGGTGTATTCCCGGGTGAACAGCTTGCCCTCGGGCACGCGCGCCTGAAACGGCTCCGACAGGGCCGTATCGGTGGTCCCCGGATGCAGTGCCACGCAGATCAGCGTGCGGGAGCGCCGCCCCAGTTCCACGGCGATGCCGCGGGTGAACATGTTCTGCGCCGCCTTGGCACCGCGATAGGCATACCAGCCGCCCAACCCGTTGTCGCCGATGCTGCCCACACGGGCGGACATGTTCGCCAGCACCGCGTGCTCGCGGTGACACAGCAGCTGCGCAAACGCGCGGGCAACCAGTAGCGGCCCGAACGCGTTCACCCGAAAGCTCTTCTCGAGATTCTCCAGGCGCACGTCATGGAGTCGCTTCTCCGGCGCCATTCCGTGCTCATCGTGGAGAAGACCGGCGACATTGAAGAGCAGGTGCAGGCGCGGGCTGCGGGCCGCCACCGTGGCGGCCGCATCATCGATACTGGCCTCGTCGGCAACATCCAGCCGCAATACAACCAGCCGTTCGGGGTGTTCATCCGCCAGCGCCTGCAAGCGCTCGGCCCGCTCGGGGCGGCGGGCCGTGGCGTACACACGCCCGACCCGCGGCTCGGCGAGCAGCTGTCGCACGCACTCCAGGCCGATGCCACGGCTGGCACCCTGGATCAGCGCCTGGAAGCCGTCCGGGAAACGGTCAAACATGGTCTTTCCTCTGTTCGGAGCCGCTGTGCTCAGCTGCTGCTTGCCGCCCCCCCGGTCAGGGCGACCCCCAGCAGCACCGCCGCATAATGGCAGGCCGCGGCTGCAACCACGAAGGCATGCCAGATGGCGTTATGGAACGGCAACCGCTTCCAGAGGTAGAACGGCACACCCAGGCTGTAGAGCCCACCGCCCGCCAGGATCAGCACGAGCACCGCAAGGGATGCCGAGGAGATCAGGGGCTGCAGCGCGAACACCACGCTCCAGCCCAGAACAAGGTACAGGGCCAGCGAGCTGCGCGGTTTGAGCGGCTCCCGGCGGAACAGGCGCAGGGCCATACCCGTCAACGCGATCAGCCAGACAAACGCAAACAGAACCCAGCCCGTGGTGCCGCCCATCACGTGCAGCGTCAGCGGCGTATAGGTTGCCGCGATCATGAGCAGGATGCCGGCGTGATCAAGGCGCCGGAAGAGGCCTGCCCAGCGGGAACTGTCGGTGAGGTCGTGATTGCACAGCGCCGAACACCCGAGCATGCCCACCAGCCCGACGCTGTAGACCACCAGACTGGCCCAGAGCAGCGCATCGCCATGGGCAAAGACGCCCGCGATAATCATCATCGCGACGATGCCGATCACGGCACCGGTCAGCCCGAACCAGTGCACGACACGATCCATCCACTGCTCCGCACGGGAATAAACGCGTGTTACTCGAGTCACCATCCCCCCCTTTTTCAAGACCCCTCGCCCGCTGGCGCAGGCGGTAACCGTTCCAGTACGCTAACACGGCTTTCCTGAATTTGCCGCGCTCACTCAGCGGCCACACTCACTACGGCAGGGAGACGCCCGTGTGATGACGCCCCGTCCCGCAGGCCCGATGACGCTTCTGGTCACGCTGCTGCTGGCCCTGGCCACTCCGGGCGTGGTGGTCTCGGCGGACCCGATGGCCTGGCACGAGCTGGAGGAGACAGCTGACGCGGGTGCCCGTCACGCCGGGTACTGGACGGCGGGCTGGAGCGCCTTCCATGCAGCGAATCTGGGCTACAGCCTGTACACGGCCAGTGAAAGCGGCTCCGCGGATACACGCTTCGACGCGCGCATCAACAGCGTGAAATCGGTGCTGGCCCTGGGCACCCTGGCGCTGGAGCCGCCACCCCACGGTGCCGCCCGCGAACGGATTGCGGATCTTGCAGCCCGCCGGGACAGCGAGCCGGACGCACTGTTGCAGGCCCGCTACACCCTGCAGATCAGCGCCATGGAGGAACGGCACCGCCGGCGTCCCGGCGCCCTCGCCGGCCCCGCGCTGGTCAACGTCACGGCGGGATCCGTCATCGCCTTTGCCGACGACCGCCCGGCCGACGGGGTGCGCAACGCCGCACTCGGTATGCTGGTCTCCGGCATCCAGCTCTGGACACAGCCCACCACGTTCAGTCAGGCAATGCACCACCGGGGTGATGCCGCCGTCACGGTCGGCAACACCCCGCTGCGTTTCCAGTATGTGACGGCCGTCACTCCCGGGTACGCGGCAGCGGCGGTTCTCTGGTAGGCGCGCCCCCTGCTTTCGGCTACAGTGTCTCATATAGGAGACGCCGGGTGCGGCGCACTCTGGAGGGCGCGTGGACGAGAACCGTCGGGAAGCACTTTACTGGGAGCGCCTGCGCACGATTGCCGCGGACCATGGCGAGCGGATCTCGCGCGTCTTTCGACTGCGCCCCGGGTACCTGGAGGCGGACGAACTCGCCATCGTTCTGAATTTCGCCCTCGGCCGCAGCCTGGATGCCCTCCACGCCGAGGACGCGCCCTTGGCCACCGAAGCCGTTCTGGAAGCACTCACCGCCCTGCCCCCCGACGCCTGCCACCCGCGCACGGCCGTGGATGCCCTGGTCTGGTATGACCGTGGCGCGTCCCAGGGACGCCGCGTTCCGACAGTGATTGCCCAGGGGGCGCTGTTTCAGCCATCCATCGAGCGGGCGTTCCGCGACCGCCGCCGGGAGCGCACCGGCCACAGCATGCGCTGTCTGGTGGAAAACCAGCGGGAACTTGCCCGCGCCGTGGAGAGCCTGGTGGATGCGCTTGGCGAGCCCGGGGGCAACCAGGCGTCGCGCTCCGCGCTGCGGGCCAACATGAAGCGCATCCAGAGCCTGCTGCGCTCCAGCGAATGGCACGCCCGTGCCGCGGCCTCCTGGGCGGTCAAGAACGGTTTCTCTATGGATGGCATCAGCCAGGCGCTGTTCCGGTTGCTGTTGCAGCCCCTGCGCCGGATGGGTCGCCTGATGACGGCACTTGAAACCCATCTGGACATCCCACAGGATCAGCGATGCTCGCCCCGGATCAACCGGGTCAGCCGCCGCGTGTTACTGGAACTCATGGACGCGGCGGCCATCGAATGCGAGCAGGAGGCCGCCGGTTGCATTCACGCCGGTGGCAGCACAGGATAACGACCCCATCCGCGGCGACCATGGACAGCAAGAGGGAGCGGGATCATGACCAAGCCGGATCGCGATCAGGGACGCAGCCACCAGCTTTTGCAGGAGCTCGAAACGGCCTCCCGGGAGCTCCACCAGGCCCTCGACCGCCTGGAGCACTGGCTGAGCCACAGCCTGTGCACGGCCAACGACCAGGCCGAGCCAGCAGGGCGATAGCGCTTTGCCCCTGCTACGCTAAGTGGCAGGGGCCGGTATCCGGCCCGTAACCGGAGGTCGATACCATGACGCACTTCGTCTGCACCGTGGAATACCGGGATCCCGAATCCGGCGCCATGCACCATTTCGTGCGCGAACTCAATGCGCCCGACGGTGACGCCGCCAGCGACGCCGTCACCCGCACGTTTCTCGATGAGCACGGGTCGCGCGGCGGCGAGCCGGAGATCGCCGAGATCGTTTGCCGCCCCGACGGGAATCACTGACGCGCAGACGCTCCCAAGACCCCGGATCAGGCAAACACGGTGACAGTCTGACGGCTGATGGCGATCAGATCCCCCTGGCGATTCCACAGCCGGGCATGGGTCTGACCGTACCCATCCCGGGCGTAGTCCAGTTCCGCTTCGTACAGGACCCAGTCGCCCGACCTGATCCCGGGCACGGGGTGGATGATTTCGGCGTACCAAGTCAGCGAGCTCGACGGCGCCCGCTCTTCGAGCAGGGGCAGCGTGGCCGGCGGCCAGGCATCGATCAGTCCAAGCAGATGCATCGGGGTGATGGGATCCTGTTCGTCACGAAAGCGCACCCATCCGCCCATACGCCGGGTGTTCGCGCCGGAGAACGGCAGGCTGCCGATCCCGTAGCAGTACTCGAAGTGCCGCGTGAACGCCGGTGAGACGCCCTCTTGGAACGGCATGACGTCCAGCGACTCCGGCGCCTCCACATCCGGTGCTGCCACGGCCGGCATGTTCACGCTCGATGACCGGGGCACCCCGAAGCTGGCCATGGCGGCGGTACGCACCGCGCCCTCCTGCACGACCTCGGACTGGCACTGACTCACGCTGCCCCCCTCTCGCAGCAGACGGCTCTCTACGCTCACGCCTCCCGGTGCAATCGGACCAACGAACGAAATGCTGACCGACCGCAGCACGCGATCCGGCGCCACGCTGCGGACCATTGGATCGAGCGCCAGGGCTCCCGCCAGACCGCCGAACAGGGCCCGGCCCTGAGCCCAGTCTGCGGAAACAGTTACCGTATCGTTACCCGATGCTCGTAAGTCCGCGAGGGTCTGAGAGAATGTCATGGTCATCCCTTGATTGATTGATTGCCGTTAAACGCTTTGAGCGGCGGCATGGGCCGACGCCCACGCCCACTGGAAGTTGTGCCCGCCCAGGTGGCCGGTGACGTCGACCACCTCGCCGATGAAATAGAGATCCGGCACCGCCCTGCTCGCCATGGTCTTCGACGACAGCTCGCGGGTATCGACGCCGCCGAGGGTTACCTCGGCCGTCGCATAACCCTCCGTCCCTTCGGGATGGACGCGCCACGCCCGGCAGGCTGCGATCACGCGGTCCACATCGTGGTCGGAAAGTGTGCCCATGGGCCCGTCCGGCAGCCCCTGCTCACACCACCGCGCCGCAACGCGACGGGTGAGATAATGGGCGAGCAGCGTGCGCACGCGTACTTTGGGGCGCTCATGCCGCGCAGTCTGCAGCGCCGCTTCCAGTTGGCCGTCCGGGTCCAGGTCAATGGAGACCGCCTGGCCTTCCCGCCAGTAGGACGAGACCTGCAGCGTCGCCGGGCCACTCAGGCCCTTGTGGGTGAACAGGATGTTCTCACGGAACGCCACGGAGCCCGTTTCCGCCACTGCATCCAGGGAGACACCGGCAAGATCCCCGTAGCGCCGCTGTTGCCGGGGCCCGAACAGGAACGGAACCAGGCCCGCGCGCATGGGCACGATGTTCAGCCCCCGATCGCGCGCCAGCTGCTGGCCGAAATCGGTCGCGCCCATGCGCGGAATGGACAGCCCTCCCGTGGCAATGACCAGGGACTCGGCGGAGAAAGCGCCCGCGCTGGTGGCCAGGTGGAACGGACCGTCGCCGGTGACGGACTCCACGCTGGTGCGGGTCAGGATCTGCACGTCTCCCCGCTGGCATTCCCGCAGCAGCATGTCGACGATGTCCCGCGCCTTGTTGTCGCAGAACAGCTGGCCGAGCTTCTTCTCGTGCCAGGGAATGCCGTGGGATTCGACCAGGGCGATGAAATCCCAGGGGGTGTAACGGCTCAGTGCGGATTTGGCGAAGTGCGGGTTGGCCGAGAGAAAGTTCTCGGGCTCCGAATACATGTTGGTGAAGTTGCATCGCCCGCCACCGGACATGAGAATCTTGCGGCCCACCTTGCTGGTATGCTCGATCACCAGCACCCGCCGCCCGCGCTGCCCCGCCAGGGCCGCGCAGAAGAGGCCGGCGGCCCCGCCACCGATGATGACCACATCCCAGGGTTTCATGGGAGGGTCTCGTCGTCCACGGCGGCGAGACTCTGCTGCTGATGCCACAGCGCCGCATAGACGCCGTTCGCCGCCAGCAACTCCTGGTGGTCACCCTGCTCGACCACGCGGCCCTGGTCCAGGACAACGATACGGTCCGCATCCATGATGGTGGACAGCCGGTGCGCGATGGCAAGCGTGGACCGTTGGCGGGCCACGGTGTTGAGGGCACCGAGAATGGCCTGCTCCGAAGCGGAATCAAGCGACGACGTGGCTTCGTCCAGCACCAGAATGGGCGGATCCTTCAGCAGGACCCGGGCGATGGCGATGCGCTGCTTCTCGCCACCCGACACCTTCAGGCCCCGCTCGCCGACCACGGTATCGAGCCCGTCGGGCAGCCGTGCGACGAAGTCGTCCAGATCGGCAAGATGGATGGCGCGGCGCACCTCCGCTTCGGTGGCATCCGGGCGGCCGTAGGCCACGTTGTAGTAGATGGTGTCGTTGAACAGCACCGTGTCCTGGGGCACGACACCAATGGCCGCACGCAGGCTGCTCTGGGAGACGTCGCGGATATCCTGGCCGTTCACGGTGATGGCGCCACTGGTCACATCGTAGAAACGGAACAGCAAACGGGCGACCGTGGACTTGCCGGCACCACTCGGGCCCACCAGGGCCACCTTGGCGCCGGCCGGAATGGTGAAGCTCACCCCTTCCAGAATCCGTCGCTCCGGGTGGTAGGCGAAGCCCACATCGTTGAAGGCAACCGCGCCGCCATCGGGCTCCAGCTCCGCCGCCCCCGGGCGGTCCCGGACCCCTGCCTCTTCACCCAGCAGCCCGAACATGCGCTCGATGTCCACCAGCGCCTGACGGATCTCCCGGTAGACGAACCCGAGCACGTTCAGGGGCATGAACAGCTGGATCATGTAGGCGTTGACCATCACCAGGTCGCCCATGCTCATGGCATCGGTGGTCACCTGGTAGGCCGCCATGGCCATCATCACGGTAATCGCTGCGGCGATGATCAGCGCCTGCCCCGAATTGAGCGCGGCCAGGGAGAGCCGGTTCTTCATGCGCGCCGACTCCCAGGCGGCCAGGTCACGATCGTAGCGCTCGGCTTCGTACCCCTCGTTGTTGAAGTACTTGACCGTCTCGTAGTTGAGCAGGCTGTCGACGGCCCGGGTGTTGGAGCGGTTGTCCATGGTGTTGGCCTCACGCACGAAGCGCGTCCGCCACTCGGTGACCACCACGGAGAACGCGATATAGATCACCACGGCGGCGACCACCGTCACCACGAAGCCGGGGCTGAAGGCGATGAACAGGATCACCGCCACCATGGCGATCTCCAGCAGCGTCGGCACGATGTTGAACAGCATGAACCGCAGCAGAAAGCTCATGCCGTTGGTGCCGCGTTCGATATCCCGCGCCAGGGCGCCGGTCTGGCGCGACAGGTGGAAGGAGAGCTGGAGGTTGTGCAGGTGGCGGAACACCTCGAGAGACGCCCGCCGCATGGCCCGCTCCGCGACGCGGGCGAAGACGGCATCACGCAACTCACCGAAGAACGTGGCGCAGAACCGCAGCAGACCGTACCCCACCACAAGGGCCAGCGGTACCACCAGCAGCATGTCCTGGCCGCCCTCCTCCAGGGTGTCCACCAGGTACTTCAGCGCCACGGGCACGAGCACGTTGGCCACTTTGGCCAGCACCAGGCACACCACGGCAATGATGACCCGGCCGCGAAACTCGAACAGATACGGCAGAAGGCTGCGGATGATGCGCCAGTTCGGGCGCCGGCCAGCATCGGCTTCGGTAGTCCGTGAGGAGCGCATGCGTGTGCTGTTTCCCGTTGCGGGTGCGTCAGGACGTGACGCGACGACGGCCCGGCCCGGCGCACCGCAGCACGAACCGGGTCAGAAGGTGACCGGGCCAGAACAGCAGCACAGGATAGAGAATCATCATCGCAACCACAAAGGCCGGCTCGGGGAGCCACACCTGTTCGAGCCCGAGCGGCTCCTGCAGCCAGTTCACGTTGCGTTCGGGATCCGTCAGCAACCAGGTCGCCGGCAGAACGGCGACGGTGAGCGCCGACTGCAGCCAGGGGCCACGGCCGTCATAGCCCACACGGTACACGAGCCACACTGCCAGCACCGGGACACCGATATGGAACAGCGACGTCACCCGCGCCAGCAACGGCAGCTCGGGGTTGAACATGTACTCCGTGAAATTTGCGAGCGCACCGCCGGAGAACAGCCCCAGGAGGAAATCCGGCGCCCAGAACACCCCCACGAGCAGCACCGTGCCGACCTGGCTCGACAGGAGCAACCGGTTGCGCGACCACAGCGCCAGCAGGATGAGAAACTGCGCGACGTTGCAGGTCCAGAAGAAGTTGCCGGGCCCGTAGCTCCAGAGGATGACAGGCACCCAGAACAGCATCCAGACGGTAAACCACAGCCGGGCCCGCCTCACGGCGGTCTCCGACCAGGGCGATTGTTCCTGTCCCGCTGCACTCACCATGCCGCCCTGTAGACTCCCGTTTCCCGGTGACCGATCCGGTCAGGATAACAGCCCATGCGGTCAGCTCGCGCTCTTCTCCTCCCACACCCAGGGAATGGCCGCGCCCTCCGCTACCATGGCCTCCAGCACGCCGGCCGGGACCGGCGGCCGCATGAGAAAGCCCTGCACCTCGTTGCAACCCAGATCACACAGGACCTGCGCCTGCTCCGGCGTTTCCACGCCTTCGGCAACCACGGTCATGCCGAGCGCCTGCCCCACGTTGATGATGGCGCGGACCACCTCCCGCCCCACCCCGGCACCACCGAGGTCCTGCATGAAGGCCCGGTCGATCTTGAGCTTGCCAAGGGGGAGCTCACGCAGGTAGTTGAGGGAGGAGTAACCACTGCCGAAGTCGTCCACGGCGAACTGAATCCCCATGGCCCCAAGGCGATTCATGGCCTCAACAGCCGCGGCCACGTCCTGGATCATGCTCTGCTCAGTGAGCTCGATCACCAGGGCTCCCGGCGTGAGGGCATACTTGTGCAACAGCCCCTCGACCAGGTCGGGAAACTCGGGCCGGTGGAGTTCGTTACCCGAGACATTGACGCTGATCCAGAACGGAACGGCCAGCCGCTGCCGCCACTCACTGGCCTGGCGGCAGGCCGTCTCGAGCACCCAGGCCGTGAGTTCGCGGGAGAGCGCCGGGTCCTGTTCCACGATCGGGATAAACTCCCCCGGACTGACCCAGCCCAACTGCGGGCAGTACCACCGCGCCAGTGCCTCGCAGCCGGCAACCTTGCCCGTATCCAGGCACAGGACGGGCTGATAGTAGAGTTCCAGCTCCTGCTGTTCGAGTGCACGCGCCAGCCGCCTTGCGATACGGTCCCGCCGGGAGACCTGGTCGTTCATGCCACCACTGTAGAAGACGGGCCATTGGTGCCCGCTTTTCTCCGCCTGTCGCCCTGCCAGGCGCGCCTTGTCGGCGAGTGTCTCCGCATCCGTGCCATCGTCGGGCGAAAGGCTGACCCCGAAGGCCACAACCACCTCCCGCTGCCCCCCACCAATGTAATAAGGGGTGCGGAGCCCTTCGCAGATGGCGGTGACGCGGTCCACCGCCACCTGCTGACTCTCCAGCCCGGTGAGCACCACCATTAACGTGCCGTCATCCACGCGGCCGATGTAGTCACGATGATGCAGCCGGGTGCGCACACGTTCGGTGAGGAGCTGCGCCGTGTAATCGAGCCGTTCCCGGCCGTAGACGCTCAGTACTTCCTCGAACCGGGGAAAGTAGATATGCGCCACCGCCACGATTCCGCCATCCGCATGGGCCAGCGCACGCCCCAGGAGCTCCATCATGATGGAGCGCCTGGGGAGCCCCGTTACCGGATCCCGCAGCGCACGCTGCTCGATCTCCTCGCGGGCTTCGGACAGCCGGGCATTGAATGCCAGCTCCTGCTCGACCAGCAGTGCGAACGCCTGCAGGCGGCGTCTCCCGGTAGGCCCCAGCTTCCTGGGTTTGCGATCCAGCACACACACCGTGCCCACCGGCTCGCCGGTCGGGCCGTGCAGAACCGCACCGGCGTAGAACCGTACATGAGGCTCATCCGTCACCAGGGGCGTGTCGCGAAATCGCTCGTCCTCCGCCGCGTCCCTGACCTCCAGATACTCTTCTGTCATTGCGTAACGGCAGAACGAAATCGACCGCGGCGTCTGCTCCATGGCCAGGCCATGCCGGGACTTGAACCATTGCCGCTGCTCGTCCATCAACGCGATCAGTGCAATGGGCATGTTCAGCACATCGGCGATGAGCCTGGTGTACTGATCGAACCGCTCTTCCGGTTGCGTGTCGAGGAGCTCCAGCGAGAGCACTTCCTGCAAGCGCTTCGCTTCGGGCTCACTGCTGTGCTTGCCCGCTGATCCATCCGGAGCCATCAGTTTCCCCTTCCGCCGTGCGGACACCCGCCGACGGTCTCATCCTTCATTTTTCGTTCTTTGGTCAGTCGCGCACAAAACGACCGGCCATCCAGCTTAACCAGACCCACCCCGGTAAACCGTGTGGTCCGTCGCAACGTATCGTCAGGGGTCCCTTGCCACGTTGCGGTACACTGGGCGGATGTGTGAAACCGCTCCACGCCCGTTGACTGTGCTCTACCGGGATGACCATTTCATTGCCATCGACAAGCCTGCCGGCACCCTGGTGCACCGGACCCGCTTGTCGGACGCCTCCCATGCCGCGCTACAGCAGCTACGGGATCAGATCGGCCAACGGATCAATCCCGTCCACCGACTGGATCGCCCCACATCCGGCGTACTGCTGTTCGCGTTCACGGGAGAGATGACCCGGGCACTGCAAGAGACCTTCGACAGCGGCAGCGTGGAGAAGGCGTATCTGGCGCTTGTCCGGGGGTACACCGAGGCCAGTGGCGAAATCGATCGACCGCTGCGCCAGGCACCGCACAAGCCCGAACGGCCGGCCCGGACCCGCTACCAGCGTCTGCGGACGGCCGAAGCGCCGTTCCCGGCCGGCCGCTACGCCACGGCCCGGTACTCGCTGGTCAGGGCCGAGCCCCTGACCGGACGGCTGCATCAGATCCGCCGTCATTTCGCGCATCTGCGCCACCCCATCATCGGTGACACGACCCATGGGGACGGCAAACAGAACAAGGCCTTCCGCGCGCGGTTCGACGAGCATCGGCTGATGCTCATGGCGCGCTCCATCCGGTTGCCGCACCCGGTCACGGGAGAAGACATCCACATCGAAGCCCCCCTGCCGACGGCCTTTACCCGGATCTTCACGCAGCTGGGCTGGCCAGCCATCGCCGACCAGCCCGACGTCGACTGACCCGGTGGGTCAGCCCTGCTTGCGTTTAATGAAGGCCTCCATGCCGGCCTTCTGGTCCGCCAGAACGGCTTTCACCGAATCACGCTCGCGCATTCTTGCAAGGTAGTCCTTGACGCCGGGCAGCGTCTCGTAGACGTCGACATCCAGAAGCTTCCGGCCGGCATCCCGCAGCAAGGGCAGATGCATGACGGCGGTGGCATCCGCCTGGCCGAACCGGTCGCCGCTGAGGTAGCCATCAAACCCGGTCAGCGCAGCCAGGGCCGCGGCGCCCTTGCGCAGGGTGGCACGCGCCTCGTCGCACGTCTCGTTGCTGACCTGCCCACCGAAGAAAGCCGCCGGGTAGACCCGCCGCGCCGGCAACTCCATGTAGAGCTCGATCACCCGACTGATCTCCCGCACTTTGGCGCGCTGAAACGGGTCCGCCGGCAGGAGCGGGGGTTCCGGCTGCACCTCCTCCAGGTAGTCGAGAATCACCTGGGCCTCGGTGAACACCCCCTGATCCGTCTCCAGGAACGGCACCTTGCCCATGGGGCTCTTCCTGAGGAAGTCATCGTTCAGCGGAGTCCATGCGGCGACCTCCTCGAACGCGAGCCCCTTTTCCAGCAGCGCCGCCTTCGCCACATTGTAATAATTGCTGACGGAAAACCCGTAAAGCTTGAGCATGAATCAGTTCCTCTGTTCTTGCGTACTATCGGAAACGGAAGAAATCGGACCATGCCCGGTCATCGGGCAATGATCCGGTAGAGTGGTCTGAGGCCATCAATCTGGCGCAGCAGCACCATGATGACCGTCATCAGCGGCACCGCGAGCAGCACGCCGATGGCCCCCCACAGCCAGCCCCAGAAGAAGATGCCGAGGAAGATGATGATCGGGTTGATATCCATGCGATAGCCATGAACGTAAGGCTCCAGCACGAACCCAACCAGGCTGCTCAGCAACAGGTAACCGACAGGTGCCGCCATCATCATCAGCGGGTCGTCCATGCTGATCGCGGAGATGATCGCGAGCGCCACGGTGGTTACCAGCACACCGAGATAGGGCACGAATCGCAGCAGCGTCGCGATGACGCCCCAGACCACCGGTGATGGCAGCCCCAGCGCCCAGAGCATCAGCGCAGTCAAGACCCCCACGGCGCTGTTGCTCACGGTGATCACCGCCAGATAGCGGGCAATCTCCCGCTGGGAGTCACGGATGACGCGCAGTACCGTGCGCCGCCGCTCCCGGGTTGCAAGCTGGGAAACAAGGTTCCGGACCAGCGACTCGCCACTGACCAGGAGAAAGTAACTCAGCGTCAGCGCCAGCGCGATGGCGACAGCGTTGTTCCTGGCACCAATCATCAACTGCCCGCGCCAGGACTCCGATTCCAGCACGACCGTGGTCCGCTCCACGCCTTCCTCGTCGGCAAACTCCTCGACCGCCTCTTCCACCTGCCTCGCGGAGTCGGTCATGCGCTGGTAGGCATCGTGCAGGCCGTGGTCGGAGAACAGCAGATTCCCGACCCCCTCCGGCGCCTCTTCCATCCAGTCCATGATGGGGCCAGACACGTAGGCACCGACACCGCCGACCACGGTCACCAGCAGAATCAGCATGACCATTGCGCCGACCACTTTCGGCACCCCCCGCCGCGCCAGTGCCGCAACCGGGGGGGCCAGCAGAAGACTGGCCAGCACCGCGAGCGTAATGGGCAGGAAGACCTGGTGGGCAAGATACATGGTGTACAGCACGCCCAGCACGAACAGCCCGTACACGGGCACGCGAAGCCCTTCAGGCATGGTGTGGCGGTCGCGCGGTTCGTGGTCTGTCATTGGCCGCGTCTCCGGGTCACATCAAGCGCGCCGCGAGCGGCAACGGCAGGTTCCGCAATAACCAGCCGATCGGCGCCCAGGGCCATGCAGGCACGCTGGCGGTCTCTTTTTCCCGGTCGATGGCGCGCACCAACAGGCGGCAGCCCGTCTCCGCATCGATCATGAAGGGCGTCTTCTCCGCCTTTTCGTTGATCTCCGAGCGGATGAACCCCGGGAACACGGTCGTCACGCGGATGGGCGTGTTCCGCAGCTCCACGCGCACACCCTCGGCCAGCGCAGCGAGGCCGGCCTTGGTCGCGGCATAGGTGGTGAGGTTACGGGGCATGCCCCGCATGGCGCTGATGGAGGATACCGCAACCAGGTGCCCGTGATTCTGCTCCCGGAAGATTTCCAGGGCCGCTTCGAACTGGGCCAGGGCTGCGACGAAGTTGGTCTCGGCGGTCTGGCGGTTGGCATGGAAATACCCCGTGCCCAGGGGTTGTCCCTTGCCCATGCCCGCATTGACGATCACCCGGTCGATGCCTCCCAGCTGCTCACGGAAGGTCCGGAACACGGCGAAGACGGCATCGTGGTCACACACGTCCAGGGGATGGATGGCCACCCGCACGGCGGGGTTCTCCACCTCGAGCTCCTGGCGCAGCGCGTCCAGGCGATCGCTCCGCCGCGCACAGAGCGCGAGGTCGTGCCCCCGCGCTGCAAACTCCCGGGCCATTCCCCAGCCCAGCCCGGAACTCGCCCCGGTGATCAGAATCCGTTGTCGCATAGCTGCCCGTCATTCCACGCCCAAACCACCAGCATACAGTCGTGTATGTCTGCCGTTAAGGAAGCAACGCCCCAAGGAAACACGGCGCAATTCCCTAAAGGCCCTGCTCCTCCAGCAGGGCAGCGAGCGCGTCCAGGCTGGGCAACCCCTGGATGTCCTCGGCAAACATCGGTACCCGGACCGTATCGAGCCCGGTCAGCGTGGAATCGATCTCCTGGAGGTAGCGCTCTTCGCGCTCCCGCCGCCTGGCCAGAAAACTGCCATCGGCATCGGCGGGAATGACACGGTTCACGATGGCTCCGCGCACGGGGATGCTGAACTCCCGGAGCGCCTGCACCGCCCGTGCGGTCTCGAGAATGGGCAACCGCTCCGGCGTCAGCACGAACACGAACGAAGTGGTGGCGGCGTCGGTAATGACGCGGCGCGCACGGTGGAACAGCCGCCGGCGCTCCAGCAGTGTCTCCGCGATCCGCCGGGTGCGCCGGTCCATGCCTTCGAAAGGATCTTCCTGCGGGTCGTCGAAAGGAGTGGGGACATCAGCCCGCCCCTGCCCCGGTGTGAGGTGCTTGAGCACCTTGCCCAGTTCCTCGGAGCGCTTGTTGTGCGCCAGCAGCCCGTCGGTCCACGCCGCCATGGCCTCGGGCAGGCTCAGCAGGCGCAGGGTGTGCCCGGTGGGCGCCGTGTCGAAGATCAGCAGGTCGTACTCGTCCTCGGCACTGAGGATGATACTGGCGATGCGCTCCAGCAGCGCCGCCTCGGCCGCACCGGGAGAGTGACGCGCCATGTGCATCTGCCGTTCGAGCTCCTTGTGCATCTCGGGTGCGGCCAGCTGCTTCATGTGCTCGGTCACCGCATCCACATGACGACGTGCCTGTGCATCGGGGTCGATCTCCAGCCCCCAGAGGCCGGCGGTCAGCCCCGTGATCCGGTCGCCGATTTCACGATCGAACAGATCGCCCAGGGAGTGGGCGGGGTCCGTGGAGACCACCAGACACCGTTTGCCGCGATTGGCCGCGAGCACGCCAAGGGCTCCCGCGGTGCTGGTCTTGCCGACGCCCCCCTTGCCCCCGACAAAGACGACACGGCTCTCCCGCAATGACGCCAGCGCACCCATCAGCAGCACCGGAAATGATCGAGGGGGGAGCGCTCCATCCCCATCCGCTTGTGCCAGTCATGAAACCGTTCAAGCAGCAGGGGTTGAAGCTCCATGGTGTAGTAACTGGCCGGATTCGGCACGCCCATCATCTCCGAGAAGACGAGCAGCATGAAGAGATCGTCCTCATCCCGTCGCGCCCGGGCGATGGTGGCCCGGTACCGGGCCGAGTAGTACTCCTCCGCATAATAGGTGGCCGTACGCAGCCAATCGCGAAGGCTCTTGTGTCCGGATCCGCCCCGCGGCCGTTGGCCGCGGGGCGGGGTCTGCTCCTCATCAGTCATGATGAGTCCATCTCCACATCACGTGGCGGCTCTCTCACGGAAATGCTTCCGCAGCGCACTGACGCACTCGAGCAGCACCATGACCGCCGCCACCAGGATGACGATATCCAGGAACAGCAGGAACCAGTTGCCCTGCTGGTAGAAGTCGACCAGCTGGACCAGGAGCGCGAACAGCGTCATGACCAGCAGGAACGACAACGGCAACAGCGTATACCACATGGGGCGTGCCAGACGCACCACGATGACCGTGACCACCAGCAGCGTGAGGCCTGCCAGCAGCTGGTTCGTGGTACCGAACAGCGGCCAGATCAGCATGCCACCGGTCCCGTCCGCCCCGCCGGCGCCGAACGCCAGCGCCAGGCAGGCACCCACGGCAACCACGGTCGCCACGGGAACGCTCTTCAGGGCCGGAATGTTATAGATGGTGCCCCATTCCTGCATGATGTAACGCTGCAGACGGATCCCCGTATCCATGGTGGTACCTGCAAACAGCACCGCCATGACGGTGAGCAGCGTCACTGCAATGGCCTCCGACAGCCCGGTGCCCGTCGCAACGATTGCCGCACCGCCCTCCACGAACGCGTCCACGCCGCCCTCACCGAATTCGGAGTACAACTCCCGCCACTCGCCCAGAGTTGCGAAGCCGGCCGTGGTCGCAAGGATGGCCGCCAGTGCCAGGGAGCCCTCACCGATCGCGCCGAAGTAGCCAACGAACCGGACGTCCGTCTCCTTATTGATCTGTTTGGAGGTTGTCCCGGACGACACCAGCCCGTGGAAGCCGGAGATGGCACCGCAGGCGATGGTGACGAACAACAACGGCAACAGCGATGGCGTCCCTTCCGGCACGGCGGTGTTGAACGCCGGCGCGACGATGGTCGGGTTCGAGATCAGGATGGCCGCATACACCAGACCGAGGCCGATGAACAGCTGCAGCCCGTTGATGTAATCGCGTGGCTGCAGCAGCACCCAGACCGGCAGCAGCGATGCAATGGCCGCATACAGGAACAGCAGCACGATCCACTGGCTGTTCTGCGGCAGGCCCGCCACCGTTTCCGGCAGCTCCACGGGCACGTTCGGCCCGATGCCGATCAGCGCATACAGCGCGACCACGCCGATGATGGACACCGCGAGCAGGTTAATCTTGCGGCGGTAGATCAGCTGACCAATGATCAGCGCCACGATGATGGCCCCCCACACCGGCACCACCGCGGACGGATTGGCCACCAGCAGGTTGGAAATCACCACCGCGAACACGGCGTTCACCATCAGCAACACCAGGAAGATGATGACCATGAACAGGTTGCGCGCCCGTTCGCCGATCACATCACCGGTGACCGCACCGATGGAACGGCCCTTGTTGCGCACACTGGCCCAGATGGCGCCGGCATCATGGACACCCGCAAAGAAGATGGTGCCAAAGACCACCCACGCGAACGCGGGCCCCCAGCCCCAGATCACGGCCACGGCGGGCCCGACGATCGGGGCGGCACCCGCAACCGAGGTAAAGTGGTGCCCCCAGAGGATGAACCGGTTGGTCGGGACGAAGTCGACCCCGTCCTCCTGAGTATGGGCCGGGGTCTTGAAATCCGGGTCGAGTTTGAAGATGTATTGAGCAATGAAGCGTGAGTAAAAGATATAACCACACGCCATTGCTGCGAGACCTGACAGCAAGACAATGATGGCACTCATTCCCGTCTCCTAATCCAGCTTCGGGCTTGTTGTCGTTTTCAGGGCGGGCCCTTGCGCGAAGTATCGCAGCGTCAACCACCCTTTGTCTTGCTGCGACGCGTCACGGGATCGGGCCACTCACTTGACCGCGCGAATGCACTCAGTTTCCCCGTCGGTGGCGCGACAAAAGCGGGTCTGTTCCGATAGGCTTCCGGAGGCATCGACTTGTCGCAAAAGGAGAGTGGCGTGCATTTGTCCGAACCCAGATTCATCGACACCAACCGAGGTCGTTTCGCTTACCGGGTGGCCGGAGACCCTGACGGCGCACCGGTGGTCATGCTGCACGGCTGGCCCGAGAGTTCCTACTGCTGGGAGCCCCTGGTCTCGCGGCTGCCCGAAGGCTTCCGCGTCATTGCACCGGACCTGCGCGGGCTCGGCGACAGCACCCGCAGCGGCGAACCGGATGCCTACGCCAAACAAGCCCTCGCCATGGACGTGATCGACCTGCTCGATGTGCTGGGCGTCAACGAATTTCAGTTGATCGGCCACGACTGGGGCGGCGTTGTGGCGCAGGAAGTTGCAATTGCCATCCCCGAGCGGGTCCGGCGCCTGGTGATCATGAACATCACCCTGATCAACAACGCCCGCGGCAATGCCGAGGCCATTGCAGCCATCCGCCAGAAAGGCGCCCGCCACCAGTGGTACCAGCACTTCCAGCAACAGCCGGGGCTGGCGGAGGCGATGATTCCCGGGAACGAACGGGTCTGGCTGAGCACGTTTCTGCAGTGCTCGGACGGCTCCCCCTTCCCTGCCGATGCGCTCAATGAATACGTGCGCTACTACAGCCTGCCGGAGACGCCGCGCGCCGGCGCCAATTACTACCGTGCCATGGGCATTGACCAGAAACGCTGGGAGACGCTGTCAGACCACGTCTACCCGATGCCGTCGCTGTATGTCCACGGCAACCGGGATCCCGTGGTCATCGCGGCGTTCCTCAACCATGCGGAATCCTGTTTCCGGGACCTGCGCATCGAGTCGGTGGCTGCCGGGCACTTTCTCCAGGAGGAAGCACCGGACGCCGTCGCCGGCCACATCCGTGCATTCCTGGAGCCCGCGGGCGCGTAGCGTCACTCGTCCGGCGCGGCGTCACGCCACTGTTCGGCGTCCAGATCGGGAACCGTGACCATGGCAACCGCCTCGATCCGCAGGATGGGGCGGTCCATTCGCCGCAGGCGCTTGCGGTAGGCGGCAACGTCGCTGTCCCGTTCACACGCCTGCTCGACCTGGTCCAGCAACCCCGTGACCACGTCGGCGGGGTCGAACAGCCGTGGCAGCGCGATCCAGTCCCGGCCCAGATGCCAGAGCGTGGGCGCGGCAAGCAACAGCACAGCCAGAACGGCGATCAGCGCCATCTGCGGCGCCAGCATCGCGAGCAGGCCGCCGAACGACAGGTAGACACCGGCCTGCGCCGCAAGCGCCTGGAGATGGCGCCGGCGCTCGCGCTGCAACCCCGCAATGCCCTCCTTGCCGGGCGGGGGCTGCCGGTTGATGATCCAGTACGCAAACCGGGACGCCACCTGGTCGGCAAAGGGCGGCTTGCGCCGGGCCAGAAATCGCATGGGGTTTCGGTCCTCCGTCGCTGCAGTCGTGGTATCAGGGGTGCAGAGGTTAGCACTTCGGGGACGACGTCACCGGCTCGGGCGTATAGGAGCGAACCCGCCAGCTCAACGCGACCCCCACGGCAATCAGTACCGCACACAGGGCGAACGTGAGCCGGAAGTCACCGGTCCAGTCGATCACCACGCCGGCGCCCACCGGCCCCGCCAGCTGCCCCGCCGCCATGAACACCGTGACGAAGCTGACCGCCAGGGGTGCCTCCCGGGCACCCACATGCTCCGTGGACGCCGCCAGAACGGAGGTGAACACGCCAGTGACGGCGATCCCGAGAATCACGTAATGGGCGGCAAACCCCGCCAGGGTCGGCGACAGCACCGGGATCAGCATCCCCACCAGGTAAAGTGCCTTGGAGAGCAGCAACGCCGTGCCACGACCGATGCGATCCGATATCCAGCCCCACAGCAGGCCGGAGAAAATGCCGATCGCCCCCATGAGCGCCGCCAGCCGCCCGGCCACCACGCTGGCGACACCCGACTCCAGCGCATAGCTGTACATGAAGACCACCTGCACGATGTAGGTGGTCCCCAGCACGCCGTAGATGAGACCGATGATGATCACGTGCCGGTTGCGGAACACGGCGGCGCGATCGACGGGCGCCGCCTTCGCTGCGCCGGACGTGGCAACCGGCGGATCACGCAGGAACAGCATCACCGCCATCAGCACCAGCGCGCCGCCAACGGCGAACGCCGCCCAGGTGACACGCCAGCCCGCCTCGCCGAAAACAGCGGGCGCCAGGGGCACGAGCATCCCGGCCACCAGCATGCCGGCACCCACGCCGCCGTTCAGCATGCCGATCACGGCGCCGCGCTGCTCCGGAAACCAGGTGGACAGCAACGAGACCAGCGGTGTGTAACCGAAGGCGGTGCCGAAGCCCAGCAGCGCCATGAGCAGCAGCAGTACCCGGTAGTCCGAGGCAACGCTCAGCCCCGCGAACCCCACGGTCACCAGCACAACGCCGATCAGGACCGTATTACGACCACCGAAACGCCCGGCCGCGAAGCCGGCCACCATGACCAGGCAGAGGTAGCCCAGGGCTGTAACCGTACCCAGCATGCCCGCCTGCTGGTATGACAACCCCAGCGATTCCCGCATGGGCGGCACGATCAGCCCGTACGCCAGGCGCGCGAACACCAGTACGACCACGGTCACCAGCATCCCCGTGCCGACCATCAGCCAGGCCGGTGGACGCCCCGTGCCGTGTGTGACCGCCTCCCCCATTCGGGCCCCCTGCAGAAAACGCGTAGCATTGCACCGGCCGGGGGCAACCTCAAGCCGGCCACGGCAGGGGCATGGGCACCGCAGACGCACCAGCGTTGCCGCAAAATGCGGCAACGTTCATGGAAAGTCGACTGGTTTTGGTGCATTTTCCATACATCTTGCATTACAAGCGAACGCGGGGCCATGACGTCAGAGCGCATTGACCAGGCCATGGAGGGGCCGCGCGATCTTACCGGCGATCCCGGACGCTGGCGGTATGCCCGCGTCCTGCGGCCTATCCTCCTGTTCGGCGCCAGTGCGCACGCCCTGTTCCTGCTGCTGTTCGCCCTGCTGGACGTGCCGGTGCTGGTGGCCTTCAACACCGCCAGCATTCTCCTGTATCTGCTGCTCACGTATCTCGCCCCACGCGTGGATCCCCGCTGGCTGGTTCTCACAGCCATGGTGGAGGTCCTGGCCCACGCCTGGCTGGCGACCCATTACGTGGGCTGGGTGTCGGGTTTTCATTTCTACCCACTCATCCTCATCCCGCTGATCGCGTTCCTCACGCGGTTCACGGTCGTACAGCGGTGCCTGCTGATCCTCCTGACCACCGCGCTCTACAGCGCCATGGCACTGGCCTACACCACCGCCGGGCCACTGGTCCCGTTGCCCGACGCCGTGGCGCCCTGGCTCAGTGCCATCAACGCCGTGTCCGTGAGCATCGGCATGAGTGTGTTCATTCTCTTCTATGCCGTCGCAGTTCAGAACGCCGACGACCTGGTGCGCTCCTCCCAGGAGCGGCTCAAGCGCCTCGCCGCCACGGACCCGCTGACCGGGCTGCTGAACCGGCGCAGCATGGACGCCCACCTCCAGCGTGTAGTCGAGGGCCGTGGCCCCGCCACCCTGCTCCTGGGGGATGTGGACAATTTCAAGCAGATCAACGACGTGTTTGGTCACGACACGGGCGACCGGGTTCTGGAGGCAGTCGGCGAGGCGCTTCGCCAGGCGGCGGCAGACCGGGCACTGGTCGCCCGCTGGGGCGGTGAGGAGTTCCTCATCCTGGTCCCGGATGATGACGGCACGCAAGCGGACGAACTCGCGGCACGCATCCGGAGGTTGGTGAGCCAGTGCCGGCGAGACCGCCACCGCCCGCTCACCATGAGTATCGGTATCACCAGCCTGCGGGCCGGCGACACCGTGGCACGCTTCGCCAACCGGGCCGATCAGGCCCTGCTGGCGGCAAAGCGCGCCGGGCGCGACCGCGTGATCACGGCCTCCAGCGCCGGCGCCGCCGGCACCTGATCGCTTACTTGCCGGCCAGAGTGTCGAAGACGGCCGTCTCGCGATGTGCCGCGTCCGCCCGCGCACGCACAAGCGCCTTGATGCCCCGATGAGGGAAGACGTAGAACTGATCCGCTTCCACTGCCGCCAGCGTCATTTCGGCAATGGTGTCCGCCGGGATGCGGCCGTGCTCCACGGCATAGCGCAACTCGTCACTGCGACGGCGGCGCGCCTCGCTCATGGGCGCAGTATCGGCGAGTGCCGCGGGGCGATTGCGTTCGGAGTCTGCAATCGGCGTCGGGAAGAAGGCGGGCGACACCACGGTCACCCCGATCGACGCGTCCACATCCCGCAGGTCCAGGGCCAGCGTCTCGGACATGGCGACAACGGCGCACTTGCTGGCGTTATAGATGCCGCTCCCCGGTGCGTTCACCCAGCCGGCGGCCGACGCCGTGTTCACCACATGCCCTTCACCCTGCGCCAGCATGCGCGGCACGAACGCCTTGATTCCCCAGGCAACACCGTTCAGGTTCACGCCCAGCACCCACTGCCAGTCCGCTTCCGTATGCTCCCAGAGCGGTCCGTTGACGGCGACCCCCGCATTGTTGAAGAGCACATGCACCGCGCCAAACCGGGCAAACACCTCTTCGGCAAACGCAGTCACCGCCTGAAGGCTGGAGACGTCCAGCGGATACGCGGCGCAATCCACATCCGGCGACTCCGCGGCGATCAACCGCCGGGTCTCCTCCATCCCCGGCTCGTCCACGTCACCCAGCACCACCGTCATGCCGCGGCGGGCACAGCACAGCGCCAGTTCACGACCCAGCCCGCTGCCACCTCCGGTGACGACGGCCACGCGGTTCTGCAATTGCTCCATTCCTCTGCTCCTGTGGTGATTGCCTCGGCCCCACTATTACGGGATGCTATAGCTTGACACGAATGGCAGGCGGTTCGCGTCTCCGGTGCGATAACGCTTACAGCAAGGGGCAGACTGCATGCAGTTCCCGGACTGGGTCAGGCATCGCCGCCTCAGCGTCAAGCTCGTGATCGCCATCGTCCTGCTCAGCTCGATGGTCACCCTGGTGGTGACGTCCATCCAGGTCCTGATCGAATACCGCCGGGACGTCCACGGCCTGGAGCAGGGGCTCAGCGACGCCCGCAGCAGCTTCTCCCGGTCTCTGGGCGCCAGCCTCTGGGCCCTGGACGAAAGCCAGCTTACCCTGCAGCTCCGCGGGCTGCACCAGTTGCCGCACGTCGACCGCGTCGAGCTCACCGGCGACATGGCTCTCTCCGTCGGGGAACCGGACGGCTACACGCACCGGCACGAGAAGACGTTCCCGGTGTCGCACAGGACGGCGGACGGCGTGCGGCATCCACTTGGTGAAGTGCGCATCGACGCCAGCCTCGCCGCCATCCACAGCCGCCTGTGGGACAGGCTCACGGTGATTCTCGCCTCCCAGGCATTCAAGACGTTCGTGGTTTCTACGATCCTGCTCGCACTCATCTACTACCTGGTCATCCGCCACCTGCAGTCCCTGGCGGGCCACGCCAGGGCCATCCGGCTGGAACGACCGGCCGACCCCGTCCTGTTGTCGCGCCCGGAGCACGGCTTCATGCGCCCGGACGAGCTGGACGACGTGGCCAGCGCCATGAACCATGCCGTCAGCCGGATGGCCCAGGATATGAGGGACCTGCGCGCCGCGGAGGAACGGCTGGACTACCGCACGCACTTCGACATGCTGACGGGGCTGCCCAACCGACACCTGATGCAGCAACTGCTGACCGCGACAATCGGCAGCACGGGCGAGCAGGCCTGTGCCGTGGTGCTTCTGGATGTGGACCGGTTCAAGGCCGTCAACGAAAGCATCGGGCCGGAGGCCGGTGACGACGTCCTGCGCACCGTCGCAACCCTGCTGCGCGAATCGACCCCCGCCGATTGGCAGGTGGGCCGGTTCGGCAACGACGAGTTCGTCATTGTCATCCCCGGCGCCTGGCGCGCCGCCGATCTCCGCTCCCGGACCGGACAGCTGTTGCAGTCACTCGGCGCCAACGGCAAGGCGAGCCATCTGGCGCTGCCCCTGTCAGCCACGGCCGGAATCGCGCTCTGCCCCGAGGCGGGTCGAACGGCACCGGAGCTGCTGCGCGCCGTGGACTCGGCACTGCAGGCGGCAAAGCAGCAGGGTGCCGGCAGCGTTACGGTGTATGACCCGATGGTCCAGCAGGAGACCAGGCGCCAACTCATGCTCGATGCAGACCTGCACCGCGCGCTGGCCAACGGGGAGTTCCACCTGCTCTATCAGCCGATCGTCGACCCGGCCACCGCCACTGTCGTTGCCGTGGAAGCGCTGGCCCGATGGGAGCATCCGGATCAGGGCACCATCCCGCCCGATACGTTCATCGGTCTGGCGGAAGACAATGGGCTGATCGTGCCCCTGGGGGAATGGGTGCTGCGCCAGGCGCTGGCCGACATTCGCCGCCTGCGCGCGTTGCCGGGCCGCAGTGCGCTGCGCACTTCCGTCAATGTATCGCCTGCGCAGCTGGTGAACGGCGGATTCGCGGCCATGGTGGAAACCGCACTCGCCGAAAAGGCGCTCCCGGGCGACGCGCTGCAACTGGAAATCACCGAGCGCACCTTTCTCACCAATGTCGCCCGCTCCCGGCAGGCGCTGCAGCGCATCGAGGCGCTGGGTATCAAGATCACCATTGATGACTTCGGCACCGGCTATTCCGCGCTGAACCAGCTCAGGCGCCTGCCCGTGAACGGCCTGAAAATCGATCGTGCGTTCATCCGGGACATGCTTGAAGATCCACAGGACGCGCAGCTCGTACGCGCCATCACGTCCCTGGCCGACGGCCTCGGGCTTGAAGTCACGGCCGAGGGCGTCGAGACCGACGAGCAGCTGCAGCTCCTGCGCGAGCTGGGCTGTGACCTGGCCCAGGGATTCCTGGTGGGACGCCCGCAACCCCTGTCCGACCTGATGACCCACCTCGGCCATAGCCATGACCATGCGTAGCGCCGCCGTGCTGCGCTGGCCGTGTCCCCGGAGAGTCATGGCCGCCCTGCTCCTCGCAGTGGCCGCCGCGAACGCGGACGCAAGCCAGTCGACGCTTATCCGCCACCAGCCCCCGGATGCGGTGGATGGGGATGAGCGCGACGACTACGCAGTCCGTCTTCTGGAGCTCGCCATGGCCAGGACCGAGCACGACCACGGCCCCGCCAACCTCCACGCCATCGCCGTGCATATGTCCCAGGACCGGGCGATCCGGGCAATGCGCGACGGCCGCTACCTGGACGTGTTCTGGGGCATGACCAGCCGGTCCCGGGAGGAGGCACTCCTGCCGGTTCGCATTCCCATGGCGCAGGGGCTGCTGGGCGTGCGCGCACTGGTCGCCCGCGAGGAGACACTGCCACGCCTCGGCGCCGTGGACTCAATTGATGACCTGGCTGCATTCTCCATGGGGCAGGGACACGACTGGCCGGATACGGCGATTCTCCGGCACAACGGGCTGCAGGTCGCCACATCATCGACCTACTACAGCCTCTTCCGCATGCTGGACGCCGGGCGCTTCGACCTGTTTCCGCGCGGCGTCATCGAGCTGCAGGCCGAAGCGCGGCTCTACGAATCATTCAATGTCAGGCCGTCCAGGGATGTGGTGCTCGCGTACTACGCACCGAACTACTTCTTCGTCCGCCGGGACAACGAGGCGCTGGCCGAACGCATCGAGACGGGGCTACGGCGTGCCATGGCGGACGGCAGTTTCAGCGCGCTGCTGAGCAGTCACCCCAGCACCCGCTACGCCCTGGACCTGCTCACGCTCTACCAGCCCCGCGTGCTGGCACTGGACAATCCGGGGCTCCCGGAAGCGACGCCCATCGACGAACCGGCGCTGTGGCACAGGCCCGTCTTCGACAACCTGTATCAGCCCCCGGACCAGCACCCGTGACCGCGGTCACTCCTCCGCGGGCGGTTCGAAACCGTGGTCCTGAAGGATCGCCTGCCCTTCATCACTCAGAATGAAGGCGTAGAAGGCGTCTGCGGGATTCTCATCACCGTTGCCATCAAGCAGCACCATGCGGTGGTTGATCGGGTCGTGCAACTCGGGCGGCACCGGCTCGGCATTGCCCCGTTGCTGCAGGGCGCGCTGTCCCGCCAGTGCAGTGGGCACAAGCCCCGCCTGCGCCGGGCCGTTTGCCGCCATCCGCGCGGCGCGGGCGGCATTCTCTGCAACCGCCACATGGTCCTGCATGCCGCTCCACAGATTGATCTCACGCAGCACATCCCGTGCCGCACGCCCGTAAGGCGCTTCTCCGGGATCCGGAATCGCCACACGGCCCAGACGCTTTCCATCCAGCGCAGCGGCCAGCCCCTCAAGCCCGTTCGCCGCACGCAGCGGCGCCCCCTGGCGCACGAACAGGGACAGCCCGCCGGTCGCGTAGCGCTCCCCCTCGTCATCGATCACGTCCTCGTCGACCAGTCGCTCGATCGCGCGCTCATCCGCAGCCATGAATACGGCGTAAGGGGCGCCGCGGCGGATCTGCCTGGCCAGCGCCCCGGAGGCACCGAACGACACGCGCACACGGGCATCGTTGTTGCGCTCGAAGGTGGCAACGAGATCCTTCATGGCGTAATGCAGGCTGGACGCCGCCGCTACCCGGACGCTGTCCTGGGCGCCCGCCGTCGTGCCCCCCGAGGCCAGAGCCAGACCCATGACCGTTGTCAGAAATGCTCGTCTCGCGCCCATGCCGTCTCGCTTCCCGTGGTTGATGACGCCGAGTATGCCCAATCACGCACTGCCACACTGTCGATCAGTACACGTTGTCACCGCTCGGTGGCACCGTTACCTTGTGCCACATTCTGTTACTCCCGGTAACACAGTGCACTTTGCTGTGATGCGGTAACACGCTGATTTAATGAAACATCCCGGGTGGCACCGGTTGTGCATTGACTCAGTTACCCAATTTCAGCGGCCCAGAGAATGCCGTGAGCAGAGAACAGCACACCAGCGCGGGACCGGAAGCAGGCCAGGGAGACGAGCTCTCCACGGTCGTTGATTTCCTGCGGCGTCATCCCCCGTTTGACCGCATGGAGCGCCAGGATGTGCAGCGGATGGCGCTGCGGCTGGAGCACAAGCGCTACCCCGCGGGAACCCGCATCGTCGAGCCCGGCAGCGGGCCGACGTCGCGGCTGTTCATCGTCCACAAGGGACGCGTGCGCGGCGGCATCGCCGACAGCCCCACCGGCGGCGACAGCGACACCTGGGAGCTCCTCCCCGGCGAGTGCTTCCCCGTCGGCGCGCTGCTCTCGCGCCGGCCTGTGCGCACGGTTCACGAAGCCGCCGAAGAGACCGAATGTTTCGAGCTCGAGTGGGAGGATTTCAACGAGTTTCTCGAGACATCACGCGTATTCAACGACTTCAGTACCCACCGCCTGTCGGTGCTGCTCAATTCCATGAAGCGCGAGGTCCAGGCGGATGCCCTGCGCGGGCTTGGCGGCGACACCTCCCTCAACGTCACCCTCGGTGAGCGCCTGCGGCGGCCTCCGGTGACCTGCGAGGCCGGCACCCCGGTGCGCACCGCGCTCGAGCGCATGCAGGAGCACCACGTGGGCAGCATCGTGGTGACCGATGACCGCGCACGCCCCAAGGGCGTGTTCACGCTGCGGGACCTGCTCACCCGTGTGTCGATTCCCGGCGCCTCCCTCGACCTGCCCATGCAGGACGTGATGACACCGAACCCGGTGTGCATCCCCCGCTCGAGTTTCGCCTTCGAGGCGGCCATGATCATGGCGGACAACGCGATCCACCACGTCTGCGTGGTCGATCGCGGGCGCCTGGTGGGCGTGATCTCAGAGCGTGACCTGTTCTCCATGCAGCGCGTGGGTCTGGTCAATCTCAGCAAGGGGATCGCCCGGGCCGACAGCGTGCGCGACCTCGCACGTCTGCGCGACGACACCCACCAGCTCGTGGATCAGATGATCGCCCAGGGCGCCCGCGTCGGGCAGATCACCCAGATCATCACCCTGCTCAACGACCAGATCACCCGCCGCATCCTGGAGCTCTGCACCCGGGACGCAGACGGGCTGCCCGATGTCTCCTATTCCTGGATTGCCTTCGGCAGCGAAGCGCGCCAGGAGCAGACCCTGAAGACCGATCAGGACAACGGCGTGCTGTTCCGGACCCCCGAGGGGAGCACACCGGATGAGGTGCGCGCCGCACTGACCCCGTTCTTCCGCCAGGTGAACGAAGCCCTGGACCAGTGCGGCTATCCGCTGTGCAAGGGCAACATCATGGCCAGCAATCCGGACTGCTGCCTGAGCCTGGAGGAGTGGCAACAGCGCTTCACCCGCTGGATCGAACAGGGCACGCCCAAGCACCTGTTGCAGGCGTCGATTTTCTTCGATTTCCGTACCATCGACGGGCCGACCGAAGACACCGAGCGGCTGCGTCACTGGCTCCTCGACAAGACCGCCGGCAACAGCCGCTTCCGCCGGCAGCTCGCCGCCAACGCCCTGCAACTGCGCCCGCCCCTGGGCCTGTTCCGGTCCTTCCGGGTCAGTTCCCGCGGGGAGTATCGCAATACCCTGAACCTCAAGCTCAACGGAGTGACACCCTTCGTTGATGCGGCGCGCATTCTCGCGCTGGCGCACCGACTGCCGGCCACCAACACCATGGAACGCCTGCGCATGGCTGCCGAGGCGAGGATCGTCGATCCGGGCGACGTGGCGGCGTGGTCGGAAGCGTACGACTATATTCAGATGCTGCGGATGCGGAAAAACCAGCAACAGCGCGCCACGGGCGAACCTCTCAGCAACCGTGTGGACCCGAGCGAACTCAACGACCTTGACCGTCGGATTCTGAAAGAATCATTCAGAGAAGCGAGGACGTTACAAAGCAGAATCGAAAGCGATTATCAGCTTTAGAAAAGCTGTATCACCACAGGAGGAGAAACCATGTCGGAACAGACAGATCTTCAAAAAGAAAGAAGTGCGTACTGGCGCAAGAACCTGCAAATAATCGGCGGCTGTCTTGCCGTCTGGGCGATTGTCTCTTTCGGCCTCGGCATCGTGCTTGGGCCTGCCCTCAATAACTTCTCCATTGGCGGGTATCCCCTGGGCTTCTGGTTCGCCCAGCAGGGGTCAATTTATACCTTCCTCATTATCATCTTTTTCTACGCCTGGCGTATGAACAAGCTTGATAAAGAATTCAATGTCGACGAAGAATAAGGGGCAATCACAATGAGTTTGCAAGTTCTCAGCCTAATTGTCGTGGGCATGACCTTTGCCCTTTACATCGGCATTGCCATCTGGGCCCGAACCGGCAGCACTGCCGAATTCTATGTTGCCGGCAAGGGGGTCAACCCGATCGCCAACGGCATGGCCACGGCCGCCGACTGGATGTCCGCCGCGAGCTTCATCTCCATGGCGGGCCTCATCGCGTTCCTGGGCTACACCGGGGGCGCCTACCTCATGGGCTGGACGGGCGGCTACGTCCTCATGGCCCTGCTCCTCGCACCGTACCTGCGCAAATTCGGCAAGTTCACGGTGCCGGAGTTCATCGGTGACCGCTTCTATTCCAAGGCGGCCCGAATCATCGCGGTGATCTCGCTGCTGGTGATCTCGATCACCTACGTTATCGGCCAGATGCGTGGTGTCGGCATCGCGTTCTCCAACATCCTGAACGTGCCGCTCACCGCCGGGCTGATCTCGGGCATGGTGATCGTGTTCATCTACGCGGTGTTCGGGGGCATGAAGGGGATCACCTACACCCAGATCGCCCAGTACTGCGTGATGATCTTCGCCTATACCGTTCCGGCGGTGTTCATCGCCTTCCAGCTCACCGGCAACCCGCTGCCGCAGCTCGGCCTCGGCTCGGAACTGACCGGCGATAACCGGTACCTGCTGGAAGCGCTGGACCAGACCCTGGTCGATCTCGGCTTTGACCCCTACACCGGGGTGGCGGGCATGAGCATGACCAACATGTTCCTGCTCACCCTGTCGTTGATGATCGGTACCGCTGGTCTGCCCCACGTCATCGTGCGGTTCTTCACGGTGCCGCGGATCCGCGATGCGCGGAAATCCGCCGGCTGGGCCCTGGTGTTCATCGCCATTCTGTACACCACTGCTCCGGCCGTGGGCGCCATGTCCATGTGGAATTTCATCAACACGATGCAGCCGGGCGAAGTGGGTGACCCGGAAGGCAACGTCCTGCTTGAGGAAATGCCGCAGTGGACCGAGCGGTGGCAGGAAACCGGACTGCTCGCGTTCGAGGACAAGAACGAGGACGGCCGGATCCAGTACTACAACGACGAGAACGAAGAGTTCGCCCAGATGGCCGAGGAAGAATGGGGCTGGGAGGGCAACGAGGTCACCACGCTGGACCGTGACATCATCGTTCTCGCCACCCCGGGCATCGCCAACCTGCCCAACTGGGTGATCGCCCTGGTGGCAGCCGGCGGTATCGCCGCGGCCCTGTCCACGGCAGCAGGCCTGTTGCTGGCCATCTCGTCCGCCATCTCCCACGACCTGCTCAAGGGCGTGATGATGCCATCCATCACGGAGAAGGGGGAGATGCTCGCCGCCCGGCTCAGCATGGCAGGTGCCATTCTGTTTGCCGGCTACCTCGGGTTGAATCCACCAGGGTTCGCGGCAGAGGTGGTGGCGTTGGCATTCGGGTTCGCGGCAGCAAGCCTGTTCCCGACCCTGATGCTCGGCATCTTCTACCGGAAGATGAACAAGGCGGGCGCCATCGCCGGCATGCTGGCCGGCCTCGGCTCCACGGCCCTGTACATCTTCATCTACAAGGGCTGGTTCTTCTTCCCGGGTACGGCCATGCTGCCGGACTCCCAGGAATACTGGCTCTTCGGCATCAACACCGGCTCCTTCGGTGCCATCGGTGCGCTGATCAACTTCACGGTGGCGATCATCGTGGCGAAGATGACCACGCCGCCGCCGCAGGAGATCCAGGAGCTCGTGGAAAGCGTGCGCGTGCCCCGGGCCGACTGACCCGGACACGCACCCGGCCAACCGGGGTGTGGAGTGCTACGATGACGGCATCGGCACAGCCACACCCTGGCCGGGGCATCACAACGGAAGGCCCGCCCCTGGCGGGCCTTTTTTTGTCCGGGGTGTTGGATTTGACCGGGTGCCGGAGAACGGAGAACGGGGGCGTAACCTGCGTAGGGTGGACCTTCAGGTCCGCCATGTACGGAGGCAACCCGCCTCCCTTCAAGGCGCTGTCACGGGGACGGGCATGAAACGATTCCTGGCGGATATCACCGCGGCCCACACCACGACTGCCGTCGCGGCAACGGCGGCCCGGCTGCCACAGATCCAGAGCCGCCTGGTGGATGCCGGGCTCGCAGGCGTGCAGCAGGGCCGGGTCATGACGTGGCTGATCGATGCCCTCACCTGCCGACTGATCGCGCTCGCCGAAACGGAACTCGGTCCCCCGCCGGGCCCGTACGCATGGCTGGCGTGCGGCTCCCAGGGCCGCCAGGAGCAGACGTTCCACACCGATCAGGACAACGCCCTGATCTTCACCGACGGCCTCTCCGACGACGCAGACCGGTGGTTCGCCCGCCTGGGCGCCCGGGTTACGGAGGGGCTCTCCGCCTGCGGCATCAGCCACTGCGCTGGCGGCGTGGGGCCGCATAACGGAGAGTGGCGCCGCACCGTCACTGGCTGGCGCCACGCGTTCATGGACATCATTCGCCACCCGGAGACGCGCTCGGTGATGCTGGCCTCCCACTATTTCGACCTGCGCTGCGTCCACGGCGACGCACAGCTTCTCGAGCAGGTGCGCCAGGACGCGTTGGCCGAGGCACGGGCGAATCGACTCTTCCTGGCCCGGGTGAAACAGAACGCGCTGCGCAGTCGCGCCGGCATCGGCGCCTTCGGCCGGTTTCACCTGCAACGCCGCGGGCCGGCCCGCGGCACCCTGGACCTGAAACAGCGGGGTCTGCTGCCGATCGCGCAACTCGCCCTGGCCCATGGCCTGGAAGCGGGAACGACGGCACTGTCGACGCCCGACCGCATTCAGGCCGCCCGCGACGCGGGGGTTGTTTCCACGGCCAGCGCCAGGGACCTGAGCACGGCATTCGCCGCAATCACGGACCTGCGCTCGCGCGTGCTCCGGGCCCAGCTACGCTCGGGCGAGCCACCGGCGAATACTGTCGACCTGAAGCACCTGGGCGGACTGGAGCGAAGCCACCTGCGCGCATCACTCGGGGTGATCCGCCGCGCCCAGACCGCGCTCGAACAGGGGGTGTAATCCATGACCTTCTCGGTGCCGTACCTCAGCGTGTTCCAGCAGACGGCCGGCGACCTCATGGGCCCGGCGCTCTGCCGCCTGCAACGGGATACCCCCTGTGGTTCGGCGGTGCAACAGCTGGCTGACACCGGGCAGGGCTGCGCCGTCATCGTCGATCGCGGGCAACGGGTGCAGGGGCTGCTCACGCGCGCCGACGTGATCCGCCGTGTCGCCTGCAGGGTGAGCGCCGACACCCCGATCGACGAGGTCATGAGCCGGCCGGCACTGATTGCCACCACGACCATGCCCGCGTACCGGGCACTGGCGGAACTCCAGGCAAGGCGGGAGCGATGGGCCCCGGTCGTCGACGCGTCGGAACGGCTGCAGGGGCTGTTCGATGCCCAGACCGCACTGGCTCACGGCCTGCCCGCCGCGCTCCAGCGGCTCGCCGCAGTCACCGGCCCGGCCACGGACCAGGGACTGCGGCGCTGCCGGAACGGTCAGGCACACATCATCGACGGGATGGCCGCCGAAGGCGCCTCGGCCGCCGCCATGCAGCGCATGCTGGCCAGCCTGAACGACGACCTCCACGCCCGCGCCGTGGAAATGGGGGTGAATGGCATGGCGGAGGATGGCTGGGGACGTCCGCCCGTGGCGTTCGCCATGATCGTCATGGGCTCCTCGGGCCGTACCGAGAGTTTTCTCGACCCCGACCAGGATAACGGCTTCGTCATCGCCGACTACCCCGACCAGGACCACGGTCAGATCGATCGCTATTTCATCGAGCTCGCCCGGCGCACGACACGATCACTGGATGCCGCCGGCATTCCACTGTGCAAGGGCCACGTCATGGCGACAAACCCGCTCTGGCGCAAGACGCTGCCACAATGGCAGGATCAGATCCGCCGCTGGCTGCGGCGGCGCAGCGAAACGGGCTTTCTACAGAGCAACATCCTGCTGGACTGCCGCGGCGTGGCAGGCGACATGGCGCTTGCCGCGGAGCTCCGGGATCACATGGTGGCCCAATTCGCCGCCTCCCGCAGCTATGTCCGCAGCCTCACCCTGAATGAGTCCACGCGCGGTGTCGGGCTCGGGTGGTTCGACCGGCTGATCACGGAGTCCGAAGACAGCGCCCACCCCGGCGAACTGGACCTGAAGCGGCTCGGCCTGATGCCGATCGTCGAGGTTGCCCGCCTGTACGCTACCGCGCACGGCATTACCGCGTGCGCAACCCACGACCGCCTGGACGCCCTTGCGGAAGCCAACGTGCTCTCGGGTGGCGATGTCGCGGCACTGAAGGATGCACACGAATTCATCGCCGGCCTGATCTTCCGCAGACAGCTGAACGACATTGCAAGAGAAGCGCGCCCCGGGAAGCACATCACGCCAGGCGCCCTGACCCCGGCAGAACAGGACAGACTGGTCACCAGCCTGAAATCCGTTCAGGGCATGGTCAAACGCCTGGCACGGGATCTGGTCGGGCCGGATGCCCCTGACGGGGGCTGAAGCGGGCCGGTTACTCCCGCGATCTGCGGTAGGCCAGCAGCACGAACCGGACGTTGTAGGCCAGGCCGATGGCCAGCGTCAGGCCGCCGGTCACGGCAAACAGGATGAACAGCCCCGGGATGCCCATGAGCTGACCACTCCACAGGGAAATGATGCTGATGACGGCAAGCGGAATCCCGACTTTCATCATCCGCCGAAGCCATGGATCCGCGGAAATACTGCCGACGTCGACACCGTCACCCATGAAGGCCCTCTTTCCTGCTGATGCACTGGCATTTCATGTTAATTGTGGCTCTGTTCCCGTTCAAGCAGATTCGCTCCACAATTCACTACGGTGAAACCCGTGTGTTTCGGCGGATATTCTCCAGCGGCATTCCGGACACCGCATCCATACCCCGCCCGGTGAAACAAATCGATCGTTATGGTAACTTTTCCCTCTGAACAAGAGCCGGAGCCCACGCGGCATCCAGCCCCGGAGGAGGAGAAGCCCCATGGATCAGTCCGTTCTCATCGTGGATGATGAGCCGAATATCATTCTGTCGCTGCGCTTTCTCATGAAAGCCGAGGGATACCGTGTCCGGGTTGCCCAGGATGGCAGCGAGGCCATCGCCGCCGTACAGCAGGAGGCGCCGGATCTCGTCCTCCTGGACGTCATGCTGCCGGGCCGCGACGGTTACCAGATCTGCGAAGAGCTACGCCGCATGCCAGCCTGCGCCAACACGCGGATCATCATGCTGACCGCCCGCGGCCGCCCGGTGGATGCCGAAAAAGGGTTGGCCACCGGCGCCGACGACTACGTCAGCAAGCCGTTCTCGACCCGGGATCTACTGCGACGGGTCCGGGATCTCCTGCCCGTCGCGGCGGCGTGACGGGGTCACCGTGCACCCACGGCACCTGCTGGCACTGATTTTCGCTGCGCTGGCGCTGGCATCCGCCACGCTGGTCGCCGTCACCGTGCACCTGGCCACCCCAGCGGACAGCGACACTGCCACGGCTGCCGCCCTGGGCGGGGGCGCCGGAGCGGCAGCACTGATCCTGGTCGCCTGGTTCGTGCTCGACCGACTGATCATGCGGCCGTCGCGCAAGCTTGTCCGCGGTATCCGCGCCCTGCTGGAGTCCCGCTCCCCCGAACAGGGCCTGCCCCTGCCCCGCCGCCACGCCCTCGGCACCCTGCCGGATGTAACCGCGGAGCTCGCGGACGCGCTGAAGCAGTCCCGGGGCGAGATCCGCAAGGCCATGGACGACGCAACGGCGCGGGTGGAAGAGCAGAAGAACTGGCTGGAAGTCATTCTGCAGAGTCTCAGCGAAGGGGTTCTGGTCTGTAACCGGCAGAATCAGATCCTGCTCTACAACAATGCCGCGGTGTCCATACTCGACCTGCCGGAGACCATCGGCCTCGGGCGCCCACTGTTCAACATCCTCTCCCGGGCCCCCGTGCAGCACACCCTGGAGCGGCTGGAACGGCATCACGCCGCCGGTGCGGCAGCGGGCTCGGAGCTGACGGCGCCGTTCGTGTGCAGCAGTGTCGATGCACGGCAGATGCTCCACGCCCGCATGGCGCTGATCCTGGATAACCAGGATGCGATCACCGGACACCTGATCACCCTGGTGGACATCTCCGATGAGGTCGCCCTGCTCGCCCGCGGCGACGCCATCCGCCTCGCCCTGACCCGCGACCTGCGGTCAACCGTCGGTAATCTCCGGGCGGCCGCGGAGACCATCACCAGCTACCCCGACATGGCCCCGGACGAACGCCGCTCGTTCGACGACGTCATCCTCCGGGAGAGCGAGACGCTGAGCGCCCGGGTCGAAGAGCTCGGGCAGGAGATCCGTGGCCAGCTCCTTGGCCGCTGGCCCATGGCGGACATCTACACCAGCGACCTGGTGAGCTGCGTCCAGGAGCGCCTGGCTGATCTTGCGGGGATCAAGGTCAATCTGGTCGGCATGCCACTGTGGCTGCACGGTGACAGTCTCTCGCTGATGCAGGCGCTGGACTGCCTCATCCGCGCTGTCCACAGGGAAACCGGCGCCACCGAGTTCGATATCGAATCCCTGCTCGCCGATCAGGCCGTCTATCTCGATATCCGCTGGCGCGGCAAACCGCTATCCACCGCAGCGCTGGAGCGCTGGCTCGACACCCCCTGCGATGACGACACCAGCGGCCCACGCATGCGCGAGGCCCTGGAGCGGCACGACTGCGAACCGTGGAGCCAGAGCGGACGCGAACAGGAGCAGGCCATCGTGCGGCTGCCACTGCCGGCGCCGAACCGCCCCCAGTTCCTTCCGGAACCGCGCCGTCTCCCTGCCCGCCCGGAGTTCTACGATTTCGGGCTGATGCGCAAGCATGCCGGCGACGACGAGCTCGCCGCCACCCCGCTGCGGGATCTCTCCTTCGTGGTGTTCGACTGCGAGATGACCGGGCTCGACCCCACCGGGGGCGACGAGATCATCTCCATCGCCGGCGTTCGCGTCGTCAAGCACCGCGTGCTCACCGGCGAGACCTTCGAGCGCCTGGTCAACCCCGGCCGGTCGATTCCCCAGGCGTCCACACGCTTCCACGGCATCACGGACGTGGACGTGGAAGACAAGCCCGAGATCCAGGTCGTGCTGCCGCAGTTCAAGGCGTTCGTGGGCGACGCCGTCATGGTCGCCCACAACGCCGCGTTCGACATGAAATTCATCAGCCTGCGGCAGAGCGAAGCGGGTGTGGAATTCGACAACCCGCTGCTCGATACCCTGCTGCTGTCATCCATGCTCGATGGCGAGGAAGAGGATCACTCGCTGGACGCACTGTGTGACCGCTACGGCATCACCATCAGCGGTCGCCACACGGCGCTGGGCGACACACTGGGGACGGCGGAGCTGCTGGTGCGCCTGATTGACCGGCTGGAGGCGAAGGGGCTGGATACCTTCGGCGAGGTCATGAAAGCCTCCAACATGGCCGCGCAGATCCGTCAGCGCTCGGCGATGGTCTCCACGTCGCGGCACATGTAATCAGGCGGGCTGGGTCAGCCGCTGGAGCTGGCCGAACGTGGTGGTATCCCCGAGGACGTCCTCCAGCGTAAAGGTGTTGAGCTGCTCGATGAAGGCGGTGCGCGCACTCTCCAGCACGGCCTTGAGGGAACACCCCCCGCATAGCGGACAGGGCTGACGGTTGCAGTCGATAATGGCCATGGACTCCTCCATGGCGAGGACAATGTCACCGATCCGCATGGTCTCGGGCGGCGCGCCAAGGGTCAGGCCGCCCGCCCGTCCCTTGGTCGTGATGAGATAGCCGTGCTGGGCAAGCCGGTGAACCACCTTGCGGAGATGTTCCAGGGAGATGTCGTAAGACTGCGCAATCTCGCGCATGGTCACGCGCCGGTCCCGGTGCGCACCGGCATACATCAGGACGCGCAGGCCGTAATCCGTGTGGTAAGTCAGTTCCATACTTCAGGATACCCCAACCTCATCCCTCTCCGAATGCTCATGCGCCCTGCCCGTCGCGGATCAGCCGCAGCTGCCACAGCTCAGGCCCCCACTGAACGGTCTCGATGGCAAACCGGTCGCTGTAGTGGCCGTCCAGGTGGTCCAGCAACCGCTGTGGCTCCGTGCCCGCAATCAGCAGAACATCCTCCCCCGGCTGCAGGACCGACAGCGTCATCTCCAGCAGCGGCAGACGCTCCCGCGGGTCATGCACGCGCAGGTCGAGCACGGCGCTGTACTGGTGCCCGGCCGCCGGGCGCTGGGATTCGTTCACCATTTCCGTGCGAGCCTCTCCGTGATTCTCCGCGAATGGTAACGGCGGGCCCGGCCTGGCACCAGCAGCATACGCATATGCCACGCCGATCTTTGGCCGGTCGTCTTTCGATGTATATCATATCCACTTTAACGAACTCGATCCGTTCGGGAAACCATCGCGCCGAAACCCGGGAGCGTGCCATGACCTACGTCGTCACCGACAACTGCATCAAGTGCAAGTACACCGACTGCGTGGAAGTGTGCCCGGTGGACTGCTTCCACGAGGGGCCGAACTTCCTGGCCATCGACCCGGACGAGTGCATCGACTGCACCCTGTGCGAGCCGGAATGCCCCGCTGAAGCGATCTATTCCGAGGACGATCTCCCGGACGAGATGAACCACTTCCTGGAGCTCAACGCGGAACTCTCCCGGCAGTGGCCGGTGATCACCGAGAAAAAGGAGCCGCCGGAGGACGCCGAAGAGTGGGACGGCAAGCCCGACAAGCTGCAGCACCTGGAGCGGTGAGCGGGAGCAATTTGCAAGGCACCCCGCTGATCGGATAGAACAGCGCCATGACTGATCACCTGTCCGATCCCGTGAACGTCCGGAAGCGCTCGATCCGGGAGGCCGCGCTCGCACGCAGGGCGGCGCTGTCGCCGTCGGAGCGCGCAGAGCGGAGCCGCCGCATCCGTGAACGGCTGCTGGCCCACCCGGCGGTTCTCCGTGCCAGTCGCATCTTCACCTTCGTGTCTTTCGACACCGAGGTGGACACCCATGGCGTCATCGATGCGCTGCTGGCAGACGGGCGGCACGTCGCGGTCCCCCGCATCCTGGATGACAGCACCATCCGCGCTGTCCCCATGACCAGCTGGGACGACCTCGAGGCAGGCCGCTGGGGCATTCTGTCACCCCGCTCCGACACACCCGCCGCGGGGCCCTTCGACGTCGCCGTCATCCCCGGTGTCGGGTTTACTGAACAGGGGGGGCGCATCGGCCACGGCCGGGGATACTACGACCGCTGGCTGGCGGAGAACCCGGTGGAGACCACTGTCGCCCTGGCGTTCGAGTGCCAGATTCTCCCGGAACTGCCTCTGGAGCCACACGATCGACCCGTGGACGTCATCGCCACGGAAGCGCGCCTGCTGGAGCCCGGACTGTAGGCAGTCGGATCTTGCGCACCGCAACACTGGCGTAGCAACCCCATCCATGCTAGGGTTCCCGCTGCGTTGTACCCGCCCTCTTGTTCCCGCACCTCTCGTGCGCCGGTTCCCCAGGTGGCCGGTCCCCGCAGCTCATCGCGGACTGTTTTACTGCCAGGGTCTTTCCTCGATAAGCACACAATCCGGACTTTTCTCCGGAACGCCAGCCCTGGCTGTTCAAAAAACAGGAAACATCTTGATGTCATTCGATCAACTCGGCCTGAGCGCCGATCTTCTGCGTGCCGTGAAAGAACAAGGCTACGACACGCCCTCCCCGATCCAGGCGCGCTCCATTCCCAGCGCCCTGGCCGGGAAAGACCTGCTCGCCAGTGCCCAGACGGGCACTGGCAAGACGGCGGCGTTCACGCTGCCGCTGCTGGACCGGCTGACGGCCGCCGGCCCGCAGAAGCCGCGCCGCGTGCGCGCCCTGGTGCTCACCCCGACCCGCGAACTGGCGGTTCAGGTGACCGAGAGCGTGCGCAGCTACGGCAAGCATCTGCCGCTCAAGTGCACGGCCATCTATGGTGGCGTGGGCATCGGCCCGCAGATTCGTGATCTGGAGCGGGGCACGGACATTCTCGTGGCCACGCCCGGCCGTCTGATGGACCACATGCAGCGCGGCACCATCAAGCTCGACAACGTGGACATGCTGGTCATGGACGAAGCCGACCGCATGCTCGACATGGGCTTTCTGCCGGCCATCGAGCGCATCGTGAAGACGCTGCCGAAGCAGCACCAGACGCTGCTGTTCTCGGCCACGTTCTCGCCGTCCATCACCAAGCTGGCCAACCGCTTCCTGAACCAGCCGGAAGTGATCGAGACTGCCCAGCGCAACGCCGCTGCCGCCGCGGTGGACCAGAGCGCCTTCATGGTCGACTCCGAGCGCAAGCGTGAGCTGCTGACGCACCTGATCGGCTCCGGGGACTGGCGCCAGGTGCTGGTGTTCACCCGTACCAAGCGCGGTGCGGACAAGCTGGCGAAGCAGCTCGAACAGGACGGCATCCGCTCCACCGCCATCCATGGCAACAAGAGCCAGGCCGCGCGCAACAAGGCCCTGAAGGCGTTCAAGCATCACAACGTCCGCGCCCTGATCGCCACGGACGTCGCCGCCCGGGGGATCGACATCGACCACCTGCCCTACGTGGTCAACTTCGACATCCCCACCAATCCGGAAGACTACGTGCACCGCATCGGTCGCACCGGTCGCGCCGGCCAGGAAGGCAACGCCATCTCGCTGGTCTGCGCCGATGAGGCGCGTGACTTCGCCGGCATCCGCAAGCTGGTCAACACCGACATCCCGGCCGAGATCCACGAGGGTTTCGAGCCGCAGAAGCGTGTTGCCAGTGCGCCGAAACGTGGCCGTGGCAACGGTCAGGGCCGCCCGCCCCGCCGTCCGCGCAGCGGCGCGTCCACCCGGAATTCGCGTGCCGGAAACAGCCGGTAACGCGTCTCTGCTGCCGCCGGCCAGAAGCCGGCGGCAGTACCTGCCTGCCACCTCCCCCTACATCCTCGCCTTTTGACAAACACGTCGGCTTCGGCTAACCCTTAGTGACCTTCCAAGCAGGTTGGTAACAGGGTTACACCCCTGTTCATCGAGAAGAAGAAGCAAACAAGAACGGAGGAGAAGCAATGACAATCACGCCTACAGGCGCGGCTCTGCGCTCATCGGCAGCAGCCGCATCCATGCTGTTACTGGTCGCTACGGCCTCGGCCGATACGGAGCGTTTCGATCTCGGGGACTTCGAACTCGAGAGCGGCGAAGTCATCGAGGACGCGTTCCTGACCTACGTAACCCACGGCGAGCTGAACGAGGCCCGGGACAACGCCATTCTCGTGTTGCCATCACTCATGGCGAACCACACCCGTCACGACTTTCTCATCGGCGAGGGGCTGGCCCTCGACCCTGACGAGTACTTCATCATTGCGGCGAATACGCTGGGGAACGGGCACGCCATCTCGCCCAGCAACAGCGAAAGCCAGCCGAACATGGACTTCCCCCAGTTTTCCATCCGGGACATGGTCAATGCCCAGCATGAGCTGGTGACCGAGGAGTTCGAGCTGGATGGACTGTTCTCCGTGGTGGGGCTGTCCATGGGCGGAATGCAGGCCTACGAGTGGGCCGCAAGCCACCCGGAGTTCATGGACTCCATCGTGCCGATCATCACCATGGGCCGCACCACCGGCTGGGTCACCGCGATCTGGGAGACGCAGCGGCGCGCCATCATGGAGGACGACGCCTGGCAGGACGGGGACTACGACGAGCAGCCCGGTGGATTCAAGTCCGCCATCGGCGGCCTGATGGTGTGGGTCCGTCACTGGCACTGGATGGATCCGGAGTTCGAGGAGGACAACAAGGAAGCCATTGCCTGGCTGGAAGAGCAGGAAGACAACCTCATGGAGGTCTGGGATGCCAACAACTACATCTACCAGACCCGCGCGGAGGACCTCCACGACATCTCCGAGGCACCCGGCATGGACGGGGATTACGAGGAGGCCCTGCGCTCGATCCAGGCCCACGCCCTGATCATGCCCGGCACCAAGGACATCCTGCATCCGCCGGATGACTCGCGACTGGCGGCGGAGCTCATTCCCAACGCCCGGCTTGCCGAGATCGACAGCGACCTTGGCCATCTGGGTGGCGGCGGCGTCGATGAAGCCGACATCGACTTCGTCAACAATGAGATGCGCGCGTTCTTCAACGAGCTGCGTAACTGAAGCCATCCGGTTCGTGCCGCCGGCTGGCGGCACGAACCGGCTATCCCTTGCCGTACCGCGTCAACAACCGATCCAGGTTGTTCGCGAACGCCTGCCTGTCCTTCTGATTCATGGCCGGCGCACCGCCGGTGTCCACCCCGCTGGCGCGCAGGGTATCCATGAAATCCCGCATGTTCAGCCGCGAGCGGATGTTCTCGCGCGTATGCAGCTCGCCCCTCGGGCTCAACGCATGGCCACCCGCCTCGATCACTTCCGCTGCCAGCGGGATGTCGCCGGTTACCACCAGGTCATCGGGCTCCACCCGGCGCACGATTTCGTGATCCGCCACGTCGAACCCTGAAGCCACCTGCAGAAAATGGATGACGGGCGAGCGGGGAATCCGCACGGGACGGTTCGCAACCAGGGTCAACTGCACCCCGGTGCGCTCCGCTGCCTTGAACAGGATCTCGCGTACCACCACGGGGCAGGCGTCGGCGTCCACCCAGATTCTCATATCACACGTCCTCGCTATCGATGGCGGGCATGATCTACGTCAAGCCACGGCCCGCACGCCGGGATGATACTGATTTTCGTGCCTGACTGCTTTCGAGGGAGACAGCGATCATGCCTCGATCACATGCCCGGCCACGGTGGCTTGTGCCTGCCGCACTGTTGGCCGGTTATACGGCACTCGTCTTTGTTCCCATGGTCCTGGGCGCGGTACAGGGGCTTGCGCCTCTTTCTCTACACCCTGCCCATGGGCACGCCGGCACCGCTGGACCGTGACGCACAGACCTGGCTGAATCTGCCGCTGCTGCCCGGGCTCAGCGGGCTGCTGGCCTGGATCGCGCTGGGGCTGCTGGTGTTCATGGCGGTCGCCCGGGACGGGCTGCCCATGCGTTACGAAGCCTGGCGCCTGAGCCACGGGGTGGGGGCCGTGCTGATCGCGCTGTTCGGCCTGCACCACACCCTTGAGGCCGGGCGCTACAGCCAGGACACGTTGCTTGCGGGGTTCTGGGTACTGGCAACACTTGTGGCCATCGCCTCCCTCGTGCACGTCCATGTGCTCATCCCGATGCGACAGCGCCGCCAGCCTTACCGGATCACCACGGTGCGACCGGAGGCCGAGCGCACATGGACCATCGAGCTGGAGCCGGACAAGGACGCCGGCCACCCCGGCAACCCACTACCCTTCCACGCGGGACAGTTCGCCTGGTTGAAACTGCAGCGCCCGCTATTCCGCATGACCGAGCATCCCTTCTCCATCAGTTCGGCACCGGCGGACTGGCCACGGATTGCGTTCACCATCAAGGAAGCAGGGGATTTCACAGGCCGCATTGCGGAGGTCTCCCCCGGGACACCCGCGTATCTCGACGGACCCTACGGCCACTTCACCGTCGCCCCGGGCGAAAACCAGCCGCTGGTGTTCATCGCCGGCGGCGTGGGCATGGCTCCCATAATGGCCATGCTGCGACAGCTACGGCACGACGGTTACCGGCAACCGATCACGGTGATCCAGGGCAACCGCAGCGGGAGCCAGATCCTCTTCGCCGACGAGCTGGACGCCATGGCCGAAACGCTGGACCTGTCCGTACACCAGGTTCTTTCCGAACCGCCCGCGGAATGGTCCGGCCATCGCGGGGTTCCCGACCGCGCCTTGCTGGAGGCTTTGATTCCGGCCGAGCAGCGGGCAGCCGCGTGCTACTACCTGTGCGGCCCGCCCGCCATGATCGACGCGCTGGAGCAGACACTGCTTTCGGATTTCGGCGCCCCGGCCCGTCAGGTGATTGCCGAGCGTTTCCGTTACACGCTGGGCGGTCGGCGCAGCAGCGCGCGCCGCCTCGTCTACGCCGCCTTGGCAGCGGCCGCCGTGATTCTGGCCGGCGTCGCGGGATTCGCGGCGGGCTGACGTCGTGGCTAGGCGGCCACCCGGTTGCGGCCCTTCTTCTTGGCACGGTAGAGGGCTGCATCGGCCGCCTTGATCACCTCCTCCGCGTCGCGGATCTCCCGGGTGCGCTCGGCCACGCCAATGCTGATGGTAACCTGCACGGTCTTGCGGCCTGATCCGCCGCTGCCCCGCTTTTTCTCCCCCGTTTTCGCATCGGGGCGATCACCGCCACGGAGCACCATCCGGTAATCGGCGATGGTCTCGCGTACTTCCTCCAGATACGGCCTGGCCTGCTGCGCCGTCTTGCCGGGAAAGACGATGGTGAACTCCTCGCCACCGTAGCGATACGCCTTGCCCCGTCCGCCAACGGCACGGATCCGTGCCGCAACCAGTTTAAGCACCTGATCACCCACGTCGTGGCCGTGGGTGTCGTTGAACTTCTTGAAATGGTCCACGTCGAGCATGGCGATGGCGTAGTTCCGCCCCAGGGCCGCGAGCCGCTGATTCAGGGCCCGCCGGGCGGGCAATCCGGTGAGATCGTCCCGGTAGGCAATGTAGTGGGTGTTGAAGACCAGACTGGCCAGCAGTATCAACCCCGCGGCCGAGGCGTAGGCCTCCGGCGCATCGCCCACCCCTGCCCGCCCGAACAGCAGCGCCAGGGCCCCGACCATGACCAGGGCGCCGGCTTCCAGGGGCGTCCCCCGCCGGTGAACGACCCACAGCAACACACCAACGGCGATGACCAGCGCCACCACCGCCGAATCCGACAGATGCAGCCACGGCAGTGCCGCATTCAGGGTGTTGAATGCCAGTGCCTGCAGCACATCATTGCGTTCAGCGGCGATCACCCACGTCACGAACCCGGCCTGCAGGGCTACAACCAGGAACCGGAGCACGGCGTGGCGGGTAAACACACCGCGCTCGGGCAGCAGCGTGAACAGCAACAGATTCAGTGGAACGAGCGTGGTCACCGCCGTGAACAGCACGCCGGCCTCGAACCGGCTCCCGGGCAGCAGCGCATTGACCTCCGTCACGCTCCAGTACGCCAGGGCCAGCAACAGCGCCATTCCCACGACACGACCCTGGCCGAACATGATCCCGAGTCCCGCGGCAATGGCGCAGGCGGCGTACGGCAGGATGTGCAACAGCAACCGGAACGCCTCCGGCGCCTCCTGGGCATGAGGCAGGGCCAGGTGCGCGCCGATGAGTATCATCAACGGGACGAACAGCAGGCGCGCAGTGCTGATAAGGGTGTGCAACAGTCGGTGCTCCACGGGGCCGTGATCGATGATGAGCGCGCTAGGCTATCACCCCCGGCATCGGCTTCCTTCCAACCCGTTCACATCCCGCGTGCCGCATCCCCCGACACCGCGTATACTGCCGCGTTTCGTCTCCGGATGACGCTGAGACACGGCTTTACTTGCTGAAAGGTCAGTATGGCAGAGCAACCCCCGGCGCGGCAGGTATTCATGGATGGTCTGCGGGCAATCGCGCCGATGCTCCCCGGCGTGGTGCCGTTCGGCATGACCACGGGCATTGCCGCGACGGAGGCCGGTCTGGACCCGTTCATGGCCATGGGCATGTCGCTCATCATCTTCGCCGGTGCCGCGCAGCTGGTGATCGCCCAGCTCATCGGTGATGGCGCCCTGCCGCTCATCATCGTGCTCACCGGCCTGGTCATCAATCTGCGCATGGTGATGTACAGCGCATCCCTCGCCCCTTACCTGGGCCACCTGTCCACGCGCTGGAAGGCGGCCATTGCCTACCTGCTCACGGATCAGGCCTACGCGGTATCGATCACCCGGTTCATCCACACCGGCGTGGATCACCACAGGCAGTGGTTCTACATGGGAACGGCGTTCCCGCTGTGGGTGTTGTGGCTGCTGGCGACAGCACTGGGGATCTGGCTCGGGGCCGCCGTGCCCCCCGGGTGGCAGATCGGGTTCGCCCTGCCCCTGGTCTTCCTGGTGCTGCTGGTCCCGGTCATCCGTGACCGCCCCAGCGCGGCCGCCGCGCTGACCGGTGGCGGCGTGGCCCTCGCGGCCCACGACGCGCCCTACCATCTCGGCCTGACCATCGGCGCCATCGCCGGCGTCGCCGCGGGTGTCACCGCCGAACTCATGCTCTACCGGCGGAGGCATTCGTCATGAGCGCGCTCACCATCTGGACCATGATCGCCGTGATCGGCGTGGGCACGTTCCTGCTGCGCATCTCGGGGCTGCAGCTGCTGGGCCAGGGCAGCATGCCGGACTGGCTGGCGCGCACGCTGCGCTACGTGCCCGCAGCGGTCATCGCCGCGATCGTGATACCGGCCATGGTGCACGGCGGGCCTTCCCCCGGATTCAACCTCGAGAACACCCGACTGCTGGCCGGGCTCATCGCCGCGGTGGTGGCATGGACCACGCGCAGCGTTCTCGCCACCCTCGGCATCGGCATGACCAGCCTCTGGGCACTGGAGTGGTTCGCCGGGAACCTGCCCTGATGGGCGAAACCCCGCGCCACCATGTACACTTTCCGTCGATGTCGGCACGCGCGCCGGGTGCCCGTGCCACACGGCCCGGACTGCAATCAGTTGGCCGCCCAATGGATCACAACCACCGCCGCGTGCGTATGTCATACATGGCAAGGGAAAAGGGAACCCCATGAGCTCGGAGAAGAGCACGAACATCGACTTTGCACCCGGCGAACAACGGCTGCTCCGCTACACCATCGTCGCCCTGAGCGCGGTCACCCTGATGTGCACCATCGTGTTCGTCATCTGGGTGCTCGGGCAGATCATCGGGGCCCTGCACGCCCTGGTCTTTCCTCTCGCGATCGCGGGAGTGCTGGCCCTGGTCCTGTTTCCCATCGTCGAGCTGTTCGAGCGCCTCCCGAGGATGAACCGGCTTGGCGCCGTGGTCTCACTGTTCCTGATCCTGTTCGGGCTGTTTGTCACGGTGATGGTCCTGGTCCTGCCTGCGGCCGTGAACCAGGGCAGCCAGTTCTTCCAGTCCGTGCCCGAGATGGCCGAGCGCGGTCACGACAGCCTGTCGGCAAGGTTCCCGCAAGCGCTGCCCATGCTGGAGGAGGCCATCAGCGACATGGAGATCCAGTCGATTCTGCCGAACGCGGAAGAAGCGGCGGACCGCACCATGGCGTATATCGGCTTCCTGGTAGGGCTCGGGTTCGTCCCCCTGTACCTGTTCTTTGCGCTGCTCTCGGGTAACCGCATCAAGGATTACGCCAAGAGCATGCTGTTTCTGTTCACGCAGAAGACGCAGAACGAGGTGCTCTACCTGGGGCAGCTGTTCATCGACTACATCACCGCATTCTTCCGCGGGCAGCTGACCATCGCCCTGATCATGGGCGTGATGATGGCGGTGGGCTTCACGTTCATCGGGCTCGAGGCCGCAATCTATTTCGGCCTCGCTCTCGGTCTGCTCAACATCGTGCCCTACCTCGGCTTTATCGTCGGCATCGTGACAGTGCTCCCGGTTGCCTACTTCCAGCCGGACGGGGGCGCACAGCTGGTCATGCTGGTGCTGGCCGTCATCGCCGCGACACAACTGGTGGAGAGCATGCTGCTTACCCCCAAGATCATGGCAGACCGGTCCGGCCTGCACCCGGTCCTCGTGGTGATCTCGATCCTGTTCTGGGGGACGGCGCTGGGCGGTGTCGTGGGCATGATACTGGCTGTCCCGCTGACCGCATTTCTCGTTACCCTTGGGAAACACGTCAAGAGCAGGCTCTATACCACCATACGACCGGATGACGTCGATCAGGAGATTCTCGGCGAGACCATTGGCGACGACGACCGTCGCTCCTGACGGGTCCACGACCCGTCCCTACAGCGGTACGGAGGATATGACCATGGCGACGAAAGCAAGCGGACACCAGACCACCGACCAGGTTGCGGGCAAGGCCCATGAGGCGGTGGACAAGGCAGCGGAAACCGCTGGCAAGGCGGAAGAGTATGCCCGCGAGCAGGCATCCCATGCCGATGAGCGCGTGCGGGACGCGGCGGCCCAGGGGCGGCAGCGTGCCGATGACGTGCTTGACCGCGTGAACACCTACGTGCGCGAGAACCCGCTCATGTCCATTGGTATCGCCTTTGTCGCGGGAGCCCTGTATTCATCGCTGACACGCCGTCGGTAACCCGGAGCATGCGGGACAGCGAGACGGGTGATCCGGCCCGAAGCCACGGGCCGGATGGCGAGCCCTCCGACCAGGCCTTCAGCGATGACGCAGCGGAACGCGGCGGCGCATTCGCCGACGTGGCCACCGTGTTCGCACTGATTGGTGCATCCGTCCGGGATACGGCCAGATTGCTCGGGCTGGAGACGCGACTGGTGGTCAAGACCGTCGTGATGATGGTCGTGCTCGGGGTTGTGCTGGGGTTGGTGCTGGTCGGCGTCTGGCTCTCGGTGACCCTGATCGTCGCGGCCGGGCTCTACGAGTTCACCCGCCTGGGCGTGACCCTGAGCGTTGCAGCCGCATCTCTGGTGAATCTGGGCTGTGCCGGGGTGCTGCTCCTTGTTCTCAGGCGCCTGGCCGGCCGACTCGCGTTTCCCGAGACACGGCTTGCCGTGCGCACGCTGCTCGACGATGCATCCCGCACCATGCGCCAACAGGAGTAGAGACGTGCCTTCGCTGGAGCACAGGGTCGCGCATCAACGGGATGCGGTCATGGCGAGAGGCCCCGCCATCCGCACCCACGCCGGCCGGGCTTACGAGCGGCTACGGCACCCCGCCGTCCTGATCCCCGCCTTCCTCGGCGGCATGCTCATCGTCCGTGGCGCGCCGGGGCTGCGTGCACTGCCCAGGATCACCGGGCCGCTGGGGCGCCTGACCAGGGAGCTTGGCAAACTCGACGCCCTCGTCAAGCTGATCGCCGCGCTCGCCACTACCCTTGCAGGTCCATCCGACGCTGCATCTGGCGGTACCAGCGGTGCGCAATCCAGCCCGAGGCCAGAAGATACGGCACACCGCCCACCACCCACATGATCAGCCCCGCCAGCTGCTGATCGTCCAGCCCGCGGGCCTCGCCGTACATGGGCGCATCGGCAAACGTGAGAATGGCCCCGAGAAACCCGGTGTGCATCAGGGTGAACAGCACCGCGAGCAGGGCCCAGGGCGCCCGCAGTGCGCTGCTCTTGAGCACGGCCCACCAGAACAGCCCCGCGGTCACCAGAAAGCAGGCATGCTCTACCGCATGCCACCACGGGTTATCCACGGCGACCATGTAGAAATACGGCGTATGCCAGAACCAGATCGCCACGGCATGCAGGTAGGCGGCGACCATCGGCCGCTGCACCACCGGGAGCATGGTGCTCCAGGGCGCGGTGAACAACCACCCCGCCCCCGCTGCGAGCTGCTGCAGCGGGCGACTCAGCACCCACAGCGGCGCGACCACCACCATCAGCAGCATGTGCTGCACCATGTGCGCGGCCGTACTGGTCTTCGCCCAGTCATCCAGCGGCCCGAACAGGGCCAGCGCACAGAGGAACGCCGTGACGTGAAACAGAGCGGCATCCCGGCCCCGCGGCCTGCGGCGAAAGGAGCCGGCCAGGTACCCGCCCCAGAACAGAGCGAGCAGCACGACACCCAGCAGTCCCGCCAGCTGCTCATGACCGGTACTGGTGACCGGATTATGCGCCGGGACAACGGGACTCCAGAGGAGCCCACCAGCCAGAACCAGCCAGGGACGCGTCACACGCATGGCGGGTAGACAACAACCGGCAGGCCCACGGCCAGCGTTGAACCGGCGGAGAGCAGGTAGACCCCTGCGGCGACGCGCACAACGAACCGGTGTTCATCCCCGGCCGGCGCGACCCGCCAGCAGCCCCAGGCCGCACCGGCAAGCAGTGCCGTCACGCCAAGCGTCAGGAGCAGCAGGATGCCGTTGATCCAGTTCACCGCGCCCTGATCCACCGCGGGCGGCGCCACGGCGCAGCCCACCGACAACCCGCCGTAGATGGCAACGAACCAGACGCTCCAGATCACCAGGCCAGCGAAAAGGTGCATCGGGTGTGTCCAGTCACGGATCATGCCGGACTCCCCCACGCCATTGGCAGCAACAGGAACACGGCCACGCTCACCCAGAAGATGCCGACCGTATACACCCAGAACGGGCGCACCACCACGGGTTCATAGGGGGTTTCACGTCCCACGTAGCCCCGCCCGACCCGAACCGCCTGCAGGGCAGTGAGCAGTGCCGCCAGCGCACCGTGGGCGATCACGTAGAGCAGCATGACCAGCAGCGTCGCGTCGTGGGCCAGCTCCGTTGGCGCCAGCGAGGCGTTCTGGAGCACCCAGACGAGCAGCGCCGCATGGCCGCCTCCCATCAGCCCGATGCGCCACAGGCGGCGCTGGAGGCCCGCATCGACACCACGGCGCAGCGCCCGCACGGCGCCCTCGTAATCCAGCCACGCCACCGTCAGCACCACGCCACTGATGACCACCAGCCACAGGGCGATCTGCTCACCCTCCGGGACGGACCACCCCGGCGACGCCGTCCACAGGTACAGCCAGCCGAAGATCAGCGACAGGTAGAACGTGCCATTCGCCATCAGCGTGACCACCATGCCCCACAGACCGGGCCCATCGGTGGTCCGCGAGTGCAGCGGCGGATCGCGGGATTCGCCGCGGGCCAGTGGCGCCGCCGTTGGGTGAGCGCCGTTCTCCCAGCTCCAGCGCAGCAGGAAGACCAGTGCCAGGCCGACGCCCACCAGTGCCAGCGGGTAGACCCGGATCAGCAGGCTGACACAGACAAGGGCCAGCCCCAGGGCGGCCAGCAACGGCCACCAGGAGTTCCCGGGCAGGTGAATCACGTGTCCGACCTTGCCCGTAATGGCGTCGGAGCCGTAGGTCTCGCGCCTGCCATGGGATACGTCGGTGAGCCCGTGCTCCCCGGACGCAATGGTGTCGGGCAGTTCGGGCGATTCCCACAGCGGATGCCGGGTGCGGAGATCGGGGAGACTGGCGAAGTTGTAGGACACCGGCGGCGTCCCCGTCGCCCACTCCAGGGTGTCCGCCCCCCAGGGATTACGGGGAGCCGGTCGCCCGAAACGGAAATGCAGGGCGATGTCCAGGATGATCATGGCGATCCCTGCCGCCATGATGAACCCGCCCACGGACGACAGCAGATTGAGCCAGTCCCAGCCCAGGCCGGGCTCGTAGGTGTACACCCGGCGCGGCATGCCGAGCAGGCCGGTGAGGTGCATGAGCAGAAAGGTGACGTTGAAGCCGATGAACGTCAGCCAGAAGCCCCAGTTGCCGAGCACCCGCGTGGGCATGCGCCCGGAGAGGTGGGGCAGCCAGTAATAGAAGCCGGCAATGAGCGGGAACAGCATGCCGCCCACCAGCACGTAGTGCAGATGGGCCACCACGAAGTGGGTGTCGTGCACCTGCCAGTTGAACGGCACCAGCGCCAGCATGACGCCGGTCAGACCACCGCAGACGAACACCACCAGAAAGCCGATGATCCACAGCATCGGCAGGCTGTACACCACCCGCCCCGTCCATAACGTCGCCAGCCAGGCGAACACCTGGATCGCCGTGGGCACGGCCACCAGCATACTAGCGACGGAGAAGAACGCCTGCGCCAGTTTCGGGATACCGATGGTGAACATGTGGTGCACCCACAGCCCGAAACTGATGAAGCCGGTGAGAATGATGGCCAGTACCAGCCATCGGTAACCGACAATCGGTCGCTGCGCGAACACCGGAATCAGCGTGGACACGATGCCGGCGGCGGGCAGGAAGATGATGTAGACCTCGGGGTGGCCGAACAGCCAGAACAGATGCTGCCAGAGAACCGGATCCCCGCCCCCGGCCACTTCGAAGAACGGTAGTCCGGCGGCCCGCTCCAGTTCCAGCAGCACGCTGGCGAGAATCAGCGGCGGGAAACCGAAGACGATCATCAGCGCCATGGCGAGGATGTACCAGACGAAAATCGGCATCCGGCGCAGCGACATCCCGTTGGCGCGACTGCGCAGGATGGAGACCGTCAGCTCGATACCCGCCGCCATGGCGGAGATCTCCACGAACGTAATGCCCAGCAGCCAGAAGTCGGATCCCGGCCCGGGTGCATACTCCGCGCTGCTCAGCGGCGTGTACATGAACCAGCCGGAATCCGGCGCCATGCCCAGTACCATGCTGGAGAGGATGATCAGACCGCCGAACAGGTAGCAGTAGTAGCCCAGCGAACTGATCCGCGGGAAGACAAGATCCCTGGCACCGATGAGCTTGGGAATCATGTACAGCGCCATGCCCTCGAGCACGGGGATGGCGAACAGGAACATCATCACCGTGCCGTGCATGGTGAAGAGCTGGTTGTAGACATCCGGGCTGATGATGTCCTGCGCCGGCAGGGCGAGCTGGGTGCGCACCAGCATGGCCATGACGCCGGCGATCAGGAAGAACACCAGCCCGGTGGCCATGAAGCGCAAGCCGATGGTGGTGTGGTTGACCGCCGCCAGAGAGCGCCAGCCCCGGGGGTTCCCCCAGACCCGGTCAAGGCGCTGATGCAGTGCCTGCTGGTCCTCCGTGCGCGCCTCAGTCATCGTCCTGCGCGGCCTCCTCCAGCCAGTCGTCGAAGTCGTCCGGCGAATGCGCCTCCACCGTGAAGTCCATGTGCGCGTGTCCGACGCCGCAGAACTCCGCGCACTTCCCCTGGAACGTGCCTGTCTCGTCCGCCTCCAGGCGCAGCACGTTGGTGCGCCCCGGAATCGCGTCGAGCTTGCCTGCAAGCCGGGGCACCCAGAACGAGTGGATGACGTCCTCGCTGGAGACATGAACATGGACCGGGACGCCGACGGGGATGTGCAGTTCGTTGTTGAGGCCGATGTCCTGGTCCGGGTAGGTGACTTCCCACCACCAGCGGTGGGCCGTCACATCGATGCGCAACACGTCGTCGTCCGAGGCCAGCGGCATCATGTTGTGGCCCGCGGGGATCCCGAAAGCGAGCAGCGCGGTGATGCTCACCAGCGGCAACACGAAGCCGCCGCCGATGATCCAGCGGTTCTGCACACGCTGGGCGTCCGCATCGCCGTGCTCGACGGGTTCCCGCCACATCGCGTACAGCCACAGCGCAACCACGGCAATCAGCACCACGGTCGCGAAGGCGAACATCGCCCACCACAACCACGCCGAGGATGTGGCCGCCGGACCCGCAGGATCCAGCGTCGACATGGGGCCACTGCACCCGGCAAGCAGCACGGGGATGAACATCAGGCCGAATAACGCTACCCTTCCTGCCAGTACGCGCTGATACACCACGCCCCCCGACTGTTCCGGAGTGAGTTGATGAGCCAGGGACCCATTATCAGTCGCATGTCCTTCCGGGGACACCCGCTGCACCCGGTCCTGATCCACTTCCCCGTGGCCGCACTTCTCATGCTTGTCGGAACCGACTTCGCCTACTTTCTGACCGGGGATTTCTTCTGGGCGCGGGCCGGCCTGTGGCTGGCCGGCGTGGGCGCGCTTGGCGGCTGGATTTCCGGGCTGGCCGGCCTGGTGGATCTGGTCACCGTTGCGCGTATACGCCGCCTGATCACGGCGTGGTCTCACGCCGTGATCGCGGTCATGCTGCTGTCTCTGGCGTCGTTCAACTGGCTGCTCCGGCTGGGCGACCCGGCGGCGAACATCCTGCCGTGGGGAGCATACCTGTCCGTCCTCACGGCGGCTCTCGTCAGCGCCGCAGGGTTCCTTGGCGGCCAGCTCGTCTACGAATACGCGGTGGGCGTCGACGTGGATGAAGCGGCGGAGAAGCACGGCCAGGCCAGAGCCTGACGCGCGCTCGCCCCGACCCGGCGTCAAAGCGCCCAAGGTGTACCCTCAAGGGTGGGTTTGGCCAGAACCAGCCAGATGATGCCGGCCATGAGCAGGCACAGCGTGATGGCGAGCAGCCACGCCCACACCCCCGTTCGCCCCACTGCGCCGCGCTCCGCACGCAGGATGAGCAACCCGGTAAACGCGTGGCAGATCACCATGCCGGTCACCAGCGTCAGCTTGGCCATGAGCCAGACTTCCACCGTCCGGTCCATCAGAAACACCACCGTCCCGGACATGATGGCAATCAGTGCCGCAGGCGTGGCCACGTGAGTGTGGACAAACCGCGCCAGCGACGCGTGATCGGGTGGCGATTCAGTGATCTCGGCACGCCGCGCGTCCACCGCAGCGACCAGCGCGGGCAGATACAACAGTGCCGCGGCCCAGAACAACAACGCGACAATGTGCAACACCAGAACCCAGAGCATTCCGCAGCCTTGGTCAGTCCGTCAGTGATCCCCGGGGAGCGTCCCCGGGGGCGCGGCTACACCGCCAGTTTGCGGCCGATATCTTCGGCCGAATCCCGGGTATAGTCCTTGTCGACGGTCTGTTCCACCAGCTTGCCGGTCGCATCGTCGATGCTGGAACGCAGGTGACCAAGCAGGCTCGGCGTGGCGGCAAGAATGAATGCCTCGGCGTCACCCTGGGTGCGCAGACCCTTCATGTAGTCGGCCAGGGTATGCGCAAAGGATGCTTCGTACTTCTCCGATACGCTCGTGCGCTTGTCCGACGCACGCACCGTTGTATTGCTCGATTCGTGGGTCTCGCCCTTGCCCCGGTCTTCCAGCTCCCCGGGGTGCATGCGCCCCTCGGGGTGGAGCAGCTCGTCCACTTCCCGCACCGGGTCCAGCCCGTCCCGCACCAGTACCCGTGCCCGAGCAGCATCTGCAACGATAATGTAGCGTTTCATGGTGATTTCCCCTTGATCCCGCAGGAAACGGCGGCGGAAATGGTGCAAGCCCCGCGACTGTATCACCGTTTCCTGAACACCCAATGGAATAGAAATTACGCCCCGCATCGGCTATGAGTTCCATGACCGGTAAACGCGCGGATCACCACTTGATTCAGAAATGGAGAGTAACAGGATGAAAACGAACCAGATTCTTGGAGTAATACTGCTGGTGGTCGGCGTGATTCTGCTGTTCACCGGATGGCAGGCCAGCGAATCACTGGGGGAGCAGGTCCACGAGACGCTTACCGGGCGGTTCACCGATACCACCATGTGGTATCTGATCGGTGGCGCTGCGGCATCCCTCGGCGGCGTGCTATTGATCCTGAAGAAGTAGGCCCGTGCTGAAAACAGCGGGGGCTGCTGCCCCCGCTGCCCGAGATCCGTCTCTCACCAGCGGCGGTGATCCATCCACGCCGTGATCCGGTGATACTCAGAACGTGCCCGCATCCTCGTACTCGGGGGCATTGTCCAGAGTGTCCTCATCCGCATCGACGCGGACAACCGTCTCGTCATCGGCGTCCTGTGCCAGGTCCACGCTGTCCCAGGACAAGGCGACATCCTTCTCACCGATTCCCAGGAAGCCGCCGACACCGACAACCACTGCCGTGATGCTGCCATCCTGGTCAATGACGAGATCGCTGATGGATCCGACCTCCTCGTCCTCGGTCGTGCTCATCACGGACTTCCCGATCAGGTCATTGGCGTGATAGCCGTCGGCCGGTTTCTCGGACAGGTGGGTATCGAAGCCGTTGGCCGGTCCGCCGTCATCGGCAACGACCCCACCCAGCCCCAGAACCATTGCGGAACCGACGACTGCACTCAAGGCGACTGCTTTTGCTGGTCTCATCAGGGCTCTCCTTTACCTTCAAGACGAAAACACAGAGTGGGCAATTCCATTGCGTTCTCCCTCGACGGCATCCCTGACGTCGTGACGGCAAGGCCCCAGGCAATCCTCATCTGCGGCCTTTCATCTGCAATTACGCCCTCACATGGGAATCGGTTCCCGGGAAATGCGAAATGGCAGGTTATGGCATCAATTTCACGGAATTCTGGAACTCTTCCACCACGAGGGGCGTATTTATCGCATACGCAAACCGGAGTAACGCCGGCAGCCACAGCCAGGGAGGCGTGTGACAAGACAACGTCCGCCCGTCGCAAGGGACAGGCCCCGCCAACGGGCCAGCGCGGCGTCGGCCGGGCTCGGAGAACGCGCTTGATGACATTGCCGAACGCCGTCACCCCCTCCCCCGAGGTCACCGCCCCGCAATCACACCTCTATATCTGCGACAGCGAAGGAACCTGTCTTCATGGCACCCCGGTGAGCGAGCTGGAGGGTCAACGGCTGACAACACTGGCCGGCGAGATCTGGAGCACCCACGGACTACCACCCTCGCTGGCCCCCCAACTGGAGAGCTGCATTCAGCAGGTTCTGAACACGGGAGCAATCGTGCGCGTGCTGATCCAGGACGTGGTCGACGCCACCCGCACGCTGACCTACGCCTGCCAGGTCATGCCCACGCCCCTGGAAGGGGATTCCAGGGGCATCGCGATCAAGGTGCAGCAGCTGCCCGAACCCCGGGACGGGCAGGACGACGCGGTCAACCAGCAGATGGTGGACGTGGTGCCCGTACCGGTCGTGGTGGCGCGCGTGGCTGACTGGAAATGCCTGTACGGCAACGCCGCTGCCGCCACGCTGCTCGGCCTGCCCGCCGGGCAGCTGGTGGGGCGCAGCCTGGCCCCCTTCTTCGACCAGAGCAATGACCCTGATCGCCTGCTGGAGAACCTGGTCACCAATCAGCAGGTCACTGACTTCGAGACCTGTGTTCTCGATCAGGATGGCCAGCGCCACCGCACGGTCATCTCCGGGGGCTGCACGTTCGCCCGGGGTAATCAGGCCGCCATGCTGTTCCTCAGCCCGGCCCCGGAGCGCCGCGTCCCGGCCACCCTGCGCGAGCGCGATGCCCTCACCGGGCTGCCCAACCGCACCGCCCTCGCCGACCGGCTCGAGGAGGCGATCCGGCGCGCCGGGCCACGGCAGCAGAAAGTGGCCGCGCTCTTTATCGACCTCAACCGGTTCAAGAACGTGAACGATGAACACGGCCACCGGGTGGGGGATGAGCTGTTGGCCGTCGTCGCCCGGCGCATTGCCGGCTGCGTGCGTCACTACGAGACGGTCGGTCGCCTGGGCGGCGACGAGTTCGTGGTCATCCTCGAAGGCCTGGATGGCGAACAGGAGACCCTGCGCATGAAACAGGACGTACAGCGCGTGGTGTCAAAGCCGGTCCGGGTCGCCGGGCTGACTCTCTCGGTCACCGCATCCATCGGTATCGCCTGTTTCCCGCGCGACGCCGGCAACGCGGTGGATCTGATCCACACGGCGGACCGCGCCATGTACCGTGAGAAACCCCCTCGTCATTCCGCCGTATAGACGGCATCGTCCTCATACCCCAAAGCGGGTACCATAGCCGGCCGTTTCCGCCTGGTGCCCGACCATGCCCACCGTGCTGCGCAGAATCGCCCTGTCCCTGCTGACCTTCCTGGCGCTGGTGGGCCTCGCCGTGGTCGCGGCCTGGTGGTTCCTGGACCCGAACGATCACCGCGAGGCCATCAACCGGCATGCCAGCGAGGCGCTCGGGCATCCGGTCGCCGTGCAGGGTGACATCCGCCTGGAGCTGCTGCCGCGACCGGCCGTCACCATTGACGCCGCGGTGATCGCCAACGCGGACGGTGACACCGACGCCCCCTTTGCCGAAGCCTCGGATCTGCACGCGGCCATCCAGCCCGTGCGCCTGTTCACGGGCAGGCTCGCACTGAACGTGATCGACGTCGGCGCAATCACCCTCCGTCCCGAGCGCAACGCCGACGGGGACGGCAACTGGGCTCCGATCATGGACGCCATCCTGGAGCGGGAGGACGACCCACCGCTGGCATTCGACGGTGTCCGCGATACCCGGATCGGTCGGATCGCCGTGGACTACACCAACCATCAGCGGGGGACACGGCACCGCCTCGGTGCGCGTGACCTGGCTCTGGAGCGGTTCACGGCCGGCGGCAGCCCCTCGTTCCGCGCCGACTGGCAGGCGGAGGGCGCCCCGTTCAACCGCATCGACGGCGACCTGGTGATGCAACTGGATCTGGACGACGCGCTGATTCCCCGCGCCGTGGAGCTCACCGACCTGCGGCTGGAGTGGACCCCCGACCCCGATCGCCCCGACTCCCTCCAGGCCGACGTCTCCGCAGACCTTGCCTATTCGCCGGACGACAACGCCATCACCCTGTCGCAGTTGACCATGAGCAGCGACGCCCTGGACGCCCGGCTGCAGATGGATGGCACCTGGGGCGATGACGGCGTGGCGGCATCAGGGACGTTCACCATCACCGATGACGCACTCAGAGACCGGCTCCACACCCTGTTCGGGGAAGACCCGGACGCGGAAGACCTGGACGCGCTGCAGTGGCTGCACGCCGAGGGCAGCTTCCAGTGGCGCCAGCAGCGCCTGGCGCTGGACGCCCTGCACGTGGAGCTGGATGACTCCACGCTCGAGGCCGACGTGGACGCCCGGCTGGGCTCTGATCCGCTGTGGGAGTTCGCGGTCGGGCTGGACGCCATTGATCTGGACCGTTACACGCCGGAAGGCTTCGACCCCGACACGCTGCGCACCATCGCCCGCACGACGCTCGGCACCATCACCGGAGTGGGGCTGGACGGGACGGTGACGATTGATGACCTGAGAACCAACGGGCTTGCCTTCGAGTCCATCGAGGGCGTCATCCGCTCCCAGGGGGATGAGCTCACCATCCAGCCCCTTGAAGCGTCCGTGTACGGCGGCCGTTATCACGGCACATTCAACGTCCCGCTGAACGGCGTTCCATACACCGTCTGGTTCGACCAGCGCATCGACGGCATGGCCCTGGAGCCGGCCCTGACCGCCCTGTTCGACTGGGCGGTCATCGAGGCGGAGACCGACACACACTGGAGCGGCTCATTCACCGGCATGCACTGGCCGGAGATCCGCGACTCCCTGGACGCCGAGGGCACACTGGCGTTCAACGACGGCCGCATCAATCATTTCAGCCTCACGCGCCTGATCGAGGACACGGTGCCGAGTGCCCTCGGCGGCATCGATCAGGCACCGTTCACGCGGGACGCCACAACGCCGTTCGACCGGATCGCCGGCGAACTGGCCGTGGCGGACGGCGTGCTGACCAACCCCGAGGCACGGGCCGGTTCGGATTATTTCAGCGTTGGCGGCGCGGGCGACCTGGACCTGTCTGACCTGGAGCTGGACTACCGGATCGATCTCACCATCATCGACGCCTTCGAAACCGAAAGCGAAGAACTGCTGGAGCTGCTCCGGGGCGTCACCATCCCGCTGCGATTGCATGGTCCGCTGACCGAGCTGGATGTGCAGTTCGACCTGGAGCAGGCTCTTGGGGACGATGGCGATGACGACGTGAACGAGGACGGAGCGGAGTGACGGTACGCCGTCAACGCAACTGGCTGTCCTTGCTGCCCCGCCGGTTGTAATGGCCGTGCGCTGTCTGCTCCCGGTCGCGCTCCTCCTGACAGATCACGCACAGTCGCACGCCCGGAATCGCCTCGCGCCGCCCCGGCGGGATTTCCGCATCACAGGCTTCACAATGGCTCAGACTCTCACCGGTGGGGAGCTGGCGCCGCGCACGCTCCACGGATTCCTCCACGGTGCTGTCGATCTGCTCCTGCACCGCCCCGTCTTTCGCCCAACCGACTGCCATGACAACTCACCTGCGCTGCCCTGAACCCCCTCCATTATAACGGGTCCCGGCCCATGCGACGTCACCCCTCCGTCGACTCGCCCCACTGCTGCGGCACACGCTCAATGGCGTCGGTGTCGTAGCCGCGCTCGCCCAGGAACGCGATGATGCGCTGCAGATCCTCCTCCGGCATCTCCGGCTCCCGTGACATGATCCAGACGTAATCACGCCGCGTCCGGCCGATCACCGTATGCTCGTAGTCGTCATCCAGGTAGATCACCAGGAATTCGGCCTTGATGGGCCAGATGAACTGCATGCCCCACTCGGCATTGTCGTCGCTGCGTACGAAACCGGTCGGGTTGTAGCGCTTCTTCTCGCCATCGAACCCGCCGTCCCGGAACGTGAACACGGTATCGATGGTGCCGTCCTCGTTCAGGGTGTATCGCTCGACCGCATTGTGCGCCCCGCGCTCGAGAAATGTGGGAATATTGGCGATCACGTACCAGTCCCCCATGTACCGCTCGAGGTCCACGTAGTCGACGGTTTCCATGGGCGGCCGTGACTGGCACCCCCAGAGGAGTGCTGCAGCGGTCATGAGGGTAATCAGAGGGCGGATTGCAGGCATGGTCGCTCTCGGGTCAGGGTTGCCGGACCGGCAGGCCAGCAATAATTATATATTCGTTGCACAACAGTAATACAATACCTGAATACGAGCCAGCCCCGCCCGCTGCAGTCGTCAGAATTGTGATGCCGGTCGTTGAGTCCTTGAATTGCGGCTTGTTATGTTGCTCCCAGAAACAATCCGGGTGCCGTGCGTGAACCGTCTAATCCGCCATCTAGCGCTTACCACGCTGAGCTGCTGTCTGCTGCTGCCCGCCGCAGCAACAGCCGATGATGACGGTGTGAGTCTCCCGCGCTTTCCCTCCATCAGCCCGGACGGCGAGCATATTGCCTTCTCCTGGGGCGGCGATCTGTGGCGGGCGCCTGTCTCCGGTGGCGATGCCCGGCGCCTGACGCGGCATGAGCAGGACGACCTCCACTCCAGCTGGAGCCCCGACGGGGACTGGCTCACCTTTACGTCCGTCAGGGACGGCTACCTGAACCTCTGGCGGGTCCACGAGGACGGCACGCGCGTCTCGCAGCTCACCCACAGCGATCGTCACCTGCGCAACCCCGGCTATGACCTGGACGCCGACGGCAATCCGGTCATCACCTTCTCCGGGCTACTGGAAGCGGACGTCTACCGCGACCAGCGGCCCTACGTGGTGTCACCGGAGGGGGGTGACCACCGGCGACTTCACGACGCCTTCGGCTCGGAGCCCCGGCTGTCGCCGGATGGCCTGCGCACCGTGTTCACCCGCGGCGGGATCTACCACGGCTGGAACCGGCGGCACTACCGGGGCCCCGAAGCCATGGACCTGTGGCTTCACGACCACGAGGAGGACAGCTTTCGCCCCCTCACGGAGCGCGACGGCGACGACGGCAATGCACGCTGGGCGGACGACCGGACGCTGGTGTTCATGTCCGACCGCGAGGGCGAGACCGTCAACCTCTACCGCATGCGCCTGGATGAAGACGACGCCATCGAACGGCTGACCGATTTCAACGGCCACGACGTGCAGCACTTCGACGTCTCCAGGGATGGCAGCACTGCCGTGGTCCAGGTATGGGACACGCTCTACACCCTCGATCTTGCCAGCGACGACGCACAACCCCGGCCCATTGCGCTGCGCGCCGGCGAAGACGGCCACGACCGTTTCGAGCTCAAGCGCATCGACCGCGAGATCACGGAAGCCGCTCTCAGCCCCGACGGTCGCACCATGGCCTACATCGCCTATGGCCGCGTCTACGTTCGTCACATCGACGAGCACAGCCCCACCCGGCCGGTGACCCGTGGCACCCACGCACGCCATAAGGACCTGAGCTGGTCCCCCGACGGGCTGCGCCTGTACTTCACCAACGACAGCGACGGCACGGAGTCCATCTACCAGGCGCGGGTCGCCCTCACCCGGGAGGAGATCCGCAGCGGCCGGATACAGCCTTCGGACGCGATTGCCGAAAGCCCCGTGGAGGAGATCCCGCCGGGCGCGGATCCGGCGCCGGAGCCCGTGGACGACGGCATCATGGCGGTTGCAGCCAGATCGGGCGACGAGGACGACGCGGACCCGGGACAACGCTCCGACGAGCCGGAGGACCCCTTCGCGCCCGTGGAACCGGGCCTGCCACCGGAGCCCGACGATCCGCCGGACCCCGCACTGCTGCCGGAACCGCTGGACGAGCCGGATGCGGAGCCGGAGACCATTCCGGAGACGGAGCTGGACCCTGACGAGGATACAGGCGACCTGCCGCGCCACCGGGACCCGGCCCGCTGGCACGACGCGGTTCAGTTCTACATCCGCCCCATGGTGCAGACTGAACACAACGACCGGGAAGCCTCGCCGTCACCCGATGGCAACTCCGTCGCCTTTCGCCGGGGGCGGGGCGACCTCATGACCCTGGACCTGGACACCGGGGAGACAACCCGCCTGGTGGAAGGCTGGGACAGCAACATCCACTGGCGCTGGTCTCCGGACAGCCGCCACATCGCCTACTCCCAGAACAACCTGGACTTCAGCGCCAACATCTTCATCGTGCCGGCCGACGGATCCGCGGCACCGGTCAATATCACCCGGCACCCGCGCAACGACATCAATCCGCGCTGGTCCGCCGACGGCCGCAAGCTCAGCTTCATCTCCAACCGCTCGGGCCAGTACTACAACCTCTACCGGATCTACCTGGACCGCTCACTGGAGAACATGACCCGCCGGGAACGGGCAACGTACTACCGCGACGCCCGCGCCGAGGCCGCCAAGCGGCGCCCCCTGCCGGTACAGCGCGATCCGGATGATGCCGTCGAGCCGGTGTCACTGGATCTGGACAGGGCCTGGCGACGCATCGAGCGGGTGGCCGACCTGCCCCGCCATCAGTTCGCCAACGAGATGACCCCGGGCGGCGACCGGTTCGTGTTCAACCAGAGCGGCGAAGGCCTGGTGTCCATGAACTGGGACGGCAGCGACCGCAAACGCCTCGCCCCCCGTGCCGAGGTCCAGCACCTCAACGTCACCGGTGACCGCGTCATCTACATCGCCGATGGTCGCGTCGGTGTGGTATCGACCACGGGCGGGTCGCCAACCCATCCCGACATTTCCGCGCGCATCCGGGTGGATCTGCGCGAACAGGCGCTGCAGAAATTCCGCGAGACCGCGCGCGTCATGGACGAACATTTCTACCGTCAGGACATGAACGGGCTGGACTGGGGCGAGGTGGTCGCGGAGTACGAGGATCTCATCCGGCGCACACGCACCGCGAGCGAGTTCAGCGACATCACCAACCGCCTGCTCGGTGAGCTGGCCGCGTCCCACACGGGACTCTCGAACCCCGGCCCCGGTGCCGCCCGCCGACAGCCGTCCGGGCGCCTGGGGATCGACTACGAGCCGGTGGAGCTGGACGACGGGCGCCGGGGTTACCGCGTGCTTTCCGTGATCCCGGATGGCCCGGTGGATCGCGGCCCCGCGCGCATGGAGCCAGGCGATGTCATCACCGAGATCGACCTGGAGCCGTTCCACGAGCGGGACACCATGCTCTACCGGCTGCGGGGCCGGGTGGACGAGGAAGTGATCGTCACCTTCGAGCGGGGCTCGGGTCGTCGCCCCTCACCGGCCCGGACGCTCGTCACGCCGGTGGACTACAGCGACCTGGCCACGCTGCGCTACGACGCGTTCCGCGAGCGCAGCCGTGAACGGGTCGAAGAGCGGTCCGACGGCCGCCTGGGCTACATCCACATCCAGTCCATGAACCAGACCTCCCTGGAAGACTTCCAGGGCGATCTCTACGCCGCCGCGTACGACCGCGAAGGGCTCATCATCGACGTCCGCAACAACGGCGGCGGCCACACCACGGACCGCATTCTCACGTCGATCATGACCCGCGAGCATGCCTACACCATCCCGGCCGGCGCCGACGGGGAAGCCACGGGCCATTACCCGCAGGACCGTCTCGACGCGCCGCGCTACACCCTGCCCATCAACATGCTGGCGAACGAGAAGAGCTATTCCAACGCCGAAATCCTGGCCCACGCCTTCTCCACCCTGGAGCGGGGCACCCTGGTGGGCCAGCAGACCTATGGCGGGGTCATCTCCACGGGAAGTCACTCCCTGATCGACGGGGCCAACCTGCGACGCCCCTACCGCGGCTGGTACCTGCCCGACGGCACCGACATGGAGCACAACGGCGCCTTGCCCGACATTCTCGTGGAGCAGACCCCCGAAGACGAAGTGGCCGACCGCGACCGCCAGCTCGACCGGGCCGTGGACGACATGCTGGAGCGCCTGGAACGCAACCACGACAACTGAGCCGTCCGGCACGTCCAGGTAGCGCCATCCGCTACCCTGCTGGTACCTTACCCGGCTGACGCCTGCGCGCACCCGGACCCGTGCGGCCGAAAAGGACATTGAAAGGACGCAACGATGGCTCAAGGCAACACCCAGTCGCTGCTGCGGCAACGGCGCTTCGCACCCTTTTTCTGCACCCAGTTCCTCGGCGCCTTCAACGACAACCTGTTCAAGCAGGCGCTGCTGATCCTCATCGCGTTCCAGGGCACCCGCTGGGGTGTGAGCAACCCGGACGTCATGATCAACGTCGCCGCCGGGCTGTTCGTGCTGCCGTTCTTCCTGTTCTCGCCGCTGGCCGGGCAAATCGCCGACAAACTGGAGAAGAGCCGTCTCATCCGTGCCATCAAACTGGGTGAGATCGCCATCATGGGGGTTGCTGTCGCCGGCCTCCTGACCCAGAGCCTGTGGCTGCTCATCACCGCCCTGTTCCTGCTCGGCGCCCAGTCCAGCCTGTTCGGCCCGGTGAAGTACGGCATCATTCCACAACACCTGCGGGACGACGAACTGGTCGCCGGCAACGGCCTGGTCGAGATGGGCACCTTTCTCGCCATCCTCATCGGCACCATCGCGGGCGGACTGCTGATCGAGCGCGCCGATGCCGGCCCCGCACTGGTCTCCATCGCCGTCGTGGTGCTGGCGGTGCTCGGCTACCTGGCATCCCGCCGCATCCCCAACGCACCCGCGGCCGCGCCGGATCTCACCATCAACTGGAACCTCTTCGGCGAGATCGCCCGCAACCTGCGCTACACCTACGGCAACCGCACCGTCTTCCTGGCGATCATCGGCGTGTCGTGGTTCTGGTTCTTCGGCGCCCTGCTGATGACGCAGTTCCCCAACTACACGCGGCTCGCCCTTGGCGGCAATGAACTGGTGGGCACACTGCTACTGGCCGCATTCTCCGTTGGCATCGGTGTCGGGTCACTGCTGTGCGACCGCCTCTCCGGGCAGCGTGTGGAGCTGGGGCTGGTGCCGTTCGGCGCCATCGGCATCAGCGTGTTCACCATCCAGATGTTCTTCACCGTCCCCACGGAGCTCAACGTCGATGCGCTGATGACCCCCGCGGAGTTCCTCGCCACCGACTACGGCTGGACGCTGCTCACCAGCGTCGTCCTGCTGGGCCTGTTCGGCGGTTTCTACATCGTGCCGCTGTATGCCCTGATTCAGCAGCGCAGCGACCCGGAACACCGCTCCCGCACGATCGCGGGCAACAACGTCCTCAACGCCCTTGCCATGGTGCTGGCATCCGGGTTCGCCATCGTGCTGCTCGGAGTCGCCGGGCTCAGCATCCCGCAGCTGTTTCTGGTGGTCGGCGTGATGAACGCCGCCGTGGCGCTCTACATCTTCACGCTCGTGCCCGAATTCCTGATGCGGTTCCTGATCTGGATGGCGATTCATACCGTCTACCGGCTGCGCAAACAGGGGCTGGAGCATATTCCCGAGGACGGCCCGGCGGTCCTGGTGTGCAACCACGTGAGCTTCGTGGATGCGCTGATCATTGCCGGCGCGGTCCGACGCCCCGTGCGCTTCGTGATGCACTACCGCATCTTCCGCATCCCGCTGCTGAGCTTCATCTTCCGCACGGCCAAGGCCATTCCCATCGCGTCGGCGAAAGAGAACCCGCAACTCCTGGAAGAGGCCAACGCCCGCATTGATGCCGCGCTGGCCGACGGCGAGATCGTGTGCACCTTTCCCGAAGGGCGGATCACCGATCACGGCGAGATGAACACCTTCCGGCGCGGTATCGAGCACATCGTGCGCCGGCGGCCCGTTCCGGTCATCCCCATGGCGCTCAGCGGCCTGTGGGGCAGCTTCTTCAGCCGCAAGGACGGGCCTGCATTTCTCAAACTCCCCCGGCGTCTGCTGGAGCGCGTGGGCCTCTCCGCCGGTGAGCCGGTTGCGCCGCACGAGGCGACCGCGGAACTGCTCCAGCGCCGAGTCGCCAGCCTGCAGGAGGAGACGCCATGAGCCCGACGCCGCAAACCAGCCTGCTGATCAACACCCTGAAACGGGCGTTGAAGACACACGGCGTCACCTACGCCCATGTCGCCGATGCACTGGATCTCAGCGAGGCGAGCGTGAAACGGCTGTTCTCGGAGGAGAGCTTCTCGCTGCAACGGCTGGAGACGGTCAGCAACCTGGCCGGCCTGTCGCTCACGGAGCTCTCGCAGATGGTGGAGGACGGCGCTGGCGAGATCCGCCAGCTCTCTGCCGCCCAGGAGCAGGCACTGGCGGACGAACCCCGCCTGCTGCTGGTGTTCTACCTGCTGCTCAACCGCTACACCCTCGCGGACATCATCACCGACTACGACCTGGAGGAGCTGGACTGTATCCGGCTCATGACCCGCCTGGACCGCATGGGACTCATCGAACTCCAGCCCGGCAACCGCGCGCGGCTGCTCACGTCCCGTTTTCTCACCTGGCGGGAGAACGGCCCGATCCGCGCCTTCTTCGACCAGCACGTACGCGGCGAATTCTTCGACTCCGCCTTCGACACACCGCCGGAGTCGCTGCAGTTCGTCTCGGGGATGCTCTCCCAGGCATCACTCCGGGTGATGGAGCGCAAGCTCAACACCCTGGCCAAGGAGTTCAATGAACTGGCGCGCCTGGATAGCGGCCTGCCCCTGGACGAGCGCCACGGCTGCAGCGTCATGCTGGCACAGCGCGTGTGGGCGTTCTCCATGTTCTCCCGTTACGCCCGCAAACAGGGCTGACCCCCCATGGGCGCCGGTTAGGCGAAGACGGGTCCCGGTCGTTGACCGGGCGGACCGGTGGCGTACCCACCGGCCCGAACCGCTGTCTTACCACTTCAACGAACCACCGGTCTGATACTCCGTCACACGCGCTTCGAAGAAGTTCTTTTCTTTTTTGAGATCAATCGCTTCGCTCATCCAGGGGAACGGATTCCGGGCACCGGGGAACAGCTCCGGCAGGCCCAGCTGGCTGCAGCGGCGGTTGCAGATGAAGTGCATGTATTCCTCGCACATCTGCGCGTTCATGCCGAGCAGGCCGTTGGGCATGGTGTCTTCGGCGTAAGCGATCTCCAGTTGAGTGGCCTCCTTGAGCATCTCGATGACTTCGGCCTGGAATTCGGGCGTCCACAAGTGAGGGTTTTCCAGCTTGATCTGGTTGATCACATCAATGCCGAAGTTCAGGTGCAGGGATTCATCCCGCAGGATGTACTGATACTGCTCCGCGATCCCGGTCATCTTGTTGCGCCGGCCGAGGCTGAGGATCTGGGCGAACCCGGTATAGAACCACATGCCCTCGAACACCACGTAGAAGGCCACCAGGTCCCGCAGAAAGTTCTGCGCGCCCTCATCCGTGGAGGTATCAAAATTGCCCTCCTCCAGGTTGCGGGTGTATTTCAGTGCCCAGGCGGCCTTATCGGTAATCGACGGCACCTCCCGGTACATGTTGAAGACCTCGCCTTCGGACAGGCCGAGGGAGTCCACGACATACTGGAAGGTGTGGGTATGCACGGCTTCCTCGAACGCCTGGCGCAGCAGGTACTGGCGACATTCCGGATTGGTGATGTAGCGGTAGATGGCCAGCACCACGTTATTGGCCACCAGGGACTCGGACGAGGCAAAGAAGCCGAGGTTGCGCATGATCATCGCCCGCTCGTCGTCGGTCAGACCGTCGCGGCTCTTCCACAGGGCGATGTCCGCCTGCATGGAGACTTCCGTGGGCATCCAGTGGTTGTTGCATCCGGCCAGGTACTTCTCCCAGGCCCAGTGGTACTTCAACGGCAGTAGTTGGTTCACGTCCGCGCGGGCGTTGATGATGCGCTTGTCGCCCACCGCGACCCGTTCGGCACCGGATTCCAGCGCCTCCAGTCCGGTGGGGGCACCGGCCGGGCTTTCCGCCGCCGCGGCCGGTTCCGGCTGGGTCGGCTCGGGTGCCTCGGTCACGGCACCGTTGTCGTCGTAATCGTTCCAGTTCAGGACGGACATGGGATCCTCCGGTTATCGGGTGTTTCTGTCTGGTTGGCGGCACCCGCCCCGTTGGGGGCGTGTCGCCGCCCTGCCTGATTGGTGTTGGCCTTTACTGGCAGGCCTCGCAATCCGGGTCGTCGATGGCGCAGGCCTGGGGCTGGCTGCTGACCGCGTTCAAGGCGCCGTCATGCATGGTGGATTTCTCCGCCTGGGTGGCGCCCTGACTGCGCAGGTAGTAAGTCGTCTTGAGGCCGCGCAACCAGGCCATGCGATAGGTCACATCCAGCTTGCGGCCGTCCGGCTCCGCGATATAGAGGTTGAGCGACTGGGCCTGATCGAGCCATTTCTGGCGGCGCGCCGCCGCTTCCACCAGCCATCGGGGTTCCACCTCAAAGGCGGTGGCGTACTGGGCCTTGAGGTCATCGGGAATGCGATCAATGGGCGCCACACTGCCGTCGTAATACTTCAGGTCGTTGACCATGACTTCGTCCCAGAGACCACGCTCCTTCAGCGCCCGGACCAACCAGGGGTTCACGATGGTGAACTCGCCGGACAGGTTCGATTTCACGAACAGGTTCTGGTAGGTGGGCTCAATGGAGGCGGACACGCCGACGATATTGGCAATGGTCGCCGTCGGTGCGATCGCCATAACGTTGGAGTTGCGCATGCCCTGGCGGCGCAGTTTCTCCCGCACCGGCGTCCAGTCCAGGCTGGCACTGGTGTCCACTTCCAGATACCCCTCGGGACGGGCGTCACGCAGGTTCTCGATGGAATCGATGGGCAGAATGCCCTGATCCCAGAGCGATCCGGCGTAGGATTCATAGGTACCCCGTTCGGCCGCCAGGTCCGATGAGGCGCCAATGGCGTGGTAACTGATGTGCTCCATGACCTCATCGGCGAACTGCACCGCCTCCTCGGAGGCGTAGGCCAGTTTCCGTTTGTGCAGCGCGTCCTGAAAGCCCATCAGGCCGAGCCCGATCGGACGGTGCCGGGCGTTACTGCGCTTCGCCCCGGGTACCGCGTAGTAGTTGATGTCGATGACGTTATCGAGCATGCGCACCGCGGTCTTCACGGTCCGGGCGAGTTTCTCGGTATCCAGCCCCTGATCGTCGAGATGCTGCACCAGGTTGATGGACCCCAGATTGCACACCGCGATTTCATCGTCCGAGGTGTTGAGGGTGATCTCCGTGCACAGATTGGAGGAGTGCACCACACCCGCGTGTTGCTGGGGCGAACGCAGGTTGCAGGCATCCTTGAACGTGATCCACGGGTGACCGGTTTCGAACAGCATCGACAGCATGCGACGCCAGAGATCCCTGGCCGGCACCCGCTTGTAGTTCTCGATCTCGCCACTCTCCGCCAGCTGTTCGTAGTGCTCGTAGCGCTCACGGAACGCCTGGCCATAGAGATCGTGCAGATCCGGCACGTCCGAGGGCGAGAACAGCGTCCATTCGCGCTCGTCGAAGACCCGTTCCATGAACAGATCCGGAATCCAGTTGGCGGTGTTCATGTCGTGGGTGCGGCGACGGTCGTCCCCGGTGTTCTTGCGCAGCTCGATGAACTCCTCGATGTCCAGGTGCCAGGACTCCAGGTAGGCGCAGACCGCACCCTTGCGCTTGCCGCCCTGATTGACCGCCACGGCGGTATCGTTGACCACCTTGAGAAACGGCACGATGCCCTGGCTGCGACCGTTGGTGCCCTTGATATGGGCACCGAGGGAACGCACCGGCGTCCAGTCGTTGCCCAGCCCGCCGGCCCATTTGGACAGCATGGCGTTGTCCCGCAGAGCGCCGTAAATGCCTTCCAGGTCGTCCGGCACCGTGGTCAGGTAACAGGAGGACAGTTGGCTGTGCAGCGTGCCGCTGTTGAACAGCGTCGGCGTGGACGCCATGTAGTCGAAGGACGACAACAGCTCGTAGAATTCGATCGCCCGCTCGGTCGGTTTGTCCTCCTGCAGCGCCAGCCCCATGGCCACCCGCATGAAGAACACCTGGGGCAGCTCGAAACGCTGTTCGTCGTGGTGCAGGAAGTAGCGGTCGTACAGGGTCTGCAGACCGAGGAAGCTGAAGGCCGCATCCCGGGTCGGCTGCAGCGCCTGGCCCAGCGCGTCCAGATCGAACTCCGCCAGGGCCGGATTCAGCCGCTCGTGCCGGATACCGAACTCGATGGCGGCGGACAGGGCACGGGGATACAGCTCGACCATGTCCTCGTGACTGGCCTGCTCCGCCAGCCCCAGAACCCGCAGCGCCTCACGGCGAATCGGGTCCATCAGCAGACGTGCGGTCAAGGGGCTGTAATCCGGTGATTTCTCGATGCGCGAGCGGGCCGTCATGATCAGCGCCGTGGACAGCTCCCGCTCGGGAATGCCGTCGTACAGATTGCGCAGCGTCTCGTCCAGCAGCGATTCGCCGTCCACATCCTCCAGTCCCTCGCAGGCCTGGCGGACCAGGGCCCGCAACCGGCCCAGATCCAGTGGGCGACGCTCGCCGTCGGCGTACGTCACGCTCAGGGACGGGTGGGGCTCGTCCGGCGTCCGCGCCTGGCGCTGGCGAGCATGCTCCTCCCGGTACAACACGTAGGCCCGGGCCACCCGGTGCTCACCGGAGCGCATCAGCGCCAGTTCCACCTGATCCTGGATGTCCTCGATATGGACCGTGCCCTGCCCGGCCAGGCGACGATGAAAGATCTCCTCGATACCGGCGGCGAGTTCCCGGGAACGTTCGTGAATACGGTTGGACTGGCTGGCACTGTCGCCTTCGACCGCCAGAAAGGCCTTGCCGATGGCGACAACGATTTTTTCCACATTGAATTCGGCGACGGATCCGTCCCGTCGAATGACACGAAGGCCGGGCGCGGCGGATGATCCGTGTCGGGATTCCCGGGTGGCGGTTACGGTGGATGACATGAGGTGACTACTCCCTGGTCGCGTTTGCTTTCCTTCGCGACAGGGCGCAGCAACGGACAGGCAGGCGCGGTGTCGTCTTCGACACCGACAGGAGAGTCCGGGACTGTCACCACTGTTGGCCCTGAACGCGAAGGCACAGTGTTCCCTGCCGACGGGGCAGGCTCTGGCAGGTCTTCGGACTCGGGGGCAACTATTCCGTGGCCTACTGCCGGCGACTTCCCCTCCCCTTCATGGGCGAGAGTGTCTGATGCTGAGCATCTTGCCGGGGTCGTTCCCCCACACCGCTGCGCGTCAGTTCCGGAGTCTCACCGGATTCCCTCTTGCGACGGCTCAGGATGCGACTGGTCAGAATTTAACCATACATATTGAGCCGAACCAGACATATTTCACTATATCTGGTGCTTTCTGGAACTGCAAACCCGATTCGATGTTGCCCAGACACGAACCGGCGGGCGCACCCGGTCGCTGCCCCCGGGCGGGGAATGCGACCAGCCCGCCGGCTGACCGACAACCCCGTCACCAGGCACCGGAGGCGGTCCGCAGTCTCACCCTACGCCCCCGGTCGTCGCGTATTGCGATACGTGTGCGGCAAGCGTTGAACAGCCTCCGGCGAATGCCAAGAATGCGCTCCACGTTCAACGCATCAGGAGGCTTTCATGACACCGGTCGTTCGCAGCACGCTTCGCATCCTCACCATCGCGGCCGTCGCCGTCGGGTTCATTCTCTACGCCGTGCACGTCACTCCTGACGGCGCACAGATCCTGGCCGGCTGACGCGCCGAGCCAGGGGCCCGACAACAACCATCAGGGATGACCTCCAATGGCAACCGATCATGCACAGGCCAACGCCTGGCTCCGTCAACTACTGGCCGAACACTCCGCCGAGTCGCTGCATGCGCGTCTCAGCGCTGACCACACCCCCAGTGACCGCCGCCTGCCGTTGAACCCCCGCACCCTTGAAAGGCTGGTGGAGCGGCGCTGGCAGGCAACGGGCAATGACAGCGACGCCCGCGCCCAGTTGCTCGACGACAAGACCGTGGCCGACATGGGCGCCTACGAGGCGAACATCGAGAACTTCATCGGCACGGTCAAGCTGCCGGTGGGGCTGGCCGGCCCGCTGCGCGTCAACGGACTCTTCGCCCAGGGCGACTACCACGTCCCCCTGGCAACGTCGGAAGCAGCGCTGGTGGCCTCCTACAGCCGGGGAGCCCAACTGATCACGGCCGTCGGCGGCTGCACCGCCATGGTCATAGACGAAGGCGTCAGCCGCGCCCCGGGCTTCGCCTTCGACAACCTGCGCGACGCCGGCGAGTTCGTGGCCTGGGCCCTCCAGTCCCTGGACGCGCTGCGCGCGGCGGGCGAAGCCACCACCCGTCACGGCCGCCTCCGGAATCTGCGGGTCACCATCGAAGGCAACCACGTCTACCTCAACTTCGAATTCTCCACCGGTGAGGCATCCGGCCAGAACATGGTGACCATCGCCACCGAGGCGATCTGCGCCTACGTCATGGCCAACGCGCCGGTAACCCCCCGGTATCACTTTGTGGAAGCCAACCATTCCGGGGACAAGAAGGCGAGCGCCCAGTCCTTTATCGGCGTGCGCGGGCGCAAGGTCACCGCCGAAGTCCACATTCCCGGGGAGCACGTCCGCAAGGCGCTGCACACGACACCGGAAGCCATGGTGGATTACTGGCGCATGTCCGCCATGGGCGGGGTCATGAGCGGCACCATCGGCGTCCACGGACACTACGCCAACGGCCTCGCGGCGCTCTACATCGCCTGCGGGCAGGACGCCGCCTGTGTGGCCGAATCCGCCGTCGGGGTCACCCGCTTCGAGCAGACCGATACCGGCCTCTACGCCGCCGTCACCCTACCCAATCTCATGGTTGGAACCATTGGCGGCGGCACCAGCCTGCCGAGTCAGAACGCCTGCCTGCGTCTCCTCGGACTGGACGGCCCCGGCAGCGCCCATGCGCTGGCCGAAGTAGCCGCCGCGCTCAGTCTCGCCGGCGAGCTGTCGATCATCGGGGCGCTGTGCTCCGGCCATTTCTCCCGCGCTCATGAGGTACTCGCCCGTGTCCGCAACAACACCTAATACCCAGTCTTCACTGCGCCGCTGGTGGACCTACCAGAGGGAACGCTTCCCGCTGCACGCCCACCTGCCACTGATCCTCGTGCTCAGCGCAACGGCCCTGGCCTACTCCGCCGCGCTGCGGGGCACCCCCGGCCCGGGCGGGTTGTTCCCGCTCGCGGGCGCCGCCATCAGCACGCTGCTGTTTTTCCTGTGCCTGCGGATCGCCGACGAGTTCAAGGATTATGCGGAGGACTGCCGCCATCGCCCCTATCGCGCCGTGCCACGGGGGCTGGTATCCCTGCGCGAGCTTGGCGTGGCCGGCGGCATGGCCGTGGCACTGCAGACAGCCATTGCTGCAGTGGTGGCGCCCGCACTCCTGCTGACCCTGGCAGTGACGTGGCTCTACCTGGGGCTCATGAGCCGGGAGTTCTTCGTCCACCGCTGGCTGAAGGCACGCCCCCTGATCTACCTGTGGTCCCACATGCTGATCATGCCGCTGATCGTGCTGCACGCCACCGCGTTTGACTGGGCCGTCGCCGCCGCACCTCCCCCGGCACAGCTGGGCCTGTTGCTTGGCCTGTCCCTGACCAACGGCGTGGTGATCGAGATCGGTCGAAAGATCCGCGCACCGGAAGACGAAGAACCCGGCGTGGACACCTATTCGACGGTCTGGGGGCGGGGCCGTTCCGTGGCCGCCTGGCTGGGCGCCATGGGCGCAACCGGCCTGCTGACGGTGCTTGCCGCGGTGCCGCTGGCGCGGGCCGGCACTGTGGCCGTGGTACTGACGCTGCCCGTGCTGCTCGCCCTGGTCGCGGCCGCCGCCTTCCTCAAGCGGCCCGGTTCGGGCACGGCGCGCTGGTTCGAACCCCTCTCGGCAATCTGGACGCTGGCCGTTTACGCGGCCCTGCTCGTCGTTTCACTTGGCATGGAGACAGTCTGATGACACTGCTGATCTTTCCCACGGACGGCGCCGCCCGAGACACCATTGGCGGCAAGGCATACGGCCTGCAGGCACTCCAGGGCGCCGGCACCGTGCCTCCCTGGTTCGTGGTGCCCCCGTCGGCACTGCACGACTGCCTGACGTCTGCCCAGCAGGACGCCCTGGATAGCGGCGACCCCACGGCCATTGCCCGGGCGCTCGCCGCACTGCGGATGAGCGACACCCTGCAGCAGGCGGTAGCAGGCGCTCTGAAACAGGTATGCCCCGGCGACGGCACGGTGGCCGTGCGCTCCTCGGCCATCGACGAGGACGGCGCCAGCCATTCGTTCGCCGGCCAGCTTGAGAGCAGCCTGTACGTGACCCCCGAGGACGTCCCCCGGGAGATCGTCCGCGTGTGGCAGTCGGCGTTCGGCGAACGCGTCATGGCATATCGCCGCGAACGGGGGCTGAACGGGCCGCCGCAGGCACCGGCGGTGCTGATCCAGCAGATGATCGACGCGGACGCGGCCGGTGTCGCCTTCAGCGCCGACGTGGTGAGCGGTTCGCGCAGCACCGCCGTGATTGCCGCCACGCCCGGAACAGGCGACGCCCTGGTCAGCGGTGACGTGAACGCCGATACCTATCACGTGGACCGGGCGGGCACGATCATCCGCCGCGCGCCTGCCGCTGCAGGGGGCACGGCGGCCGTGGCACTGCGGGACGACCAGATCCAGGCCATCGCGGCGCTGGCACGCCGGTGCGCGGCACTGGACGGACGCCCGCAGGACGTGGAATGGGCCATCCGCAACGATCGGCTCCACCTTCTGCAGTCCCGGCCGATCACCACCCTGGCCGGCCTTCCGGACCCGGACGGCGAACACGCGGTCTGGGACAACAGCAATATTGCCGAGAGCTACAACGGCGTCACCACCCCGCTCACGTTCTCCTTCGCCAGAACCGTCTACGAGGCGGTCTACCGGGAGTTCTGCCACCTCATGCGCGTGCCGTCACAGCGCGTCGACGCGAATCAGGCAATGTTCCGCCGCATGCTGGGCCTGATGAATGGCCGCATCTACTACAACCTGTGCAACTGGTACCGGCTTCTGGCCCTGCTGCCGGGGTTCACCCTCAACCGGCGTTTCATGGAACAGATGATGGGCGTCACCGAGAGGCTGGACGACGGGCAGACCCAGCCCCAACGGCGTGAAAATGGCCTCGCCCGCGTCACGGACGGGCTCCGGCTGTTGCGCACCACTGCGGGCATTGCGTGGAACTTCATCCGCCTGCCGGCGTCGATCCGGCGGTTCCGCGAGCGACTGGACAGGGCACTGCAACCCCCGGAGCAGCCCCTGGAACAGATGCGACCCGATGAGCTCGTCGGCCACTATCACGCACTGGAAGGGCAACTGCTGAAGCGCTGGGACGCGCCACTGGTGAACGACTTCTTTGCCATGATCTTCCACGGCTCCCTGCGCCGCCTCTGCGAGCGCTGGTGCGGCGACACGGATGGCAGCATGGCAAACGACCTGCTGATCGGCGAAGGCAACATGATCAGCACGGAACCGGCCCACCGTCTGCGCGACCTGGCCACCCTGGCCCGCGGTCACACCCGGCTGGTGGAGCAGCTCCGCCACGGTTCACTTGCGGCCATCAACGCCGCCATCGCGGACGCACCGGACTTTGCCACCGCTTACGAGGCCTACCTGGACCGGTTCGGCGACCGCTGCCTGGAGGAGCTCAAGCTGGAAAGCCCCACACTGCGGGACGACCCGCTGCCCCTGCTGCGCACCGTCGGCGAACTGGCGTCGCGCCAGCAGCGTCCGGCCGGGGATTACGCCGGCGATGCCATCCGCGCCGCTACCGAGCAGCAGGCCCGCAAGGCACTGCGTGGACGGCCGGCCCGGCGGGCCGTGTTCTGGTGGGTCCTGCGAAATGCACGGGCGCTGGTTGTCGACCGGGAGAACCTTCGCTTCGAGCGCACACGCGTGTTCGGACGGGTGCGGCGGATCATGGTGGAAATGGGCCGCCGGCTCCACGCCGATGGTGTCCTGAACCAACCCGGCGACATTTTCCACCTGGAGCTGGACGAGGTGCTGCGCTACCCCGACGGCAGCGCCACCTGCACTGACCTGCAGGCGCTTGCCGACGCCCGCAGCGCCGCATTCGCCCGATTCAGGGCATTGCCGGCGCCCCCGCAGCGTTTTGAAACACGGGGCCCGGCCCCGCTGAACGTGCCCACGGGCAACGCTACCGCCGATGCCGGCGCCACGGACACCGATGGCGACCTGGTCGGCCAGGCGTGCTGCCCCGGAACCGTCCGGGGACGGGTGCGCGTGGTTCACGACCCGCGCGACACGGTCCTGGAAGACGGCGAAATCCTGGTGGCGGAACGCACCGATCCCGGCTGGATCATGCTCCTGTCGGCAGCCCGCGGCGTCGTGATCGAGTACGGCAGTCAACTGTCCCATGCCGCCATCGTGTCGCGGGAGCTGGGCACGCCGGCGATCGTCTCGGTCCCCGGTGTCACCGGCACGCTCCAGACCGGCGAGCTGGTGGAGATCAACGGCGGCACCGGCACCATCCGGCGCCTCTCCAACCCGACCCGGGAGGTGGCCTGATGCGCAGTGAAATCGGACAGCACGCGGATTTCTCCACCATCCGTTACGCCCAGTGCTGGGAAGACGCCGACGTCCTGCTGGGCGGCCTGGACATCCAGCCCGGCCAGCACTGCCTGAGCATCGCGTCCGCCGGCGACAACACGCTGTCGATGCTCAGCCGCGGGCCGGAGCGCGTCATCGCCCTGGACCTGAACCCGGCTCAGCTGGCCTGCCTGGAGCTGCGGGTGGCGGCCTACCGGGAGCTGGATTACGACGAACTGCTGGTGTTCATGGGATCCCGGCCCGGCGATGACCGCGACGCCCTCTACCGCCGGTGCCGCCCCGCCCTGTCGGCGGACAGCCGCCAGTTCTGGGATCAAAACGGCTCCGCGATTCGCCAGGGCATCGGGTCGGCCGGCCGGTTCGAGCGCTATCTCGCGCAGTTCCGCCGGCGGATCCTGCCGCTCATCCATCCCCGGCGGCGCGTCGATGCGCTACTCGAGCCCCGTGACGCCGACGCACGGGAGCACTTCCACGACCGGCACTGGGACAACTGGCGGTGGCGGCTTCTCTTCCGGCTCTTCTTCTCGCGTCCGGTCATGGGTCGCCTGGGGCGGGACCCGGCATTCTTCCGCTACATCCAGGGCAGCGTCTCCAGCCATCTGCTGCGTCGGACCCGGCACGCCCTGACGGTGCTGGACCCGTCCTCGAACCCGTATCTGCACTGGATTCTCACCGGCACCCACGGTCAGGCACTGCCCCACGCCCTTCGACCCGGGAACGTGGCCGCGATCCGCGATAACCTGCACCGGCTGGAATGGCACCGGAGCTCCCTGGAAGGGTTCCTGCCGACGCTGGACCGGGGCACGCTGCACGCCTGCAACCTGAGCGACGTGTTCGAGTACATGAGCCCGGCGAGCCAGACATCGCTTCTGGAGCAGCTCGTTCATGCCAGCGCGCCCGGCGCGCGACTGGCTTACTGGAACATGCTGGTCCCGCGCACACGGCCGGAGAACCTGGCAGACCGGCTGGACCCCCGGAAAGAACTGGCAGACCAGCTCCACGAGCAGGACAAGGCGTTCTTTTACAGCCGTTTCGTCGTGGAATCCGTCATCTGATCAACAGGGAGCACCGCGCCAATGGACCCATGGCTCGCCATCACCGGCGTTCTCGCCGCACTGACCGCACTGGGGCTCGGCCTGTGGCTGTGCCAGCGGCGATTCGCCTTGCACCCGGAGCTCGTGCGCAAGCTCTTTCATGTCGGCGCGGGCGGGATCTGCATGACACTGCCCTGGGTGTTCACCGAGGCCTGGCCGGTCCTCACGCTCACCGGCGCGGCACTGGCCGGACTTGTCGGCGTGCGGATTCTGGCGGCTTACGGGCAGGGGCCCGGGAGTATCCTGCACGACATCTCCCGGCGCTCGGTGGGGGAGATCGCGTTCCCGGTGGCCGTGGCTGTCCTGTTCCTGCTCACGGCGGACACGCCACTGCTGTACGTCATCCCGCTACTGGTATTGACCCTCGCCGATGCCGCCGCCGCACTGGCCGGCCTGCGCTACGGCACGGTGCGCTACACCACCAGTGAAGGCCGCAAGAGCCTGGAGGGGTCCGCCGCCTTCTTCCTGGTCACGTTTCTCAGCGTCCATGTCCCGCTGTTGCTGTTCAGCGATGTGGGTCGCCCCGAATCGCTGCTGCTCGGCCTGGTGCTCGCCCTGCTGGTGATGCTGCTGGAGGCCATCGCCTGGCGCGGCATGGATAACATCTACATTCCCCTGGGCTGTTATCTGCTGCTCACGACCCACTGGCATGCGGACACGGGGCAACTGGCGGGCCTGTTGGCGGTCACCGCCGGCCTGCTCGCGTTCGCCTGGTGGTGGCGCACGCGCACCACCCTCCACGACAGCGCCACGCTTGCCACGGCACTGATCGGTTACCTGCTCTGGGCAGTTGGCGGCTGGATCTGGCTGGTGCCGCCGCTGGTGGTATTCATCACCTACGTGCTGCTCTCCCGGCGACTGAACGGCGACGGTGACCACGTCCACGGGCTGCGGGCGCTGCTCAGCGTGACCATCCCGGGCGGCCTCTGGCTGCTGTTCGCCCTTCACCTGCAGCGTCCGGAACTCTACGCGCCCTATACGGCGGCGTTTGCGGCGCAACTCGCCATCATCGGTGTGGCCCGGTTCCGCTACCAGTTTCCCCGGACCAGCAACTGGCGCACCTGGGTAACCGCCGCTCTGCGTGCCTGGGCGCTGGTCTACGTGCCGTTTGCCGCAATGGCCGCATCCGGCGCAACAGGGGCGGTCACGAGCCACGCCCTACTGCTTCAGGTTGCGGCGGGCGGGGCAGCCACCGCCCTGGCGGCGCTGCTGTTCAGCCGTCTGCAACCCGGCCTGGACGACTGCCCCGTGGACAACGCCCGCTGGCTGCGCCAGGGCACCATCGCCGCCGCCGTATCCCCCATTGCGCTCATAGGGAGCTGACCATGCGCTTTGTCACGATCACTTCAACGCACGATCTCCAGGAAACCACTCCGGCAGCCGGCCTCACCGGCCAGGGGCTGGCGGGCCTGACCGACGGCGATACACCCGATGCCCACTGGGCACTGCTTGACGGCCGGACCCGTCTGGCCCAGTGCTCGCTCTGGTGGCGCCGGACGCCGGCCGTGGATGGCGCACGCAGCGGGTTGATCGGTCACTACGACGCCGACAATGCAGACGCAGCCCAGGCCCTGCTCGGGCACGCGTGTGCCGAACTGCGCCGTGCAGGCTGCACCACCGCCGTCGGCCCCATGGATGGCAGCACCTGGCAGCCCTACCGGTTCATCACCGAGGCCGGCACCCACCCGGCGTTCCTGATGGAACCGGCACACCCGCCCGCGTGGACGGATCACTGGCTGGCGGCGGGGTTTCGCCCCATGGCCCATTACCGCTCCACGCTCATACGGATTCCGGACGATGAGAGCGACCCGGGCACAATCCCGGAGGGCATCCGGGTACGGCCGCTGGACCTTCAGGCGTTCACGCAGGAGCTGGACGCTCTCCACCCGCTGTGCATGGCGGCGTTCCGGGAGAATCTGCTGTTCACGCCCCTGTCCGCGTCTGCGTTCAAGGCCCTGTATCAACCCATCGAACCCCGGATCGACCCGCGCCTTGTGCTCATCGCGGAGCAGCACGGCCGCCCCTGCGGTGTCGTCTTCGCGCTGCCGGATTACCTGAACCCGGACCGGGACACCATTATCGTGAAAACCCTCGCGGTTCATCCCGACTACCACGGCCAGGGGCTCGGCGGCTGGTTGACCGCGGCAGTACACCGCCGGGCACGCGCCCTAGGCTACCGGCACGCGATTCACGCGCTGATGCGTGACGACAACCCGTCGGTACGCATCGGCAGACACCACGCCAGGCCACTGCGCCGCTACGCCCTTCTCAGCCGGAACCTGGAGGCGCAATGAACGTCGCGACCATTCTGGAGCGCCAGGCCGAGACGCGGCCGGACGCCCACGCCATCATCGACAGGCGCTACGGCCTGTGGCGGCACGCCGATTTCGGCGCGCTGGCACGCCGGGCCGCGGGCATCGCGGCCCGGCTGGAGCAACAGGGCCTGCGCCGCGGCGACCCGGTGCTGGTGCTGCAACCCATGTCCGCGGAACTCTACGCCGTGCTGGTGGCGCTGTTCCGCCTTGGCCTGGTGGCGGTCATCATCGATCCGGGCGCGGGCCGGGAGCATCTGCAACGCTGCTGCCAACTGCACCCGCCCCGTGCCATGATCGCCAGCCCGCGCGCCCACGCACTGCGGCTGCTGATGCCGGAGCTGCGGCGGATTCCGCTGAAATTCACCACGAGTGGATGGATCCCCGGAGCGCGGCACCTGCGCCCTGACCGGACCAGAACCCCGCCGCCGGTGGCGCAGCTGCCGTCGGACGCCCCCGCGTTGCTGACATTCACCAGTGGCAGCACCGGTATGCCCAAGGCGACCGTGCGCACCCACGGCCAGTTGCTGGCGCAGCACGACGCACTGACCACAGCCCTGGCCCTGCAACCCGGCGACCGCGACCTGAGCACGCTGCCCATTTTCGTGCTCGCCAATCTGGGCTCTGGGGTCACCAGCATTATTCCGCCGTTTCCTCTGCAGCAGCCCGGGCGGGTGCGCGGCGAAGCCATCCGACGCGTCATCGAGTCGCACCGGGCCACCCGGGCAAGCGCGTCGCCCGCGTTCTTCGAGCGGCTTGCCGAGCATTGCGAGCAGCGCGGCACCACCGTGCCCCGACTCCGGCAGATCCATGCAGGCGGCGCGCCGGTATTCCCGGACCTGCTGGCCCGGCTGGCCGCGATCATGCCCCAGGGGCGGGTCACGGCCGTGTACGGGTCCACGGAAGCCGAACCTATTGCGGACGTCGCGTTCGACGCCGTCACACCCCGTGAGAAACGGGCCATGGCCACGGGCAGCGGGCTGCTCGCGGGCCAGCCGGTGCCTGCCATACGCATCGCCATCCTGCCCGAGCAGGATACGGCGCAACCCGGCCCGTTCACTGCAGAGACGTTCCGGGACGCCTGCCTGCCGCCCGGCAGGGCCGGGGAGATCGTGGTCACGGGACCGCACGTACTGCCCGGCTATCTCAACGGCGTCGGTGACCGGGAGACAAAGTTCGAGGTGGATGGGGTCCGCTGGCACCGCACTGGCGACAGCGGCTACCTGGACCACGCCGGTCAGCTCTGGCTACTGGGTCGCAGCGGCGCGCGTCTCGACACCGGCGATGCGACGCTCTACCCGTTCGCCGTGGAATGTGCCGCCCGCCAGGTTCCCGGCGTCGCGGCCTGCGCGCTGACCACGGTTGACGGGCAGCACGTGCTCGCGGTCGAGGCCCGACCCGGGAAAAGGCCGGATGAGCGCGCGTTGCAACGCCAGCTGGCGTGGGCCGGGGTGAAGCGGGTGGTGACCGTGCCCCGCATTCCCATGGACCGTCGCCACAATGCCAAGGTGGACTACACGCGCCTCCCCGGGGAGGTCCGGGACGCCATGCAGGCACGGGATCAACTCACCCCCAGGTCGATCTCCACCTCCGCACCGGGCCAGTAGGCGCGCACGCCGCGATGAATCCGCCGGCGCAGTTCCGCGAGGCCGCTCACGGAGACCGCGTCAATACTGCGCGGAACCGTGACACTGACTGTCACGAACAGGGTGCGGCCGTACTTGGTCACCCGGGTCTGCGACAGACGCCACGGGCCGTGCCCGACGGCGTTGGCCACACGGTGCTGGACTGCCTCGACCACCGCGTGCTCCGGCGCGCGCGAGAGCAGCTCCTGCAGGTTGTCACGGACCAGCCGCAGCGGCGTCCACACCACCAGCAACATGATGACCAGCACCAGCACCGGATCAACATAAAGGGCAAGCACCTCGTATCCCGCCGCCTTGAGCGCAACGCCGGCAAGCAGACCGGCGGCGACGGTGCCACTCATCCAGGCGTCCAGGCGGAACGCCACCGCTTCCAGATGGATCACCGGTGAGTTGATCCGCCGGCTGGCGCGACCGAGCAGACGGCCGAGCCAGATCGCCAGGGCCATGGCCACCAGCGAATACACTAGGGCAAGACCAAGCTCCACCTCGCGCCCGCCCGCAAGCACGGCCACAACGCCCTGCCAGGCCGCGACCGCGCAGACGGCGGCCAGAACCAGCCCCTGGATCACGTTATACAGGGGCTCGAAGCCATACTGGCCGAAGGGATAGGCCGCGGAGTGGCGGCCGACCCGCCCCACCACCAGCAGACCAACCCAGGTCGTGACCAGGCCGGCAATGGAATACAGGGCGTCGAAAAAGACCGCCTGGGAGCCCGACAGGCCCGCAATGACAAAACCGAGCACGGCGAGACCGAAGCTCGCCGCCATGGAACAGCCGAGCAAACGCCGCTCGACGCGATACAGGGTCCACATGTGTCCTCCACACGCACATCAACAGGGGGCGCAGCCATGACGGCGCGCCGCTGGAATCGACGAAAAAGATTCAGGCGTGCGGGAACCTAAAGCCCGGGGATGGGCTTGATGTCTTCGGGGTACTGGTAGTGCCACAGACAGGCGTTGTGGCAGCGGAGCTTTCGAATCGCGGTAATCATGATGGCCGGTGAATTGTATTCAATCCAGGCAGTATACCGGAAATCCAGATGCGACGGCAGGGGGTTATTCCGGGGCCGCGCCGTGATAGCGGCAGTGCAGCCCCCGCACTTCCTCGGCCAGGCCGGCCACGGGACCCTCGACCACTACGCCCGGGGCCACCGACTGTATCGGCAACGGCCGCACCGGCGGCTCGGGCACACCCAGCTCGGAGAGCCAACCCACGAGCTGTGCCGACGAGCTCACGTAGACGATCCGCCCAAGCCCGACCCAGGCGTGCGCCGCCGCACACATGGGGCAGTGCTCACCCGAGGTGTATACGGTCGCGGCGGCCCTCACCTCCGGAGACAGGTGCTCGACGGCCCAGCGGGCCAGGGCGAACTCGGGGTGGCGGGTCCGGTCGCCACCGGCGATCCGGTTGCGATCTTCCATCAACGCCACGCCACTTGCGTCCACCAGCACGGAGCCAAACGGCTCGTCCCCCTCTGCCAGCGCCTCCCCGGCCAGCTCCACGCAACGGCGCAGGTGGTGCATCTCGCTCTCGACGGGCATGATCCGGCGCTCCTCTACCGCCAATGATCCAATGCCTCACACGCTAGCGCATCACGCCTCCCGGGTCGCCTGTTGCGCCGGTGCAGCTGTTATGACGGGGTTTCAAAACCACAGTTACGTGCTAGGTTGACAAGACCTGATAACAGCATGATGAGGAGAAGCCCATGTTACGTGCCACCCTTGCCGCCGTATTCGCCGCGCTGTTCTCGGGCACAGTCATGGCCCATGGCTGCCCCGGCCTCGTCGCAGAGATCGATGAAGTGCTGAAGGGTGACGACGTGGACAGCCACATCGAGGCGGACGTTCTGGAACGCGCCCAGGCGCTGCGTGATGAAGGCGAGCAATACCACGAAGACGGCGACCACGACCGCGCCATGGAGAAGCTCGAAGAGGCCAAGCGGGAGCTCGGCATCTAGGTCACGACAACGGCGGCTGCCTCTGCACGACTGTAGAAGCAGCCGCACAACAGAAACCCGGACGTGAGCGACGGCTTGACCGCGAGAACGCGACCCTGCGCGTCACGGGTGAGAACCACCGCGTCCGGAAGCCCGTCGAGCAAATGCATGGGCGCTGGCCGCCCATCGCGAAAGCGGGCGCGGTAGACCGTGCCAGTCTCGTCATCCCGGAACGCCGGCACAAACCCCTCCCTGGCGCACACGGAGCTCTCGCCGCCCGTTTCACCGTAGAGACGCCGCTCATCGAGAATCGCTTCCGGCGTCAGCGGCGATGTACCGCCACCCCACCCAGCCGCGTCACCTGATCTATCCATGGGGTTACGCTTCATGGACCGCACCTCCGTCCCGGGGCAACAGCTGCCACACCGATTGACGAAGCAAGACGTGCGCCAACCCGCGGCCCACCCGGACAAGCCCTTGCCAGCCGCGGGCTGCAGCCCGGACCACGGCCATCAGAGCGGGTCATGACACCGGCACGACAGACGCGGCACGTCACCGGGACTGACGCACCCGGGCACCTGCGGAGCCGGTATCGCGGGATGTGTCGCACGGATGAGACATCTCAGGTTCAGAAGGACGACCCGGGCTGCTGCAGAAAGGCCTGCTCCTCCTCCGTGGAGGCGCGCCCGACGATCGTATTCCGGTGGGGAAACCGCCCGAACCGCTGGATGATGTCACGGTGGCGGATGGCGAAATCCAGGAAGTACTCGAAGGTCGAGGCAAGTGCGGCATCCACCTCCTCCGCAAGCTCCCGGAACAGCGCCACGCTCTGGTCCTGATGCTCCAGCACCTCGGAGTGCTCCAGCGGCATGTACCAGAAGACCCGTTGCACCGGGCGCAGCCCCCGGTCCTGCCCCAGGCGGATGCCCTCGAGGCAGTGCTGCCGGGCAAGACCGTCAAAGCGGAACGCGTCCGGTGTATCGCGGTAGATGTTGCGCGGGAACTGATCCGTGAGAATGATCAGCGCCAGCCTGCCTTCCGGAGTGGCTTCCCAGTCGGCCAACTCGCCACGCTCCGCCGCGAGCACCAGCGGCTCGAACCGGTCGCGGATCTCCGCGTCCGTGTCGGCATTCTTGGACCACCACAACGGCGCGCGCTGGTCGGCAAGCCGTCCGTCGTCCGGTTCATTGCCGAACCAGTAATCCAGCACTCTGGCCACGTCCTGCATGGAACACTCCCGTTTCCAGGTGTCGCCACGGTGGCGGCGCACGTGAGATCGATGCTCTATCATGAGTTGTCTGCGGCCACCCGACAACCAGGAGCCCACCATGAGCGAACAGCCAGTCAGCCGGTTTCCGGTACCGGACATCAACACCCTGCCCGAGGACATCCGCGAGCGCATTCTCGCGGTGCAGGAGAAATCGGGCTTCGTGCCAAACGTCTTCCTGGCGCTGGCGCACCGGCCGGATGAGTTCCGGGCGTTCTTCGCCCACCACGACGCGCTCATGGAGTCGGACAGTGGCCTGAGCAAGGCGGAGCGGGAGATGATCGTGGTGGCTACGTCCGGTGCCAACAACTGCCAGTACTGCGTCGTGGCCCACGGCGCAATCCTGCGCATCCGGGCGAAAGACCCGCTGCTGGCGGATCAGGTGGCCATCAACTACCGCAAGGCGGACATCACGCCCCGCCAGCGCGCCATGCTCGATTACGCCATGAAAGTCGCCCTGCGCTCCGGCGAGATCGGTGACGACGACTTTGCCCCGTTACACGAGCACGGTTTCAGCCAGGACGACATCTGGGATATCGGCGCGGTGGCGGCCTTCTTCGCCATGAGCAACCGGCTGGCGAACATGGCCTCCATGCGGCCGAACCCGGAGTTCTACACGCTCGGCCGCGACCCCCGCTAGCACAAGACTATCCGCCCGCGTCCTCCGCCACCTGCCATTCGGCGAGCAGGTCCATGATGATCGGGATCGCGGGCGGCTCCTCGTCGGAGACCAGGGTCCGGGACAGCATCCCGCGGTGCGACGCGGACACCATGGCCGGCGGCGGCGCACCCGCCAGGGACAGGGAATCCACCGGCACCACGCCATCACCAAGCTCCTCCCCCAGACCGAACCACCACGACTCGAAATCCCGGGGCCATTCCTCCGCGTCCAGCTCCGTGGCAATGCTGCTGATGCCGTCGATCACGTCCCGGTCCGGCCCCCCCAGGATCCCGCCGATGATGCGCACCGGCACCTCCTCCGGCCACGGGCGCGCGTTGAGGTTGGTGAGAAAGTCGCTGCCCGGCCGGAGATCGATCTTCGCGGCGCCCGTGCCTTCCTGCAGGCTGGTGAAGAGCGAGAAGTCGTCATCGGGGATGGAGGCAAAGAACTCCCGCAGCCCCAGCCAGACGCGCAACCGCGCCCACTCGGAGCCATGATTGGGTGTGCCCACCAGCACCGTGCCCTTGACCCGGGCACCGTCCACGGCCGGGTCATCGTCCGCGGGGTGGCGCCAGCGCGAGACAAAGTCACGAATGACCAGTCCGCCCATGCTGTGGCCGATCAGGATCACATCGTGGTCCGCCGGCAACTCCGGCCAGTAGTCGGCAAGCAGGTCGGTGCTGCGGTCCACCGCCTGGTCGTTGGGGTAGCGGAACTCCCAGGCGTTGACACCCGCGGCGTCCAGCACCGGTACCAGGTCGTCCCAGATATCGCCGGGCTCGTCGAGCCCGTGAATCAGAATCACGTCCGGCGGCCGGTCCGGATCCCTCTCGCCCGTGCGCGGAACGAATCCGCGCCGGCTCTCCGGCAGGGTCATGTGCTCCGGGAATCGCTGCTGCAGCTCCTCGTGCAGCTGCACACGGAGCTCACGCTCCTTCTGCGGATTTTCCTCCGCCCACCAGGTCCAGGCGGTGACGATCAGGACCACGGCCGCCACCGGGGTGAGCAGGTAGAGCCAGAATCGACGCCAGCGCCAGCGTTTCGTCTTCAATGTGGGTTCGCCAGTCAGGAGTTCACGCCGTCAGTATCACCGGACACGGCCCGCCATGGGAAGCAGCGCAGGGCCGGTGCGGACCCGGCATGTTCAACGGGCGCTGCTGAGAATGTGCCGGAGGCTGGTGCAGTCCACCATGGGGTCGGCGCAGTTCACCACCACGTCCGAGCGGTTCAGCACATACGCCTTGCCGGTGATCCGGTTCTCCACCACCGACTGCTCCCCCTCCTGGCGGGTGCCCGTGAACTCGCCGATGAAACCTGTCTCGCGCAGGGACACCGTCTCCAGCCGGTCGCCGGGCTCGATGCGCCCTTCGTGGTGCATAAGGGCCAGCCGCGCCGAGGTACCGGTACCGGTGGTACTGCGGCAGATCACGCCCGGATGCACGTAGGTGGCCGAGCGGGAGCGATAGAACCCACCGGTCACCGCCTCCACCGGCCCCATGAAGTGCAGGAACGGCAGCGGCCCCACATCCCCCAGCGTGTAATGGTGAAAACCGCGCTGCGCCTGGATGGCTTCCACGATCCGGTGGGCGCAGGCGGACAGGCGCGACTCTTCGTCCAGGGTAAGGTCGAACCCCAGCTCGGTGGCATCCACCAGTGCGTAGAAGCCACCGCTGTACGCCACGCTGTAGGTAACGTCACCGATCCCGGGGACGTCGATGCTGGCGCGATAGGTGTCGATATAGCTCGGCAGCCCCTCGCAGGTGATGGCTTCGACCACGCCGTTCTCCACCCGGGCGTCGATCTTCACCAGCCCGGCAGGCGCCTCCAGCGTGAACTGCTGATGCCCCTCCTGTTTGGGTACGACACCGCTTTCCAGCAGCGCGGTCGCCGTGCAGATCGTGTTCGAGCCGGAATAAATGGGATAACCCATGACCTCCATGATGATGTAACCGGCGCTGGCCCGGGGGTCCGTGGCGGGCACGATGAGATCCACCGACATCTCGGGGATGCCATAGGGCTCTTCCAGCAACAGGCGGCGCAGGCCGTCAGCGTCATCGCGCAGGTACTCCATCTGCTCGCGCACCGTGGCGCCCGGCAGCGGCTCGATGCCACCGGTGACGATGCGGCTCACATCGCCGCCGGCATGGGTGTCCATGAGCTGGATGGTCAGTTCGTCGGTCATTCGACCCCCTTCAGTGCGTAGGGCGCGCCGTGCTCCTGCCACTCGGAATCGGGCACGATCACGATCTTGCCCAGGTAGTTGCTGCCACGGCGGGTGAAATAGGTCTCGGCCTCGTGCAGCCGCGACAGCGGAAAGGCCGCGTGCAGCACCGGCCGCAGCTGTCCCGAGCGGATCCACGCCACCAGCTGCTCGGCCTCCTCCCGCGTGCCGTGGGAGACACCGAAGATCTGCACCTGATACAGGTAGATCCGCGTCCACATGATCTCGCTGACGTTGCCGGCGCTCGCCCCGGCGATGCTGAGCCGGGGGTAGGTACTGCGGGCACCCATGTCGAAGATCATGGTGTCGATGAAGCGGTCGGTCATGTCGCCGCCGGCCAGATCCATCACGGCGTCGATGGGCCGGTCTCCGGTGACCGCGCGCACCCGCTGCTCGAAATCGGCCATCTCGGAGCGATCGAGCACGGCCTCGGCCCCCAGGGCCAGCAGCGCATCGGCCTTGTCCGGCTGGCTCAGGGCATAGGGAATCGCGCCCATGATGCGGCAGAGCTGGATCATGGCCGTGCCCACGCCACCGCTGGCACCGGTGATCAGCACCCGCTCCCCGGCCGTCACGCCGGCCGCGTTCAGCATGTGCAGCCCGGTCTGGTACGAGCACATCCCCATGGCCGCCAGCTCGGCATCCGCGAGCTCCGGGTTCGCCACGGCGTGGAACTGATCCGACGGCACGGCGATGTACTCGGCAAACCCGCCGTCGGCGCCGTGGCCGTAGTAGTCGGGGGTGAGGTTGATGTCGCGGCGCTGGTCGGCGTAGAGGTTGAAGTCCAGCAGACCGCGCTCCCCGATGCGGCCGGCGTCCACCCCCTGGCCCACCGCGACCACGCGGCCGGCCACGTCGGCGCCCTGGATCCGCGGAAAGGTGAACGTTGGGGCGCCGCCCACCTGAAACGAGACGGTATCGCTCTTGTCCTTGACCGGATACAGCCCCTCCCGCGCCTTGCGGTCGGTGTTGTTCTTGGCGGTGGCAGTGACCTTGACCAGCACCTCCCCCGCCGCGGGTTTCGGCACCGGCCAGTCCTGGCGGTACTCCAGCCGGTCGATGCCCCCGTGGCCGGTGAGCACCATTGCCGCCATCGTCTCAGGGACTGTCTGCGAACCCATGCGCCTGCCTCCCTTACATTTGTCGCCCCCAGTGACGAGACGATACCGAATTTCCTTTCCGTCATCAGTGGGTCAGGCGTTCGTTGCGTGCTCCCCATCCAGTGCTGTAACCGGCTATTACCAACGGGAGCGCGAACGCTGACAGACTCGGAAGTCCCTATTGGAGGAGATAACGAGAGGTACCGTCATGGCTGCCCGGAAGATTCTGATGCTTTGCGGGGACTTTGTTGAAGACTACGAAATCATGGTCCCCTTTCAGGCCCTGCTGGCCGTTGGCCACACAGTAGACGCGGTCTGCCCGGATAAGCAGGCCGGCGAGCAGATCGCGACCGCCATCCACGATTTCGAGGGCGACCAGACCTACAGCGAGAAACGGGGACATAACTTCACCCTGAACGCGACGTTCGCTGACATCGACCCCAACAGCTACGACGCGCTGCTGATCCCCGGCGGGCGAGCACCGGAGTACCTGCGGTTGAACGAACAGGTCCGCGGCATCGTGCGCCGCTTCGCCGCCGAGAAAAAGCCCGTGGCGGCGATCTGCCACGGAGCCCAGTTATTGGCCGCCGCAGGCGTGCTGGAAGGCATGAAATGCTCGGCGTACCCGGCGTGCCAGCCCGATGTTGAGCTGGCCCACGGCACCTACGCCGACATCGCGGTGGACGACGCCGTCACCGACCAGTGGCTGGTCACTGCGCCGGCCTGGCCGGCGCACCCCGCATGGATCCGTCAGTTCCTGGCGGTTCTGGGAACGCGCATCGAACTTTGAGCCCTTCCCCGGGGCGGCTCACGCGGTCGCCCCGGGGCAGCCGCCATGGCCGATGGTGGCACCACGGACTATGCTCCAAGGGGCCTCAACAGGAGAAAGGCCATGTGCGAGATTTTCGTGTCAGCAGACCCCCATCTCTACGCCCACCGTTCCCGGTCCCTGCGGCTCCATGGCGCCGTGACCTGCATTCGTCTGGAGAACATGTTCTGGCAGGTGCTGGAGGAAATCGCGCGCCGCGACGGCATGTCCCTGAGCCAGCTCATTACCCGCCTGTACGACGAAATCGTGCTGGCAAACGGCGACGTGAGCAATTTCTCGTCGTTCCTGCGTGTCAGTTGCCTACGTTACCTGGCCCTGCAGTCCGACGGTGCCATCCCACTGGACACGAATGTGCCGATCCGGTCACTGGAGCCGGCGGCGGTCCTGCGCCGGGACCGGTTCATGCGCACGGATACGTCCAGGGATCCTCTGCAAGCGAACGGCTAGGCCACCGGTACAGCGGCTTAAAGATTGACACCGGCGTCCTCGATCTCGGGCAGCGGCGCATCCTCGCCGGCGGCGACACTGCGGAGCCACTGGATCTCCTGCGCCCAGCCGGCGGGGCCGGCCGGGGTTTCCAGGAACATGGGCACGTCGCGCGTGCGCGGATCGGTCACCATGCGCTCGAACGCGCCCCGGCCGATCTCGCCGCGGCCCAGCAGGGCGTGCCGGTCCTTGCGGGAGTCGAACGGCACTTTGGAGTCGTTGAGGTGGATGCCCGCAAGCCGGTCCAGGCCGAGCGCGGCGTCGAAGGCCTCCCAGGTGGCATCCCACCCCGCCTCGGTGTGAATGGCGTACCCCGCGGCGAAGGCGTGCGCGGTGTCGATGCAGACGCCGAAACGCTCCGGCTGCTCCAGCTGCTCCATAATCGCGGCGAGCTGCTCGAACGACCGCCCCAGAGTCGTGCCCTGCCCGGCCACGTTCTCCAGCACCAGCAGCACATCGGCCTTGTCGGGGTGGGCCCGCGCCACGTCGTTCAGGGCGTGGGCGATCTGGCGGATACCCACGGCCTCCCCCTCGCCCACGTGTGCGCCGGGATGAAAATTCAGCAGTTCCACCCCCAGCGTGTGGCAGCGGATCAGCTCCTGTTCAAAGGCGGCGTACGAGCGGGCGAACTTGTCGCCGTCGGTGGTGCCCAGGTTGATCAGGTAGGAGGCGTGGCTCATGACCGCGCCAATGCCCTGCTCGCTGCGGTTGGCGCGGAACGCTGCCGCCTCCTCGTCCGAGATCGGTTTGACCTGCCACTGCCGCTGGTTGCGGGTGAAGATCTGGATGCAGTCACAACCGATCTCCCGTCCGCGCTCCGGGGCGTTCTGCGGGCCGCCGGCCGCGGAGACGTGCGCGCCGAATTGCATGAAACGAATCCCTCCAGTGAGACATGACGTCCCACGACCATATGACGTGCTAAACCACCATGTACAGCGCCGAGTTCTACGAAAAGCGCGGGCACTCTACACGCGCGTTGGCGGGCTGGAGGTCACCCGCGTCGGCGAAGCAAACGAACCCACGCTCCTGCCCGACGAGGAGGTGGTGCAGCTCGCAGTGGTGGCACTACTGGTTCTGGGTCTGGCCCTGCAACCACTCCAGGGAGACGCGGGTTCACTCGAAGCCGTACTGGCGCAGTAGCGCCTCACACAGCGCAGCGAATCGCCTCCGCCAACGCACCGAGAAGCCGACCGGGGCCGCCTGGAGCCGTCCGCAGCACCACGGCCACCTCCCCCGGCGCCGGCAGCTCTTGCTCCCGGATCCCCTCCGGCAGCGGGCGTGGCAGCGACGCTTCGGGCAGCGCGGCAACGCCAAGCCCCGCGGTCACGGCCGTCCACACCGCGTGGTGCCCAGGGCTGACGTAGACCATGTCCCAGTCACCGCCCCAATGGGCCAGGGCCGCATCGGCGCAGGCCCGATAAGCGCAAGTGGCCGGGAAACCGGCCACGGGCAGTGGCTCTCCCGGACGCCGCACGAGCGTGATCGCCGCAAGCCACCGGAGCCGCTCGGTATAGAGCACCGCACCGTCTCCCACCGCCCGGGGATGGCGATTGACCACCACGGCATCCAGTTCACCCGCGTCAAGCCGCGCCTCCAGTGCGTCGGAGGGAAGCGCCTCCATCGTCAGACGCACGCCACCGTGACGGCTCCGGAAATCGGCGAGAACGCCGGCGAGGCGTGCGTGGGCGGTTTCATCCGCAACCCCGAGGCGCAGCGTCCCGGACAGGGCATCGGCGTCCAGCGCCGCCACCGTCTCGTCGTGGCAACGCAGCAGCCGGCGCGCGTGATCCAGCACCCGCTCCCCCGCCGGAGTCAGCCCGAGAACGCGCCCCTGCGTCCGGTGCAGCAGCCGCTCGCCCACGCTGTCCTCGAGTCGGTGCAACTGCTGACTCACCGTGGACTGGGTGCGGTGCACACGCGCAGCGGCGCGGGTAAGGCTGTGTGTTTCGGCCACCGCCACGAAGCTCCGCAGACGGTTGATATCGAGTGTTTTCATGACTCCGGAATTGATTACCCCAATTTTAAAGGCGACATCATTCATTTTGACGATTCCATGCCCCACCGTACACTCCCGTGCGTACCGACCTTTCACGAAGCCTCACCCGACAGGAGGCCAGCAACATGAACCGGGCCGCCGTGACGCCGTGGCATCTCGTCCCCGCCGGACTTGCCATCGTAGCCGCCACATACGGGCTGGCGCGTTATACCTACGGACTGTTCCTGCCCGACATCCGCTCGGATCTGGGCCTGTCACTGGACGTGCTGGGGTTGATCGGGAGCCTGTCCTACGCCGGCTACCTGGTGGCCACGCTTGCCGGCTCCGTCATCGCGGGCTCGCTAGGCCCCCGGCTGCCGGTGGTGCTCGGCGGTCTTGCCGCCACGGCCGGTATGGCGCTCATCGCCGCGAGCCGCGGCCCGTGGTTGCTGGCCGCCGGGGTGTTCCTGGCAGGAACCAGCCCGGGACTGGCGTATCCACCGCTGTCGGACGCGGTGGCACGTTTGATCGCGGCCCCTCAGCAGGCGCGTACCTATGCGTTGATCAACGCAGGCACCAGCGTGGGGGTGATCGTCGCCGGCCCGGTGGCGTTGCTCGTGGCCGACGACTGGCGCCTCGCATGGCTGGCTTTCGCCGGCTTCGCCGCCGTGGCCACTGCCTGGAACGCCCCGCTCATGCCGCGCGGCCCCTACCCTGGCGTGCATGGCGGGCCGCAACCGCTGGCTCTCCCTTGGTTGATTAATCGCCGTTCGCTGCCGCTGTTCGCGGCGGCGACGCTGTTCGGCCTGGCCACCGCTGTCTACTGGACCTTTGCCGTGGACCTTGTCACGCACCACGGCGGACTGCCGGACGCGGGCACACGGGCGTTCTGGGTGCTCATGGGCGCCGCGGGCCTGCTGGGCGGCGCAGCGGGCGACCTGGTGCGCCGCTACGGGCTGCGAGGGACCTTCACAGCCGCGGTGCTGGCGTGCGCGGGGGCCATCCTGTTGCTAGCTGTGTGCCCGCACACGCCGGCACCCGTCCTCCTTTCGGGCACACTGTTCGGCGCGACATTCATCCTGGTCACCGGCCTGTTCGGGATCTGGAGCGTGCACACCTTCCCGGAGCGCCCTTCGGCGGGCTTCGGGGCGACCTTCTTCCTGATCTCTGCCGGACAGCTGGTGGCACCGACCGTTGCCGGGCTCCTCGGTGCCCGCCTCGGCCTGGCCTCCGCCTTTCTCCTGGCAGCGACACTGAGCGTGGTCTGCGTGCCGCTGGCACCGCGCCAGGCGATCCACACCATGCTGCCGGCGACAGACACTAATCCGACCACCGCCGGCGAGAGACACTAGTCTGCGCCCAGCAGCTCGGTTCCGACGATCCACCAGTCGCCTTCCACTTTGCGGAGGCGGAACAGATGCTGCGCGCCGGAACTCCTGCGGGGAACGGCGAAGCGCCACACCAGTGCAACGACACCCTCCCCGTGGCGCCGTCTCCAGAAACAGACAATACCGGGAGGTCCGGACGCAAACACTTGATGTCCGCGATAAGACAGAAGCCTGCGCTTCTAGAACAGCCAGCCCCGTCGCCACTGGTAACAATCCCAGTCAGGCAAGCTGAACAACGGGCGAGGCAGAGGCAATGGCGAACTTTCCCAAGAGCGCAGACGTCGTGATCATCGGTCAGGGCGGCATCGTCGGGGCCTCCGTGGCCCACCACCTCATCGAGCGCGGCTGGGAGAACATTGTCGGTATCGACAAGTCCATGATCCCCACCGACATCGGCTCCACCTCCCACGCCTCCGACTTCTGCTACATGACGTCGCACGACCATATGACGTGCTACACCACCATGTACAGCGCCGACTTCTACGAAGCGCGCGGGCACTACATGCGCATTGGCGGGCTGGAGGTCGCCCGGGTCGGCGACGACGAGCGCATGGAAGAACTCAAGCGCAAGGTGGGCTCGGGCAAGGCGTTTGGCACCCGCGCGCGGATGATCAGCGCCAGCGAAGCCAAGGAGCGCTTCCCGCTGCTGGAGCAGGAGGTCATCCAGGGCGCCCTGTGGGATCCGGACGCCGGCCTGGTGGTGCCGCGCTCGCAGCAGGTGGCGGGCGAGCTGGTGGAAGAGGCAAGAGCCACCGGCAAACTGAAGACGTTCGCGAACACGCCGGCAACGGACATTGACGTGCAGGGCGGGCGCATCTGCGGTGTTCACACCCCGCGTGGCTACATCGAGACCAGCCAGGTGGTGCTATGCGCCGGCCTGTGGGGCCGCATCATGGCGGAGATGGCGCAACAGGATCTGCCCATGATGCCCGTGGAGCATCCGCTGCTGTACTTCGGACCCTATGACGGATTCGCCGGCACCGGCCACGAGATCGGCTACCCGCTGCTACGCGATCAGGGCAACTCCGCCTACCTGCGCGACACGGGCGATCCGAACACCACCGAGGGCGGCCAGATCGAATGGGGCTACTACGAGGAGAAGTCCCCGCGCCTGGTGCATCCGCGCGATATCCTGGAGAAGGAGGACGCACGGCTGTCGCCGTCCCAGCGCGACCTGGACGTGGAACAGATCATGGAGCCGCTGGAACGGGCCATGGAACTCACGCCCATCCTCGGCGAACTGGGGCTGGACGAGAAGCACTCGTTCAACGGCCTGCTGTCGGTCACCGCCGACGGCGGCTCCCTCATCGGCGAATCCCCGGTCACCGACGGGCTGTGGGTGTGCGAGGCGATCTGGGTGAAGGACGGCCCGGGTGCCGGCAAGGTGCTGGCGGACTGGATGACCGACGGGCGCACCGAGGTGGACAACCACGGCATTGACGTGGCGCGGTTCTACCCCATCCAGAACACGCCCTGCTACATCTACGACCGCTGCTACGAGACCGCCTTCAAGATCTACAACCCGCCCGTGCACAACCGCGAGCCCTACAGCATGGCGCGCAACCTGCGGCGCAGTCCGTTCTGGCCGCGGGAGCAGGAGCTGGGCGGTTACTTCATGGAGGCCGCGGGCTGGGAGCGCGCCCACGGCTATGCCGCCAACGAGCACCTGCTGGAGCGTTACGCCGAGCGCGTGCCCGAGCGCGGCGCCGAATGGGACGCACGGCACTTCTGGCGGGTGTCCAACGCGGAGCATCTGGCCCTGTCCGAGGACGTGGGCATGATCAACCTGTCCCACTTCGCGGTGTTCGATGTCTCCGGCCCGCACGCCGAGGCCCTGGTGGAGTACACCTCCGTGGCGAAGGTGGGCGGCAACACGCCCATCGACAAGGGCGTGTACACCAACTTCCTGGACGCCGCCGGCGGCGTGCGCGGCGATGTCACCATCATCCGCCTGGCCGAGGACCGCTGGCGCGTGATGTGCGGTGGCGACACCGGCCACCGGGACTACGTGTGGCTGAAGCGCATGGCGTCGCAGTTCGACTACCACGTCTACATCGACGACCGCACCGACCATCTGGCCTGCCTGGGCCTGTGGGGTCCCAACGCGCGCACCACCCTCCAGGCGCTGGCGGATCACCCGGAGGCGCTGGACGACGAGCGCTTCCCGTTCGCCACGGCGAAGCAGATCAGCGTCCGCGGCATGCCGGTGTACGCGTTCCGCATCTCCTACGTGGGCGAGCAGGGCTGGGAGCTGCACGTGCCCTTCTGCTACGGCCTGTCACTGTGGGATCTGCTCTACGAGCAGGGCGTCACGCCGGTGGGCATCGAGATGTACGCCAACAGCCGGCGCCTGGAGAAGAGCCTGCGGCTGCAGAACGCCGACCTGCTCAGCGAGTACAACCTCTACGAGGCAGGGCTGGACCGGCCCAAGGTCAAAGCGGCGGACTTCCACGGCAAGCAGGCGTACCTGGAGCAGCGCGAGCGCGCCAGCCAGCCGGCGTACCTGTGCACCATGACCATGGTGGACAACACCGATGCCAACGGCGTGCCGCGCTACCCGGTGGGTCAGTGGCCGCTGCTGAACCCGGACACGGGCGAGGTACTGGTGGATGACGTGGGGCGGCGGTCCTACGTCACCAGCATTGCCTACGGGCCGTCGATGGGCTGCAACATCGCCATGGGCTACCTGCCCCGGCAGTTCTGTCACGAGGGTGGCGAAGTCCTCATGGAGTACTTCCAGGAGCACTACCGCATGCGCATCGAAGCGGTGGGCTACCGGGCGCTCTACGATCCGGACAACACCCGTCCGAAGTCCTGACGGCGCCTGCGCGCCGTATCACGGGCCGCGACCACCCCGGTCGCGGCCCGTTTTCGTCGTCGGCCCCCTCCCTGCCCCACCGTTGCCCCGGCACCGTTGATGGTCTATTTTGCATACGTATGCAAACCAGACCGGAGGAGACGACATGGCCCAGAAACTGAAGACCGGGAAAGAACCCAGCGAGGTGGCCGAGGCGGACGCCAAAGTCCGCGCCATCGTGGAGAACGCGCTGACAGACATCGATAAACGCGGCGACGCCGCGGTGCGCGAACTCTCCGCGCAATTCGACAACTGGTCGCCACAGAGCTGGCGGCTGAGTGAGACTGAGATCCAGCAGGCGCTCAGCGAAGTGTCCCGGTCCGACCTGGACGACATCCGCTTCGCACAGGAGCAGATCCGTACCTTCGCGGAGCACCAGAAGGCGTCCCTCCAGGACCTGGAGGTGGAAACGCATCCCGGCGTCGTCCTGGGGCACAGGAACATCCCCGTGGATGCCGTTGGCTGCTACGTGCCCGCCGGCAAGTACCCCATGGTGGCGTCGGCCCACATGAGCGTGCTGACTGCCAAGGTGGCTGGCGTCGAGCGCGTGGTGGCCGCCACGCCGCCGAGCGGCGGCCGCCCGCATCCGGCCATTATTGCCGCCATGCACCTGGCCGGCGCCGACGAGATCCTGATCCTGGGCGGTGTCCAGGCCATCGGCGCCATGGCCATCGGCACCGAGACCATCGACCCGGTGGACATGCTGGTGGGCCCGGGCAACATGTTCGTGGCCGAGGCCAAGCGGCAGCTGTTCGGCCGCGTCGGCATTGACCTGTTCGCCGGCCCCACGGAGACGCTGGTCATCGCCGACGACACCGTGGATGCCGAACTGTGTGCCGTGGACCTGCTCGGCCAGGCCGAACACGGGCCCACCTCCCCCGCCGTCCTGCTCACGGACTCGGAGCAGCTGGCGCGGGAGACCATCGCCGAGGTGGAGCGCCAGCTCCAGGTGCTGCCCACCGCCGACGTGGCCCGGGACTCCTGGGCGGAGTACGGCGAGGTCATCCTCTGCGATTCCCGCGAGGAGATGGTGCGCGAGGCCAACCGCCTGGCCTTCGAGCACGTGCAGATCATGACCCGCGACGACGACTACTTCTTCAACTACCTGCGCAACTTCGGCTCGCTGTTCATCGGCCCGCGCACCAACGTCGCCTACGGCGACAAGGTGATCGGCACCAACCACACCCTGCCCACCAAGCGTGCCGCGCGCTATACCGGCGGCCTGTGGGTCGGCAAGTTCATGAAGACCTGCACCTACCAGCGCGTGCTGACCGACGAGGCCTCGACACGCATGGGCGAGTACTGCTCGCGGCTGTGTCACCTGGAGGGCTTCTCCGGCCACGGCGAGCAGGCCAACATCCGCGTACGGCGCTACGGCGGCCGCGACGTGGAGCCCTATGGCGCGGCGCGCTGACACGGAGGCAGTCATGGCAAACCGGCGCAGCGGCCGGGTCAACGCACGGGATGTGGCCCGCGCCGCCGGGGTTTCGCAGTCCGCCGTCAGCCGCACGTTCACGCCCGGCGCCAGCATCGCGGCGGAAACCCGGCAGCGGGTAATCGCCGCGGCGCGTGAACTGGGCTACCGGCCCAACGCCTTCGCCCGCTCCCTGATCACGCGGCGCTCGCGCATGGTCGGCCTGGTGCTGGCGGATCTCGACAACCCCTTCTACGCCCGCATGCTGGAAGCCGTCTCCAGGGAGCTCCAGGCGGCGGGACACCACGTCATGCTGTTCTTCACCGACCGGGGCGAGGCGGACGACGCCCTGCAGGAGATCCTGCAGTACCCGGTGGCGGGGCTGCTGATGGCGTCGGCCACACTCTCGTCAGCGCTGGCCCGGGAGTGCGCCGAGGCCGGCATCCCCGTGGTGCTGGTCAACCGGGACGTGCCCGATGCCCCTACCGTGAGTGTCACCGCGGACAACGAGGCCGGCGGCGCGGCGGTGGGCGACTTCCTGGCCCGGGCCGGCCACCAGCGCGTGGCGTTCATTGCCGGCGATCCGGAGGCCTCCACCAGCCGCGACCGCGAACACGGGTTCCGCGAGGCCCTGGCCCGCCACGGCCTCACCTGCCACGCCCGCGCCGTGGGCAACTACACCCGCGAGGGCGCCCGCGAGGCCGCGCGCACCCTGTTCCGGGTAAACGCCCCGCCGGACGCGGTCTTCGTCGCCAATGACTACATGGCCTTCGCGGTCATGGACACCCTGCGCGGGGAGCTGGGCCTGCGCGTGCCGGAGGATGTCTCGGTGGTGGGCTACGACGATGTGACCCAGGCGGCCTGGGGCGCCTACAATCTGACCACCGTCACCCAGCCCACGGACACCATGGTCAGCACGGCCGTGACCGCATTGCTCGACAGCATCCGTGACGGCGCACCGGGACGTGAGCGCCGCGTCATCGCCGGCGAGCTCGTGGTCCGCAGGTCGAGCCGGTGCCCCCAGAACCGTTAGGGATTACGCTGGAGCGCCCCCGCCCCGGGCATTGCGACCACCGTCACCCCCCGGACAAGATGATGATCAGCGCGCCACCCAACACGGCGACGCCCACCACGTATACCGGCGCGAGCATGACATCCACTGGCACTGTGGCGGCGTAACCAACACTGTAGACCCCTGGGTGAACCGGGTGCCTGCCCTCCAGTTCGTGTTCCACGTCGCTGTTCGTCCAGGGGGAGTCGATCCCACTGTGCCACCCAACCAACTCGCCCCTGAAGTATCTGAACGACGCGGACGCAACCTCCTCCGATTCCTTATCGGGATCATCCGAGACCAGGATTCGTCCCCGGACCATCTGGTTGTTGGCTGTCCGATGAGGGACGGACATCACCAGCACCGGCGTGACGTATCCGAGATCACCGACGGCGACGGGGTCCACGCGATCCAGGGCAGACTGCAGCACCTTCTCCGGCTCGTCCTCATCCTCCACGCCCTGATCAACCAGAATGGCTGTTTCACCGGAACCCAGCGGTTCATCGGCCTCCGAGAGCTCCATGGAAACGTAACGCTCCACCTGTTCGGAGCCCGGGGTTATGTCGATGTCCACATTCAACCAGTCCGGTTGGTCCCTCCGGGAGCGCAACGCTTCGCCGAAACGCATGCGCAGGCGGTATCCGTCTTCGACGGAATCAAGCCGATACTCACCCTTCGTCACCGTGTCCCGCCGGCCATCGAAGGCAGTGCCGACCTCATCAAGCGAGTCAATGCGATCCGAGAACCACATAGTGGCACAGCCGGAAAGGGGAATAACCAGGATGGAGACCAACACCAACGCCACCAACCGCTTGATGACGCACACAACGACGTGCTCGATTCGCTTACTCATGGAGCCTCCTTGCTCGTTGATATCAATCCGTGTTCGTCACTTCCGGGTGACGAGATACTTCGGCCGGGCCGCGCCCTCGCGACCCGATGCCCTACTCCAGATGCGGTGCCAGGATCGCGTGCAGCTCCGGGCGGTTGCTGGCGATCTCCTCCGGCGTCAGCCCTTCCAGCGAGTGCGGGTACTTCAGCCACGCGTCGGTTTCGTGGATGTAATACTCGGGGGCCCAGCCCACCTCGTTGCGGGCCGGCTTGTAATACGGCACGGCCACACGGATGTCGTGGGGGGTATTCAGCCGCGCCCGCTGACGCAGCTCCTCGATGATGGCCACCACGGAGCGGCCGGTATCGAAGACGTCGTCGACGATCAGCAGCTCGTCGTCGTGGGTGACGTGCTTGACCAGATAATTGAGCCCGTGCACGCGCACGGTGCGGCTCTGCTGATCGATGCCGTGATAGGATGACGTCCGGACGGCAATGTGATCCGTATGCACGCCATGGTAATCCAGAAACTCCTGGACGGCGATGCCGATGGGTGCGCCACCGCGCCACACCGCAATCATAAAGGTGGGCCGGAAGCCGGAGTTCAGGATCTGCGCACCCAGCCGGAAGGAGTCCTCGAGCAGACTCTGCGCGGTGATGTAGTGTTTCTCAGCCATGGCACCACTGACGGTCACGAAAGCCGAGCATAATCCCACCAAACAACGCATCCTGGCAAACCATTGACACAACGAACCACGAATCCCGAAGAAACCGCACGCCCCCGGCGCTTCCTGCAGGAGGCGGATCTCATTGAGGATGCCTTCCGGCTGGGCGTACAGGTCTACGAAAGCGGCTTCCGACCGAACTTCATCGTCGGCCTGTGGCGCGGCGGCAGCGCGGTGGGCATCTACGTGCAGGAGTGCTTGCAGACACTCGGGGTGGAGACGGACCACATCGCCCTGCGCACCTCGTACCAGGGCATGCACGACTACGACGCCATGGTGGCCTCGCCGGATGCAAAGATCCGCGTACACGGCACCCATTACCTGCTGGACAACCTCAACCGGGACGACCGCCTGCTGATCGTGGATGACGTCTTCGGCACGGGCCACAGCGTGGCTGCCGTGTTGCGACGGCTGAACAACCAGCTCAAGCGCAACATGCCCACGGATACGCGCGTCGCCACCCTGTACCAGCGCCCCAGCGCCAATCAGACCGGCATCACGCCGGATTACTGCCAGTATCAGTCGGAGGACTGGCTGGTGTTCCCCTACGAGATGAACGGCCTGAGCCGGGACGACATCGACCGGCACAAGCCGTACCTCGGGGCGATCCTCGACAGCGTTCGCTGAACCTCCCCACGCGGCGCTCGGTTCCACCGGGCCCGAAGGCCGCTAAGTCCGCCGACCGATGATCACCAGGTACTCCCGACGAATATGCAGGCCTGCATCGGTCTCGAACTTGGCGTGATAGCGGTCCATGGCGTCCTTGAACGCACTTTGCCGATCAGGAGAGAGCTGACTGATCACCTGCTTGATCGGACCGAACCCACGGGCATACCACTGCCATGCATCGTCGACGCTGTCGAAATAGTGGTGATTGACCCCCGGCTCGAACCACAGATCGAAATCATCGCCGAGCAGATCGCGGACATGGGCCGGATCGCCCCAGGCGAGCGGCGAAGGGTCCGGTGGCGGGGCGTCATCGTACTCGCCGATCACACCGAAGAAGTCCTGGACGGACCCTCCCGGCTCCCAGACCACGAGCGAGAGCCGGCCACCCGGGCGACAGACCCGCCCCAGCTCCCGGGCCGCCCGCCGCTGGTCGGCGGCAAACATCACTCCGAAGGTCGAGATGACTCCATCGAAACTGGCGTCGGCAAAGGGTAGCTCCTCGGCGTCGGCCTGCCGGAACGTAATGACCGGCTCCGCATGACCTGACAGCTCCCGGGCCGCGTCAAGCAACCCGGACGCGATGTCCACCGCAGTCACGCGCGCGCCCAGGCGCGCGACGTTGCGGGCCGTCCAGCCGGTGCCGGTGGCCACATCCAGAATGTCCTGCCCGGGGCCCGGGTTCAGCCGCTGAACCGCATGACCCAGCGCGTCGCCGACACCGAAGCTGATGTTGTCGTAGTCACGCCCGGCCAGACCCCAGACCCGTGCCGGGCCCTCGTGGTGGGGTTTCACTGCCATTGCGTGCGCTCCGCTGGTGTGGTGTTGGTGCCGCATGATCACCTCCAGGCGATAACAACCGCCGCTTGACGACTAGACCGATCATCATACTATATAGACCGATCGTCATAGTTCGTCAACGATGGTAGAAAATCCCCATGGCGAAAGACACGAAAGAGCGAATGATCGAGGCCACCGCCCGGCTGATCCAGTTGCGGGGCCTGCACGGGGTGAGCCTGAGCGAGATCCTCAGCGAGAGCGGTGCGCCGCGGGGATCGCTGTACTTTCATTTTCCCGGAGGGAAGGAGAGCGTTGTCCTCGCGGCCATGCAGGCCACCATCAACGAAGCCACCGAGATCCTCGACGCGTGCCTGACCGAGGCCACGGACCCGGCCGCCGGTGTCCGCGCCTTCTTCGAAGCGGCCGCCGCGGAGATGGCGAACACCGAGTACGCCTTCGGCTGCCCGGTCGCCCCGATCATCCTCGACGCGCCCGGCATGGATTCAGAGCTGGCATCCGCATGCCGGGCCGCCCTGGATGAATGGACGGCCATGTACCGCAACGCATTGGTCGCGGCAGGCGCCGAGCATGGCCGGGCCGAGCGGCTGGCCCTGACCATTGTGGCGAGCCTCGAGGGTGCGCTGATCATGGCCCGAGGCACCCGCGACGCCAGCCTCATTCGCGAGGTCGGCGACGAGATGGGGATGATGGTGAGTCAGGCGCTTACCCCGCCACACCACTAGATTGACACCACATTCTCCACTGGATAGCCTTCGCCAGGTCATTGACGGTAGAGGGAACTACCATGCTTTCCAGCCAACACGCCCCGGCTGTTGCCGTTCTGCTTGTTATTCTGCTCCTGGTAACAGACGCCACCGCGTCCGAAGCCGACTGCAACACGCCTGCCTGCACCTTTACGGCCGATGTCATCCCCCATGACGCTGCTGCGATTGATGGCACACATCGATTCGTGATCGGAGAGTTTCACGTGGCCCCGCCGGACGATTGGAAGCGCGTTCACTCCGCGCCTTACAACGGGCTGGCAATCTCCTACGAGGACGACGCACGCCTGGGCATCACCCGGCTCGTGGCCGACGACCTCAAGATTGACCCGGAAATCTTCGAGCAAGCCGATGCCTCGATGCGGGACTATTACAATATCGTGTTCAAAAACACGGCCGAGGACACGCCGCCCGCGCACGGGCCAGAGCGCAGATTGTGGCAGTTCGCCATGGACACCAAGCGCCTCCAGTTTCCCGAGGCAACGCAAGCCGTAATCATTGATGGAGAGGACTTCAGAGCCTACAGCGCGGTGATCAGCCTCGGTCGCTTCGACACGCGAACGATCATCGTCCACGACGAGGCGCCCGACACGGCGCTGGAACTCCTGGCCTCGGGCCTGGACCAGGAGACGGTCATCAGCGTCGTCGTGTCAGCTCAACACAGGTAGGCACTCGGCGCCGAACTCATGATTCGCTCGCCGGCGGCGTCAGTGACACATTCCCCTGGCCATCGATGGACCAGAACGGGTTGTGTGCCACCTCCCAGAGGTGGCCGTCGGGGTCGGCCATGTAGCCTGAATAGCCGCCCCAGAACACCTCCTGCGCGGCCTTGACCAGCCGGCCGCCGGCGCCTTCTGCCAGAGCAAGCACCCGGTCCACCTCGTCGCGGCTGCGGGCGTTGTAGGCCAGCGCGACTCCGGAGAACCCGGAGCCCTCGGCGGGCACGCCGGCATCGGCGGCAAGCGCCTCGCGCGGGTACAGCGCGAGGATCAGGCCGTTGAGCTCGAAGAACCGGATATCCTCTTCCGCCGCCCCCAGCGTCCAGCCGAGGCCGGTTTCGTAGAACGCCTGCGCCTGCGCCAGATCACTGACTCCCAGCGTGATCACGCTCATCCGTTGGTCCATGGTCTCCTTCTCCCTGTGATTTCGGGTTCTCTGGTTCGTCGAGGCGCTTGAGCAACGCACCAAGCTGAGCACTGTCGATCTCCAGGCCGAACACCTGCTCAAGGACGCTCGGGAACGCCGAATCGCTGATCTCGCGCTGCTCGACGTCCCTGCCCGGCCGCCACGTCTTCAGCTGCCTCCCGGTGAGAGCATAACGGCTCTCTGCGCCGTTGTACTGCACGATGATCTGCTTATGGAAGGGCGAATCCGGGTGATACATGACCAGAAAGTTCTGCTCCCCGTAATCCACCCGGTAGTAGGTCTCGTCCGTGAACTGGTACACATTGAACCATCCGTCATCGCGGAGGTGGCGCAGCACCCAGCGCCCGCCCGGTCCCCGGTCAATCCGATAGCGCCAGCCATCGTGATCCACCTGCACGCCGTCTTCGAGCGGCATCGGCTCCCGGGGCCCGATGTTCCCTACGCCGACATCCACGTGCCACGCCCTGCCCTCCACGAACACGGCCAGCATGGTATGGCCCAGGGGGGTCAACCGGCGTTCGTCATCCCCCATCAGTATCCGCGCATTGCGCCCCGCCACCTCGAACCCGAGGCGAGAGAGCACCGTGGCGAACAGGATGTTGTGCTCGTGGCAGTAACCTCCCCGGCCGCGCCGGACGAGCTTGTCCTGCAGGCTATCCATGTCCAGGCGGACCTCGATACCGGCCATCACATCCAGGTTCTCGAAGGGGATGGCCTGCAGGTGCGCCCGCTGGAGTTCGCGCAACACCGCGAGGCTCGGGACACGAGGCCCGTCGTACTGGATACGCCGCAGGTAGGCGTCCAGGTCCAGGGCGTCCGTCTCCCAGCGGGCGGACAGATCAGGCAAGTCGGGCAGTGCGGCGGCGGGCATGGCGTATCCTCCGTTTACGCTGAGCATTCGACGTTCCATTGAACGGTAATACCTCAAGTTATATTGAGGTCAATACCGCCCTACCCGACCTGCAACGGCAGGGGCTCACTCCCCGCCCACTCCCAGCTTCCGGAACCGCTCCACACCCTCGGAGGGCTCGAAGTCGTCCAGCTCGAACATGCGGCGCACCTCGATTTCCGCCGCCTGCCCTTCGCCGCGGGGATTGGGGAAACGCAGGGCCCAGTCCACGGCCTCCTGGCGAGAGCCGACGCGGATGATGGTGTAGCCTGCAACCAGCTCTTTGGTCTCGGCGAACGGGCCATCCACGACGCTGCGGTCGCTGCCCCCGTAACGCACGCGGAACCCGTCGGATGACGGCCGCAGGCCGGACGCATCCACCAGCACCCCGGCGCGTTCCAGCTCCTCGTGGAACTCGGCCATGGCGTTGACTCCGTCCGGATCGGGCATATCCCCCGACTCGATCCGGTCGTCCCCTTTCACGATGATCATGTAGCGCATTGCGACACTCTCCTCTCAACGATCACACGGATTTCATGGAGTGGTCGCACGGGGAAGGCGTGATTCGACACGGAGGGGCGGTGCCCGGTCAGTCCAGGCCCAGTTTCGTCAGGCGGTAACGGAACTGTCGTACACTCAAGCCGAGCATCTGCGCGGCCCGGGTCTTGTTGCCACGGCTTCGCGCAAGAGCCGAGCGGAGCTGGTCGGCCTCCGCAGGGTCCACCCGTTGATAAGGCCGGCCGAACACCGCTGAGTCTGCAGGTTCCGCATCACCCCCAACGTTCTGCTGCCGTGCCGTAGCGGCATCCGGAGGGACGTGCACGGGCCCGCTGACCGCGGACTCGTCGTTCAGGATGTGTTCGATTTCCGCCGCGGTGATCGTGGTACCGCGCGCAGTGATCACCGCCCGCTCCATGAGATTCTCGAGCTGCCGGATGTTCCCGGGCCATGGATAGCTCTGCAGCCGCGCCAGAACGCCCGGACCGAGGGTGACATCGCGGTGATGCCTGGCATTGAAGTCGTCGAGAAAATGCCTGGCGAGCTGCACGACGTCACCGGTCCGCTCCCGCAACGGGGGCAGGCGAATCGGTACCACGTTGAGACGATAGAACAGATCCAGGCGAAACTGCCCGAGATTCACGGCTTCCTGGAGATTGCGATGGGTTGCCGTGATGATGCGGATGTCCACGGAAATGTCGCGATCTCCGCCGACCCGCTGCACCTTGCGCTCCTGGATCAGGCGCAGCAGCTTTGCCTGCAGGTCCACATCCATATCGCCGATCTCATCCAGGAACAGCGTCCCGCCATCGGCCAGCTCCGCCTTGCCGGGGCGGTTCCGCACGGCACCCGTGAAGGCGCCGCGCTCATGGCCGAAGATCTCGGCCTCCAGCAGGGTCGCGGGAATGGCGCTGCAGTTGATGCAGATAAAGGGTCCCGGCGCCCGCGGGCCCTGCTCGTGGATATAGCGGGCAAACCGCTCCTTGCCCGTCCCCGACTCCCCGAGCAGCATGACAGTGACATCGTTGTCTGCCACACGGCCTGCCTCGTCGAGCACGGAACGCAACTGCGGGCTGTCTCCGAGAATGCCCTGATACTGCTGTTGTCTGGCAAGCGCTTCGCGCAGGGCCTCATTCTGATCCTCGAGCCACGCCGTGCGCTGATCCATCAGCGACCGGATGCGCAGGGTCTGGCCAAGCATTGCGGCCACAATCCGCAGCAACTGGATATCGGCCTGAAATCCGCGCGACCGCGCGCGCAGCCGGTGGCACCCCAGCACGCCGATGGGCATGGCATCCACCAGGATCGGCACGGCGATGAACGATACCGTCTCGTCCGGCAGCGTTGCCCGGTCCACCGCCCGGAAGAGGTGCTGCGGCTCCGCATCCACATCCTGAACCACGCAGACCCGGCCGGTGCGCATCACGTCACCGGTAATCCCCTCGCCGAGGCGATACACGCCCCGGTCGCGCTCATGCGGGCGCAAGCCGTATGAGTAGCGGATACGCAGGTGCTGACCGTCGTCGTCGGGCAGCACCACGCGGCCCCGGTTCAGGCCGACCAGCTCCGAGAGCAGGCGCAGCACGGCGGGGACCGTGGCTTCGGGCTGCAGGGAACGGCCCAGCAACTGAGCCGTTTCCAGCAGAACCAGCGACTCGCCGGGAAGCTCGCTATCGGTCGTCATGTGCACATGCGTTCGGTCAAGCGCGTACCTCGAAGCTCTCCAAGTAGCCCTCCGGATCGCGCGGGTCGAACTCCTTGCCCATGATGTCGTGGATCCGGTAGTTCTCTTCGGGGGCGTTGTAACCGAGCTCTTCCATGACCTCCCGGCACTCGGTTGCCTGGAACACCTCTTCGGCGATCTGATGGTAGTTTACATCCCCGTCAATATATCCCCAGCGCTTCATCTGCGTGAGCATCCATACCGCCATGGACTGCCAGGGAAAGGGGTCGAAATCGATCCGGTCCGGCATGTCCCTGATCTCGCCGAGTCCGTCCGCATACCGCCCGACCAGTATCTGCTCCATCACGGGCACCGGCTGATTGAGATACTGGCGCGGCGCGATGGCCTCCGCGATCTCCTTGCGATTGTCCGCCTCCGAGCTGAACTGCGTCGCATCCACGATAGCGCGGAACAGCGCGCCAAACGTGTTCGGGTGCGCATCGACCCAGTCCTCCCGGACCACGAAGGCACAACAGGGGTGACCGCTCCAGATATCCTTGGTCTGGGTGTGGATGAAGCCGGCCCCCTCCCACACGGCGCGCTGGTTGAAAGGCTCGGCCACGATGTAGCCGTCGATGTTCCCGGCCTGCAGGTTGGCCACCATCTCGGGCGGCGGCATCACCCGGAGGCTGACGTCGCGATCCGGGTCCAGCCCGTGCTCGGCGAGCAGATACCGGAGCAGGAAATTGTGCATGGAGTAATCGAACGGAATGGCGAAAGTGAAGCCTTTCCAGTCCTTCGGATCCATCTTGTCCTTGTGCTTGTTGGCCAGGGTGATGGCATTGCCGTTGATGTTCTCCACGGCAGGCATGGTCACGGGCAACCGGCTCGCGCCAACGCCCATACGGATGGACAGGGGCATGGGTGCCAGCATGTGCGCGGCGTTGAACTCGCCTGCGTCCATGCGATCCCGCACCACGGGCCAGCCGGCCACGCGTTCCAGGTTCACGTCCAGCCCGTAGCGCTCATAGAAGCCCATGGCGTCCCCCATGATGATGGGCGTCGCGCAGGTGATGGGCAGGAACGGGATGGTCATCTCCGTTTGCTCCAGTGGCCCCAGGTCGTCAGCAAGCGCAGACTTCAGCGCCCCCATGGGAAAGGCGGACGCCACGGCAGCCATTGCGGTGCCCCGGCCGACTGCGGCCATGAAGCGGCGACGACTGATGTCGTTGCCACCGAACAGCGCGCGTACCAGGGTGTTTTCCACGGCGCGATCGACGATGTCCTCGCGCGTGGCCGGCCGTGTGTCGTCCGCGCCGGCCGTGGCGGCCGGCGAGCAGCTGTCACAGGAGCAGTCGGCCCCGTGGCGCAGATCGGAGTGAGGACTGTAGGGGTCACCAAGACTTTTCATTGAACACTTCCTCGCGGTGGCGGGACGGTCAGGTTGTCACCACCGCTGCAGCAATCGCTGTGCCAGCGTGCGGCACTGCAGCGAATGCCGGGGCCTGAGCCGGATTTCGGCCACGCCGGGCGCCGGCTGAACAGGCCGGACAAAGCCGACAATGTCGACATTGGCCACATTGTCCCCTCTCGTTCCGCCCCCTCCGAAAAAGGATCAAACCACATTAGAAACAATCCGTATTTCACCGGTTTTATTAACCTTTTGTCGCCGCCCTTCCGGGTGCCGATGCGACTGGCACGGCTGCTGCAACGAGCCCGTCGAACTCTCATGACGCAAACACCCAGGAGGACGCGATGAGCGACGCCGCAGCAAACACCAAGCAGCCGTTACGCCCGATCGATCTGGAGGGGCTGAAGGCCCTGGGCGCGAAGGCGAAGATGGACCCCACCAAGGTCAACACGCTGAAGTCCCACACGGAGTGCGAAGGCATCTTTCGCATGATGACCTATTGCCGGGATCTGGACGGCCACCTGATCGATGAGCCGCCGACCCTGCTCGGCGAGAACAACGCACCAAACCCGTCGGAAGCCGCTCTGGCCGCCCTCGCCTCCTGTCTGCTGGTTGGCATCCACGCCAACGCCACCTACCAGGGCATCAAGGTCTACAAGCTTGAATGCGACCTGGAAGGCGACATCAACATCTCCAGCGTCTGGGGTGTCGGCGACACCGGCGAGAAACGCCTGGGATTCACGGAGATCCGTGCAACGTTCGACATCGACGCCGACTGCTCCCGCGAAGAACTCGAGGAGCTGGTTGCCTGGGCCGACAAGTGGTCACCGGTGGCGAACACCATGCGCAACCCGGTCCCGACCACCATGAGCCTGGCCTGAGACCGGCCAGCCGGCGCGGCGGTGCACAGCGCGTCGCCGCGCGCCCATCCCCCGTCAGATACGCCGGAGGTTCCCATGGCGGCTACCGCACAACCATTCCCCCACACGCCGGCGCCTGCACCCGGCATGGACGCCGATCACGCGCTTGAAAGCGGGATCGCGGAGCTCGTCCGGGATCAACTGGCGCCGCAAACGGTCGCGATCGACCGGCAAGGTGTCTATCCGTCGGGCTTCATGCACGCGTTCGGCGCGCTGGGCGGCTACAGCCAGCACATCCCTTCACACCGGAACGGCGCCTCCCACGACTTCCCACGTGCCATCAGCCTCATGGAGACCGTCTCCCGCGAGTGCATGTCCACGGGCTTCTGCGTCTGGTGCCAGGACGCCCTGGCGTGGTACCTGGAGAACGCCGACAACCCCGAAGCGAGACAGACCCTGCTGCCCCGCATCGCCAGCGGCGAATTGCTTGGTGGCACCGGCCTCTCCAACGGCATGAAGCACCTGGCCGACATCGAGGCGCTGAAGATCCGCGTCCGCCCCGTGGAGGGTGGCTACATCGCCAACGGCACCCTGCCCTGGGTGTCCAACCTGGCGGCCGAACACGCGTTCGCGGCGATCTTCCAGGTCGAGGACAGCGACCGGAAGGTCATGGCCGTGACGTTCTGTGACCAGCCTGGCTTCGCCCTGCAGCAGTGCGCCGAGTTCACGGCGCTGGAGGGCAGCGGCACCTACGCCTGCCACTTCCGCGATGCGTTCATCCCGGACGCCCACGTGATCACCCACGACATCAGCGGGTTCATCCCCCGCATCCGCTCCGGGTTCGTGCTGCTGCAGATGGGCATGGGGCTCGGTGTGGTCCAGGGCTGCATCGACATCATGCAGGAGATGGCGGCCACCCACGCCCACGTGAACCGCTACCTGGACGATCAGCCCGCGACGCTCACCGACGCGCTGGACGACGCGCGCAGCGCCACGCGCGCCCTGGGCCGCGAGATCGGTGATCCGTCCGATGAACTCTTCGCCGACGTCCTGCAGCTGCGCCACACGGCATCCGAGCTTTCCCTGCGCGCATCCCAGGCCGCCATGCTGCACGCCGGCGCCCGCGGCTACCTGGCCAACGCGCCCGGGCAACGCAAGCTGCGGGAGTCCTACTTCGTGGCGATCGTCACCCCGGCGATCAAGCACCTGCGCAAGGAACTGGAACGCCTCGGTGCCCACTGACACCCATCAACAGGAGAGCCAAAGGCCATGACGACTCCGTACCGACGCTACCTGTGCCGGGTTTGTGGATTCATCTACGACGAGGCGGAAGGCGACCCGGATGGCGGGCTGCCGCCCGGCACCCGCTACGAAGACATCCCCGACGACTGGGAGTGCCCGGACTGCGGCGTCACCAAGGCCGACTTCGAGCTCATTGATGACACCGGCGCCGAGGCGGCCGACACCGCCCCGGCACGGCAACCCGCCCATCACGACTTCGGCCACCCGGACCAGATCGTGATCATCGGCGGCGGCATGGCGGCGTGGGCCGTGGTGGAGGCCCTCCGGGCTACTGGCTCCAGCCGGCCGATCGCGATGATCTCGCGCTGCAATGCGGACGTCTACCCGAAGCCGCAGCTGTCCGCGGCGGCGGCGAAAGGCCAGCGCCCCGACGCGCTGGTGATCCAGTCCGGTGACGACGCGGCAGCCAAGTGGAACGTCGCGCTCATGGCACGCACCCGGGTGCTGGAGATCGACCGCGCCCGCCAGCGCGTGATCACGCCCCGCGGCGGCGTGCCGTACGCGCACCTCATTCTCGCCCCGGGTGCATCGCAACCGCAGCCCCACCTGGCCGGATCGGCAAGCGGCGATGTGCTGCAGGTGAACGATCTGAAAAGCTACCAGCGCCTGCGCGAGCGCATTGATGGTGACGGCGCAGCCGCCCGGGTGCTGATCCTGGGGGCGGGCCTGATCGGCTGCGAGTTTGCCGACGACCTCTCCGCCGCCGGCCACACCGTCACGCTGGTGGACCAGGCCGACCGGCTCCTGCACCGGCTGTTGCCCGAACGCCTCAGCGGCGAGCTGGACGCCGCCCTCCGACGACGCGGCATCCGCTTCATCCCGCGCACCTCGCTGGAGCGCATCGACCGCGACACCGGCACCGAACGCCTTCTCGCCCACCTCGGCAACGGCGAGACGGTCACGGCCGACGTGGCACTGAGCGCCCTCGGCCTGAAGCCCAACGTGGAGTTGGCACTGCAGTCGGGGCTGGAAGTGGGCAGCGGCATACGGGTCGACGGCCAGTTACAGACGTCGGACCCGGCCATCTACGCCCTGGGCGACTGCTCGGAACACGACGGCAGGCTCCTGCCCTACGTGCGCCCGCTGCGGGAGCAGGCGCGCGTGGTCGCCGCCAACATCGCCGGTGACACCACGGACTACACGGCCGAGGCCGGCACCATTGTGATCAAGACACCCTGCTGGCCGCTGGCCGTGTGGCCACCGGAAACCCACGGGGAATGGCGCGAAGTGGAGGCCGGCGAGCACGGAACCGTCATGGAGCACCACTCCAATGGCCGGCTCACCGGCTTTGCACTCTCCGGCCAGTACTCGCGGGACGCGACACGGTATGAAAAGCGTGTGCAGGCAGGCTGATCACCCACCGGCGTCGGTGAGGAAGTGAAACACCGCGCGGTCGTGCCAGCCCCCGGCCACTCCCTACACACAGCAGCTCCCCTGGTTCTTGCCCGCCGGCAGGTTGATGGCGGGGTTATGGTCGAAGAACCCGGACGGCATCAATCGGAACCCACAGGTCACGCAGGGCTGCACCGGGTAGTCCTCCGGACGCACCGGGTGATGCAGACCGAACACGTGCCACAGAACCACATCGGTGTCTTCAACCGAGCGGTCCGCCGCGGTCCAGGCTGGCAGCCCCTGGCCCGGCCCCGAGTGATTGACGAATTCACCCGCGGGATAGCGCTCGTCCCTGTGGAAGGGTGTGACCCAGAGGTGATTCTGGATGAAGCCGCCGCGCTGGCCGGAGGGTGACTCCGGGTGGGTGAAGGGCGTTACCGTGTCCGTGGGTTCCAGCTTGAAGGCCGTGGGCTGACCCACGCCGTTGTGCCGCTTGCGATTGACCACCTTCCAGTAGCGCATGGTCTCGGCGTTGCTGCGCCGTTGCGCCCGCTGCTCCGAGACCAGCGGCGTTGCCTGCTCGTAGAAGGCGTTGCCGGTGGGGTTGTCGGGGCCGGGGGGCGGAGCGGTAGTGTTGTACTCCACCACCGTGTTCTCCGGGCCGTCCACTTCCATGTCCAGACGGGCGCAGAACAGGTGCTGGTGGATCTGCCCGGCGACTCCGGGGGCGACTTCGTTGGCGTACATTGAGGGCTTGCCCGGCTCACAGGCCACGGTGTTGATAATGCCGGTCGCCTTCATCTCGAACTCGACCATGCCAGTCTGGTAGAGGTACCAGTAGGAGGCGTACTCGTAGTTGCCGACGGTGGAGATCGAGGAGATCACCAGCCGGCGCAGCCGCCGCACCTCCGTATGGTCGGTGCGAAAATCCCAGTGTTTCCAGGCAATGCCGGTGTCTTCCTCGTGGATGCAAATGGCGTTCTTGATCTCCATGGGCTCGCCATCGATACCGTTGACGTAGGCGTCCAGGTAACGGATGGCGCCGAGGCAATCGCAGCCAAGTGTGAGGGAGTTGGCCAGCTTGCCCAGTCCGTACTCACCGATGTCGAACACATTCTTGCGCCGGTGCCCCGGTTCCGGGCTGCCGTAGGGCACCACCATTTCCGCCAGCGAGGCGCGGTAGAGCACCGAACGGCGCTCGCCACCATCCTCGGTATACCCCAGGGTATGCAGGGTAAGGCCCTCGCGGGCATTGAAACCGATGCGGACATCCCACCCCTGCCAGCGCAACAGGTTCCCCTCAACGGTAAAGCTGGGGCCGTCGCTCTGGACCACGTCCAGGGGCTTGATGCCAGTGCGGGTAGCGCCCACCAGATCGGCCTCGTAGTTGGATTCGCCGCGGGGCACGGGCACAGGCTCACGGTCGGCATAGTGGTCGTCGACCCGGATCACTTCCATGGTGTCGACGTCCACCACGGCATTCACGCCCTCGATGGGATGCGCATAGAAGTTGTCGCGAGGGTGATTCCGTACCCAGGCGAAGGTATGCGACAGGCGCCGCCCCGCTTCCCCGGGGATATCGAAGTTGCCGGCGGACCAGGGGTCAACGCATACCAGTGACATGTCCTCGATGCCGCGGCGCCGACACGCCTCAACAAACGCGGCGTCGGCCTTGACCGCGTCCTCCACTCCCATGAACTCCTCCAGCATGATCATGGGGCGCGCCTCCGGCAGGTACTCCCGGAACAGAATGCGATGCTCGCTCAGGGAGAGAATCCCGAGGGTGACGCCGATGCTCCCCGGCCTGGAGACCACGAAGCGCACCTGACGATCCACGGACTGGCCTGGTGTCCACCCCTGCACCGTTGCCTTGTCGGGCTCTTCCAGCACCAGGCGCTCGAAACGCAGTGGATCCGGTCCGAGCGCATCGCGCAACAACGCCGCCGCGGCCCGAATCTCCTGCGGGCCAAGGGGATCCAGGGGGTGACAGGAGCCGGCACCCGTGTTCCGTGTCGTATCTGTTGCGGGACCATCGGTCGTTGCCATGATTCGGTACTCCAACCTGCGGCGTGACGCCGCGTTGAGGGTGCTGATTCCGTCGGCGCGGCCACCGCGTCCGCCGGCCGTGAAAAGGCGGGCCGACCGCAACCAGAGCGGACGACCCGCCGGACTCGTCATGAAACGCGTGTCAGATGTTGACGCCTTTCAACCCGCCGTCCTGGATGAGATCCGGATCAAGCGACCGGAACGTCCTGTTCTCGTGAATGATCATGCGAACGATGACACCAATGCCAACGCCCATGGCCAGGAGCAGGAACAGCCACATACCGACGGAATCGGGGCCAAACGTGAACACGGCGCCGGCGCCGTCCCAGGTGGAGAATGTGCTTGGGTTCATGATGTACCTCCATGCGCTGCCTTGAGAAACCGGGCCGCCGGGCACCCCGGCGGCCGCGGCCATACGCTCGCTGCTACGACTCCCGGGCGCCTGCAGATGGCACGTTGCGGGACTCGGGGTAGGCGGTCGTGGGGATCTCCACGGCGTCGATACCGATCTGCTCGACCTCCGGGGGAACACGCAACAGGCCCGCCGACTTCAGTAGCAGCGAAATTCCGTATCCGGGGATGAACCCGACCAGGATCATCACCACCGCCCCCGTGATCTGGCCGACGAAGGTCACGTCCGGCAGGTCGCCGACGTTGGGGTAGCCGTGCAGAAAGATCCCGGACGCGATCAGGCTCCAGACGCCCGCAATACCGTGGACCGAGACGGCGCCCACGGCATCATCGATGCCAGCCTTCTCCAGCATGCGCCCTGCAATGGGAATCAGGCAGCCACCCAGGAAAGCGACGATGAAGGCTACACCCGGGTGGTAGACATCCAGGCCCGCGGCCACGGAAATGATTCCCCCCAGGGCTCCGGACATCATCCAGAACGGCTCACGGCTGATGGCGTAGGCACCGATCACACCACCGGAGAAGCCCATCAACGTGGTAAACCCGAACGCCGACAGGTTGGTGGGATTGCCGTAGATCGTGGTCCAGTCGCCCCCCACGTTGAAGATGATGCAGCCGCCCAGGAACCCGAAGAAACCGACGATGATCAGCATCAGGCCGATGAGCGACATGGGCAGGTTGTGCGGCGGGATCGCATTGATCTCGCCATTGGGGCCGAACTTGCCAACACGGGGCCCCAGATTGATCAGTACGCCCAGGGCGAAGAAGCCGGCCACGGTATGCACCACACCCGCGGCGCCGATGTCGTGGTACCCGAGCTGGTGCAGCATCCACCCATCCGGATGCCAGCCCCAGGCCCCGGCCAGGATCCAGACGCCGGCACCGAGAATGACCGCGAGAATCACGTAGGCACTGAGTCGCACCCGCTCGATGAGCGCGCCCGAGAGGATCGACGCCGTGGTGGCACCGAACAGGGTGAATGCGGCCCAGAAGATACCGGTCCCCTTATCATCGATATTGGGGCCCATGCTCTCGCTCCAGGGCGCCCCGATGGACGCACCTTCGGCAATGGTAAAGCCACCGGGGAAAGCCCCGTAAATCCACCAGCCAAAGAAGTAGAACGCTGCGATGACGTAGGCCAGGGCGAGAATGTTTTTCACCCCCGCCGCCAGCGAGTTCTTGACCCGCGACGCTCCCATCTCGTACGCCAGGAACCCGGCGTGAATGAGCACCATGATCGCGGTGCACCACCAGTAATAGATCTCCATGCTGATGGAGCCAAGTAACTCCACCTGCGATTGGAGCCCGCTTATCGCTTCAGCTTCCATGGGGTTGCCTCCTGTGCGGACGAAAAAGGGAACCGCTTGTTTCCTGGAACGAAACTTCGTTTCTTTCCGTTAATCCATGTAGCAAAAACCGTACCGCGAAAGGCAACGTCCGCAGGGAATTGGAAGAAAGCACTCATCGCACTGATTCTATTGGTTTTTTTATTCTCCACCGCCAACCGGGGAAGCGCTTGCGATGGCCTCTTGGTGTTGCGCCGCACCACCGCCGGGCGAAGCGGTGCCACGATGGTGCGGCGCGGTTACTCAGGGGCGGTGCCCGGGGTGAGTTCGGCCCCGTCATCCAGTGGTGCCAGGTGAGCCAGAACCAGGGGGCGGTAGCCGATCAGGCCCTTGTAGTCGGCCAGATCATCGGGGAGATCCCGGAGCACGCGGTGAAACCGCTTCGCCCATTTCGGGATCGTGGCGAGTTCGTTGATGCTGATGAGGTAGCAGCGAATGCTGAACAGGATCGCATTGCTGCGCGGCAGGCGGTAGAGCGCCTGGAGCTCTACCCGGAGGTGCGCCTTGTCTCCCACGTTCTCCGGCGTTACGCGGGCACGATCAATGCCCCACTGATGGTAGTTCTCCGGAGAGGTATCCATGCGCGGGTTCACGGTCATGGTCCAGTTGAGCCGGCGTACCGGCTCGCCCACGCGCAAGTTCATCAGAAAGGCGAGCGCCCGGTCGAAGACCCCCATCTCGTGGGCTCGCGGCACCGGCCCGTGCCATTCATGAAAGGTCATACCGAGATCGAATTCCAGGGACCAGTCCGCCTGGCAGGTGACCATTCCGCCGTCCATGTACAGGGTCTCGTCCCGCTGGTCATGGATCGTGAAATCCCCCTGTACCTGACGGGTAATGTACTCGAACGGCTCCATTGGCAGCGTTGCCGCATCACCGAATGTGAAGGTATCGCGAATTCCGAGAAGCCGGTTCTCCCAGGTCCACTGATTGCCATCACGGTCGAGAACGAAGCTCGCCGGGTAGTCCCGGGACAGGGATTCCATCAGGAGTTCGAGCGTATCCCATTGCGCCGCCATCATGTGGGGCAGAACGCGACACCTGCCGGGATCGTCCTCGAGCACCTTGCGACGTTCCTCGACCTCGGAGAGGTAATGCTCGTCGATGTCGAAAGCAGGCGCATAAGGCGTACCCGGCGGGCCGCCATTGTGCGGCTCGATATTCACCGAATACATGTAGGAATCGTCGGCAAACGGAAACGGAAAACGGCGTATTGCCGCGGGGCTGTTGGCGTAGGTGAAGTCGTCGCGAAAGGTCTCCACCACCGGCTTGACCTCGGGCTGTGCGACCGTCGTTGTCTGGGACATGGCGAGTACTCCTTGGTGGGCGGCAAACGGGCGGTCGGGCGTTAAAGATCCAGAACCACGCGATCGCTGCGTCCGCGCGACACGCAGATCATCATCCGCGCGTTTCCGACCTTCACCTCGTCGGACAGGAAGTGGTCGTTGTGCTCGATATCGCCCTCGATCACCGCCGTTTCACACACGCCGCACGCCCCTCCCCGGCACGAGCAGGGGGGTTCGAGCCCGGCGGCCTCGAGCGCCTCCAGCGGACTCATGTCGGCCGGAACATCGACCTCCATGTTGCTCTGCGCGAGCACCAGCGTGAACGCCTTGCCGGGAGGCGGCGCCGTGAATGCCTCCGAGTGGATGGTGCCCGACGGCCAGCCGAGCCGGGCGGCAGCGTCATACACGGCCTGGATCAGGCCGGCCGGCCCGCAGACATAGACATGGGTGCCCAACGGCTGACGCCGGAACACCTCGACGGGATCGATGTACTCCCCCGCGCCGCTGTCGTACAGGCGCGCACGCCCCCCTTCTTCGCGGCGGATCCGGTCGACGAAAGGTGCCGTGTCCACACCACGAACCTGGTAGTGAACCTCGTACGAGAGCCCCTGGCGGCGGGCCTCGTCGCTGTGGGCGAGCATCGGCGTCACACCAATGCCACCCGCGATCAGCACATGGTGTCTGGCCATGGCGTTGAGGCGGAACAGGTTGACGGGCGCGGTGATCTCCAGCTCGTCGCCCTCCCGGACGGACTCGTGCAGGAAGACCGAACCGCCACGCCCGGTGTCATCGCGGCGCACCGCGATTGCGTAGTGGGATGTATCGTCGGTCGGCCCCATGAGCGAGTACGGGTTGCGGAACGTCCGCGCCGCGCCACGCATGGACACCACCACATGGCTCCCCCCCGAGAAGGCGGGCAGCGCATGCCCGTCGCGATGCTCAAGGCGGAACGTGCGCACCCCGGGGCTCGGCTCGTCGATCGCCGCCACGCGGACGGGAATGCTGGACTGCTGGGACGTGATCATGCCTCGAACTCCTCGGCCGGGGGGATGACGCCCGGCTCCTCGGCGTCCACGCAGACGCCCTGATACAGGCCAAGCCGCGGGGAGAAGTGGTCACGGACCATCAGGTGCAACGCACAGCCCGGACACTGGTAGATGGTCCGCTCCACCCAGTCGGCCGTGGTCTTGCAGTGGACGCATTGCACCCGCCTGGCCAGGGGGCCACAGCGCTGCATCCGGATCGCGGAATCCGGCATGCCCATGTCGCGGGCCGTGAGCGCCAGCGTCCACAGGAAGGGTTCGCTGCCCGCGAGGTACAGCCGCACGCTCATGCCGGCACCGGCCAGCGCCTGACGCAGCACCTCTGCCAGGGCCTCTCTGTCGGCATGAATGCGGACGGCGTCGGCCAGGCGGCTGTGCAGATCCGCGGCCCGATCCGGTCCGGGCCCCGCGGTGTAGTCGATCGACACCGATCCGCCCTGTTGGGTCTGCAGCGCCTGGCAGAGCCTGACCAGTGCACTGGCCCCCGCGCCCTCGCCCGCCAGGAGATGGGTCTGCGCCGCCGGATCGGGCTCGAGGTCCCGGTAAATGGGTTTACTCTTGATACCTGTCTCGGACATGGCGTTTACCCCCTGACAGAACGGTGCCCGGCACGATCGCCTAGCCCTCACCTTCCCTGCGCTGACCACAGAAGAAGCCGACACCGAAGTCATCGGTCTCGAAGGTGATCCGGCTGCCTGCAGGGAAGTAGAAGACATCCCCGACTTCCGCCCGAACGCTCTCGCCGGACTCGTCGGTGATCGTGAACCGGCCGCCGACGATGCATTTCATCTCGTGGTAGGTGTAGTCGTAGACCAGCGGCGTATCGGACTTTTCCATGCGGAAGAATCCGCTGACGATGGTCTTGTCCGGATCGTCCGACACGGCCACATCACCAAGCCAGGCGTTGCACCCCGCCACGCCCATACTCGGAAAACTGCGCTCTGAGGCGCCGGGGAAGTGGGTCATCTTCTTCATGGCTGCATACCCTCCGGGAATGTTGCGTGGCAAGAAATTAAGTTTCCCGTTGGGAATGCAAGACATTTGCCAAGCATCGTCTGCGCGAGCCGGAAACCCGAATTCCGCGCTCATGCCGTGGGTATTCAAGGGATGGGCGGGGGTTGCCCGGGGATTCAGCCGCGCCCGACGGGTCGCAGGATTGCCCGGAAATAGTGCGCAGTCACAGAGACTTGCGCGGAAAGCGTGCAGCCGACCGCCACAAACGGGGGCAACCACCCCGGGAACCGGACGCCGTCATGGCACCTGCCATGTGACGACGCCCGACCCACTGATCGATGGGCACCCTCCTTCATCCACGAAACGCCAGCGGCTCCTGGTCCCGCAATGACAGCACTTGCCACCCCCGCTCCCGCGCGCAGTCCCGGAGCCTGCTGTCCGGGTCCACGGCCACCGGTGTGCTCACCCACTCCATCAATGGCAGATCGTTGTGCGAGTCGCTGTAGAACACGGCGTTCGCTGCCGCCTCGCGGCTGTCCCGGCCCTGCGCCTCCAGATACCGCTCCACATGCCAGATCTTGCCTTCCCGGAAGCAGGCAGGCCCCACAAGCGCCCCCGTGAAATGATTGGCCACCACTTCCGGGCGGGTTGCCAGCACCGTATCAATGCCCAGCAGATCGGCGATCGGCCTGACCACGAAATCGTTTGTTGCGGTAACCATGACGAGATCGTCGCCATGAGCACGATGCTGGGCGAGCAGATCGGGCGCCCTCGGCGCCACCTTGTCCTGGATGCGGTCCTGTACGAACCGCTCCCGCCACGCCTCGAGCACCGTGAGCGGGTAGTCGCTCAAGGCTTCGAAGATCACCCGGCAGAATGCCTCCATATCCAGCGTTCCGTCCTCGTACGCGGCCATGAAGTCGTCGTTGATTTCACGGAAACGGCCCGGGTCAAGCGCTCCCTGATCGATCAGGAAACGGTTCCATTCGTAATCGCTGTCACCAACCAGCAATGTATTATCCAGGTCAAAAAGGGCCAGGCTCATGGCGTCCTCATGGTTACGTTCATTGATTGCAGGGCTTAAACCGCGCGCAGCGCTTCTTCCCACCGCGGGTCCTGCATCACCTGCCGGGCCCTCATGTGCTTCCAGGCGCCGTACTTGTGGAAATCGAAATCCAGCTGGGAGACCTGCCGCTGCACCCAGGCCCAGTTGGACCACTTCACGTCGGCAAGCGCCTTGTACAGATAGACGCGCGCCAGCGTCTCGGCGCGCGCTTCACCGAAGTACTCCTCCACCATCTCGTGCTCCACATCCGGGGTGAAGAACATCTCGCCGAACCACAACGCCAGCTCGTAGTGGGGGTCGTTGTTGGAGGCATACTCGAAATCCACCAGGATGACGTCACCGGCAGCATTGAGCATGAAGTTGCCCGCCAGGTTGTCGTTCAGGCACGGGGCGACATCGATGCCGGCGGCGACCAGCGCACCCTTCGCCGCCTGGTACTGCCGATCCACCCAGGGCTTGTCCGGCGGCGTATAGCCGCCCAGCTCCCGGATCTGCTCAAGGTGCTCTTCCGTTTGCTCGAAGATCGTCTTGGTCAGCTTGAGCGGCTCCTGGGTGCTGAACCGCCGCAGGGCCCGGGCGGCGTTGCGCCTGATGCCGGGGTCAAGAAAGTCGCCGTTGCTGGATGCTCGGTAGCCATCGAGGAACTCGAACACCTCCACCCCGAGTTCCTCGACGAAATGGAATACCCGCGCACTCACGCCGCAGTCCGCGGCTTTCACGCTGGCATCGTGGGCGGCGGCGCGGTTGACGAACATCTCCGTCCCCCGACCGGGCACCTTGACGAAGTACTCCGGCGCCATGCCGTCCACGGTCACGCGCCAGTTGGTATTGGAAATCCCGCCGGACACCGGCTGGTAGCGGATCTCGCGCCCCTGCCAGCCGGGAATATGCCCGATCACTGCCTCCAGCGCCCGCTCCTGGTCGGTGACACCCTGCCCCAGTTGTCTCTTCATGGTTGCTCCCCTTGGTGGTGATGGCCGGCTCAGAACGAGCGACACCAGAGCTCGAAGTCCCGGTCCTGCATGTTCATGCGGGCACGGAGCAGTCGCCACTGGCCGTACTTGAAGAACTCCACGTCCTGCCGTGACGACTCCTGGAACAGCACCAGCCCCCACAGGCCCCAGCGGAGATCGTCGGCCATGCCGTAGAGCATGCATTTGGCAAACAGGCTGCGGTCGTCGGTGCCGCACCAGGCCCTGACCCCTTCCCGGAAGTCCTCCTTGAACAGGCACAGCTCCGCGAGCATCGCGGCCAGGTCGTGGGCGGGATCGTCGTTACCGGCGACGTCGAAGTCGATCAACCGCAACTCACCGCGGCCGTTGACCATCACGTTGGACGACGCACCGTCACCGTGAGCGGGCACGGAGGCTTCGCGGGCGCTGCTCAGGCGCGGGGCAAAGGATTCGATGTTGTCCAGCAGCCAGTCGAAATCCACCGGCAGAGGGACCCCGGTCTGCCGGGCCCGGTCCGTGAAAAACCGGATCTCCTCGAAGATATCCCGCTCGCGCGCGAACCTCGGCCCGGCGTGGATCGCCTTGCGCAACCGCATCTGCGCCTGCAGGCTCGACCGTTCACTGAGCGCATCCATCCGCCCCCAGCGCCAGTCCGCGTCCAGGTACTCGAAAGCGAGTACGCCTGCTTCGGTGGCCGCATCCAGCAGCCGCGGCGCGGCCCCCAGGTCACCGGCCTTGGCACTGGCGTCAGCAACCGGCTGCAGATCCTGGATCGCGAGGATGTCCGGGTAGTAGGCCTTGACGAACCACTGGTCGCCATCGGCCGACTGCACTAGGGCGCCCACGGCGTCCACCGCGCGGCGCACCGGCGACGCGGCCGGTACGGTCACGATCTCGTAGCGATCAGCCACCGGCCCCACGTCGGGCAGTTGCCCGATGGCGTGCTCAACGAAACGCTCGGTCTCGCTCGTCGCTTCTCCAATATGGCGCATGGTCATGCACTCCCTGGTAATCGGATCCGGGGTTTACTCGCGGGCGCCGCGAGGGTCGTTGTGAAGCAGGTCCCAGACCAGCGCGTTCAGGACTTCAACCCCGCGCGTGAGCTGCTCCGGTGACGTGTACTCGTCTTCGTTGTGACCGATTCCGTGATAGCTCGGGACGTTCAGAAGCACGCCGGGGACCATTGCCATCATCGCCACAACGTCGTGGCCGGCGACGGTGTCGAGCCGGCGGGTGGTGTAGCCGAGATCCGTGGCGATGGCCTCGGCCCGGTCGGCACCGGCGGGCCAGAACGGCAGCGCCTCGCGCCGGGACTCGGCGGCGACCTCGACGGCGCACTGCGTGTCGCGCTGGATCTGCGCCCAGATCTCGCGAACCGCGTCGTCCAGGCTGTCGAGGATGGCGCGATCCGGGGAGCGGATCTCCAGAGAGAGGGTGACCCGGGACGGCACCACGTTGGCCGAATTGGGTTCGATTACCGCGCGCCCGACCGAGGTGCGCAGCTGATCGTCGGCGTAGCCATCCGCAAGCCGGCGCGCCTCGACGATCATCATCGAAGCGGCCACCAGCGCGTCCTTCCGCTCGGCCATCGGGGTGGGACCGGTGTGCGCCTGCTCGCCATGGAAGACGAGCTCATACTTGTTGGCCCCCCAGTTGCGGGTGACGACACCGATGTCGGCGTCCGCGTCCTCGAGGACGCGCCCGATCTCGTTGTGCAGTTCCACGCACCCGGCCGGCGTGGGGCCCTGATCCCGGCCGCGGTACCCGATCGCTTCCAGCGCCTCGCCGAGGCTGATGCCGGCGTCATCCACGAGCGCCAGCGCATCCGCCAGGGCGAGCTTGCCCGTGAACACCGAACTCCCGGTGAGGCTGGGCCGGAAACGCGCGCCTTCCTCGTTGGTCCAGTTCACCACCGCCAGGTTGAGAGGTGGCGCACTCTCCCCGGCATCCACCGCCTCCTTCAGGCTCATGCACACCGCCGCGCCCGCGACGACGCCGTAGGCGCCGTCGAAACGACCGCCGTTGGGCTGGCTGTCCAGGTGGGACCCCACCAGCAGGAAGTCCGCGCCGGGCGTCCATTCGCACAGGCCGAAGATGTTGCCGACGGGATCAACGCGCACCTCCATGCCGGCAAGGCGCAGCATGGCGCAGAAGCGGTCGCGCACCTGGCCATCTTCCGGACTGCCCGTCAGCCGGTGCAGCCCGCCCCGGGCCGTCGCCCCGTACTGACTGAGCGCGTCGAACATGGCGTGGAAGCGGGCCGTATCCACCCGCGGTGTCTCGCTCGTACTGGACATCGTTATCTGTTTTCCTTCTGGTTTCCGGAACGGGAGTGCCGGGCGTGAACCGCGAAGCACTCAGGTGGTCCTGTTTTCACACAGAAAACAGGCGGCGTACTGATTCACCCGGCCCTGGTACATGGCAGGCGCCTCCTCGGCGCAACGCGCCATCGCCGACGGGCACCGGGAGCGGAAACAACACCCCTTCGGCAGGTCGATGGGACTGGGCGGTTCACCGTCCAGCAGGTGCTCGGCCGGGTCGAACGGCGATGGCTCGATGGTTGGCACAGCACTCAGCAGGGCCCGGGAGTACGGGTGAACCGGATGCCTGAACAACTGCTCGTTCTCGGCGACCTCCACCACCTCGCCCAGGTACATCACCGCGATGCGGTCGCAGGTATTGCGAATCATGGCGAGATCGTGGGAAATGAAGATGTACGTCAGCGCCCGGCTCTGCTGCAGCGTATCGAACAGGTCGAGCAGCTTCTTCTGCTCCACCACATCGAGCGCCGTCAGCGTCTCGTCCAGGATCAGCACGGAGGGCTCCAGCACAAGTGCGCGGGCCACGTTCACGCGCTGACGCTCTCCGCCTCCCATGCCCGCGGGCAGGCGCTGGAACCAGCTCGCCGCCAGCCCCACCTCCTCCATCACCGACAGCACCTTGGCGCGGCGCGCCTCGCGGTTGCCCAGACGGTGGATTCGCAGGGGCTCCTCGATGATCTCGCCGACCGTGCGCCTCGGGGGCAGCGCGTTGAACGGATCCTGCAGCACCAGCTGCAGATCCTTGCGCATGGTCCGCACCTCCAGCGGGTCCAGGGTCGACAGGCGGCGACCGTTCAGGTGGATCGCCCCCTGGTCCGGCTGCTCCAGCGCGGTCAGCAACCGGGTCAGGGTGGATTTGCCGCAGCCCGACTCACCGATGATGCCGAACTTCTCCCCCTCCCAGACATCCAGGCTGACCCCCCGGACTGCGCGGACGTCGTGGGTGCGGTTGAAACTGCCGCGCTCGCGCACGCGGTACGTCCGGTGCACATCATCAAGGCTGAGCACCGGTCCCCTGCGGGCGCGCGGGCCGGCCACGGGCTCATGCCCCTCCCACACACGCGGGATCACATCCAGCAGATGGCGCGTATGGGCATGCTCGGGCGCACGGATCACCGCCTCGGTCGGACCACTCTCGATGATGCGGCCGCGATCAAGCACCACCACCCGGTCCACGGCCCGGGACAACAGCGGGAGTGAACCGGAGGCAAAGATGACGGCGGTGCCGTACTTCGCCGACAACTGCTTCAGCAGGTGGATGATCTGGACCGCAACAGTGACGTCCAGCGGCTGTGTGATGTCGTCGGCCAGCACGACCGCGGGCCGTGTCACCAGCGCATCGACGATCATTGCCCGCTGCATCATGCCGCCGCTGTACTGCCCCGGGTACTCGTTCATGCGTTTCTCGGTGGTCGGAAGCCGCACCTCGCGGAACAGCGTCAGCACCCGTTCCGCGGCCTCCCGGCGGCTGAGGCCACGATCGCTGGCGCGCAGCTTCTCGATGATCTGGTCACCCACCGGCAGGGTCGGATCCAGGGCACTGGTCGCATCCGCGCCAACGTAGCCGATGCCGGCGCCGCGGAAGCCGGTCGTGGGCGCCCCGTCGGGCGTCAGAATGGTCGCGCCTCGAAAGGTGACCTCCCCTTCGCGCACGGCCACACCGCCTGGCAACCAGTTGATGAGCGCCTTGCAGAGCACCGTCTTGCCGGCACCGCCGCCGCCCCCGATCCCGAGCATCTCCCCGGGCGCCAGCGTGAGGCTGACACCGTCGAGCAGCACATCGGCGCCTTCACCGGCTGTTACGGTCAGGTCCTGAACTGCAAGGATCGGTTCTGCGCTGCCTGGTTCCGCGGCAACCACGTCCGCCCGCTGTGCCTGGCTCATAACGCCCCCTTGAAGACTCGGTTACGGGCACGCTCCAGGGAGGCACCCACCATATTGATGCTGATCAGAACCACGAGCAGGAGAATCCCCGGCATGGTCGGAACCCACCAGTGGTTGACGAGGTATTTACGGCCGTCGGCGATCATGTTGCCGAAGCTCGGTGTCGGCGGCTGGATGCCGAGCCCCAGGAACCCCAGGATGGACTCGAGAATCATGATCCGGGCGATATCCAGTACCGCGACGAACGCAATGGGCGGGAGCACCGCCGGTGCGATGCACGTCACGATGATCCGCCACTCCGAGGCGCCGAGGACGCGTGCGGCTCGGATGTACTCGCGTCGCTTCTCCGACTGAGCCGCGGAACGCGCCACACGGGCATACAACGGCCAGCCTGCAAGCGCCAGCACGGTGATGATCAGGTAGACGTTGGGGCGCGCGACCCCGAGCACCGTCACCGCCAGGAGAATCATGGGGATAGCCAACTGCGCATCCGTGAGACGCATCGCCACGGTATCGACAAGACCGCCCCGCACCCCGGCCAGGATGCCGATCACGCAGCCGATGCCGTACATCAGAATGACGGTGGGCACCGCGATGAGCAGGGAGTACCCCAGCCCGATGAAACTGCGCGCCAGCACGTCCCGGCCGAGCTGGTCCGTGCCGAACGGGTTCGCGAGGCTGGAGCCATCCATGCCCAGCGGTGGCACGTAGCGGTTCATGACGTCCATGGCGTACGCGTCGGCATCCGTGATCAGCGGGTAGAGCACGGCACCGATCAGGATGACCACGAGGATCGCGAGGCCGATCTTCAGCTCCCGCTGACGCCACGCCTCGATCAGAATGCGCCTCCCCGGGGAGCGTTCTTCCACCTGCGGGGGCGTGCCACTGGAGGTGATTGGTGTACTCATTCGCTTTCGAGCCTCGGGTCAATCAGGGCGGCAGCCATGTCCACGGCGATATTCACCAGGACGAAGGTCCCCGCGAGGAACAGGGCAATCCCCTGCAGCACCGGGAAATCCCGTTGCAGCACGGCATCGATCGTCAGCAGGCCCAGGCCGGGGTAGTTGAAGACGTACTCCACCACCACCACCCCGCCGAGCAGCGTGCTCGCCTGGATCCCCACCACGTTCAGCAGGGGCACCGACGCATTCCGCAACCCGTGCGCGATAACGACCCGCCCCGGACTCAGGCCGCGCACGCCGCCGTAGTCGATGAACTTCTGCTGCATGGTCTCGGCCATGGACACGGAGATGGTGCGCATCAGTACCGGGCTGACCTCGACCGCGAGCACGATTGCGGGGAGCACGGCGTAGGCCATGCCCTGGTAGCCGATGGCGGGCAACCACCCGAGGTTCGCCGAGACCACCAGGATCAGCACCAGGCCAAGCCAGAAGTTCGGTATGGAAACGAAGATCGACCCGGTGTAGAACGCGAGCTTGTCGGGCCATCGCCCGGGGTTCAGCCCGGCGTACACGCCCAACGGCACGGAGATGGCCAGTGCGATCAGGAGCGACGAAGCGGCCAGCCCGAGGCTGAGCGGCAGGCGCTCGAGCAGCAGACGTGCCACCGACGCACGCTCCCCGCGGACCACATCCTCGGCGTCGGTGACGTCCTCGCGGGATTGCGAAGGCCGCACGAACGACTGCCCCAGATCCCCCCGAAGCACGTTCCCCAGGTAGGTCAGGTACTGCACCGGAATGGGGTCCGTCAGCCCGAGCTCGGCGGAGAGTTCCGCGCGCACCTGATCGTCGGCCATACCGCCGACGATCAGCCGCGCCGGATCCCCCGGAACCACCCGCAGCAGCGTGAAGATCACGGCCGAGACCAGCAGCATGATCAGCGCGCCCTGGCCCAGCCGGGTCACCAGTAGTTTCAGTAGCGTTGCAGACAAACCTGTTCTCCTGCGTGTGCGCCCGGTCGGGCCGGCATCCGCCGACCCCGAACGGACTGCCTGCTAACTGATCGCGGTTTCGCTGGCGTCCAGCTGGCCGTTGGGGTAGAGGAACAGACCGTCCACGTCCTCCCGCATGGCGTGCATGAACACGGACGTGAACAGGCTGTGGGCCGGCGCCTTCCTGGCGATGAGCGGCAGGGTCTCCTCCTGGATGATCCGCTCGCGCTTGTCCAGATCCGGCTCGTTGCGCTCGCGGTCCAGGGCGGCATCGATCTCGTCGTCCTGGATGCCGCAGACACGCCGGGAACTGGAGTGGAAGTGCGTACGCAACACCAGGTCCGGCTCGGGCGAGCCGGTCGCCCAGCCGCCGTCCACCATGTGCCCCGGGCCCCCGCCTTCACGGTGGTAATAGGCGTCGTTCCAGGCGGCGACCTCCATGACGTTCATGGTCACCGGGAAGCCCTGGGCCTGCAGCATGGCCGTGATGAGCTCGCCGTATTCCTGGGTCTTCGGGTAGAAGCCGATGGAGGTGATGTACTCGAGCTCCGGCAGCCCTTCACCCCGCGGGTAACCCGCTTCACTGAGCAGCTGCTGGCAGCGTTCCGGGTCGAACTGCGGGTAGGCGTCCAGATCGGCGTAACCGAACTTCACCGGCGAGATATGGGCACGACTCTCCTGCGCGGCCTCGCCCATGATGGCCAGCACCTGCTCGTGGTCGATGGCGTGGCAGGCGGCCAGGCGCAGTAGTTCGTTGTCGAACGGCGGCTTGGAGCAGCGGAACCAGAGGTACTTGTTCTCCACCGACAGCATCTTGTTGATCTTCACGCCACCCCGCCCCCGCAGGGTTTCGAGCTGCTCCGGCTCCAGACGCTCGATGACATCGGCCTCGCCGTTCATGAGCGCCAGCAGGCGGGACGAGGAATCGCCCACGAACGAATACCGGATACCGGACAGTTGCGGCGTCCCGGCGAAGTAATCGTCGAACGCTTCCAGCGTGGTGTCGTTGCCCCGCCGCTCCACGTACTTGAACGGGCCGGTCCCGTTGGGCCGGTCGCTGATGGAGCCGTCTTCGATGTCCGCGGCGGACAGGATCGGCAGAAAGCTGCTCAGCAGGATGTACATGCTGGCCGGAAAATCGTCGCCGGAGGTGTGGATTCTTGCGGTGTAGTCGTCGACCACCTCCACCTCGCAGCGCCCCGGGTGCCAGGCCGCCGGCCGATCCGAGCGGGAGCCGTACTCATACGTGGCCTTGACGTCAGCGGCCGTGAACGACGCCCCATTGTGGAACACCACACCGTCCCGCAGCGTGACCTCCAGGGTGTGGTCATCCAGCAGCTCCATACCGGTGGCCAGCTCGTACCGGATCTCGGACGGATCCTCCTCGGTCATGGGCGCCCGCGTCAGGGTGCCGAACACCATGCTCTCCAGGTTCATCTGCGCCAGGTTCGTGTGCGATGTGGGGTCCCAGTTGCCGGTCATGTTCTCCGCCGCCAGGAACACCATTGGTGCACCACGGGACGCGAGGGCGGAACGCAGGAAAAAGGAAGGATCGATCTGGGGCACCACCGCGGCGCCCGCGCCGAACAGGGCTGCTCGCTGGAGGAATTTGCGTCGGTTCATGGTCGTCATCGTGATCACCTCTGGAAGAAACCGTCTTGGCATCAGGGCCGAATGACCGCATGGGTCGCGGAGCACCCAATGTGGTGATCACGGCATTGCAAATTAGGGGCCAGAACCGAGGAAGAAGGCGCAGAAAACCTACAAGCTCCTGTTTTAACGCTCTTTAAATGAACATGACCATTCATAAGCCTGGGTAAAGACTTGGCACATGCACCATTCGTGATGTGGCAAAGCAGTGCATTCTTGTTGTCTTTGCCACATTTGGGTGCGCAATCCTCTTCCAACCGGGCCATCGACACCGGGGGCAGCGCCCCACCGCCACCGCGACGATCCGCCCGACGCACGACGGAGCCCTTTTGCTTTCAGAGGCTTATCAGACCAGCGCCGGCAGCCGTGCCCTTGGGCGCCGCGAATACTGTCAGCTGGCACCACATTTGCTATTACATACTCTGAACCGGTTCATCCCGAACGAAGGAGCGGCCCATGTCCGTATTTCGCATCTCACTGGGTGGTCATAACCACACGTTCAACGGGCTCGCCGACCTGTTGGCCAAGGCGAGCCCGGAACGCTCCGGTGACCAGCTCGCGGGAATCGCGGCCACAAGCGCCCAGGAGCGAATCGCCGCACGCGCCGCGCTTGCCGACGTCCCCCTCAAGCAGTTCCTCGAGGACCCGGTCATCCCCTACGAGGACGACGAGGTCACCCGCCTGATTCTCGATACCCACGACCGGGAGGCGTTCACCCCGGTGGCGCACATGACCGTGGGCGAGTTCCGCAACTGGCTGCTCCGTTATGATGTGGACACCACCACACTCGCCCGCCTCGCACCGGGGCTCACGCCTGAGATGGTCGCCGCCGTGTCGAAGCTCATGCGCAACCAGGACCTGATCCTCGTGGCGAGCAAGGCCCGCGTGGAAACCCGCTTCCGCAACACCATCGGCGCCCCGGAGACGCTCTCGGTCCGGCTGCAGCCAAACCACCCCACGGACGACCCGCGGGGCATCGCGGCGTCCATGCTCGACGGGCTGCTGAACGGCGCCGGGGATGCCACCGTGGGCATCAACCCCGCGACGGACAGCGTCCAGGCCTACATCGACCTCACCCGGCTCATGGATGATCTGCGCCAGGCCTACGCCATCCCGATGCAGTCGTGCGTGCTGGCGCACGTGACCACGGCCATTCAGGCCATTGAGCGCAATGCCCCCGTGGACCTCATCTTCCAGTCCATCGCCGGCACGCAAGCCGCCAACACGGCCTTCGGGATTGATCTCGCCCTGCTGAAAGAGGCCCACGAGGCGGGACGCTCCCTTGAGCGCGGCACCGTCGGCGAGAACCTGATGTACTTCGAGACCGGCCAGGGCAGCGCCCTGTCCGCCGACGCGCACCACGGCATCGACCAGCTGACCTGTGAAGCCCGGGCCCACGCCGTTGCCAGGGCGTTCGACCCGTTACTGGTCAACACCGTGGTCGGCTTCATTGGCCCCGAGTACCTGTACGACGGCAAACAGATCATCCGCGCCGGCCTGGAAGACCACTTCTGCGGCAAGATGCTGGGTGTGCCCATGGGCTGCGACGTGTGCTACACGAACCACGCGGAAGCCGATCAGGACGACATGGACGTGCTGCTGACGCTACTCGGCACGGCGGGCTGCAACTTCGTCATGGGCGTGCCGGGCGCAGACGACATCATGCTGAGCTACCAGAGCACCTCCTTCCATGACGCCAACTACGTGCGGCAACTCCTGGGCAAGACGCCATCGCCGGAGTTCAACGCCTGGCTCCAGACCATGAACATCATGGACGAGCGCAACCAACTGCTGCCCCCGGGGGCGGACCAGCCGCTTCTGGCCAACGCCAACGTGCTCGCTCACCACACCGGAACCAGGAGCTGATGGCATGACCGAGAACACCATCCCGAATGCGTATCGCCGCCTGCGCGACCTCACGGCCGCCCGCGTGGCCCTGGAGGCCACCGGCAGCAGCCTGACCACGAACGAGTTGCTGGCGTTCCAGTTCGACTGGGCCAAAGCCAGAGACGCCGTCCACTTCCAGGTCGACTTCGACGCACTGGCCGACGCCCTCACGACCGCGGGCTTCGACACGCTACAGGTCGCAAGCGCCGCGGACTCACGGGCCACCTACCTGCGCCGGCCCGATCTGGGCCGACGCCTGAGCGAGGCTGGTGCCGCGGCGCTGGAGCCCCTTCGCGACACGCAGCCGGACATCGCCCTGATCGTGGCCGACGGCCTGTCGGGGACGGCCGTCGCCGAGCACGCAAGCGAGCTCATTGCGACCTTTGCCCAGCGTGCAGAGCACGCCGGCTGGCGCCTGTCCCCGGTCATCCTGGTGGAACAAGGGCGCGTCGCGATCGGTGACCCCATCGGTGAGCACCTGGGGGCGCGCCTGAGCGTGGTGATCATCGGGGAACGACCGGGCCTGTCTGCTGCCGACAGTCTTGGCGTGTATATCACCTACGCGCCTCGCACGGGGCGCTACGACGCGGAGAGGAACTGCATCTCCAACATCCGCCCCGGCGGGCTGACACCGGACGCCGCGACGGACACCATGGCGTATCTCATCCGCCATGCGCTTGTACAACAACTCACCGGGGTCGGCCTCAAGGACCAGAGCACCACGCTTGAGGCCGACAGAAACGAAGCCGACGATGCCGGGCTACCTGCGCATCGCGGCCCACAGACAGGAGAGACCGAATGAACGACGTCGCCGGCGCCCGCGCATCCACAAGAAAGCGTCTCACGCAGAAGGAGCGCTGGACCATCATCCAGAGCATGCTGGAATCCCGGCCCGTCGTCCTCATCTCCGACCTGGCCAGCCAGTTCAACGTCTCGGTGGAGACGGCGCGACGCGACATCGACGCCATGGCGGAAGCTGAGCTCCTGGAGCGCACCTATGGCGGTGCGACGGCACTCAACACGGCCAGCGAGCCCGCCATCAACCAACGCGCCACCCAGCATCCGGAAGCGCGGCAGCGCATCGCCGAGGCCGCGACCGCCCTCGTCCGCGATGGTCAGGTGCTGATGTTCGACTCCTGCGCGACCTGCTTCCCCCTGGCGCACCACCTGGTGGTCGAGCGCCAGGACCTGAAGATCATCACCAACAGCTTTCCCATCGCCAACATCATGACCAGGAACCCCACGTTCGACATAACCGTGGCCGGAGGCCAGTACAAGAGCAGCGAAGGCGCCAATTACGGCAGCGAGACCACCGAGTTCCTGCGCCGCTTCGTCGCCGACCACTGTTTCTCAAGCTGCAGCGCGCTTTCCATCGAGGGCCCCACTGAAGTGAACAGCGACCTGGCGGCCGTCAAACGCGTGATGTTCACCCGCGCCCGCCGCACCAGCCTACTCGTTGACCACGACAAGTTCCGCCGCCCGAAACTTGAACTGGTAAGCCCCCTGGACGCCCTCGACCACATCTTTACCGACGCCCCTGTGGAGCAAGCGTTTCTCGACGCCCTCGCCACAACCAATGCCGAGCTGCATGTCACCAACCCGCCCTACCAGGCTGGCGCAAGCCGCCCGGCATGAGCGCGATTGCCCGCGGTGCCCCCGGGCCACACCCCGGGGCACCATCCAGGCCGAGACGTCCGCCTGTGGCGCAAGCGGCGCTCCGCGCACCGCGTTCACTGCTCCGCGAGTAACCGCCCCAGCGCCTGGAAGGCCTCTTCGGCGTGACGCAGATCGCCGTAGTCTTCGGCGCAGGCAGCCACGATGGTGGTGCGCTCCGGATCCTCGGGGTGGATGATACCCACGTCGCAGGCGCGGTTGATCTGGGTGCCGGTCTTCTGGGCATACGGAGTGCCGTCCGGGAGCCCGGCGCGGATGCGGCGGTCGCCGGTGGTGACCTGCTCCATCTGTGCCATGAGCCGCCCGGTGTGGTCCTCGTTCAGCAGCTCGCCTTCCCAAAGGCGCTCCAGCATGGCGCCGAAGCCGGTCAGGGGGCCGGAGTTGAGCCCGGTCTCGTAGTAGCGTCCGAACGCCTCTTCAAGGCTGTCGGCGTTTGCCTCGGAGGCACCCGCTCCGATCTTGTCGAGAAAGGCGTGGTAGCGCTCATCCAGCGACGCCGCCGAGCGCAGGCGGATGAAATCCATATTGGTCAGCGTCTCCGCATCCGGGTGGACATTGGCGTAGGCGTCGAAGCGCACCTGCACGATGGTGGTAATGGGGTTCATGCGCGCCTCGGGCATCTCCCGGCTGACCTGGTCGTTGAACGACTCCTCCCCCAGGAGCCGGATCAGCATGTCCGTGGAGGAGCTGTCGCTGTCGCGGATGGAATGGCCGATCAGCTCCTCCAGGCTGTAGCGCGTGCCCGGCTCGGCAGCCAGCAGCTCGCCGGCCCCGTCCACGTAGTCGGATTCCGCCAGCTCCAGCTCGTCATCCAGCGACAGCTCGCCCTCCTCGGCGCGCTGCATCACCGCCACGGCCAACGGGATCTTGATGGTCGAGGCCAGATACCAGTCGCGGTCCGCCTGGTAGTCGATCGCTTCGCCCGTGGCCGGCCGCTTGATGTAAACACCGAACTGGCCTGGCATACGCTCATCAATGGCTTTAATCTGGTCTCGCATTGCGCTGTCACCACTGTCCGCCAGAACCGGCATGACGGCCGTCGCAGTCAACGTGATCGCGGTCGCCACGCCCAGGCCTGTCAGCCAACTCCATTTTCCATTCATCGTTGTGCCTTCTCCGTGTGAGCGGGTGCATACAGTATCAAAGGGTGTAATGCATGGGCCGTCAGAGCGAACGCCTCGCTTCGCTGGATGCACTGCGCGGATTCGCCCTGCTGGGCATCCTCGTGGTGAACATCCAGATGTTCTCCGGCTGGGGCTACCTCGGCCCCGGCGAACGGGAGGCCCTGCCCGGCGCGGGCAACGACCCGCTCACCGAGGCCATCATGCACCTCTTCTTCGAGGGCAAGTTCTACGGCCTGTTCTCACTGCTGTTCGGCTACAGCTTCGTGATGCTCGCCAGCCGCATGGGCGCTGGCGGCCCGGCGTTCCACCGCCGCCGCATGATCGGGCTGCTGGCGTTCGGCGCCGCCCACAGCGTGCTCTTCTGGCCCTGGGACATACTGACCCTCTACGCGCTGGTCGGGTTCCTGCTCACCCCATTCCTCAACTGCCGGCCGCTGACGCTCATTCTCTGGGGCGTCGCACTGCTTGGTGCCACCATCGCGGCGCGGTGGTACTGGCTCGGCCTGGACATCCCCGGCCCGTACGAGACCATGGGCGCCCACCGGCTGGGGGATAACATCCACCACCTCTCCGGGGGCAGCTTCGTCGATGTGGTCAAGGCCAACGTGGAGCTGAGCGTCGCCACGGCGCTGGAGCGGCTGGAGTCACTGCGGGGAGTGAAGGTGATGGCGCTGTTCCTGCTGGGCGCGGCCGCCGCGCGGATGCAGCTGGTGGAGTCCATCGGCACGTACCGCTGGCCGCTGCTCGCAACCGCCCTGGCCGGCCTTGCCATCGGATTCCCGCTCGCCCTGGTGGAGCACGGCATGATCGCCAATCTGGCACCCGAGCACCCGGGGCAGATCGCCGCCGAGATCGCCTCGCCGCCGCTGATGGCCATCGGCTACGCCGGCCTGCTGCTCCTCTTCTGGGGCTACAGCGGCAACATCCTCGCCCGGGCAACCCGTGCGTTCATGGCCCCGGCCGGACGCATGGCGCTGACCAACTACGTCGGCCAGTCCGTGATCTGTGTGCCGCTCTTCTACGGCTTCGGCCTGAACCTCTTCGCCGAAATCTCGCTGACCACCGCGGTGACCATCGCCGGCGGCGTCTTCCTCGCCCAACTGCTGTTCAGCGCCCTGTGGCTGGCGGTATTCCGGCAGGGCCCGCTGGAGTGGCTGTGGCGCTGGCAGACGCAGGGGGAGCGGCCGAAGTTGTTGGGGTTGGGGCAGAACTGACCAGGAAGGCTGCGTGGAGGAGTCCTTGATGACACACGGAAAAAACGTAGATCGGCAGGCTACTAAACGAGGAGCGAATCCGTTCACTCCCGTAGATACCACATTACCCGAGCGCTAAGTCAGCCATTACACGCACAACCGGGCGGTCGCGTGCAAGTGTAGTTGCGGTTGATGCAAGTATCCCCGCAAGCCTTACCCCTTCTACATATCCTGCAGCAGCGCTGTGCTAACAACTGGTCGCCTTCAAACAGGACGGAATCGCTAATCTCTTCGCCAGCACAGGGACTGTCGACAGTCGGGGCCGTAATTTCTAGCAAACCGACTTCTTCTAGTCCTCCAGCTGCAGATACTGACTTAAGATCGCCCCCGTTGGCTGGACCAATAAACAGAAAACTCAACAACAGAACGAGAAAAACCGATGCTTTCATTATATCCCTCCCAAACAGAACCAACATCAACGGACAAGCCTAATTGACCCACCTTGGGGCAAATCAGGAATGACGCCGCCTTGAAGCCACTGGTAGCAATTGCGTCCCAGTGCACAGATTCCGTGGCAAGGAAACCAAGACTCCACATCTAGATGTAGATGCCTCGATCACAACCTCCGTGTTTGACTACTTGCGTGAAGCGCCCTATCTCAGAAAGGCTCTGGCACAATCGCTCAATCTGTGGGAGCGCGCCCAACGCCGAATTCTCTACCCGATGCCCGTCACCTCGACGATCAAGTGCAAAAACCAATTCTCTGTTTAGCCGGGCCTGCTTTTCGAAACCCACGAATGCGCTGACAGGTACGTACTCATATGTGCGCGGCTCGAACCACGCACTCAGTATCTTTTCCCTTACTTCTTCTTCACGCCACCTTTCCTAACCAAGGCTTTCTTTTGCTGCTCAGCCTCCACCCTGATCTCGCCTGCCTTTGCCGGCCGGCTTTGGGAACCTGGCCATATGAATGTGCCCAATTTCTCTGGGCAATATCACATCTAAAAACCATTCCGAAAACGTGCGCTTACTAGAAATCACCTATCCAGATCACTTCCCGAATAGATCGAATCTAAAATCTTCCCCACCAAATTCGCCACCCCCATCGAATAGAGAACCAATTGACTAACATCTTCGGCATATTCCCAATCGCGATATATCTCCAATGAATCCAAACTGCAATCATCCAGAAGAATCTCCACTTCTGATAATAGCATTTCATATTTTCTATGCAGCATGGCGTTGGACTCCAGAGGAATCACGCTGTAAGTCACTTTCTTTTTTTCCACTTTCAGCGAGTCATGCACTTCTTCCAGAACTGGTTTCACTTTCGAAAATTCACGTCGGTATTTGACAATCCAGCCATCATCTAGCCACGCTCTTTTCCAGATTTCAAGCCAATCATTGTGATTAACCCTCCTTGCTAACTGATAAAGAACCCATCTAAAGGCTTTTGCTTCACCGATTTTTCGATTTATCGGCGGCAAACCAAAAGTGCTTTCAAAATCACCATATGTGCCGTCCGCCTTTTGGAGTAACCCGTTGTATTCATTACCATCTAACCCGCTTACGCCATCTCTAACAATAGAGAACATTGATCGTTGCGCATGCCTATACCGTTTTCCATTTAGCGTGCCATGCGCCACTAGCATTTCACTCCCATTTGTCAGAACATGCCGTAAAGGTCTAGGATTTGACCCTCCATTTCGGCGATCGTCTTTTGATTCAATCTCTCTAGACCAATCTACCCATAATCGATATGAACATTCCGATAAATCTTTTGTTTCTTTTTTGAGCCTATCAATTGAACTTGAAAGCACACATGCGGCATCACTATGATGAGCTGCTAATATACTTTTCTCAGACAAATAGTTCGCTTTCCGGCTAACACGGAGTGCGACAAATGCAGCATAAGCGGCAGCAACTGCGGCTATTGCAGACATCGCAGAGGGAACAACAGTCAACCAATCAATATTATTCATACGCCACCATCGAAAATTCTATCTCTCAAATCACTCACTAAGACGCAAGAATTATAGGTCAACCTCACACCACAAATTAATAATATTTCTAGGAATTAGAACTGATGCACGTCCATATTTCTAACGCTCAGCTTAACCGGCCGGCATTGGAGCGCCAGTGACCTTGCCCGGCTGAATTGGACACGTTCATGCGGCCAGTTTCCCGAAGGCAGCCGGGCAAGGTCATCCGGCGACCGCAGGGAGCGAACTTGATTGCCTTGTTATGGTGCTAGCTTGTATGACATGCATTAGCACAATAGTAGCAGCCGTTAATTCTGTTCCCTGGCCAGCGGCGTTTAGCCTCAGCAACCGCCCCATGGCATGACGCGTGATAGCCCATGTCTATTCGGTTCTCAGGATTCGGCATATATGAACAATCCGTGGTCGCATTGTGAACCTCGTGATCGCCATTGGCCTGCTGATTCTTGTTGATAATGAATCTGTGCATTTTCGCCTCCTCATCTCATCTGCTGACTATCCCAAGCGCCATAACGCTCCACATGAGCCGCGGCTTGCCCTGGCGCGCAGCGTAAGGGTGAGCCGTCGGACTCGATGTTGTTGTTATGCTAAAGTGTTGGCTCGACACCTATCTGGGGAGGCATGTATTTCGGCTTGCCATAAAGCATCCTGAGCAAGGATTCTAAAGAAACCTCAAAATCCTCGTCACTTCTAAAATCTTCACACACAACCCCCATAAAATGGGTTGGTATAGCGCACTCCCTACCCGCTTGATAGGTTCCCGCTCTAAGTATCGGAACAAACTTGGACCTAGGTGCTCCGGACATTATCTGCCCTGAAACGATTTGCTGCTCGTAGCCCGTACCGGAAATACTCTGCCTATTGTTCGCCTTTTCCGCATAAGAGGGCGTAAAAACGCATAAGACAAAGTCCGCGTTCGCAATACTCTGCTCCATAAACTGTGTGAAACTTACGCCAGGGTGCATATCCCATTGGTCTAGCAGAACCTGCAGACCATTAAATACAAGCCGCTCAGAAACCCATCTGACCCAGGCTTTGTGTTCTTCGGAGTCCCACGAGTACGAAACAAACACCTTCGTAGGAGGTCGGCGCTCAAGTTCTGGGACTGGTAGTACTCCTTGAAGGGCCCTGATCTGGGAGTAAGCCTCGTACAGGAGCCCCTTAAAGCTGGCCTCGCTTAACCCCAAGTGCTGTGCGGCCTCCAAGTCTGAACGAGTGTTTCCATCGAGCAACCCGTGTTTAACACGAACTACGTTTGCGAGCCGCGCCGGTATCAACTCAAGTTCTAGGGCCCGCCTTTTATCAATCGTCCTCAACATCTCTTCCATCCGCAGGACTCCAGATCAAATTACGTACCAGCGCATAACGTAAGCAAGTTGAGCAACGCGCCCGTATTCCAGTACTCACCAAAAAAAGCAACAAAATCGCCCCTCGGGGTACACCTTCAAAATGCCATCTACGAGGCGTGGTGCTCGAACGGCTAGTTAGGCCAAAATTATCCTTGAGCCAATCCATCTTGGCTCGGAAGACGACAGCGGAGAAAAGCACCGACACTGCGAAGCAGCCGCGACTGCGACATCAACTTCGTTATGTCGCAGTCGCGGCTGCTTCGCAGTAATACCATGTTGTTTTGCTCCTGTCTGTCAGCTTTCGATGACATGATCAGTTCGCGCACTCTTGTAGGGATAGGTAGGGTCGTCCACCGAATATTCTTATTCACGAGCCGGGGCTCACCCCTGTTTGTAATGGCTTCCATGGCGAGCCCCGCCAGCGTTGCCTATTGGAGACATTACCGGAGAATGCACCATGGGCCAAACAGGTGTTTTGGAGGCTGCTTTGCGCCGGGGCCTACCCTGCTTTGCAGGCGGCTTCCGGCCCGGCACTGCGGTGTGTGAGGAGGGAGGTTAGCTCCAGCGGGGCTGAGAGCATGGGCCAGGGGCCGGCGTCCAGGTGGTAGGTGCGCCAGTGGTTGGGGTGGTCCGGCGTGGTTGCGGTGTCGCTGGTGATGACCGTCCCGGCCTGATGGTGCAGGGGCCGGTCGAGCACGGCCGGGTCGGTGACGGCGTGGCCCGGGTGGCCCACGAGCCGTTCGCTGAGGAACCGGGCGTGCTCCGTGGAGAGGCCCGCCTCCTGCTGCAGGGCCTCCGCGTCCGGTGCGGGCCAGCGGCCGTTGTTGGCGCTGATGCGCCGGGCTTCGTGCGCGGGGTCGAGGCCGATGGTGTCGACCATGGAGTGCCTGTCGCGCGGGAGGCTGGCGTCCACGTACACGGTGTGGGCGATGCGCTCGCGCTGGAGGTCGGCCACCTGGCCGATCACCAACCCGCCGTAGCCGTGGCCCACGAGGATCACGTCCTGCAGGTCGCGCTCGTGGATGTACTGCATCACCTCCTGCACATGGGTGCTGAGCCGGATGGCGGAGACGTCGCCATCCAGCGTTTCCAGGCCGGAGAGTGTCATGGAGCGTGCGTTCTGCCTCCGTGCGCGCAGCGCCTGTTCGACGTAATGCCAGACCCAGGCGCCCGTCCAGGCGCCTGGGACCAGGAGGTAGTTGCGTGCGCTCATAGCCTCGCCACTGTTGCTTACTGTTGTGCGGTCACGACCTCGAGCCGTGCCAGGTTGTTGGCCACGCGCCACTGGCCGCCGCCGGACTCGATGCGCTCCTGCCAGTCGGCGAGGCGACGCTCGTAGGCGCGCGGGTCGTGGTTGTCGCCGCTCATGCGGGTGACGTTCACGGCCACCACGTCGACACCCTTGAGGTTCAGGGGGATGTCGCGCTTGAGGTCGGGCATGAGGTCTTCGTTCAGGTCGGAGACCATGTAGAGCTGACGCTCGCCGGCGTTGGCCTCGTTGAGGAAGTCCCGCGCCAGGAACACGCCGCCGGTGATGTCGCTGTGCGCACTGGGCACGCGGAAGCGCTCCAGGAAGGCATCCAGGTCGGCGCGCACTTCCCGCTTCTGCTGGGTAGCGACGCTCGGCCGGTGGTCGAACTCGGCGCTGGCGATGATGTTGCGCTCGGAGTAGCTGCTGTTATCGATGAAGCCGATGGCCAGGGAATCGCCGCTCTCCATCTGCGCGAGCAGGTGGTTGGTGAGCGTGCGGGCCTTCTCCATCTCGCTGGCGTAGTTCTCGGAGATATCCACCAGCACGAAGGCGGCGCGGCTGTTGTTGGCCGGGTCGCCGCAGCCGCTCAGCGCGGTGGCGACGGCGGCACAGAAGGCCAGGGCCAGGCCCCGCCGCGTGCGGCGGGCGTTGGGCCGGGTGGTGGATGCGGTCTGCGTCTGGTTGGTGTTGGTCAGCATGGCTCAGGCCTCCCGTTCGGTGAGCTGGGTGTCGTCCGTGTCGGCATCGCTGCTGGCGCGGCGGCGGCGCTTGGTCTTCGGTTTCGCGGGGGTGTCCGCGTCGGTGTCGTCCTCGTCCACCGCATGGGCGGTTTCACGGCGGTGGGCGATCATCCGCTCGATGCTGAGCGGCAGCATGATCAGCAGGTCGTAGAGGCTCACGAGCACCTTGCTCAGGTGGCTGGCCACGCCGCCGGCGAGCCGCACTACCACCGGCAGCACACGCACCACGCCCAGCACCAGCAGCCCGAGGACCGTGCGGAGGGAGTTGATGAACGCCTCCAGCGGGATGGCGACGAAGGCCAGCGCGAACGGCAGGATGAACCCGAGCAGAAGCTGCGCCACCGACGGAATCCAGCGGAACTGCGCCTCGGCAGCCGCACCGCCCGCGAGGGACTGGGTCAGCGCCTGCTGATCCATCACCAGCAGGTCCCGCATGTAGGCGAGCGAGGCCTCGATGCTGGCGAAGATGAACAGGATGGTGAACGCGGCGATGGCCATGCGCTTGCGCATGCGGTCGTCCATGCGGCCGATCATGGGGAACAGCTTGGTGATCTGCAGCGCCTCCAGCAGGAATATCCCCATGGAGATCTCCACCATGATGATCACCAGCGCGGCGATGTCGGACACGCGCATGGAGCCGATGTAGGCCGCCCCGCCCACCATCTCGGACATGGGCAGCGCGATCAGGTGGAAGTTGATGAGGCCGCCGAAGGCGGCGATCACCAGCACCAGGGAGGCGATGAAGAACTGCGTCACCGACGACGCCGTGAGCGCGTGCACGGCCTTGTCGTCTTCCCGGCGCATTGCCTCGTAGTTGGCCATGTGGCGGTCGATGGCCGCGGCGCGCTCTTCCAGGCCGGTGATGGTGGTCTGCACCTTGTCCATGGTGGTGCTCACCGTGCGCCAGTCGCCCTGCATGCCGTGCAGGATCTTGTGGCGCTCGTTCACGCTCTTCTGGTAGGCCTTGAGCGTCTCCTTGTGGGAGTTCTCCACGGCCTCGCGAATGTTCTCCAGGATCTTGCCCACGGCCGGATCGCCGGAGCTGGGCAGCGAGGAGATGGTAGACGTGAGCTCGGACCAGTCCGGCGGCAACGGCGCCTGATCGGTGGAGGCCTGGTAGTCGCCCTCGATCTTCTCGATGGTCTCGGCGAGCTTGCGGTGCAGCGCCGGGTAGTGGCTGAGCTCGCGCTCGACGATGGCGTTGACGCGGGTGAACTCCCGCTCGATGGCCTTCTCGGCCTCTTCCCGGCCCACGGCCAGGAGCACGTCGCGGTTGCGCTTCGCCACCCGCTTCTCGAGCTGCCGCAGGCTGGCGGCGGCCAGTCGCAGGGCGCCGTCGATGGCCCGCCCGGTTCCACGCAGCACGTGGTGGGCGTGGGGGCGCCCCAGGTACAACACGGTTATGCCGATCACGAGCCAGATGGCCAGTGACAGCCCCGGCGAATCCGACCAGATGTAGAGTATGTCAGCCAACATGATGATCACCCTGTGCCTGTATGGTTGTTGTAGTGGCGCCCCTGACGGGCGGGCCCGTCTTCAGCGTTGAGTGGAGTCTCCCGCGCGCTGGTGAAAAATCCGTGAACACTGTTCACCGGGAATGGGATGCGCGAGGGTTGATGGCCGTCACGTCTGGCGGTGTTGCCGGCGTGCTACGTTGCGGGGCTGTTGCCAAGGGAGTACGGGCGCGCCATGGCGGTGATTCTGTGGGTGGAAGACCAGCTGCACTGGATCGAGCGATTCCGGCCGGTGCTGGAGGAGACGGCGTTTGACGCCGCGCCGACCGAGGTGCAGGTGTTCAAGTTCGCGGAGGCCGCCTGCCAGCACATCCGCCAGGTGGGCGACGACGGCGCACCGGATCTCGCCCTGCTGGACGCGAACATGAACGGCAACGACGCCGCCGGCTTTTCCGTATCCCGCGCGCTGCAGCGCAAGTGGCCCGACCTGCCCATCATCTACCTCTCCGAGCACAGCGGCACCGGCATCGAGGAGCAGGCGTTCGAGACCTCGGGCGCCCGGGATTTCATCGCCAAACATCAGCGCAACGTGGAGCAGGTGCTGTGCTGGCGGATCAAGGCGGCGCTCCGCCAGAGCGACATGCGCCAGCCCGGCCCGGCGCAGTCCGGCGACGTGCTGCAAAGCGGCGAGCTCTCCCTGGATACCGTGACCTGGGAGGTGTACTGGCGCGGCAGCAAGCTCATGAACCCGGCCAATGCGAAACGCCCGCTCGCGCCCATGCCGCGCAAGATCCTGCGCTATCTGGTGGAGGCCTCGCCCCGCGCCGTGACCACCGAGCAGATGGCGGAGCATCTGGATACCGACACGGCCCGCTTCTCCTACGCCAGCTACCGCCAGCACATCCGCACCCTGCGCCGCGCGTTCGACCAGGCCATGGGCGGTGACGGCCGTTTCCAGGCCATCTGCGACGGCGGCGAAGGGATCGTCACCTTCGGCGACGAAGGCGCCTACTGCTGGCGGCCGGTCAAGGGAGCCGAGACATGACCGACACCGACGACGCCGACATCAGCCGCCCGACCACGCGGATCACCAAGGTCACTTTCCCGTGGCTGAGCGCCTTGGGCGCCCTTCTTGCGCTCGCCTACCTGCTGGCGGTGAACGAGCCCTGGCTCGCCACCTACTACGACATCCCGCGCGAATGGCTGCGGCTGGATGCCGCCTACGGAGCGCTGGGCGGGTTCATTCTGTTGCTGCTCCTCGATCTGCGCCGCTACCGGCGCCAGTACGCCGGCCAGAAGGCCGATCTGCTGCACCTCAACCACCAGCTCGACGCGCTGTGGGAGCGCAAGAAGCAGCTGCAGATGAAGGCGCACACCTACTCCGGCCACGCAGACAAACTGAAGCTGTTCATCAGCGACAAGCTGCTGGAGTACATCGAGTACGACGAGAAGTTTCTGCACTTCAAGAGCATCGCCGCGGAAGTGCGCCACAACGGCGTGATCAGCTTCGACAAGGTGCAGACGGCCCTGCAGCATGCAGCCGCCGCCAACCGCGCGGCGCTGGACGCAACCGGCGGCGACACCCCGGACGCCGCCGCCCGGCAGGCGGAGTACGAAGCCGCCCTGGACGCCATGCGCTATCTCTGGGACCTGCTGGACCTCTCCACCGCCGACAACCTCGCCCTGCACATCAGCAACCACCTGTGCGAGTGCGAGGAGCACTACGTGCAGCGGGAGCTCCAGGGTGACCACCACGCCGCCCTGCCCTACGAGCCGGCCTATCTGCCTCAGCGCGCCGCCTGGCGGGCGCTCGGCGCGGTGCGCAACGAAACCATGCCCGCCCCCGATGACGACACCGGCTACACCCTGCACGACAGCAAGTGGACCGTGCATCTGGAGCCGGCCGGCGAGCTGCTGGGCAACGAGAACCACCTGGTGCTGCTGCTGGAGAATCTGCTCAAGAACGCGCAGTTCTTCGCCAACAAGCGCGGCTTCAAGAAGGCGTTCGCGCCCGTGGCCCTCACCCTCACCGAGGAACACGGCCACGCCTGCCTGCGCGTGTACAACCGCGGCCCGCACATCCGCGACGAGGACCGCGACAACCTCTTCCAGCTCGGCTACTCCACGCGCCGCACCAACGAACACCACGGCCGCGGGCTGGGGCTGTACTTCGTGGGCGAGATCGTGAAGGGCTACGAAGGCCGCATCGACGTGCACAACATCGAAACCCCGACCGCGCGCTATACCGTGCGGCTGGAGCTGGACGACGGCGAGGTGATCACCGAAACGCTGGACACCACCACCCACGACGGCGAGCCCGACGGCGCCCGGGAGTGGACGTTCACGTCTCCACTGAAAAGCGTGGAGATCACCCCGGAGGACAGTGACGACACCCAGCGCCTGGACGACTTCGCCGCCAGCGGCAAGCAGCGCCACTTCGACCCTGCGCACCCGGAGCGCCCGCACTGGCGGCTGGACTACGCCCCCAGGCGCAAGGCGCACCGGGTCAGCATCGAGCCGCTCAATATCAACGGCGTGGAGTTCGAGATCCGGCTGCCGACGGCGCAACACCGCCTGGAGAGCAGCGACGTGGAGCCGGACGAAGACATCGACACCGAAGTGGAGCGCCTCGACGAGCACTTCCGCACGCCCATGAACCAGTAACGCACGGCTCCGGCACTGGCGCCGTCCCACCGCTGGGCTACAGTTGGGATTAGTCCTGCCACCCCGGACTGGTCGACGGCCGTGATCGAAGACACCCCGCAACGCACGTTCGCCCCGCTGCACGCGGCGCTACTCACCGTGGACCACCAGCGTCGCTGGCTGGCCGGCATCTGTGATGCCCTGGGCTTCGGCCCGCGATGCAGCCCCTACGAGCACCTGCAGACGGCCGCCGGGGCAACGGTGCGCCGCTACGCGGGCGCCGCAGCCGACGGACCGGCCGTCCTGCTGGTGCCGGCACCGATCAAGACGCCCGACATCTGGGACCTGGACCCCACCGCCAGCGTGGTGCAACGCCACCTGGAGGCGGGCTTTCGCGTGTACATGGTGGAATGGCCGGACGCCACCGGGACGGACGCCCCCCTGGGCCTTCAGGATTACGCCGACCGCATGCTGGGCGCCTGCGTCGACGCGGTCCGGCAGGACACCGGCGAGGACCGGCTCCTCCTCAGCGGCCATTCCCTGGGCGGCACGCTGGCGGCGCTGTTTGCCGCCGGCCACCCGGAGCTGGTCCGGGGGCTGGTGGTGCTCGGCGCCCCGCTGCACTTCGCACCGCAGACCGGTGCGCTCGCGCGGGTGGTGGCCTCCTACAGCGACACCCCCGCCGACGCCGGAGAGGGCGGCGTCATCCCCGGCTCCATGCTGAACCTGATCGGCGTGACCGCATCGCCGGAGACGTTCGTCTACCAGCGCGTCACCGACTGGCTCTCCTCCCTGGGACATCCCGACCGGCTGCGCTCCCACCTGCTGGTGGAGCGCTGGACCCTGGGCGAGAGCGCCATGCCCCGGCAGCTGTTCTCGGACCTGGTCACCATTCTCTACCGGCAGGACGGGTTTCTGACCCGCCGCGTCACCATCGGCGGCCGTGCGGTCGGCCCGGCCGATATCCGCGCGCCCGTGGGCTGTGTGCTGAACCGCCAGTGCGAGATCGCCTCGCCGGCGTCGGTCCTGCCCGCCCTCGACGCCCTGGGCACGGACGACCGGGCCCTGTTCTGGTACGAGGACGAGCCCGGGGTCTCGTTGCAGCACGTGGGGATGATGGTCGGCGCCAGCGCCCACCGCGACCTCTGGCCGAGCGTCCTCTCCTGGATGCGGGAGCGATCACACGCCTGAGCCGTGGGCATCGGCCGCCCGGCGTGCCCGGCCTTTCCGGGGTGCGCGGCTTTCGGTATGGTTTCCCCGACACACGGGCCTGATCATCCAGTCAACACGTCGGGGGCGGTCATTCAACGGACACGACTGAACGGCTGGCTCCGGTCCCAGACGCGCGGTTCCGGCCTGGCCATGCGCCTGGCCACCTATGCCCTGATCTGGTTGCTGCTGACCGGGGGCGATACGGGATCCTGGCTCTGGGGCTTGCCGGCCATTGCCGTGGCGGCGCTGTTCAACCCCTTTGAACCGAACCAGCGGTGGCGGCTCGACCCCGCCAGCCTGCTGCGGTTCGTCGGGCTGTTTCTGCAGCTCTCGTTACAGGGCGCCGTGGATACAGCCTGGCGCACGCTCAATCCGCGCCGGCGGCTGACCCCGGCGCTGGTGGACTACGTCTGGCGCCTGCCGCCCAACGGCAGCCGCATCTTCCTTGCGAACATCATCAACCTCATGCCGGGCACGTTGTGCGTGCGCATCACGGACGACGCCATGACCATGCACACCATTGGCGATTCCCAGGCGGCGGTCGACCACGTCAGCCAGCTGGAGGCCGCTATCGCCGGGATGCTGCAGCAACAACAGGTGGATGCCGATGACTGAACTGCTCCTGATCCTCGCGGTTGTCCTGCTGCTCAACACCACGGTGGGCCTCGTGCGCATTCTCAGCGGCCCCCACCCGGCCGACCGCATGCTGGCGGCGGAGATGTTCTCCACCTCCGCGGTGGTGATCACGCTACTGCTCGCCTTCGCCACCGACCGGCCACCCCTGCTGGACGTGGCGCTGGTTTTCGCACTGCTGTCCGCGCTGGCCGTGGTGACCTTCGTGAGCCGCGCCTGGTCGGCCCTGACGCCCACCTCCGACACCGACGACGAGACCGGAGGAGAGCGATGACGGTGGTTGACGTGATCGGGATGGCGCTGGTGCTGGCCGGCGTGCCCTTCTTCCTGTTCGGCACGCTCGGGCTGCTGCGGCTGCCGGACACCTACAGCCGCCTGCACGCACTCGCCAAGGGCGACAACGTGGGCCTCGGGCTGGTATGCCTCGGCCTTGGGCTGCAGTCCGGCAGCGTGCTGATCACCCTGAAGCTGCTGTTGATCTGGGTCCTCATGCTGATCGCGTCGGCCACGGGCGCGGGGCTCATCGCGCGCACGGCGCTGGCACGCGGCCTGAAACCCCGCGGCCTTTGATGGACTGGCTGGCGCACACGTTCGACGGGCTGCTCGGGCTGGCGCTGCTCTGGCTGGCGTGGCAGGCCATGCACGCACCGGGGCTGTTCCGCTCGGTGGTCAGCTACATGGTGTTCGGGCTGGTCATGGCCCTGATCTGGGTGCGCCTGGAAGCGCCGGATATCGCCCTGGCGGAGGCCGCCATCGGCGCTGGCGCCACGGGCGCGCTGCTGCTGTCGGCGCTCGCCCGCCTCAAGGACGGCTCCGGCGGCGGGCAGAGCCACTGGCGCCGCCCCGGCGAGCTGGTGTTCTGGCTGCCGTTCGCCGGAGTGACCCTGCTGGTGCTGGCGGTGACCGCGTGGCAACTCCCGGCCCCGGGGCTAGGCACGGCCGTGGAACAGTCCATGGCGCAGTCCGGCGTGGACAACCCCGTCACCGCCGTGCTGCTGAACTTCCGCTCGTTCGACACCCTGCTGGAGATCGGCGTGCTGCTGGTGGGCGCCGTGGCGATCTGGTCACTGGGGCCGGCGCCCAGCCCCATCGTGCCGAAAATGCCCTCCCCGGCCCTGCCGGCCCTGGGGCGTGCCCTGTTTCCGGTGTTCGTGCTTGCGGCCACCTACCTGCTCTGGCGCGGCAGCCACGCGCCCGGTGGTGCGTTCCAGGCCGGTGCCGTCATGGGCGCCGGGGGCATTCTCATGGTACTGGCGGGCGCGCGGCCCTGGTTGACCGGCGAGGAGCACGGCCCATGGCGCTGGCTGCTCTCCCTCGGCCTGATCGCCATGGTCGCGGTAGCCGTGGTCATGGCCGCCCTGGAGGGCGCTTTCTTCGCCTATCCGCACGCGCTTGCGGCACCGCTGATCCTGGCGCTGGAGATCAGTGCGGCGCTGTCCATCGCGCTGCTCATGTTCGCGGTCTACCTCTGCGGTCGGCCGCCGGACCACTGGCACGGGGAGAGCTGAGCATGTTCTACGCAATCCTCGCGAGTGTGTTGTTCGTCCTGGGGCTGCATGGGCTGTTCGCGTCCACGCACATGCTGCGCAAGCTGCTCTCGCTCAACGTGCTCACCTCTGCGGTATTTCTGCTGCTGGTCACCGTTGCGGCGGTTGCGGAGCCGGTGGACGCGGTGCCGCACGCCATCGTGCTGACCGGCCTGGTGGTCACCGTGAGCACCACCGCCGTGGCGCTGGCCCTGCTGATCCGCCTCTCCCCCGGCGGCTCCGACACCGCACGTGGCCGCCCGGAGGGCGATCAATGACCGCTGCCGACTGGGCCATGGTGGTGCTCGCCTGCCTGCCGCTGGCCGCAGCCGTGGGCGCATTCATCGCGCCGCGCCTTGGTGCGGCACTGGGCGTGTCCAGTGGGCTCGTCATGCTGCTGGCCGCGCTGATGCTCGCCGCCCGGGTGATGTCGGACGGTACCGCACAGCACGAGCTCGCCGGATGGGGCGCGCCGCTCGGCATCGTCTGGGTCGTGGACGGGCTGGCCGCGCTGATGCTGGTGCTTGCCGCCGGCATCGCCACCCTCTGCGCCGCGTTCCGCGCGTTCGAGGGCGGGCAGGCGCCGCTGTTCTGGCCGTTATGGCTGTTCCTGCTGGCAGGGCTCAACGCGCTGTTTCTCTCCGCCGATCTGTTCAACCTGTTCGTGGCGCTGGAAGTCCTGACCCTGGCTGCCGTCGGGCTGATCGCCCTCGCCGGGGAGAACGCCCTGGGCGCTGCCTGGCGCTATCTGCTCGCCATGGTGCTGGGCTCCTCGATCTATCTCATGGGCGTCGCCCTGCTGTACGGGCAGTACGGCGTGCTGGACCTGGCACTCCTGGGCGAGCGCATCGCCGTGGACCCGGTCACGGCGGTGGCGGTGACCTTTGTTACTGTGGGTCTGCTGCTCAAGAGCGCCGTGTTTCCGCTCCACTTCTGGCTGCCCAAGGCCCACGGGCGCGCCCCCACGGTGGTCAGCGCGGCGCTGTCGGCCATCGTGATTGCGGCGTCCTACTATCTGCTGATCCGGCTGTGGTTCGGGCCGCTGTCGGGCTTTCTCGCAACGGGCGCGGCGCCGCTGCTGGGCGCTCTGGGAGCGGGGGCGCTGCTCTGGGGCGGTGCCCAGGCGCTGCTTCAGCGCCGCCTGAAGATGCTGATCGCCTACTCCACCGTGTCGCAGATCGGCTTTGGCATGCTGGTCTTCCCCCTGGCGGCAACCGCCTCCGGCACCCTCGCGTGGAGCGGCGCGGTGCTGCTCATGGTGGCCCACAGCCTCGCCAAGGCCGCCCTGTTTCTCGGTGCGGGCTGCGTGATCAAGGCACGCGGCAGCGACGCCATGAGCGAACTGGGCACACCCCAGCGCGGCCTGCGCACGGCGTGGATCGCCATGGCCATTGCGTGCGCCTCGCTGATCGGCCTGCCCCCGACCGGCGGCTTCACCGGCAAGCTGTGGCTGCTGCAGGCGGCCATCGCCGAGCAGGCGTGGGTCTGGGTGGTGATCATCCTGACCGGCACCCTGCTCACCGCCGCCTACCTGTTCCGCATGATCGACGTGGCGGCCCGCCCCCGGTGTGGGTCCGGGCCCGACGATGCGCGACCTCCGGTATTCCTGGCCTGCGCCGCGCTCGGACTCGCCGTCGGCGCGGTGCTCGCCGGCATCGCCTGGCCGGCGGTGCAGGTATCGCCGGGTGCGATCACGGCCACGGTGACCGGCCACGCCTCGACGCTGGCCCTCCTTGGGTTCGCGCTTGCCGCGCCCTGGCTGTGCATGCTGGCGGTGCCGCGCCAACGGGCGCTGGGCTGGGTGCTGCCGCTGGCGCCGGTGCCCGCCCTGCTGAGCGCGATGTTCACCCCCGAGGCCGTACACCTGGGTAGCGTCGGCGTGGACGCCGTCACCCGGCTGTTCCTGATCGTGGCGGCGACACTGTGGAGCGTCGCGGGCTGGTTCGCCGTGCAGTCGGGCGACAGGCCGGGCCGCCACCCGGTGTTCGCGCTGGCATGGCTGGCTGCGCTTGCCGGCAACCTGACGCTGATCCATGCGCAGGATCTGCTGACCTTCTACGTGGGCATGGCGCTGATGACGTTCGCCTCCTACGGCCTGATCATCCACTCCCGGCAACAAGCGGCGCGCGCCGCGGGCCGCGTCTACGTGGCCATGATGATGCTGGGCGAGGTGGCCATGATGCTGGCCATCGCCATGCTCATGGCACACAGCGCCCCCGGAACCCCGCCCGGCTTCGCGGCGCCCGTGGCCACCGCGCCACTGGCCGTGGCACTGCTGGCGTTCGGCTTTGCGATGAAGCTTGGCGTGTTCGGGGTGCACGCGTGGCTGCCTCTGGCGCACCCGGTGGCGCCCGTTGCGGCCAGCGCGGTGCTCAGCGGGGTCATGATCAAGGCGGGGGCGCTTGGCTGGTGGCGCATCAGCGAGCCCGCCGCGGGGCAGTTTCCAGAGCCGGGGGTGCTGCTGGTGGTGCTCGGGCTGCTTACGGCGCTCTATGGCGCGGCGCGGGGCGTGATGGCACTGGCCGCGAAGACGGTCCTGGCCTGGTCCAGCGTCAGCCAGATGGGGCTGATGGTGATCATGGCGGGCGTTGCACTGACCCATACCGACGCCGCGCCAGCCGCATACACCGCCATGGCCGCGCTGGTCATGCATCATGGGTTGAACAAGGGCGCCCTGTTCCTGGGGGCCGGACTGCTCGACGCCGACAGCGGACCGCAGCAACGGCTGGTATGGAGGGCGCTGTGGCTACCGGCGCTGGCGCTCGCCGGTGCGCCCCTGACCAGTGGCGCGCTCAGCAAGGCGGCACTGGATGGCGCCGCGGACCTCAGCCCCCTTGCAGGCTGGCTGTCCCCGGCACTTTACCTTGCGGCCGTCGCCACCACCCTGCTGATGATGCGGTTCCTCTGGTGCACACGGGCCACGCAGCCCGGGCACGACAAGCCCATGGCACGGGCGCCGCTGCTGCTGTGGCTGACACTGGTTGTCGCGGCCACGCTCCTGCCCTGGACATGGTTCCGCGGGGAGGACGCCTTCCACGAGGCGTGGACGCTCTCCGCGCTCACCGGTGCGGCATGGCCGGTGCTGCTGGGGCTCGGCATCGCCGCCCTGGCGCTCCGGGGCGGCGGACCGCCACAACTCCGCTCGCCACTCCCGGCCCTGACGGCGCGGCTGAACCTCACGGCCTGGACGGCCCCCACCGTGCTCGGCATCTCGAACCTCGAGCGCGGCATGCAGCTCTGGTCGGTCGTCGGCCGGCTGATCTTCGTGGTCACGGGGCTGTTCCTGGCCGTGCTGCTGACCCCCCTGCTCTGACCGCACACGCCGCGCCGGTGAGGATCAGATACGGAACTGCCCCACCAGGCGGTTGAGCCGTTCGGACAGCCGCGCCAGCTCTTCGCTGGCCTGCGCCGTCTGGCCGGCACCCTGAGCGGATTCATCGGAGACGCTGCGAATGCTCTCGATGTTGCGCGAGATATCGTTACTCACCGCCGTCTGCTCTTCCGCCGCGCTGGCAATCTGCGCGTTCATGTCGTTGATGACCTGCACCTGCTCCTCGATGCGGCGCAGGGCGGCGTCGGCCTCGGCCGCGCGGTCGACGGTCTGGCTGCCCTTCTCGGCACTCTGCTCCATCACCGTCACGGCGCTGCGGGTGCCCTGCTGAAGCGTCTCGATGAGCTCGCGAATGCGGCCTGTCGACTCCTGGGTCTTCTCCGCGAGGGCCCGCACTTCGCCGGCCACCACCGCAAACCCGCGGCCCTCGTGTCCGGCCCGCGCAGCTTCGATGGCGGCGTTCAGCGCAAGCAGGTTGGTCTGTTCGGCAACACCGGTGATCACGTCGATCACCTGGGTGATGGACTCGGCATCCTGATCCAGCCGGTTCACCGTCTGTTGTCCGTCCTGGACCGCCTGGACCAGACCGTTGATGGCGTCCACGGTCACGTTCACCACCTTGCGGCCATCGCTGGCGGACTCACTGGCCTCGCCCGCCGCGGTGGACGCATCAGAGGCGTTGCTGGCGATCTCCTGCACCGTGGCGACCATTTCGTTCATGGCCGTGGCGACCTGGTCGGTCTCGGACTTCTGCCGGGTCACGCCCTGCTGCGTCTGCGACGTGATCGCCGAGAGCTCTTCGGCCGCGCTGGCGAGCTGGTTGGTCTCCTGATTGATGGTGCTCAACACCTTCTGCAGGGTCTCGATGAAGCGATTGACGTTACCGCCGAGCTGCCCGACTTCGTCGCGGGTGGAGATGTCCACACGACGGGTCAGGTCGCCGTTGCCGGCGTCCATATCGGTCACGAACCGGTTCACGAACGCGTCCAGGCGCAGCAGTGGCCTGACGTAGCCGCGTGTCACCACCCATCCGACGCCAACCCCCACGATCAGCCCCAGCAGGAAAATGCCCGAGACCAGCACGATGTTGCGCTGGCTGACGTCGTAGACGTCCGTGGACATCACGGAGAGATCGTCGAACACCGTGTCCACCATCTCCACCGTGGCCGCGGTGAGCCCGTCACCGGCCGGGATCAGCGCATTCTCGGAGTGCTCCTCGGCAGCGCCCAGGTACTGGTAGAGCGACTCCGTGGCCTCACCGTACTGCGCCCATCGGGCCGTGGCCTCGTCCAGCGTCTCCTGCTGCTGCTCCGGCAGCCCGGAGCCGTCGATCGCGGCAAGCTGCTCCGCAGCCGCCTCGTAGTGCTGTGCGGCCCGGCCGGCATCGGCCCGCTCGTAATGCTGGGTGAACAGGATCATGGCGGAGTTGGTCTGCAGGACCTCCACCAGCGCGCTCTCCACCTGCGCTTCGGCGTCGGCAAGGCCCTGCTCGTTGAGGAACTCCTCCAGAGCGCGCAGATCCGACACCATCGCCGCGGACAGCTGCGGCAGCGTCTCGTCACGGAGCTCGCGATACGCGAGCACCGGGGGCATGACCCGCTCTTCCAGGATCTCGTGGTATTCCGCGTGGGCCGCACGGAGTTCGGCGACACGGTCTGCGGCGTCTCCGACGGCGACACGCTCGGCGTTGTCCAGCAGCGCCTCGGCCGCCTCCCGCGCCGCCTCGTAGTCCTCGACGTACTCGTCGCCACGGTTCATGACCATGCCGTCCACGGCGCGCCGCTCCTGCATGATTCGCTCCAGGGCGTCGGCAGCAACTTCGCCGGTGGGCACGAGCTGGTTGGCAACGCGGTCCATCTGATCGGACAAACCGAACAGCCCCCGCACAACGATCACGCCGACCAGCAGCATGACAACGGACAGGACAATGATGGGCGTGAACGCCTTGGCGGTCACACCAAGGCGAAGACCGGAGACTCCGGCATCGGATCGGGACCGGCTCATGGGACCCTCCGTGGTTGACTGTGATTGACGCGCGGAGGATCGCATTGCCGCGTCGCAGCATCCCGGACACACTTCACGTTTCTGTGGTGAAGATGTCAGGTTTGTGGCAACGGCGTCAGAAAGCCGGGGGCAACGCTACATGTCGTCCAGACGCGGCGGCGCCCCCACGTCGGGTCGCCCGACGTTCTCCGCCCGCAACCCCTTGAACAGCGCGAAGACCATCGCGAACACCATGACGAAGATCGGCAGGCCGATCACCGTGATGACCTGCTGCAGCGCCTCAAGCCCCGCTTCCCCGGCGAGCACGATCAGCATGGCGGCCACGGCCCCTTCGGCCACGCCCCAGAAGACCCGCTGGCGCACCGGGCCCGACTGCGCATCGCCGGTGCAGAGCATGTCGACCACCAGAGAGGCGGAGTCCGACGAGGTGGCGAAGAAGATCGCCACGATGACCACGGCCAGCCCCTGGACGAACTGCACGGCCGGGAAGTGCTCGAAGAAGGCGAACATCGCCAGGGGCACGCTCTGGTTCACGGCGTCGGTCATGCGGCCGGCCTCATCACCAAGGGCTGCACGCGCGGTGGCACCGATGCCGTCGATCTCCATGGCCGACCAGCCGAAGATGGCAAACCACGCCAGCGTGAACAGCGAGGGTGCGAACAGCACGCCCAGCACGAACTCGCGGATGGTCCGCCCTTTCGAGATCTTGGCGACGAAGATCCCGATGAAGGGCGCCCAGGTGACCGTCCAGGCCCAGTAGAACACCGTCCAGCTCCCCTGCCAGCCCCAGCCGTCCTCGCTGGTGTACTGCGCCAGGGTGTCGTTCCAGAACGCCATGGGCACGATGTTCGAGACATACAGCCCGAGGGTTTCGATGATCCCGCGCAGCAGGAACAGGGTGGAGCCGGTAACCAGGACGAAGACCATCAGCCCGGTGGCCATGCCGATGTTGATGTTCGACAGCAGCTTCACGCCCCGATCGAGCCCGGCCACGATGGACAGCACCGCGACGGTGGTCAGCACGGTAATGATCACCACCTTGGAGGCGACATTATCCGGCACCCCCAGAAGCTCGGTGAGCCCGGCGTTGATCTGGCTGGTGCCGAGCCCGATGGAGACGGCAACGCCGAACAGCGTGCCGAGGATCGCGAAGACGTCGATGGTCTTGCCGATGGGGCCGCGTACCTTCTCCCCCAGCAGCGGATAGAACACCGAGCTCACCCGCAGGGGCAGCTTGTGCCGGTGGATGAAGTAGGCGAATGCCAGCCCGGGCAGCGCGAAGATCGTCCAGGTGTGCAGCCCCAGGTGGTACAGCGAGAATCCCATGGCCTCCTGGGCCGCCTGCACGGAGTGCGGTTCGGTCCCGGCCCGCGGCGGATCGGAGAAATGGAACACCGGCTCGGCCACGCCCCAGAACATCAGCACCGTGCCGATGCCGCCCGCAAACAGCATCGTGAACCACGAGACGTTGGAGTACTCCGGCCGGTCGTCCTCCGCCCCCAGCCGCACATCACCGAAGCGCGAGAGCGCCACCCAGAGGAGGAAGAACAGCCAGGCATTCACCCCGAAGATGAAGAACCAGCCGAGATTGGTAACGATCCATTCCCGCCCGGTGGCGAAGGCATCCCGGATCGGCCCGGGCGCCACCACGAGCGCGACAACGAAGAGAAACGTCAACCCCGCCGAGACGATGAAGATGGTCGGGTCGGTACGAAAGCCGAGACGTCGGACCAGCTGCTCCATGGGAACCTCGCTCTGTTGGGTGCACACGCGGTGCCCCTTTCGGGGTTCCTTTAATTGAAGCAGCCGACGGTGAAGAAAGGAACAACGGGAATGCGCAAGGCGTCTACGCCGGGGTGACGGCCTGCCACCCCGGTGCCGGTGCGTTCAGCCCGCGGTCCGCTCCGCGTCATAGTGCGGGTAGGAGTGTTTCAGCGTGGCGTGGTTGAGCAGCATCTCCGCCTTGAGAGTCTGACCGCTGGCGTCGAAGATGCGGGTGCGCACCCAGTAGGATTCGGTGCGCTTGCTCTCGGAGAGCGCGACGATCTCGCGGCGCAGGAGGTAGTCCTCACCCACGAACAGCGGCCCGTCGACCATGCGGATCTCCTGATCGGCGAACAGCCCGATCACCGGATGCTTCACCGGGAACGCGGCCTTCGGGCTGCTGTACTCCGCCAGCACGCTCACCATTTCCAGGGGAATGACGGGCCGCCCCCAGGGCGAGGCGGACCCGTCGGCGTACCACGGCGACCCCTCGGTGATCTTCTCCAGCTTCTGGTTGAGCGTGAACGGGTAGAGGTTGCCCATGTGCTGATCCGGATCCATGCGCACGGGCTCGTCCTCCGCGCCGGTCATGCCCACGTGGAGGTCCGAGAGGATGACGAGTTGCTCCGGCGGGCGCAGCCGTTCCATGCGCTGCTCCAGCAGTGTCGGGCCGTGATCCGGCCCGATGGAGGCGCTGGCTTCCAGCACCGGCGTGCCGTCTTCCTTCTCGGCCCACGCCCGGGCGCGGGTCGCGCCCTGTTCCGGTAGCTCCACGAACGCCCGCACGGACTCCCCTTCCACCACCATGTTCTGGAAGTGGGACGAGAAGCAGCCCCGTTCGAACCAGGCGTTGCCCCAGAGGTGTGTCAGCAGCGGCACGAACTGGCTGAAATGGGTCGGCCCCTCGATGGGGCCGGCCCGGAAGCCGAGCTCCTCGGCCTTGCTGTCGTCGTGGATAGAGCTGTGCCCGCTGTACTCCTGATCGGCGAGCATCTGTTGGGGCTGCCGCAGCGGCCCGCACAGCGAAAGGGGCGTCTCGAAGGGCATTGGGCTCTCCTGTTCCCTGCGGTGGTGAACGCTCTCAGCTATCCAGCATGCCGGCCAGACGCTGACGGATCAGGTCTTCGGACTCGGCCATGGTGCGGTCAATGAGCTCTTTCACCGTGGGGATGTCATGGATCAGCCCGGCCACCATGCCGCAAGACCACGCACCGGCTTCCATCTCGCCCTCTTTCATGATGCGCGGGTAGACGCCGGCGACTTCATCAATGATGTCCTCGAACTTGAGATCGGCGCCCAGGCGTTTCTCCTTCTCCAACAGCCGCTCCACGGCGTCATTGGTGAGCACCCGCTCGGTGTTGCGCAGCGGCCGCATGACCAGGCGCGTGTCCAGCTCAGTCGCGGCCAGGATGGCCTGTTTCACGTTCTCATGCACCGGCGCTTCCTTGGTGGCGATGAAGCGCGTGCCCATGTTCATGCCCTCGGCACCCATGGCCAGTGCCGCCGTCAGCGACCGGCCGTTGGCCATGCCGCCGGAGGCCACGAACGGGATGGTGAGCTCCTCGGCGGCACGGGGCAGCAGGATGAAGTTCGGCACGTCGTCTTCGCCCGGATGACCACCGCACTCGAAGCCGTCGACGCTGGCTGCGTCGCAGCCGATGGACTCCGCCTTCAGCGCATGGCGCACCGACGTGCACTTGTGGATCACCTTGACCCCGGCCTCGTGCAGCGGCGGCAGCACCTGCTGCGGGTTGTTGCCCGCCGTCTCCACCACTTTGACGCCACCATCGATGATGGCCTTGATGTAACCGGGATAATCCGGCGTGTTGACGGACGGCAGGAACGTCACGTTCACACCGAAGGGCTTGTCCGTCATCTCGCGGCAGCGGCGGATCTCTTCCGCCAGGGCTTCGGGGCTGGGCTGGGTCAGCGCCGTGATGATGCCCAGGCCGCCCGCATTGGACACCGCCGCGGCGAGCTCCGCATAGCCGACGTGATGCATGCCGCCCTGGATGATCGGGTGCTGAATGCCAAACAGTTCGGTGATCTTTGTTTTCATAAGTCCTCTAATGCGGTTTTCCGGCACGAGCCCACGGGCTGCCGGCACTGAGTGGTGCGACCGGAGCGTCGCGCGCGTCGCTGCGCGCAACGGGAGATGGTAGCAGCCTAGGCGCCGGACATCGCCACGACAAATGCATGGTTTCTATTCAATGGCATTCACGTCATGCATGATTCAGCGTCGGCGAAAGGTGTCGTGGCAGGCAAGACACTGGTGCCGCACGCCGTTCAGCACTTCCGTGGCACGGGGCTCCCAGTCATCGTCCGCCTCGGCCGGGGACTGGGGGATTGCCCGCTGCAGATCCCGCGTCCGTGCGGCGAAGTTGTTCATGTGCTCCTGGAAGTGTTCCTGCTCCTCCCAGATGCGCGCCAGGGCGCCGGGCTCGTCCTCCCCGGTGGGCGTCTCCCGGTCGAACAGCGCGGGGATGTCCTGACCGTGGCGCTCGAGGCCCTCGGCCAGCCTGGCGATGGTCTCCGGATCCACGGGGGCGTCATAGCGCAGCGCCATCTCCAGGGAGCGGTAATAGCCCGAGAGCAGCTGCATGCGGTGGCGGCGGTGACCGACGTAGGCGGCATCGGCATCCACGGCGTCCGGGTCCTCCATGGCCTCGCTGTAATCCCCCCAGGGGCCCGGCATGCGGAGTTCCACCTCCTCAGGATCACTCCCGGAGTGACCGTCGGCCAGCAGCGCCGGCGTGGCGACACACAGAATCAATACGGCGACCTGCTGGACGAGCGGTGTACGTCGTGCTGTTGTCATGTCTGCTCCTCCTGTCAGAAACGCAGCTGGTGCTGGACGTGGGCCTGCCAGTCCGACGGCTGATCACCGCCGCGTGTACGGACCGCGAACACCTGCGTCTTCCAGGCATGGCCGTCGTGGAAAGCCGTCCAGCCGGCGGACCATTCCCGCTGGCCACCACGCTCCGACGCATCCGGCCGGTCGTCGTTGACGTCCCGGCGGAGCACTGACCGGCGCAACGCAACCTCCTGATCCACGACCGGCAGCGCCACGGCCAGCTCGGCCTCCCAGCCCTGGTCGTCGTAGCCGCTTCCCTCATCCGGGCTGACGCGGCGCTGGAACGCGGCGGCCGTGCCGGTGACCGGGCCGAGGCTGGCGGCCACGTCGACGGTGCCCGTGGCCCAGTCGGCCGGCACGTCGTCGTTGTCGCCCAGCGTCCAGTCACGCAGGTGATTGTCGGCGGCAGCCATGCCGCCCACCCCGAAGGACAGCGCCGCGGGCTGACGGGTATTGCCCAGGGTGGAGGTATGCGACGGCACCGCACCCACCGGCGCATACGCGGCCCGGGCGGTCACGAGACCGCCGTCCGTGGACGGCCGGTCACCACGGCTGTCCAGGCGACCACGACCGTCAAAGACGTTGATGCTGGCCTCCCAGCGCCCATCCCCGACGCCACCCAGCAGCCCGAGCCCGGTGTCCCGCCCCTGGGGAATCTGGAAGTTGTTGGCCGCCACGCCGATCTCGGTGAACGTGCGATTGGGCCCGCCAACGGACCGAGACAGAGCAAACGGCGCGGTGTACTGCCCCATGCGCAGCCCCCAGCTGTCACCGAGGGCGTACTGCAGCCACAGGTCGCGCACGGAGGCGCTGCCGCCGACATCCGTCTGCATACGGAACGTGAGGCCGTAGCCGGGGAGTTCGCCGCGGATATCCAGCCACGCGCGGCGCAGCGTGGCCTCCGCGCGATGATCACCGTCGTCGCGCCGGTCGTACTCCAGGCGCGGCTGCAGCAGCCCGCCGAAACTCAGACTGCCGGCGTCGCCGTCACTGCCCAGCGGGATCTCCCCCGCGCCGGCCGTGGTGACGCCGCACGCCAGCACGGCGGACGCAACGGCACCGCTCACCATGGCGGCCGGCCGTGTGCGGCGTGGCAGTTCACTGCTGGAAAACCCGGTCGTGGCCGGCCATCCGGCACACGCCGGACGTGGATTCTTCTCGCGCATCATGGCCCTCACTGGCTCTTTTGGAATCAATGTTGTTGTGCGCACAGGGAGACCCAGGCATGGCCGGGCAGCACGCAGGCAAGTGGTCGGGCAATGCAATTCCAGGCGCGGGAGGCAGGCCGGAACGACCTCACCCAAACCGCCCAACTCCCGTGGCGCGTTCGGTACACATCCGAGGCCGGTCTCCGGGCTTGCGGTGGCAGAACCTGCCAGCACATCCACGCCCTTCCCGGGCCCGTGAAGCCCAGTGGGTGGCGCCTGCCGGGAGCAAGCGCCGGGTGGACGGCATGAAACCGCTTACCGTTGCGGGAGCAGCGCCGGACTTGTCGCGCCTGTGTGGCGACGCACCGGCTTCCCGATTATCCCCGGCCACCGGGCTGGCGGCCGAAGCACCTCAGAGGCCATAGACGCTATCGAAGCGGGGTCAGGAGGTCAAACCGGTCAGAGAGAAAAGTTTTCTTTCCCATGCTATTGCGAGAGCGCAGCCGCCGGCCTATAGTCCGGTCGAGGAACGGCAGCAAGCGAATGGATCGAGTCATGGACCAGCCCCTCTTCCACGTCAGCGATGAAACGCAGGATGCGGACAACGTCACCGCAATCACCCTCGGCACGCCCCGGGGCCACACTGTTGCACTGCGGGTGTTCGAGGCGCAGGCACCGCGCGCGGTGGTGATCGTTGCCGGGGCCATGGGTGTGGGGCAGCGCGCCTACGAGCGCTTTGCACGCTTTCTCAGCGAGCACGGCCTGACCGCCATTACCTTCGATTACTACGGCATCGGCGCTTCCCTGACCGGCCCGCTACGCAACTGTGATGCACAGGTCACGGACTGGGCCACGGAAGACTGCGAAGCGGTGCTACAGTTTGCCCTCGCCCGCTATCCCGACACTCCGCTGACGTGGATCGGTCACAGCGTGGGCGGTCAGCTCCTGGGCATGATCCCCAGCGTCAATCGCCTCAGCCAGGCCGTCACCGTCGCCTGCGGCAGCGGCTACTGGCGCTGGAACGCCACCCCGACCCGCCGCCGCGTACTGGCACTGTGGTACGGCATCGCGCCGGTCTCGCTCGCCACCGTCGGCTATTTCCCGGGCAACCGACTGGGCATTGTCGGCGACCTGCCCGGCGGCGTGATGCGCCAGTGGCGCCGCTGGTGCCTGCACCCCGATTACGCCGTGGGCGTGGAAGGTCCGGCGGTGCGGGACCAGTTCGCCAGCGTGCGCGTGCCGATCACGGCGGTCACGTTCACGGACGACGAAATGATGTCGCGCAAGGGCATCCAGGCCATGCACGCCTTTTTCCGCAATGCACCGGTGCGGATGGTCGCGATCCGGCCGTCGGACATCGGCGAGAAGAAGGTGGGCCACCTGGGCTGGTTCCGCGAACGCTACCGTGACTCGATCTGGGCCGGGCAACTGCTGCCGCTGTTGGACCCGGCCATCGAGGCACTCCAGGAAGCCAGAGGGGCCTAGCCCACCGTAACCTGGTACGCGTGGGCCGCCTTGAGTACCGTGGCTTCATCCCAGCGTCTGCCGACCAGCTGCATACCGACAGGCAACCCCTCCGAGAAGCCCACCGGCACGCTCATGGCGGGATGTCCGCTGACATCGAACGGAGCCGTGTTATGGAGGTTCCCCAGCGCGCCAGCCAGCGTGCTGGCGAGGCTCTTGTCGGCAGGACGGCGCACGGCTTTCATGGCGGTGGTGGGCATCACCAGCAAGTCGAACTGCTGCAGTGCCTGATCGTACTGCGCACCCAGCCGTCGGCCGATGTTCTGCGCTTTGCCGTAGTAGTGGCGGTTGTAGTGCTCCGACATGTAATGCCCGGCCAGCACGGTGACCTTGACCGTATCGCTGTAATCGTGCCCACGGGCCCGGCGGGCGCGGCCATAGAAATCCATGAGATCCGTACTGTAATGGCCGCGCGCGTTCGTGCCGTAGCCATCGCCGGCCACCATCAGTTCGGTCGCACCTTCGAATGCGATGGCGCTCCACAGCGCGAGCCCGTCGGAGTGCAGCGGCACAGAGACCTCGGAGGCCTTGGCACCGGCTTTCTCCAACACACCGATCGCTTCACGCACGGCGGCATCGACATCTGCCTCGCTGACTCCAGGAATGCCGAAGCCTTCGTTCAGCACGCCGATCCGCAGCCCGGACAGGTCTTCGCTCAGGGCTTCCGTGTAACGGGCGGTGCGAACATCGTACTGGCGCGGGTCAAGGCCGTCGGTTCCGGCAAGCACCTCGAGTGTGAGTGCGCAGTCCTCGGCTGTTTTCGCCATCGGACCACAGTGGTCCACTGTCCTCTCGATCGGGAAAATCCCGGTATAGGGGACCAGCCCGTACGTGCCCTTGATGCCGTAGCACCCGCTCCAGGACGACGGCAGACGGATCGACCCGCCCTGGTCGCCGCCCAGCGCGATATCCACCTGGTCATTGACCACCACGACAGCGCTACCGTTGGACGACGATCCGGCCAGGCGCCCGTGGTCGTGGGGGTTGACGGGCTGGGGCTCCGGGTACCCGGTGCAGCCACCACCATCGAAACAGAACGCCGGCACGGCCGTCTTGCCGATAATGTGCGCTCCGGCGTCCAGCAGCCGCGTCACCACGGTGGCATCCTCGCGCGGGACATAGCCCTCCATGACCGACGATCCATTGAGCATGGGAACGCCGGCCAACGCGATGTTGTCCTTCAGTGCGACCGTACGCCCGGCCAGTGGGCCATCCGACGCGCCCGGAATCGAGCATTTCCAGCTCCAGCCGTTGCCGGGATTGTCATCGCCAAGCGGTCGGTATCCCACGTCCGCACGGGGGTATTTGACCGGCAGATACTCGTCCGCCAGCTCGTCGATCCGGTCATAGATCCCCATGGAGTCAGCGACAGCTGATTCAAACTCGGTGAGTTCGCCGGGAGTCAGATCGAAACCGTAGTAATCGGAAATCGCTTGAAGGGCATCGCTGCCCGGGCGTTTGACACTCATGACGTTACTCCTTGTTCGAAAGAGAGAGAAAAATGGTGCGTTCGTTACACGGCAAGCGCCCGGCGCATGGCGTCACGATCCCGCAGCTGCTCCGGTTCCAGTTCACTCACAATCTGACCCTTGTCCATGACATAGCACCGCTGCGCCATGGTCATGATCATCTCCAGATTCTGTTCCACCAATAGAACAGTCGTCCCCAACTCCCTGTTGAGCTTCAGGATGTTGCGGGCGATGTCTTTGACGATATTGGGTTGAATGCCTTCGGACGGTTCATCCAGCAGCATCAGCCGCGGCTTGGCCACCATGGCACGCCCGATGGCGAGCTGTTGCTGCTGCCCGCCACTGAACGTTCCCGCCCGCTGATTGCTCCGTTCACGCAGAATCGGAAAGAATTCGTAGACGCGCTCATAATCCACTTCTTCCCCGGGCTGCTTGAGCATTTCGCCGACCTTGAGGTTTTCCCACACGGTCATTCTCAGGAACACCTCCCGCCCCTGGGGAATATAGCCAATGCCGCGGCGCGCCCGCTGGTGGGTATCCAGGGGGCCCAGATCCTCACCGTTCAAACGCAACGTCCCCTCGCGATGTTTCACCAGACCCATCAACGTTTTCATCAACGTGGTCTTGCCGACCCCATTGCGTCCGATGACGGCCACGATCTCGCCCTGACCGACGCGGAATCCAACGTCCTGGAGAACCGAGGTATTGCCGTACCCGGCCGTCAGGTGCTCCACGCTCAACAAGCTGTCGGCTTCAGTCGTCATCAAAGGCCCCCAGATAGATGCGTGCCACCTCGTCGTTGGACTCGATCTCGCCGATCGTCCCTTCCGCGAAAATCACCCCGAAATTCAGCACGGTGACCTTCTGCGCGATCTGGCGCACGAACTCCATGTCGTGCTCTACGGCGAGAACCGACATCCCCTCACGGTTCAGGCGATGCACCATTTCCCCGGTCTTGTGGGTCTCTTCGGGCGTCATGCCGGCGGTCGGCTCGTCCAGAAGCAGTAGACGGGGCCTGGTGCTGATCGCCATACCGATTTCAAGCCACTGCTGTTCGCCGTGGGACAGCGTGCCCGCGAGCTCCCGCGACTTCTGCGCAAGCCCCACGAACTCCAGGGCGGCCTCGATATCCTTCGCCATGGAATCACGGTGGAGATGGTGCTGGACGGCAATCTGCATGTTCTGCCAGACGGACAACTCCCGGAAAATGCCGGGCACCTGAAACTTCACGGAAATCCCTTTGCGGACCCGTTCGAACGAACGCAGGGCGGTAATCCGCTCATCGGCAAAGAAGATGTCGCCAGAGCTGGGTTGATGCTCGCCAAGCACCAGCTTGAAGAACGTGCTCTTGCCGGCACCGTTCGGTCCGATGAGGCACCGGATTTCACCCGGCTCCATGGAGAAATTCACATCCTCCGCCACCTGGACGCCGTCGAAGTTCTTGCACATGGCTTCCGTTCGCAGGATGGTCATGACACCCTCCCCTTGCCGGCCCGATCGCGATAGTTGTCAACCAGCTGCACCAACCCCGGAATCAAGCCCTGGGGCAGGAAGAGCACGACGATAACCAGCAGAATCCCCATCAGGATCAGCGCGTAGTAGCTGCCGAAGATGGTCAGGTTCTGGAACACGGCCAGGACTGCCAGCGTGCCGATGAGAGTGGCGGTGAGGTCCTTGCGCCCGCCCACGGCGACCCACACGATCGGCAATGCCGCAGCGGCGAGCCCCATGCTCGACGGGCTGATGTACTGGCCCCAGGCGGTGTAGAGGGCCCCCGACAACCCCGCCAGCCCGCTACCGATGATGAACGCGATCAACTGGTAGCGCCGGATGTCGTAGCCAAGCATTTCCGCCCGGTGGGGGTTCTCCCGGATCGCCACGAGCACGTTGCCAAAGCGGGAGTTCACGAGGATCCGCAGTGCCAGATAGCAGACGATCACCATCACCAGGAGCAGGTAATAGAGCCCCACGCCCGAATAGAGCATGATGTCCATGCCCGGCCAGGGAATGGTCAGCGGCGGCATTCCGGTCATGCCGTTGTGGCCACCCAGGCGCGCATCGCCAATGGCCCACTGCGAACCTGCCGTTTGCGCCATGAACGCATGCAGCACCAGCGTCGTGGACAGCGTGACGATGCCGAGAAAGACGCCGCTGATGCGCCCGTAGAAGATGACGTAACCAAGCACGGCCGCGGCGATGCAGGACGCGCCCACAGCCATGAACAGGGCACCGAACGTCATGCCGTACTCGGCGCCGAAGTTCAGGGTCACCACGCCGTAGCCATAGCCCGCGATGCCGAAGAATGCGGTCTGCCCGAAGCTGAGCGCACCGCTGTACCCCCAGATCAAAGACAGCCCCAGCGCCATGAAGACCCAGCAGAGGAAGTAGGCGGTATTACCGGTGGTCCAGCCGTCCACGAACGCGGGGAAAAGTGCGGCACACAGCACCGTGGCAAAAAACCCGCCCCAGAAGATCCGCCCCCGCCCCAGGGTCTGGGGGCCATTCAACAGCGTCACCCAGTAAGGGACCCGCCACGCCGAAGGCCGCGGCAGGCTCTGATTCGGTGTATTCATTATGTCCGCCCCTTGAGCAGCCATCCGGAGAGCCCCTGTGGCAGGAACCGGATGACAATGATGACCGTGACAAGCAGACCCACCTGGCCGATCAACTGCCCGTACCAGGCCGTCAGCGCGGCCTTGATCACAGCCAGAATCGCCGCAGCCGGAGCCGTACCGAGGAAGACGTCCGCGCCGCCCACCACCACGGTGACGAAACTCTCGACCAGGAAATTCGCGCCCATGGTCGGCACGATGGACATGGTGGGCGCATACAACGCCCCGGCCAGCCCTGCCAGTGCGGCGCCGAGCCCGAATGTCAGCGAGTTCATGCGCCCGGTGTCCACACCTGTTGCCTTCGCCATGTGCGGCGCCTGGATGGTGGCACGCGAGTGAATGCCGAAGGTGGTGTGGTGAAAAATGACGTACAGCCCCGCCAGAACCAGCAGCGCAACGCCCAGCAGCACCATGCGGTAGGTGGAGTAGGTGTAGTCACCCACGGCGAACCCGCCGAGCGGCGTGCTGATGCCCGGCATGCTCGAGCCCAGCACCACGAGGGTGCCCTGGGTGATGATCAGGCTGATGCCCCAGGTCGCGACAATGGAATCCAGCGGTCGGTGGTAGAGCCGGTGGATGATGGTGCGCTCCAGCACGATGCCGAGCACCCCGGCGGCGAGGCTGCCGCACAGCATCGCCAGGGGCAGCGGCAGGCCCATGGCCGAGGTCACGACGGTGACGTAGGCGCCGCACATGATGAACTCGCCGTGGGCGAGGTTGATGATGCCCATCATGCCGAAAATCACGGCCAACCCCGCCGCCGCCAGAACGAGGAACGCGAACGCGTCACCGAACTGGTAGAACGCGGAGAACGCGATGTGCAGGTACTCCATGATCAAGCTCCTGAGCCGCAGCGCGGCCAGCACGTCTCAAGTAACGCGGCGATGGAATGCGGGCAGGGAGCTCAAGGCCACCCTGCCCGTTGCGACGGCGCTTACCGACTGGGGTTGTCGGAAGGCGTGTACTGAGCGCTGGGATCGTTCTCCGTGAGATCACAGCCCACCTCACCCAGCCAGTAGGGCTCGATGTTGTCCCAGGTCTGCGGGAAGGAGATGGCGTGCTCCTCGTCCACCTTCGCCAGGAAGATGTTGTGGGACATGTGCTGGCTCCTCGGATCCAGGCAGACGGTACCCGACGGCCCGTCGAAACAGACGTCCCCCTCGGCAATGATGGCCCTGAGGTCCTCTTTATCGGTGGAGCCGTCCGCCCGCTCGACCATCTGCTTGTACAGATGGAGCGCAATGTAGGAGTTGGCCGCCTCCTGGTTCACGTAGGGAGCATCCGGGAACATCTCGTAGAAGTTCTCGACGAACTCGTTGGCCTCGGGCGTATCCACCTCTTCGATGAAGTTGGTGGTCACGTACATGTCCTTGAGGCTGGGCGGGGAGAAGCGCTTGTGCTCATAGCCCTGCCCCACGTTCACGGACGACGCCATGGGCAGCCCGAGCCCGGCCGATGCCGCCTGCTCGTAGTAGGACGCCTGTGCCGAACCGACCAGAAGAGTGACGACGAAATCCGCATCTTCACTCTGAATGTTGCGGATGTTCTGCGAGAACTGGGACACGCCCAGGGGGATGAAATCCTCCCCCACCATCTGGCCACCCTCTTCCTCCACGATCATCCGTACCCACTCGGCGGAGATCTGACCGAAGTTGTAGTCCGCCGCGAGGGTGTACACGTTCGGCCCGTACTCTTCCATCATCCACGGAATGAGGGTCGAGAACTGCTGCTCCGGCACCGCGCCGGTGACGATCATGTTGGCGTCACACACGCCGCCTTCGTACTGGTTGTTATAGAAGGCCAGCCCGTCGAACTGATTGACGATGGGGCGATAGGCCTCCCGCGAGGACGAGGCGAAACCGGCGAAGACCGTGTCGACCTGGTCACGCTGCAGCACACGACGCATGAACTCCTGGTAACGCCGATCATCGGACTGGGTGTCGTAGGTCACCAGCTCGATCTCGCGGCCGGCAATGCCGCCGTTCTCGTTGATCTCGGCAGCAGCCATTTCGATGGCATACACCTTGACCTGCGTGACCGCGGCGAAATCCCCGGACTGATCCTCGAGAACACCGATGCGAATGGGGTCGTCAGCGGATACGGCCGTTGTCGCGCCGCCTGCGATCAGGGACGCCAGAACCAACGATTTTGTCGTCATATGTTGTGTCATTACATAACTCCTGGGTTGCCCTTCACCGGATTCATCAACGCTCAATAATCTTCTTGATTGCCCCGGCACCAACGGTGTATTTGGGGTCCACGAAATTGCCGAGCCGCACTTTCCCGCACTGACTCAGCATCATGTACGCATCCCACTGGTCGTAGTCGTAATCGGAAACCATCCAGCGGATCAGCTCCCGATAGGCAATCCGTGTTGCATCCTCCAGTGGGCGGGCACTACCGATGGCCATGATCATTTCTTCGTTCTCGAAACGCGGCCAGTCGATCGGCCACTGCTTGATCAGGTCCACCCGGATCGTCGTAATACTCGGATACTCCACCGCCGTTCCGCAGACCTCGCCGTCCCCCTGCGACGCATGGGCATCGCCGATGAACAGCCGAGCTCCGGGCGCACGGATGGGCAGGTAGGTGACGCTGCCCGGCCCCATGTCCGGCAGATCCATGTTGCCGCCGTGCTGGTCCGGCGTGAGCGAGTTAATGGAATCGATCTCCGGGGAGACGCTGAGCGTGCCGATGTGGGGCCGGTATTTGAGGACGTTGCGCTCGCTCCAGTAAATGTTGTTCTCGTCCAGCGGAATACGGCGTACTTTCTCCGGCAGCGGGTCATTCAGCATCGCCGTGTATTCAGTCCCTGTTAGCGCGCCGAATTCCGGAATCATGCAACAGGTTCCCGTGGGGTTTTCGCCGCGGGTTGTCATGGATTCGATGTAGACGGCGAGCACATCACCTTTTTCCGCGCCCCTGACAATGATCGGCCCGTTCTGTGGGTTGAGAAACGGCATGCGGAGAAGTTGTGACGGTGAATCACTTTCACTCTTGATCAGGCCATCGAAGGCATCCCGCGTTTCCACCACCACCCGGTCGCCTGGATCGATCTCCAGAACACTGTCTGAGTAGGGCCCGATCGTGTAGTGAAACTTGCCCTGCACGTCTTCGGTGAGATGGTGCGTTTTTCCAACTTTACCGCCAGCGATACCACGACGGTGCATCAAGGATTCGTCGACCCACTGGGTCGTGTCTTCTACAACGCTGCTCATCGGAATGCTCCTGGTTCTTATTGCAAGGCAGGCCGGGAACCGCGCGAACCGGTTCTCACGCGTTCCCTTGACGATCCTGTGTTGACCCCGGGGGGCGGCTGGCGAGCTGGATGTCCGCAACCAGGGCCGAGGTGGCGATCTCGCCGGAAACGATCATCGCGGCAAGGTCTTCCATTGAGAGCCGGCGTCGCATACTGATGTCCTGCATCAGGCGGAACGCGTCATTGACGGTGACGTGGAACTGCTCTGTCAGGTGAATCGCCGCCGAGCACACCACCTGGCGGGCCCGCACCTGCTGTTCCAGTCGCGCAACGCGCTTCTCCCTGGCGCGGCGCTGGTCATAGGCGTGATAGGCGATGATCATGCTCGCGAGAATCCCGGCCCGACGCAGCGGCTTGGTGAGGTAGCCACACACACACCGCTGAATGACCCAACTGACGGAACTGGGCGTATCGGACCCGATCAGCGCGATGGACGGCCCCTCCACGGCATCGATGACCTCCTCGATACCGTTCAGCTGACGGCCTGCCTCTGCATCGAAAAAGACGAGATTGAGGGGCGTGTCGGCCACCCGCTCCCAGCGGCCGTCAAAATAGGACGACGTCACGCCCAGGCGAGACAGTTGCTGCACGAGAACAGCCCGGTCCTGCCCTTCAGCGCAGGCGATAAGCGCATGATCACCGCGGAAATTACGTCGCATGCTGTTGTTCATCGCACAACCCTCAAGCCGGCACCACTTTTCGCGATGACGGGTTCTGGTTGAATACGCCCGGTGCCCGCGGCGTCCGCCCAGATCAGGTAGGGATCCGGCCGCACTGGTGCATTCGCCTCGAAGACGATGCGGAAACTGGCGTCGGCCCGGGAGAGGCCAAGCCTCGGGGTCAGGTAACTGTGGTTATTCTCGGGGTCGATCCAGACAAGCCCTTGAGGGGCCTCGAACGATGTCTCGGGGAGCGCATCCTTGACTTGCTCGATCTCCGCCGAACCGGCTACTGAAACGGCGCGCGCAAGCAGGTGTACGGCGTTATAGGAGGCTTCCGCATCAGCGCTTGGCAACGCATCCGTGCCGTAACGACTGCGGTAACTGGTAACGAACTCCCTATTGGCCCCGGTATCGACAGTGGAGAAGTAAACGCTCGACGAGAGATGGTTTGCGCACGCCGCCGGCCCGATGCGGGCCAGCTCCGGCTCACACAGCGTGCAGCTGCCGATCACCGCCTCCGCCAGGTCCGGATTCTCGGCCCGCGCCTTGGCAAAGGCGCGGTAGAACGCGTAACTGGATTCCCCGATCAGCATGTTCATGATGAACGCGGGGCGTTTCTCGTGGATGTCCTCGATGATGTGGGCAACATCCAGGTCATCCACCTGCAGGTACCGCTCGGCGAGTATGCGCCCGCCCGCCGCATTGATGAGTTCCCGGATGATGCGGCCGTTCTCCCAGGCCCAGACGTAGTTGGAGCCGACGAAGTAGATCTCCTTCGTGACGTTCGCGAGGACGTACTCCATCAGCGGAAGGACGTGGTGGTTCTGCACAGCGCCCGTGTAGACCACGTTGCTGTTGGTCTCGAACCCTTCGTAGTGCGACGGGTACCAGAGCAGGCCGTCGTACTTCTCCACCGCCGGGATGATCTCCTTACGGCTCGAAGACGTGTAACAGCCCACGATGTGTTTCACCCCCTCATTACGGAGAAGGCCGCGCGCATACTCGCTGTAAGCCTGGGTATCGCCGCCCGGATTCCGCTCGTGGGGCACCAGCTCGAACGGAAAGACGGGGTCCGCGTTGACCTGCTCCAGTGCAAGCATGGCGCCGTCTCGCATGGCGCGCCCGACGGTGCCGTAGGGGCCCTCCGTGGAGAACAGAATGCCAACGGGTATCCGCTTACTGGTATTCATGGTCTTAGGAATCTCCAAACAAAAAAGGGCTCCCGTCGCCACCTTTCGGTAACGAGGGGAGCCCTTTTGCCCCATGACCGTCCAGCACGGTGCTGGCGAGTCGAGATGTGATGCTGACGCGAGGCTCACGATCAGGAGCCGCGTGCTGTTTTTTCAGGCTTATCGAATCGGCCGCTTTTGTCAACTCCCACGACAGCGGGGCCGGACCGGCCCAACGACGCCTGTTCCCGTGAGGCTTAGCAACACCCGTGCCACATCAGAGACTCCCGAAGAAACAAGCGATTACGCTTGCCCGGGAAGAGCCAGGCCGCACCATCCTGGACCGATGACGGGTCAGAACGCCCTACAACGGGGCATCACCACCGACAGATCCATGTGCCATCGGGCTCCTGGCAGGGCTGGCAATCCACGGGCCGTCACCGGGTGAATCTCTGCTAGTCTGAAAACGCAGTGCTGACCTGTGGACAGGGTTCATGACGCGCCATCAGACCATGCAGGCCATGCGCCTTCACTCGCCGGGAGACCCGCTCCGTCAGGAGCGCGTGCCGGTGCCTGAGCCCGGACCGGGCCAGGTGCAGCTGCGCGTCCTCGCCTGTGGCGTCTGCCGCACGGATCTTCACGTGGTCGATGGAGAACTGCCCGAACCACGCCTGCCCGTCATCCCGGGCCACGAGATCGTCGGCGAAGTGATCGACACGGGCGCCGGAGTCTCTGCCTTCCGCCCCGGCGACCAGGTCGGCGTACCCTGGCTGGGGTGGACCTGCGGCGAGTGCGAGGCCTGTACAGCCGGCCGGGAGAACCTCTGTGGCAACGCGCGATTCACCGGCTATACCCTGGACGGCGGTTACGCCGGGTACACGGTGGCCGATGCCCGCTACTGTTTCCCGGTTTCCGGCTACACACCCGCCGATGCCGCTCCACTGTTGTGCGCCGGCCTCATCGGCTACCGCTCCTGGCGTATGGCCGGGGGCGCGGAGCCGCGACGCCTGGGTCTCTACGGCTTTGGGGCTGCGGCACACATCCTTGCGCAACTGGCGGTGTCGCGCGGCCAGCAGGTCTACGCATTCACCCGCCCCGGGGACGGTCAGGCACAGACGTTCGCCCGCCGACTCGGCGCAAGCTGGGCTGGCAGCGCCGATGAGGACCCGCCGGAGGCGCTGGATGCGGCCATCATCTTCGCACCCGTTGGCAGCCTGGTGCCACGCGCTCTTGAGCATGTCCGCCCGGGTGGCCGGGTCGTGAGTGGCGGCATTCACATGTCGGACATCCCGTCGTTCCCGTACCGGCTGCTCTGGGAGGAGCGCAGCATCCACTCGGTGGCCAACCTCACCCGCCAGGACGGCACCGAGTTCCTGGCGCTGGCGCCGGAGGTCCCCATCCGCACCGAGATCACCACGTACCCGCTGGAACGCGCGAACGAGGCCCTGGCCGACCTCCGCGAGGGCCGCCTGACGGGAGCCGCCGTACTGGTTCCGCCCGCCGCGTAAACGCCGTCATCGGGTCTTTTCAGACACCTCCAGGCGCCGCAAGGCGGCTGAACTTGCGTCGATACGCCGAGGGCGTCATGCCGGTCTTGCGCCGAAACAGACGGCGGAAGGACGTTGGGTCTTCGTAACCCACCGCATGGCCGACCTCGTCCACGGGCAATGTGGCGGCCTCCAGTTGCCGCTTGGCGTCCTCGATGCGCAGGGCGTGAACGTAGGTCATGGGCAGATAACCGGTCGCCGCCCGAAACCGTCGTGCGAAGGTCCGCGGTTTCAGCCCTGCGCGCTCTCTCATGCAGGTCACCGGGTTTGCGCAGGCGAGGTTGTCGGCGATCCACGCCTGGCTGTCGGCGATCACCGCATCAGCTGTTTGCGGCTGCAGCACGGTCACCGCATAGGGTAGCTGGCCCTCCGCGTGCTCGGTGAACAGAAACACCTTGGCCGTCTGCAGCGCCTGCTCACGGCCCGCGAACCGTGCGATCAGGTACATGGCCAGTTCCTGCCAGGCACTGACCGCGCCGGCTGTAACGATGCGCTCGCCTTCCTCCGAAAGGCAAAGCACCAGATCATCGCGAAGCCTCACGCGGGGATAATGCCGGCGGATCAGCTCCCGATAGCACCAGTGACCGGCCGCCTCACGGCCGTCCAGTAAGCCCGCTTCTGCGAGAATCAGTGAGCCGGAACACACCGACGTGAGAAGTGCACCGTCGGCATGGATGCGTCTGAGCCACTCGATCTCGGGGCCGTAACGTCCGTGGGGCGGCTCATGCACTGGCTGATACATGTCGCAGACCACGACGCAGTCAGTGGACGCCACGTCGGCCAGCGCACAGTCGGGTTCGATCATCATCCCCAGACCGCAGCGAAACGGCGTCGCGGCCACGGCAACCACGTTCACATCGAACAGTGGCCGACCAGGCTTGCCGGTGGTGATCTCCGGGTAAATGGCGCCGGCGGTGCCAAGCACGTCAACCAGGCCATACAGGACCGACGGCGACGTCTCCGGCGCCGCCAGAAGAGAGATGTGAAGCGGTGGCTGGTCAGGCGCATGCATCGAATGACCCCGCCAGTGTCTGTTTTGCCCTGCTTGTGGTGGCTTTGCCTCTTACGGCAGACCGATTCGCTTCCTAGGATCTATAGCACAGTGGCAGAACCTCTTCGGTCGGGCGGCAACGCCCAGGAGGCACGACATGAACACGGCACGGATCGACTCTCAGGACCTCATCGACGGAGCCATGGCCCCACTGTTCGAGACCCTGCAGGCGAGCTTCCGCGGCCAGTTGCTGCAGCCCGGGGATGCAGACTACGACACCGTGCGGCAGATCTGGAACGGCATGTACGACAAGCGGCCGGCCCTGATCGCGCACTGCGCCGGCACCGCGGACGTGATTGCGGCCGTCAATTTCGCCCGCGATAGCGGTATGGTCACGGCCGTGCGCGGCGGCGGTCACAACTCCGCCGGCACGGGCTCCTGCGACGGTGGTCTCATGATCGACCTGTCCGCAATGCGGGCGGTTCACATTGACCCACTGGCGCGACGTGCCCGGGTGCAGGGTGGCGCCACCTGGGGCGATTTCGACCGTGAGGCCCAGGTCTACGGGCTTGCGACACCCGGCGGCCTGATTTCGGACACGGGCGTTGGCGGGCTGACACTGGCCGGTGGCATGGGCTGGCTGCGGGGAAAGCACGGGCTGTCCCTGGACAACCTGGTGTCGGTGGAGATCGTCACCGCCGACGGCGTGCCGCGCACCGCCAGCGAGCACGAGAATCCGGAGCTGTTCTGGGGCGTGCGCGGCGGCGGCGGCAACTTCGGCGTGGTCACGTCATTCGAGTTCCAGCTCCACCCGGTCGGCCCCACGGTCATGCTGATCATGACCCTCTACCCTGCCAGGGATGCGGCCCGGGTGATGCGCGGCTGGCGGGATTTCGTGCAGACCGCCCCCGACGCGTTTCGGGGCTCCATGGTGGAAATATCCACCGTGGGTGAAGACCCGGACCTGCCGAAGTCCACGTGGGGCCAACCCGTCATCGCGGTGGGCGGTGTGTGGACGGACGACGCGGCCGAAGGCGAACGCAAGCTGCAGCCGCTGCGCACGCTGGCCGCTCCCCTGGCGGACATGTCCGGCCCCATGCCCTACTGCGAAATACAGCAGATCTTCGACGCGCAGGCCCCCAGGGGCGTCTACCGCGCGTACTACAAGTCGCTGCTGCTGAACGCGCTCGACGACTCAGCCATCGATTCCATCACCGCGCGGGCACAGGAGCGGCCATCCCCCACTTCACTGTGCTCCGTCTGGGACCTGGGCGGAGCGGTCAAACGCATCCCCGCCGATGCCACCGCGTTCGGCGCCCGGGACATGAACTGGATGCTCAGCATCGACATGCTCTGGGAGAGCGCAGCCGACGATAAGCGCAATATCAACTGGGCGCGAGACTTCTGGGACGAGATGAATCAGCTCTCGAGCGGCCGTGCCTACCTCAACTTTGCCGGCCTTGCGGATGAGGCCGCTACCCAGGCGCGGGCCAACCACGGCGCGACCCACTACCAGCGCCTGGCGGCACTGAAGGCGAAGTATGACCCGGGAAACCTGTTTCAACTGAACCAGAACATCCAGCCGGAGGACAACGCGTCGTCTTCGCCAGGCCCGTGACCCGCATCACGGGATATGGAGGGCCGCACCACTGCCATCATCAGGGCAGCCCGCCACCGGGCGCCCCCAGAACCAGCAGCGACCGGGGCAACAGCCCCAAGTCGATACGTACAGCATGGCTGGCAATCCACTCGCCGTCATTGTGCACCATGGCGCCTTCGGCGCACGTGATGGTGAGCTGTGTGCTTCGCTCCAGCGCCACCTCGGGGTGGCGACCGTGACTCCCCTTCACCGCTGACGTCAGGATCTGCAGAATCCGCCAGATGGGCATGGCATCGGCCCGGCACAGGTGCAGCCAGCCGTCATCCAGGCGGGCCTGCGGCAGCAACTGGAAACCACCCCCGCACCATCGCCCCTTGCCCGCCACGACCAGGAACAGCTTGCCGCTGACGCGGCCCGAATCCCCGGTAACGGTCATGGCCTGGGAGCGATACGTGACCAGGCCGCGCAGCGCAGCGGCAAGGTAACTGGGGAACCCCCTGAGAAGGCCTGCGTGGGAGGCGGTCGCGGCCACCACACCGGGGTAGCCGACACCAATGCTCACCAGAAACCGGTGCCGCGAGCGCTCACCGCTGGCGTGCTCGACCCTGACCTCGCCCAAATCACAAAGGCCGGCGGTTGCCGTGTTGAAGAACGCCACCGCCGCGGCCACGTCCCGCGGCGTGTCGAGCATTCTGGCGAAATCATTGCCCGAGCCGCTCGGCAGCACGCCAAGCGCCGCCTCGCCTCCCGCCAGGGCACCGCCAATCTCGCTCACCGTGCCATCGCCACCCACGGCCACCACCACCCGCCCGCGGTCATCCTTGCGCCCTTGCGCCCAGTGTCTCGCATCGCCGGGCTGCCCCATGACAAGCACCTCGGCACCGGCCGCCTGCGCGCGTATCTCCCGCAGCAGCGGATGCCCCCGGCGGGCTTCGCGACCGCCGCCAGCGGCCGGGTTGACGATAAAACTCAGTTTGCGCATGCGTTGTCAGGAGCCACTGCGCTGCGCATCCACGGGAATATCGAAATGAAGCACCCACTCCATTCTGCCCAGTTTGGTATACAAGGCGATGGCGGCTGCATCCTCCGGCCCCGTGTCCGCCTGCACGAACACCGCATGGGCGCCCCGGGCCGCAGCAATGGCCTGCACCTCCCGGATCAGCGCAGTGGCGATGCCCTGGCGCCGATGCGCTTCCGCGACCGCCAGGTCATAGATATAGATCTCGCTGCGCGCCTGTTCGAACTTCTTCAGCTCATACGCCGCCAGGCCGCCCACCACCGTGTCGTCTTTCAGTGCGACCAGCGCGATGAACGCATCGCGCTCCAGAAGCTCACGTGTATACGCGACCGGCGGCTGGCTGCCGGTGTATGTCTCCATCTCGCCGAAGACCTGCCCGAAGAGGAGGAGCAATCCGTCCATCAGCGGAAGATCATCCGGCGTCAGTTGCCGGAGTGTGTCATGTGCCGAACGCGCCACCGCCTTCCTCCCGGCCCTTCGGGGCGCCCGCATCAAGCCCCGCTCCCATCATACGTGCACGAACCCCGCCTGAGGCCATCACGGCCTTGTCGCCGCGACAATGGCTTCCCGCAACCAGACGTGACGTGGATCGGTCTGGTGCCGGGCGTGCCAGAGCAGACTCATGGTGAACTCGGGAAGGTGCAGCGGGGGCGGGACTTCAACGAAACGGCCCATCCCCGCAGCCGTCCGCGCAAGGCTCGCGGGAAGCGTCATCACCAGATCCGAGTGGGCCGCGATTTCCACCGCCGCGAGGAAGCTCGGCACGCGCACGTGCACCCGCCGCCGGCGCCCCATTCGGGCGAGCGCCGCGTCGACGGGCGCCGTCCCCTCGCCGGTCACGCTCACGACGATATGCCCCAGTTGCAGATAGTGATCCAGGGTAAGGGCCCGGTTCGCCGACGGGTGCCCGGTGCGCATCAGCGTGACCAGACGGTCGTCGTACAGGCCGCGCCGATGGATCCCCGCCGGCGCCTCCTCGATCACGCCGACCACTGCATCGACGGCATCCCGTTCCAGGGCGTCCAGGGGCGCCGGGCCCACGGGGGCCACATCAAGGTCGAGATTGGGCGCCTCCGCGGCGAGGCGGGCAAGCAGAGGTGGCGCGAGCACGGCGGTTTCGAGATCCAGCATCAACAGGCGCACCTTGCCGGTGGCTGCCGCCGGGTCAAAGGGGGTGGCCTCCAGCAGCGTGCCGACCTGGATCAGCGCGCCCCGGAGGGTCGGCTGAAGCGCCTCGGCGCGGGCCGTGAGGACGTAGCCCTGCTGCGTCTCCACCAGCAGCCTGTCGCCGAAGAGCCTGCGCAGACGGCCCAGGGCACGGCTCACGGCAGGCTGACTCATACCGAGGCGGGCCGAGGCGCGCGTCACGCTCCGCTCCTCCAGCAACGCCTCCAGCACCACCAGCAGATTCAGGTCGACTCGACGCAATTCCACTTCATGCATAACCACAATATCGCTCATGCATTGGCCGAATGGAACACCGCGCTGCATGCTTTCCCTGCAGCACAACGAACACGCAACCATGCGGAGGACAAAGCGATGAACGTGGTCTTTGGAGCAAACGGCAGGGCCGGAGGCGAAACCGTCAATGCACTGATGGAGCGTGACGCCCCGGTCAGGGTGGTGGTCCGTCGCCCCGAACAGGGCGAACGCTGGCGGGCGAAAGGTGCCCATGTCGCCGTCGCCGACCTGTACGACGCCGATCAGGTCGCGCGAGCACTGCAAGGGGCAACGGCGGCGTTCCTGCTGAGCCCGCCACCTCTGGCCGGCGATCCCTTCGCGCAGGCCACGCGGCTTGGCGAGGCCCTTGCCGAGGCGGTCCGGCGAGCGGAGCCTGCCAGGATCGTGGTGCTGTCGTCAGTCGGCGCTCAGCACGACGCCGGCACGGGCGTCATATCCACTCTGCACACGCTTGAGAAAGCGCTGGCAGGCACCGCGCCGGCCACCGTATTTCTGCGCTGTGGCTACTTCGTCGAGACCTGGTCGGAGGTGGCCAAGACCGCCATCACGGAGGGCGTTCTACCCTCGTTCCTGGATGTCGACCAGGCAATCCCCATGGTCAGCACCATGGACATCGGAGCAGCCGCGGCCCGCCTTCTGACCGAGGAGTGGCAGGGCACACGTGTCGTCGAGCTCGGCGGCTCCCGGGACTGGAGCGCACGGGACGTGGCGACCGCCTTCGCGACCGTTCTCGGGCATCCGGTGGAGCCGGTGTTGATCCCGCCGGAACAGCGCTACGGCACCCTCACCGACGAAGGGGTAGCGCCTGAAGTCGCCTCTGCCCTGCTTGGCATGTACGACGGCCTCGCCAGCGGCCGGGTCACCCGTGAGCAAGGCAACGCGCAATGGCGCGGCGCCACGTCTCTGCAAACCGCGGTCGGGCGGATCGTCGCGGCAATGCACGGCGAGGTGTAGGCTGGCCGACCGGGCCCCGCGCCATTACCCCTTGTCGTACTCGGCGATCAGCCAGTCATCCAGCAAATCCGCCGGCAGAGTGGCCATCATCGGGCGACGCTCGATGATCTGCGCCTTTGCCTTCTCCAGCGCCTCCTGCTCACTGTCCGCGTCCACCCGGTAGACGTCCTCGGCCAGGTGTCCCAGTGACGCGCGGGCATCGCGCATGGATGACGGGGCGATACTGCATTTCCACTGTGGCATGACACCGGGTCTCCCGAATTAGCCTTCCGAAACCAGTTCCTTGTACGCGTGCCAGCTTGCATGCCCCAGCACCGGCAGCGCCAGGGCCAGCCCGATGAGTCCGGCCGCCAGCCCGAGGACAGTGACGCCGGTGAGAATGGCGCCCCACAGCAGCATTGGCCGCAGGTTCTGCTTCACGACGGCCAGGCTGGTAATCACCGCTTCGAGGACGCTGGCACGGGGCTGATCCAGCAGCCGCGGGATCGAGACCACGCTGAGCGCGAAGGCAGTAAACGCCAGAACAGCACCAATGGCGGTTCCGACGATGATCAGCGCTACACCGGTGCCCGAGAGCATAAGATCGGTGTAGACCATCGTCGCCTCGACCGTGGGAATACTGGTGCCGAAGAACAGCGCGAACAGCAGCGTGGCGAACCGGATCCACGCCAGCAGGAACACCATCAGCAAGACACCCATCAGGGCGATCTGCGTCGCGTTCCTGCGCCAGGCGAGCAGGGCCGGCACCAGCCCCGGCTGCCTGCCCTGCTCCAGGTCCTGGCTCATGGCATACAGCCCCACGGCCACCACCGGGCCCATGAGCATGAACCCCGCCACCAGCGGCAGCAGCCAGGAGCCCTGGTCCGCCGCCCAGAGCCCGCCGATGATGGCAAGGCTGATGATCACCCAGATGCCCCCGTAGCCCAGGCTGGTTGCCGGGGTACGGGCCAGATCCCGCCAGCCCGCCCGCAGCCAGGCCCAGGGCCGGTCCATGCCGACCTGATGAATGTTGACCGGCTGATCGCCACCGAGGTCCAGTCTCGCCGTTGCCGTTCCCGCCATGACATGCCTCCCGTTCTATCGTTGTTCCCGTTGCCTCAAGTATTACTCATCCCGGGATGGCGCGCCTTGCCCGAGCCGTGCTTCCAGCGCGCGCACCATGGCGGCGAAGGACGTCTGCAGCCCCAGAGGATCCCGCGGACTGTTGGCCGCAATGAGCACGGCGCTGCCGGCGCCATCCGGACGGATACGGCACCACACGCGGCGATGGCTCACGTAGAACATCAGCACCAGGCCCGCCGTCAACAGGGCGAAACCGGTGTAGACCACGGGCTTGCCGGGCGTTCGCGCCACTTCCAGGCCGGTGGCCTGGCGCTGCTCGAAATCCGTGGGCTGGAGATAGACCGGAGCTCCGTAGCGCTGTACCGCGGGCAGGGTTTCCAGGCTGTGCTCCAGGAACCGATGCGCCGCGGACGACAGGGATTCCGGGGCATCATCGCCGCCCTGTTCCACGGCCTGCCGGTACGCCTGCTCCACGGTTTCCGTGAGGACGTCCCAGGCCAGTTCGCGCCAGAGTGCCTGCTGTTCTTCGGGGAGGTTCGCCGCGGCAAGGCGCTGCTCCAGGCCCGCCTGCGCGGCCCCGGGGCCCTCACTCAGGAGGTCGGCCACCAGCAGCTCACCCAGCCGCGCCAGGGCCGGCGCCACGGGGCTGTCAGAATCCGGCGCCGGATCCGCATCGGCGAGTACCCGCGGCACCGCCTCGCGGGCCAGGGCCTGCACCTGCTCGCGCTGACGCAGCACACCGTGCAGGCGCAGGAATGTGCCGGGGCTGCGCGCGCGGTCCGCCGGGATGTGCAGGTAACGGAAGGGTTCCGCCGGCCCGTTGCGCACGCCGGCAATGAAGAAAGTGCCGTCGTCCAGCTCCGCCGGCAGCATGTAGACCTCGAACTCGCGCTGTTCGCCGGTTTCGGCCCGCAGGCGGTAGGTGAAGCTCGGCCCCAGGTTGCGATTGTCAGCACGCTGTCCGGGGACGGACTCGACGTTGTGCACGGCGAAATCCATCGGCTCCAGCGTGTAGCTGCGCCCCCCGGCCTCCACGCGCTGGCCCCGGGGGATGCGGGCCTCAATCTGCCGTGGCTCCCCGCCCCCGAGGAGATCCCACTTGTCCAGGCGCAGCTGCGAGCCACCGTCACCGAAGTTGGCCTGGTAGATGGAGTAGCCACCGTAGTGCAGCGGCTTGTTCACGGCGATGGTCTCGCGCAGGGGCTCGTCGAGTTCCGGGGCATGGAGCACCACGTCACTCTCGAACGAACGCGGCTCGCCGCTGGGGTAGTGCTCCACCCGGAACGCCTCCACCTCCAGCATGAACGGCAGCTCCCGCACCAGGACACCGTCCCCCCGCGCCATGTAGACCACGCTGGCACGCTCTCCCTCGGGGATTGTGACGATCCCGCGAAACGCCCCGCTGTCCACGGGCAGGCGACTGGCACTGTCCATGTCCGCCACGGGCCCCTGCTCCGAGGCCACCTGAACATGGCCGGTCCACTCCTGCACCCGGAGCAGCAGGTTGCCGTCGATAAGCGCCCCCACCCCGATCACCACCACCGCCAGGTGCGTGAACACGTATCCGAGACGATTGCTGCGCCCGCGCATGGCGGCCAGTAACCGTGTCTCCCCCTCGCTGTCCGCACGCACGCGGTAGCCGTGCTGGTGCAGAACGGCATGGGTCGCCGCCTCCGCCTCTTCCGGCGCGGCGTCCACGGCAAGCTCCCGGTGGTTGCGCAGCGCACGCAGGGAGCGTTCCCGCTGATTCTCCCGGAACTGGCGCATCTCCCGCACCATGCCAGGCGTCTGGCGATACAGGCAGACGGCCACGGACCCGACCAGAAAGACCAGCAGCCCCAGATACCAGCCCGAGGTGTACACCTGGAACAACCCCACGATCCGGTACACCTCGAACCAGAACGGCCCGAACTGCACCAGATACTCTTCGAAGGGGCGTGCCTGGGGAATGATGGTGCCGATGATCGAGGCCACCCCCACCGCCACAAGCAGGATGATGGCGAGCCGCATGGAGCCGAGGAAACGCAGCAGGGGCGCGGCCTGACTGTCGCGAGTGTGGCCTGCCATGGTGTCAGCCCCGCGGGCCGGCGATCTGCACCGGCCCGGGACTGGTGATGACGGCCGCGTGTTCGCCGTGGCCGTCACCATGGCCCTGGAGCATGTGCGTCACCGGCGCCACCGCCGTCCAGACACCGAACACCATGAGCATGGTGCCGGTGACCATCCGCGCATTGCGGTGCCCCTGCCAACGCCGCAGCGCCTGGCCGAAGACCGTGACGCCGGTCATGGCCGGCAGTGTGCCCAGCCCGAATACGAACATAGTGGCCGCGCCCGCCAGCGGCGAGCCGGTGACCGCCGCTGCGATCAGCACGGTATAGACAAGGCCGCAGGGCAGCCAGCCCCACAGCGCGCCCAGCATCAGGGCGCGGCCAGGGGTCTGTACCGGGAACAGGGCGCGGGCACGGGGCCCGATGTGGCGCCAGAGCCGTCCGCCGACCACTTCGATGCGGCGCAGGCCGCTCCAGTTGAAAAGCAGATGCGCCGCCACGGCAACCAGTATCGCCGCGGTGAGCAACCGCAGGAACACGCCCCACCCGGCAAGGTTCAGCGTGGCGCCCACGGCACCCACCAGGGTGGCCGCAATCGCCCCGCTGAGGCTGTAACTGCCGATGCGCCCCAGGTTGTAGCACAGGCCCAGCCACCAGCGACGGTGCGCGCTGTCACTCTGCATGCCGGCCCCGAGGCTGCCGGCGACACCGCCACACATGCCCAGGCAGTGGGTACTGCCGGCCAGGCCAATGAGCAGCGCGGCGACGAGTGTCAGCTCATGATCCATCGCGGTCCTTGCGCCCGGTCGTATCGTGGGTATCGCTGGCGTCGTCTTCGGCCCCGGATCCGTCGGTGCTGCGCTGGCGGCTCTGGCGCGGTTTCTCCTCCTCGTCCATCAGAATCGAGTAGGCCGGGGTGTCCAGGTCGTCGAACTGGCCGTTGCGTACGGCCCAGAAGAAGATGGCCACGCCGATGCCGAGCAGGATCAGACTGATGGGGATGGAGACGAAGATGATGTTCATGCGGGTTGCCCCTCCCGGACCGACGTCGCCGGAATACGCGTGTCCCCCTGCCGCGGGCGGGCGGCTGCGAGCCGCCGGGAGTTGAGCACCACCACCAGGGAACTCGCCGTCATGCCGATGGCCGCCAGCCAGGGCGGAATGAAGCCCAGCGCCGCGAGCGGCAGCATGGAGGCATTGTAGCAGGCGGAAATGATCAGGTTCTGGCGCACCGTGCGCAGCGTGGCACGGGCCGTTTCCATGCCCGCCGCCAGGTGCTCCAGCCGACCACCGAGTAGAATCATGCCCGCGGTGGTCTGGGCCAGGGCCGTGCCCTCGTTCATGGCGGCGGAGACGTTGGCCCCGGCAAGCACCGGGGCGTCATTGATGCCGTCGCCCACCATGAGAACGGTGGCGCCCTGCGCCTGGAGCGTGTAGAGGCGCTGCAGCTTGTCCTCGGGGCTCATGCGCGCCTGCCAGGCGGAGATGCCAAGCTCGCTGGCAACCGCCTCGACGGCCCCGGGGGAATCACCACTGCCGATTTCCACGGCAATGCCCTGCTCGCGCAGCTGCTCCATGGCCAGGCGGGCATCCGGGCGGACCTGGTCGGCGAGGCGGAAGCTCGCCAGGACGCCCTGCTCGTCACCCAGGGCAATCCAGGCCCCCCGTTCATCGGCGGCCGGCGCCTGCTGGCCTGCCAGGGCGGCGACCCAGTCGGGCCGGCCGATGCGCAACCGCCGCCCGTCCACCTCGCCCTCGACGCCGCCACCACGGGTCACCGTCGCGGAATCGGCGCGCAGGGAGCGTGGTGCCGGGAAGGCGCGGGCGATGGGGTGCTCCGAGTGCTGCTCCAGGGCCGAGGCGAGCTCCATAACCGCCTGTTCGTCCAGGCGACCGCTGTTGCGCACCTCGCTGATGCTCAGGCGCCCTTCGGTGAGCGTGCCGGTCTTGTCCAGAACCACATGATCGACCCGCGCCAGGGTCTCCAGGGCATCCGGCTGGGTGACCAGCAGGCCACTGCCGGCAAGGCGGTTGGTGCCGGCGGCCAGGGCCGTGGGCGTGGCCAGGGACAGTGCGCAGGGGCAGGTGGCGACCAGCATGGCCAGGGTGATGGGGAACGCCAGGGACGGGTCCACCTGCCACCAGGCGGCGAACACCGAGGCCGAGGCGATCAGCACGGCGGTGACGAACCAGCGGCCGGCGGTGTCGGCAAGCCGCGCGATGCGTGGCCGTTGCGACTGGGCCCGGCGCAGCAGGCGGGCGATGTGCGACACGGTGGTGTCCTGCCCCACCCGCTCGACCCGCATGTGGAAGCTGTCACCCAGGTTGACGCTGCCGCCGACCACGGGATCACCAATGGTCCGGGTCCGGGGTTCGGATTCACCGGTGAGCATGGACTCGTCCAGGCTGCTCTCACCCTGGCTGATGCGGCCGTCGGCAGGCACCGTGGCCCCGGGGCGCACCAGCACCTGGTCGTCCACCTCCAGGTCCCGCACCGGGACCTCCTCCTCACCACCCGCCCCGATGCGCACCGCCGTCCCGGGCACCAGCCGGCCGAGGGCGTCGGTGGTGGCGTTGGCACGGTGGCGGGCGCTCATCTCCACGTAGCGGGCGATAAGCAGGAAGAAGGTGAACATGCTCACCGAGTCGAAATAGACTTCCGGACCACCCGCGAAGGTAATCCAGACGCTGGCGGAATACGCCCCGCCGATGGCCAGCGCCACGGGCACATCCATCCCGGGCCGGCCGTTGCGCAGGTCCCGGATGGCGCCGAGGAAGATGGGCAGGCCGGCATAGAGCACCACCGGTGTCGCCACCAGCATGCTCACCGTGCGCAGGAAATCCTCGTAGATGGTGTCCATGCCGTGGAACTGCCCCGAGTAGAGCGCCACGGCGAACATCATGGCCTGCATCATGCCCAGACCCGCCACCACCAGGCGGCGCAGGGCGTAACGGCGCTCCTTCTCGGCCTGGGCATCGTTGGCTTCCGGCATCACCGGATGGGGCCGGTAGCCGAGCCGGCCCATGTGGGCCATGAGCTGGCTGAGGGGCACGCGCGCCGGATCCCAGCGCAGGATCGCGCGGCCGGTGGCCGGGTTGACCCGCACTTCCTCGACCCCCTCGGCCTCGTCCAGGCTGTTCTCGATCAGCCAGCCACAGGCAGCGCAGTAGAGCCCTTCCACCAGCAGGGACGTCTCGCGGGTGCCGTCCGGGGCGCAGTAGACGAAGTCCTTCTGCACGCGCTCGCGGTCGAAACTGGCGTAGCGGCTGGCGCTGGCGGCGGAGAGATCCTCCGGCTGGCCGGTGGGGCCCGGCCGGAAGCGGTAGAACGCATCCAGACCGGAGCCGAGAATGGTGGTGGCGACAGCATGGCAGCCCGTGCAGCACAGGGGCTGCGGCTCACCGTCCACGGTGACGGTGAGGTCCACGCCCGGCGGCACCGGCTCGCCGCAGTGGAAACAGGCCTGCTCCGCTGCCACCCTGTCAGCCTCCCCGCGGCGTGGGCGTCAGCGCCAGTTCACGCTCATCGGCGGCGATCTCCTTGGCCAGCATCCAGCTACCGTCGGCGGGCTGCAGCCGCATGTAGTGCCGGCCATCCAGGCTGCGGCGCGCTTCACCGCGGTACAGGCCGCTGCTGTCCCGCTGCAGGTCCAGCGCCACGTCCCGGTCGGCGTGGGTGGGATGCGACAGGTAAAGGCGCAGCGTCTCCGGCAGATCCTCGAGGCCGTCCAGGCGCACGGTCACCTGCCCGCCCTCGCGGTCGAGCACCATGTTGCCGTCAACGCCGCGCGCCACGGCCTCATGCTCCAGCTGGTAGGTCTTGTGGATGGCCCGGCCCACGGTCTCGTAGTTGTCCGTCACCAGGCTGTCGCCATACATCACGGCGGTGGCCAGCAGGCTCAGCCCGATGACGATGGCCGCCATGGGCGGCGCGAACACGAACCAGAACCAGAACTGCCGGTACCAGGGGGCAACGCGTTCCCGTGCCATGATTACTCCTCCCTCGGCCCGTGGAACCGGGCAGTGCTTGTGCGCGCAATGTCAGCCTCATCCGTTGCGGTGAGGCGGAACTCGATGGTGTGACCAGTGCCCCGGGCCTCATCACGGGGCACGCGGACGCTGGCGGTCACCTGGCTGGTCCGGCCGGCATCCACGCGGATGTGCTCCGGCCGCGTGACCACCTCGGCATCGGGCAGCCCGTCCACGGTGAGCACGTAATCCCGCGCTTCGCGGTCCTTGTTGAGAATGCGCACCGTGTAGACGTTCTCCACCGTCTCGAAGTCCACGTCCCGGTACAGCACGTTGCGGTCGGCCAGGACTTCCATGGACAGCGGCGTGCGCTGGGTGAGGCTGTAGACCGTGCCGCTCATCAGCGCCAGCAGCAGTACGCCGTAGACCACAATGCGCGGGCGGAGAATCCGCGACGGCTGCCCTTCCATGGCATTCGCGGTGGTGTAACGGATCAGGCCCCGCGGATAGTCCATCTTGTCCATGACGCCGTTGCAGGCGTCGATACACGCCGCGCAGGCGATGCACTCGTACTGCAGCCCCTTGCGGATGTCGATGCCGGTGGGGCATGCCTGGACGCACAGGTTGCAGTCGATGCAATCCCCCCACCCCCGGGCGCGGTGATCGATGTTGCGGGAACGCCCGCCCCGTGGCTCACCGCGCTGCTCGTCGTAGGAGATGATCAGCGAGTTCGGGTCGAACATCGCGCTCTGGAAGCGCGCGTAGGGGCACATGTAAATGCAGACCTGCTCGCGCAGAAAGCCGGCATTGCCCCAGGTGGCGAAGGCATAGAACAGCAGCCAGAACGTCTCCCAGGGCCCCAGCCCGAAGGTGGCCACGCTGACCGACAGCTCCCGAATCGGCGTGAAGTAGCCAACGAAGGTAAAGCCGGTGAAGAGCGCGAGGACCACCCACAGCACATGCTTGCTGCCCCGCCGCAGGAGCTTGTTGGTACTCCAGGGGACCTTGTCGAGCTTCAGGCGCTGCTGGCGCTTGCCCTCGGTCCAGCGCTCGATCCACATGAACAGCTCGGTCCACACGGTCTGCGGGCAGGCGTACCCGCACCACATGCGCCCGGCCAGGGCGGTGAAGAAAAACAGCGACAGCGCCGCGATGATGAGCAGCACTGCCAGGTAGACGAAATCCTGGGGCCAGAACGTCAGCGCGAAGATGTGGAACTGCCGGGCGGGCAGATCGAACAGCACGGCCTGACGACCGTCCCAGGTCACCCAGGGCAGGCCGTAGTAGATGCCCAGCAGAACGATCACCGCCAGATGGCGCAGCCGCTGAAACGTGCCGTCCACCTCGCGCGGATGAATCTTCTCGCGGGCGGCGTACATGCCCACATCGAGATCCACGTTGTCGTCCCGCTTACTCATGGCGCCGGTTGTCGCCCCCGCTCAATACGTAGGTGAGGCCGCTTGCAAACAGCCCCACCGCCCAGAACATGAAGAACCCGATGGTATAGCCGGCCATGCGGCTGAGCTCCAGCCCCGGAAACGTCTGCACCCGCAGGGTTTCCGGGTCGATGGCTGCGAAGAACACCACCGACGCCACGGCCGCCGCCAGGAACGACGGCCACAGCGTGCTGCCGAGGCACTGCAGCCAGCGCTCCTTACTCATCACCCTCGCCACCGTCGGCCACATCCTCGGCTGCGCCGTTGCGCTCGTCCATGGACAGGCTGTAGACATACGCCGCCAGCAGGTGCACGCGGTCTTCGCCCAGCAGATCCTTCTGCGGCGGCATGAAACCCTGGCGCCCGTCACGGATCGAGGTCTTGATCGCCTCGAGGCTGCCACCGTAGATCCAGTTGTCATTGGCGAGACTGGGAGCGCCCAGAGCCGTGCGCCCCGTGCCGTCAGCAGCGTGGCAGGCGACGCAGCGCTGCTCGAAGAGCTCTTTCCCGGCACTGACCAGTTCTTCCGGAGCATCACGGCCACTCAGGCTGAACGTGTAGGCCGCGACTTTCTCGACACCATCCTCGCCCAGGGCTCCCCCCAGAGCGGGCATGTTGCCCCGGCGCCCTTCCAGAATGGAGGTCAGAATCTGTTCCGGTTCGCCGCCCCACTGCCAGTCGTCGTTGGCAATGTTCGGGAAACCGACCCGACCACCGCCATCAACGCCGTGGCACACGGCACAGTTGTTCTCGAACAGTCGCCGCCCGGTCTGCATGGCGTCCGAGTGCTCGGCGAGTTCCGGAATGGGGATGCCGGCATACTCCTCGAACAACGGCGCAACCCGCTCCTCCGTCTCGGCAACCTCCTGCTCCCACTGACTGTACTGGGACCAACCCAGAAGCCCGGCATAACTGCCGAAGCTCGGGTACAGCGCCAGGTAGACGAGACCGAACACGATGGTGGCGTAGAACAGCCACAGCCACCAGCGCGGCATGGGGTTGTTCAGCTCGGTGAGCCCGTCCCACTCGTGACCGGTGGTCTCGTGGGCCGGCTTCTCGTCCGGACGCTTCTTCGCCGTCCAGCGGATCAGCCAGACGCAGGCCAGAATGTTGGCCACGGCGATGATGCCGATGTACCAGTTCCAGAAACTACTCATGGCCCCTGCCCTCGCGCTTGTCATGCCGGCCTTCGCCGTGGTCCTCCGGCCCGTTGGGCGCGTCGTCCTCCAGCGGCAGCCGGGCGGCTTCCTCGAAATCCTTCTTGCGTCGGCTGCTGTAGGCCCAGACCACGATCCCGATGAACGCGATCAGGAGCACCAGCGTGAGCAGCCCGCGAACGGTGTTGATATCCATGGTTCTCCCGCTTACCTGGTGTGCTCGATGGCGGTACCGAGGCCCTGGAGGTAGGCGATAATCGCCTCCATCTCCGTCTTGCCGTCCACTTCGGCGGCAGCGCCCTGGATCTGCTCGTCGGTGTACGGCACGCCCAGCCAGCGCTGCTGGGCCCGCATGCGCCGCGCAACGTCGTCACCATCGAGGGTCCGCTCCGCCAGCCACGGGTAGGCCGGCATGTTGGAGTCGGGCAGCACGTCGCGCGGGTTCAGCAGGTGGATCTCGTGCCACAGGTCGCTGTAGCGATCACCCACCCGGGCCAGGTCCGGCCCGGTGCGCTTGGAGCCCCACTGGAACGGCCGGTCGTAGACAAACTCACCGGCCAGGGAGTAGTGGCCGTAGCGCTCCGTCTCCGCGCGGAAGGGGCGGATCATCTGCGAGTGGCAGTTGTAGCAGCCCTCGCGGACGTAGATGTCCCTGCCCGCAAACTCCAGCGGCGCATAGGGCTCCACCCCTTCCATCGGCTCCGTGGTCTCCGCGGCGAAGAACAGCGGTACGATCTGCACCAGGCCGGCGACGCTGAGCACGGCGATGATCAGCACCGCCATCAGGCCGACGTTCTTCTCGACTACCTCATGACCTTTGCTCATGGTTTACGCCTCCTGCGTCGCGGTACGGGCGGGCACGGCTTCCCGGGCCGGGCGCGCGGTCATCCAGACGTTCCAGGCCATGATCAGCATGCCGGCGAAGAACAGGATGCCGCCCAGCAGCCGCACCATGTAGTAGGGGTAAGTCGCCACAAGGGACTCCGTGAAGGTGTAGGTGAGCGTGCCGTCCTCGTTCACCGCACGCCACATCAGCCCCTGCATGACGCCGGCGATCCACATGGCCGAGATGTAGAGCACCACGCCCAGGGTGGCGATCCAGAAGTGCCATTCGATGGCCTTGACGCTGTGCATGGTCTCGCGCCCGAACAGCCGCGGGATCAGGAAGTACATGGCGCCGAAGGTGATGAAGGCGACCCAGCCCATGGCCCCCGCGTGGACGTGACCGATGGTCCAGTCCGTGTAGTGGGACAGGGCATTGACCGTCTTGATGGACATCATCGGCCCCTCGAAGGTGGCCATGCCGTAGAACGACAGGCTCACGATCAGGAACTTGAGAATCGGGTCGGTACGCAGTTTGTACCAGGCCCCCGAGAGCGTCATGATGCCGTTGATCATGCCGCCCCAGCTCGGCGCCAACAGCACCAGCGAGAACACCATGCCCAGGGACTGCGCCCACTCCGGCAGCGCGGTGTAGTGCAGGTGGTGCGGCCCGGCCCACATGTAGATGGAGATCAGCGCCCAGAAGTGAACGATGGACAGCCGGTAGGAGTAAATGGGCCGGTTGGCCTGCTTGGGCACGAAGTAGTACATCATCCCCAGGAAGCCGGCGGTGAGGAAAAAGCCCACCGCGTTGTGGCCGTACCACCACTGGACCATGGCATCCACAGCACCGGCGTACACCGGGTACGACTTGGTCAGCGACACCGGAATGGCCAGGTTGTTGACGATGTGGAGCATGGCCACGGCGAGGATGAACGCGCCGTAGAACCAGTTGGCCACGTAGATGTGCTTGACCTTGCGCTGGACGATGGTGCCGAAGAACACCACCGCGTAGGACACCCAGACCACGGCGATCAGCAGGGCGATGGGCCACTCCAGCTCGGCGTACTCCTTGCCCTGGGTGATGCCCAGCGGCAGCGTGATCGCCGCCAGCACGATGACCGTCTGCCAGCCCCAGAAGGTGAAGCTCGCGAGTTTGGGGGCGAACAACGGCGTCTGGCAGGTGCGCTGGACCACCCAGTACGAGGTGGCGAACAGCGCCGAACCGCCGAAGGCGAAGATCACGGCATTGGTGTGCAACGGCCGCAGGCGGCCGTAGCTCAACCAGGGAACATCAAAGTTGAGTGCGGGCCAGATCAGCTGGGCGGCGATGAGCACCCCGACGCCCATCCCCACGACGCCCCAGACGATGGTCATGATGCTGAACTGGCGCACCACGGTGTTGTTGTAGGTTGTGGTTGACTCCATGGTATTCCATCCACTTGTCGGTGGTCCTGGCAGGTTCGGGAATTATCAACGGGGGCATCTTCGGGGGTCTTGACGTGGATCAAGGTCTGCCCGACGAACGGGGCATTCCGGGGGGAACGCCGGCGGCGCCGTCCTGTCGTTCCGGCCGCCCCGGCGCTTACGTCAACAGTTCGCTGTACGGGTGGACGGTGACTGTGTCCCCCGCATGGATCGTCCGGTGGGGCGGGATCTCCGCCAACGCGTTGGCCCAGGTGGTGGAGCTGATGATGCCGGAGCCCTGGTCCGGGAACAGGCTCACGCGCTGTTGGCGGCCATCCTGGCTCAGGCGGGCGCGGAGATAGCGGGTCCGCTTGTCCGCCTGTTGCACGCTGAAACCGGCCTCGGCATTGATGGTGCGCGGCAGGTAGTCCGCCGCGCCCTGGCGCTTGAGAATCATGGGTCGGCCGAACAGGCAGAAGGTCACGAACAGCGATACCGGGTTGCCGGGCAGGCCGAGAAAGGGGGTTTGTCCGATGCTGCCGAAGGCGACGGGCTTGCCCGGCTTGATGGCGACCCGCCACAGGTCAAGCTGACCGATGCGCTCCACGGCCGCCTTCACGTAATCCGCATCCCCCACGGAGACGCCACCGCTGGTGATGACAAAGTCGGCCTCACTCGCCGCCTCCCGGAACATGGAGACGGTGGCCTCCAGGTCGTCGGGGACGATCTGCGGGTGCAGCACGTCGCACCCCAGGGACTGGAGCAGCCCAAGCAGCGCGTAACCGTTGGAGTTGTAGATCTGGCCCGGTCGCGCATCCGTACCCGGCTCGGCCAGCTCGTTGCCGGTGACCAGGACGGCCACGCGCAGGCGCGGCCGCACCGGCAGCGCGCCGTAACCGGCGGTGGCCGCCAGCGCCATGTGCTGGGGTTGCAGCCGGGTGCCACCGGCGATGATGGGGTCACCGGCGTTCAGGTCCTCCCCCGCCAGCCGGATGTGGCTGCCCCGCTCCGGCCGGGCACTGAACGTGACGGTGTCGCCGGAGCGGCTGCAGCGTTCCTGCATGACCACGGTATCCGCGCCCCGGGGCACGGCCGCGCCGGTGTAGATACGCATGGCGCTGCCCTCGGGCAGGGTCGCGGGGGCGTCCCCCGCCGCGGCGATGCCGGCGACGGGGAGCGTGCCGCCCTCTTCGGGCACGTCGGCGGCGCGGCAGGCGTAGCCATCCATGGCGGCGTTGTCGTGGGGTGGTGTCGTCACGCGCGCCACCACATCCCGCGCCAGCACACGGCCGAGAGCCTGGCACAGGGGGACCACATCGTCCCGGTTGGACGGCGCGATGCCGTCAAGCATGTGGCGCAGTGCCTCGGCGGGCTCGTGCAGGTGTTGCTGGCTGACGGTGCAGTCGTTCATCGCTATTGGGTCATCCGTGTCTGGAGTTGGACGGGGCTTCCGGCACGGTCGAATACGGCGTAGCGCGACAGGTCGGCTCCCATTTCAACGGCCTCGGCCATCTGTTTAAGGTAGGGCTCGGCTTCTTCCGCGGTGGGTAGACGGCCGCCGGCTGCGGACAGGCTGGAGACCATGATCAGGTCCCAGGCCATGCCCGACTGATCCGCCTCCTCGGCCAGGACATCCAGGCGCAGGTCTTCTGTGAGCTCCCGGTCCGTGGCCATGACGGGGCGCAGATAGCCGCTGCCCTGAATGACGTCGTTCTCGTCCGCGGTGCCGTCACCGGACTCCGGCTCGGCCTTCAGGAGCACGAGCAGCAGACGCTGCGGTTCGTCCTGTTCCAGGCCGGCTTTCTTGAGGTCGTCGAAACTGCTGATACGCATCGTGTGGTCGCCCCGTTACTGAATGAGCATGGATTCGGCCTGGTCCAGGTCGATGCCGCGGATCTCGGCGTCGCCGGCCAGGAGCTTGATGTACTGGCTGATGGCCCGCTGCCGCGAGACGGCCTCCAGGTACTCCCGGATGCGCTCGTGCACCGCCTCGAAGGGCAGCTGCTCCCCGGCCACGTGCTGGAGCACCTCCACCACGTGGAAGCCGTAGCGGGTCTTGATGGGCTGGTCGGCCAGCCCCACGGGCAGGCGCAGCACGGCGTCCTCGAACTCCGGTACGGTCTCGCCGTTGCTCACCTGCCCCAGGTGGCCGCCTTCGTTCGCGGACGGGCATCGGGAGTGCTTGCGCGCCAGATCCGCGAAGGCGTCCGGATCGCGCCGGAGTTCTTCGATGAGCTGCTCGGCCGTGGCACGGGCCTGGTTGCGCTCTTCCAGGTCCTCCGGGTGGCCGGCGAGCAAAATGTGACGCACCTCGGCCATGTCCGGCGTGCGGAAGCGCTCCGGGTTCTGCTCGTACCAGCGGCGGCAGGTGGTGTCGTCCGCCGTGGGGATGTGGACCTCCGTGGCGATGAGTTCGTCGATGACCGGGTCCAGGTCGTCGTCGTCCTCGGGCACCGCCATGTCGAGCTGCTCGGCACGTTGCCTGAGCAGCTCGCGGACGGTCAGGGCCACGGCAGCCCGGCGCTGGGCGTAACGCGGATCGGCGCCGGACTCCTGGTGGTAGGCGGATTCGATGTTGATCGCCCGGCTCGTGATTTCCTTGCCGTTGACGTGGATGGACATGCGACCTCCGGGTCGGGTGTTCGTGGTGCTGTTGGTGGACCTGAAGGTCCACCCTACGATTGCTGCGGCTCGTGCCTTTGTTGGTGGACCTGAAGGTCCACCCTACGGTGCGGCGGGCGTTGTTGGTTCGGGGTGGGCGTAGGGTGGACCTTCAGGTCCACCGATCCACCCTTCGCCGCCCCCGCCCCGGTTACACCGCCCGGGCGCGCACCACCTGCCAGGCGCGCCAGATGTAGCCGTAGGGCACGCTCCAGATGTGCACCAACCGGGTGAACGGGAACACCAGGAACATGAGCATCCCCAGGAACATGTGCAGCTTGTAGATCCAGTGGATGTCATAGATGGTGGCCGCCGCACCGGTCTGGAACGTCACCAGGCCCTGGGCCCATGCGGAGATCTGCTGCATCACCTCGCCGTCCAGGTGGCCCGTGGACACCGGAATGGTCAGCAGGCCCGTGAGCAGCTGCGCCGCCAGCAGGATGAGAATGAAGGAGTCCATCGGGTAGCTGGTCTTGCGCACCCGCGGATCCGTCATGCGACGGTGCAGCAAAATCACCACGCCCACCAGGGTGATGGCGCCGAAGATGCCGCCGGCGACGATCGCGAGGAGCTGCTTGGCACCGGCGGTCAGCCCCAGTGAGGTGTAAACCGCCGTCGGCGTCAGCAACCCGAACAGGTGCCCGAAAAACAGCGCGATGATGCCGATGTGGAACAGATTGATACCCCACCGGAAGCGCTGCCCGCCGGACATCAGCTGCGTGGTGTTGCTTTTCCAGGTGTACTGGCTTTTCTCGAAACGAATCAGGCTACCCACCAGGAACACCGTCCCGGCGATGTAGGGGAACACCGCAAAGGCAAGATCATGGAAATATTCGTACATGGCTCGTGTCTCCTAAACCCTCTGTCTCAGGCGGTGTTGCGCTTGAGTGCCGACCAGTCCACCGGCACGGCCTGGCCCTGGTTGGTTTTCGCCCCGCCGCAGCCGCCGCTGGTGGGCCCGAACGTCACCGGCTCCTCGGCCCAGACTTCGTCCAGGGCCTCGGGGGTATCGTCGCGCTCCTCCTCGCGGAGCTGCCGCTGGAGCTGCTCCCCGGCCGTCTCCATGCCGCCAAGCTCCAGCAGGGCCTTGAACAGCCACTGGTAGTCGCTGTCGCGCTCCTCGAGCCGCCCCTGGAGGAGCTGGAGCAAATGCCCCATCTCCTCCAGCCAGCCCTGGATCTCCTCCTCCGACAGACGCGAGCAGAACTCCAGGAACAGGGGCACGTAATCCGGCAGCTCGTTGGCGCTGACGTCCAGGCCGTGCTCCCGGTAGATGTTGAGCAGGTTGACCATGGCCTGCCCGCGATCCCGGGACTCGCCGTGGACGTGCTCGAACAGGTGCAGGGAGAGCGAGCGGCTGCGGTCGAACAGGCCGACGTACTCGGCCTGCACGTCCAGCAGGTCATCGGTGCGCAGCCGCTCGACCAGGCCCACCAGGCCCCGACGCGTGTCCGCGTCGAGCCCCGGTGCCTCCTGGATCACGGCCGCCAGCTCCTGGCCGTGCTGCTGCAGCTCTTCGCCGGGGTAGTCCATGAGCACGGCGATCGCCTTGAGAATCATCATGACGACCCCTCCTTCTCCGTCTCGCGGGTCTTGAACTCCACCCGCGCCGGGAACGCCCGCTGGCTGGCCCGGCGACCACCGAAGATGTCGGTCCTGGTGGCGCCGTTGCTGGAGACGTTACAGCCATCACCGAAGCTGAAGCCGCACCCGGCCCGCTCGCCGTAGGGGTCCTCGGCCGAGAGCTCCTTGCTGGCGGTGGGGATGTCGAAGCGGTCCTCGTAGTTGGCGATGGCCATGATCTGGTACATGTCCTCCACCATCTCCTCGGAAAGCCCCACCTGCTCCAGCACCGCGTGATCCGGCTCGCCCTCGACGGTCTGGCTGCGCTTGAACTTGCGCATGGCAAGCATCCGCTCCAGCGCCTTGATGACCGGGCGCTCGTCACCGGCGGTGAGCATGTTGGCCAGGTACTTCACCGGGATGCGCAGGGAGGCCACATCCGGAATCAGCCCTTCGCTGTCGATGTTGCCGGCGTCGGCCGCCGACTGGATCGGCGACAGCGGCGGCACGTACCACACCATGGGCAGCGTCCGGTACTCCGGGTGCAGCGGGAAGGCCACCTTCCAGTCCATGGCCATCTTGTACACCGGCGACCGCTGGGCGGCTTCCAGCCACTGCTGCGGGATGCCTTCCTTCTTCGCCGCGGCGATCACTTCAGGATCGTGCGGGTCGAGGAAGACGCGCATCTGCTGCTCGTAGAGATCCTGCTCGGAGGGCGCCGAAGCGGCCTCCTGGATGCGGTCGGCATCGTAGAGGATCACGCCGAGGTAGCGGATGCGGCCCACGCAGGTCTCGGAGCACACGGTGGGCTCGCCCACCTCGATACGCGGGAAGCAGAAGGTGCACTTCTCGGATTTGCCGCTCTGCCAGTTGTAGTAGATCTTCTTGTACGGGCACCCGGAGATGCACATGCGCCAGCCGCGGCACTTGTCCTGGTCGATCAGGACGATGCCGTCCTCCTCGCGCTTGTAGATCGCGCCCGAGGGGCACGAGGCCACGCAGGTGGGGTTCAGGCAGTGCTCGCACAGCCGGGGCAGATACATCATGAAGGTGTTCTCGAACTGCCCGTAGATCTCCTTCTGGATGTTCTGGAAGTTGTAGTCCTGGGAGCGCTTCTCGAACTCCCCGCCCAGGATCTCCTCCCAGTTCGGGCCCCACTCGATCTTGTCCATGGGCTGGCCGGTCAACGCCGAGAACGGCTTGGCCACCGGCTGGTGCTTGGAGTCGGGGGCGTTGTGCAGCCGCTGGTAGTCGTAGTTGAACGGCTCGTAGTAATCGTCGATGCTCGGCAGATCCGGGTTGGCGAAGATGTTCGCCAGGATCCGCCACTTGCTGCCCGCCTTGGGCTGGAGCTTGCCGCTCTTCACCGACCAGCCGCCGTTCCACCGCTCCTGGTTTTCCCAGTCTTTCGGGTAGCCCACACCGGGCTTGGTTTCGACGTTGTTGAACCAGGCGTACTCCATGCCTTCACGAGACGTCCAGACGTTCTTGCACGTCACCGAGCAGGTATGGCACCCGATGCACTTGTCCAGGTTGAGGACTTTTCCAATCTGCGCGCGGACCTTCATGCCTGTTCCTCCGCCTCGTAAATGCTCTGGTCGTCACCGTCGAGCCACTCGACCCGATCCATCTTGCGCACCACCACGAATTCATCGCGGTTCGAGCCGACAGTGCCGTAGTAGTTGAAGCCGTAGCTGAGCTGGGCGTAACCGCCGATCATGTGCGTGGGCTTGAGCACCGCACGGGTCACGGAGTTGTGGATGCCGCCCCGCTCGCCGGTGATCTCCGATCCGGGGGTGTTCACCAGCTTCTCCTGGGCGTGGTACATCATCACCATGCCCTCGGGGACGCGCTGGCTGACCACGGAGCGGGCCACCAGGGCGCCGTTGCTGTTGAAGCACTCGATCCAGTCGTTGTCGACGATGCCGACCTTCTTCGCGTCCACTTCGCTCATCCACACACACGGCCCGCCACGGGAGAGCGTGAGCATCAGCAGGTTCTCGCTGTAGGTGCTGTGGATGCCCCACTTCTGGTGCGGGGTGATCCAGTTCAGCGCGATCTCATCAAAGCCGTTGCCACGCACGCCCTGGATGGTCTGGGTGGTGCGCATGTTCACCGGCGGCTTGTAGCTCACGAACCCTTCGCCGAACGCCCGCATCCAGGAATGATCCTGATAGAGCTGCTGGCGCCCGGTGAGCGTGCGCCACGGGATCAGCTCGTGGACGTTGGTGTAGCCGGCGTTGTAGGAGACGTGCTCCGACTCCAGCCCGGACCAGGTGGGTGACGAGATGATCTTGCGCGGCTGCGCCACCAGATCGCGGAAGCGGATCTTCTCCTCTTCCTTGTTCAGCGCCAGGTGGGTGTGGTCCCGCCCGGTCTGCTTGGAGAGCGCCCCCCAGGCCTTGACCGCCACTTCACCGTTGGTCTCGGGCGCGAGGCTGAGGATGACCTCGGCGGCGTCGATGGCCGAGTCGATCTTCGGCATGCCCTTGTTGGTGGCCCCCTCCCTGAGGTGGACGCCATTGAGCTTGCCCAGGAACTCCACCTCGTGCTCGGTGTTCCAGGCGATGCCCTTGCCGCCGTTGCCGACGTTGGTCATGAGCGGGCCCAGCGCCGTGAACCGGTCGTAGAGATTGGGGTAGTCGCGCTCCACCGGCACCAGTTGCGGCATGGTCTTGCCCGGCACCGGATCGCACTCGCCCTTGTACCAGTCCTGCACGTCGAAGGCCTGGCCCAGCTCGGCGGGGCTGTCGTGCAGCAGCGGCAGGGTGACGATGTCCGTCTCCTTGCCCAAGTGCCCCTGCACCACCTGCGAGAAGCTGCGGGCCAACCCCTTGTAGATGTCCCAGTCCGAGCGGGACTCCCAGCACGGGTTCACCGCCTCGCACAGCGGGTGGATGAACGGGTGCATGTCCGAGGTGTTGAGGTCGTTCTTCTCGTACCAGGTGGCCGTGGGCAGCACCACGTCCGAGTACAGGCACGTGGTGGACATGCGGAAGTCCAGGGTGGTGAGCAGGTCGAGCTTGCCGCGCGGGGCCTCGTCACGCCAGGCCACTTCCATGGGCTTGTCGGCGCCCTCTTCCCCCAGGTCCTTGCCCTGCACGCCGTGGTCGGTGCCCAGCAGGTGCTTGAGGAAGTACTCGTGGCCCTTGCCGCTGGAGCCCAGCAGGTTGGAGCGCCAGATGAACATGTTGCGCGGGAAGTTCTGCGGATCGTCGGGATCCTGGCACGCCATGCTCAGCTCGCCGCTCTTGAGCTGCTCCACCACGTAGTCTTTCGGGTCCTTGCCGGCCGCGGCGGCCGCCTTCGCCACCTGCAGGGGGTTGGCGCCAAGCTGCGGCGCGGACGGCAGCCACCCCATCCGCTCGGAGCGGACGTTGAAGTCGATCATGCTGCCCTGCCACTGCGACTTGTCGGCCAGCGGCGAGAGCATGTCCGCCACCTGCAGCTTCTCGTAGCGCCACTGATCGGTGTGGGCGTAGAAGAAGGAGGTGGAGTTCATGTGCCGCGGCGGCCGCGCCCAGTCCAGGGCGAAGGCGAGCGGCTGCCAGCCGGTCTGCGGGCGCAGTTTCTCCTGACCCACGTAGTGGGACCAGCCACCCCCGCTCTGGCCGACGCAGCCACAGAACACCAGCATGTTGATGATGGCGCGGTACGACATGTCCATGTGGTACCAGTGGTTCAGGCCGGCGCCGAGGATGACCATGGACTTGCCTTCGGTCTTGTTGGCGTTGTCCGCGAACCGGCGTGCGACCTTGATCACCTTGTCGCGCGAGACGCCGGTGATCATCTCCTGCCAGGCCGGGGTGTAGGGCAGGTTGTCGTCGTAGCTCGTCGCCGTGTTCGGGCAGTCCAGGCCACGATCCACGCCGTAATGGGCGGTGATGAGATCAAACACCGAGGCCACCAGTGCCTCTTCGCCGTCGGCGAGCGTGATCCTGCGCACCGGCACCTTGCGGTAGATGACGTCCTCCTGCGGGTTGGGCGTGAACCGGCCCAGCTCGTGCTCCAGGCCGCCGAAGTACGGGAAGCCCACCTCGGCCACTTCGTCCTTCACGTCCAGGTGGCTGAGCCGGAGCTTGGTGTCCTTGCCGTCGGCGCGCTTCTCTTCCAGGTTCCACTGGCCGTCTTCGCCCCAGCGGAAGCCGATGGAGCCCTGGGGCACCACCACGGTGTCACTGGTTTCGTCCCAGGCGACCGTCTTCCAGTCCGGGTTGTTCTTCTGCCCGAGCCCCTTGTCGAAGTCGGAGGCACGCAGGAAGCGGCCGGCCTGATAGCCCTTGTCGGTCTCGTCCAGCCGCACCAGGCAGGGGAAGTCCGTGTACTTGCGGGCGTAGTCCTGGAAGTACGGGCTGGGGTTGTCAACGTGGAACTCTTTCAGCATCACGTGCCCGAGCGCCATGCCCAGTGCGGAGTCGGTGCCCTGCTTCGGGTTCAGCCACATGTCGGCGAACTTGGAGGCCTCGGAGTAGTCCGGCGTCACCGTGACGATCTCGGTGCCCTTGTAGCGGACTTCCGTCATGAAGTGGGCGTCAGGCGTGCGCGTCTGCGGCACGTTGGAGCCCCACATCATGATGAAGCCGGAGTTGTACCAGTCGGCCGACTCGGGCACGTCGGTCTGCTCGCCCCAGGTCTGCGGCGAGCTGGGCGGCAGGTCGCAGTACCAGTCGTAGAAGCTCATGCACACCCCGCCGAGCAGCGACATGTAGCGCGAGCCCGCGGCGTAGCTGACCATGGACATGGCGGGAATCGGCGAGAAGCCGATCACCCGGTCCGGGCCGTACTGCTTGATGGTGTAGACGTTGGCCGAGGCCACCAGCTCATTGACCTCATCCCAGTCGCTGCGCACCAGCCCGCCCTTGCCGCGCCGGCTCTTGTACTGTTGCGCCTTGGCCGGGTCCTCGACGATGGAGGCCCAGGCGTCCACCGGGTCGTCGTGCTGCTGCCGCGCCTCACGCCACAGCCGCAGCAGATGACCGCGCACCATGGGGTGCTTGAGCCGGTTGGCACTGTAGATGTACCAGGAGTAACTGGCGCCACGGGCGCACCCGCGGGGCTCGTGGTTGGGCAGATCCGGCCGCGTGCGCGGATAGTCGGTCTGCTGGGTCTCCCAGGTGACCAGGCCGTTCTTCACGTAGATCTTCCAGCTGCAGGAGCCGGTGCAGTTCACGCCGTGGGTGGAGCGCACGATCTTGTCGTGCTGCCAGCGGCTGCGGTAAGCGTCCTCCCAGCGGCGAGGCTCGTCGGTGACCACGCCGTGGCCATCCGAGAATTCTTCCTTGGTGCGCTGGAAGAAGGTCAGTCTGTCGAGAAAGAAACTCATGGCGATCTCCTCGCGATTTAGCAGGGCACTTCCGCATTCGGGCGGGCGTAGTACCACCAGGTAATGGCAATGCAGGTGACGTAGAAAACGATGAACGCCCAGAGCGCGCCCTGGACGCCGCCCGTGAGGGCAATGGACACGCCGTAGCTCTGGGGAATGAAAAAGGCACCGTAGGCGGCGAGCGCCGAGCTGAAGCCAAGTACCGCGGCGCCTTCCTTGTTGGCGTCGATGACGGCCTGCTGCTCGGCGGCCTCACCCTTTCCGGCGGCGGCACGCTGGTGCTCCGTCATGAAGATCACCGGGATCATCCGGAAGGTGGAGCCGTTGCCGATGCCGGTGGTCAGGAACAGCAGCATGAACATGGCGAAGAAGCCCCAGAAGCTGCCGTCGCCGACCCCGGCGGGCAGGAACCAGATCACCCCGAACACGGCGAGGGCCATGATGACGAAGTTCCAGAAGGTGACGATGGCGCCGCCCAGCTTGTCGGACAGCCACCCTCCCAGGGGCCGGATCAGCGCACCCACCAGTGGGCCGAGGAAAGCGAACTGGGTGCCGTCCACGCCCTCGAACTGGCTGTTGATGAGCATGGGAAAGCCGGCGGAATAGCCGATGAACGAGCCGAAGGTGCCCAGGTACAGCCAGCACATGATCCAGTTGTGCTTGCGCTGGAAGATGATCGACTGCTCCTTGAACGACGCCTTGGCGTTGGCCAGGTCGTTCATGCCGAACCAGGCAGCCACCGTGGCGATAACCAGGAACGGCACCCAGACGAAGCCGGCGTTCTGCAGCCAGAGCTGTTCACCGTCTTCCGTGGTGAGCGGCTGGCCACCCAGGAAACCGAACACGCCCATGGTGATCACCAACGGCACCACGAACTGCACGGTGCTCACACCCAGGTTGCCGAGACCGGCATTCAGCCCCAGCGCCGTGCCCTTCTCCGCCTTCGGGTAGAAGAACGCGATGTTGGACATGCTGGAGGCGAAATTGCCGCCGCCGAAGCCGCAGAGTATGGCCAGCAGCGCCATGATCCAGAACGGGGTGTCCGGATTCTGGGCGGCAAAACCGATACCCACGGCCGGGATCAGCAGCGACGCGGTGCTGATGGCCGTCCAGCGGCGCCCGCCGAAGATCGGCACCATGAAGGAGTAGAAGATGCGCAGCGTGGCCCCGGACAGCCCCGGCAGCGACGACAGCCAGAACAGCTGCTGGGTGGTGTAGTCGAAACCCACCCGCGGCAGGTTCACCACCACCACACTCCAGACCATCCACACGGCGAAGGCCAGCAGCAGGCAGGGGATGGAGATCCAGAGGTTGCGGTTGGCAATGCGCTTGCCCTCCCGCTCCCACTGCTGCGTGTCCTCCGGGTTCCAGCCGTGGATCACGCGTTGATCCAGTGGCTGCGATGTTGCGTTGGTTGCGCTCATTGTGGCGTTTACCTCGTCAAGTCTCGTGGAAAACCGTGTCAGGCGTCCGCCGCGGCGTCGTCACGCACCGAGGGCTGGTGGTAGCGATCGCGGGTGAGCACCGGCTGGCGCCGTTCGGTCCACCACATCCAGATCACCGAGACCAGGGTGAAGCCGAAGCAGAGCATCCAGATGCTGGTGGTCACGCCGGTGAAGTCGATCAGCGCGCCGAACATGGGCGGCAGCAGGAAGCCGCCGAGGCCACCGAACAGGCCGACCATCCCGGACACCAGCCCGAGGTTCTGGTCGTATTCATCGGAGAGGTACTTGAACACGGAGGCCTTGCCGATCCCCCAGGCGATGCCGACGATGAACAGCAGCGTGGTGAACAGCCACACCGGCATGGCCAGGGTGAAACTCAGCGTCTCGCCATCCATCTGCTGGATGGTGTACTCCGTGGGCGGATAGGACATGAAGAAGAAGCTGATCAGGCTCGCCCACATGCATACCCAGGTCACCGTGTGCGCACCGAACCGGTCCGAGAGGTAACCGCCGAAGGCGCGGATCACGCCCGAGGGCAGCACGAAGATGGTGGCGATCAGCGCGGCGAGCTGAATGCCCACGCCGTACTCGAGCATGTAGTAGCGGGTGAGATAGAGCGAGACACCCACGTAGCCGCCAAAGACCACCGAGTAGTACTGGCAGTACTTCCAGACCTTGGGATCGTTGAGCACCTTGACCTGTTCGCGCAGCGTCGGCGCCTTTTTGTTGCGGTCCTTGAGCTGCGGCTCGGTGAAGGTGAAGAACCAGAACAGCAGTGCGGTAATGGCCACGATCGCGGCGTAGATGTTGGCAACCGCCTGCCAGCTCAGCACCACGATGATGGTGGGCGCGATGTACTTGGTCACGGCAGCGCCGGCGTTACCGGCGCCGAAGATGCCCATGGCCAGACCCTGCTGACCGCGCTCGAACCACTTGGCGGTGTAGGCGATGCCCACGGAGAACGAGCCGCCGGCAAGACCCACGAAGGCACCGATGATCAGCATCTGCCAGTATTCCGTGGCGAACTGGACGAGCCACACGGCGGGCAGCACGCAGAGCATCAGGATGAAGAACACCGGGCGGCCGCCGTACTTGTCCGTCCACGCGCCCAGTGGCAATCGGACCAGCGACCCGGTGAGAATGGGCAGCGAGGTCAGGATGCCGAACTGGGTATTGGTAAGACCCAGCTCCTCCTGAATGGGCACCCCGATTTCGCCGAACATGGTCCAGACCATGAACATCATCGTGAATGCGAAGGTGTTCATGGAGAGAACCGAGTACTGCTTGAAGCGCTGCGTTGCCATGCTGTCCCCTGTCGCAGTGATGCGTTTTCTGGGGACGACGGTAGGGAGAGCGCTCCCGGGCAATCTTGACCCGGATCAACTCAGGACCCCGGATAACAAGCACAACAAAGGCAACATATTCCTTGTGAGGTATTTTCGATGACTTTTTAACTCTCTGTTTTTACTGACCAATAAAATCATCGACGAAGACCTTAGGCCGACACCGTGGCTATAGAGACTCATTGGAGGTACTCCTGAGCATTCCGACCCCCCAACGCGGACACCCCTGGGGCCTCCGGCTGCGACTGGGGCTGATCCTTGCCGGCATCACGGCGCTTGCCCTGGTGAGCATGGGTGGCTCCATGGTTATCGCGGAAGGCGCACGGGGCGACGCAGCGGCCATCAACCAGGCGGGCTCTCTGCGCATGGAGTCCTACCGCATCGCAGCGCTGCTCCAGGAGCCCGCCGATGCCGAGGCCGTGGCCTCGGCTGCCGCCACCTTCGAGGCAAAGCTGAACGATGCGGCCCTGCGCGAAGTCGCGGCGGGCGATCCGTCATTGCAGCGTCGTTACCGGGAGATCCGCGACGAGTGGCGTGACGTCCTGCGACCTGCGCTGGCCGACACGGGTGCGGAGGGTGCGGCGACCTACACGGCCCAGGTCGGCACCTTCGTGGACTCGGTGGACGCCATGGTGCGCGCACTGCAGCAGCAGGCCGAGTCCCGCATTCAGCTCCTGCGTGCAACCCAGGCCGGCGCCATCGTACTGACCCTGTTGCTCGCCGCTGGCGCCATCGCACTGATGCAGCGACGGGTCATGACACCCATGCGGGATCTCATCGACGCCGCCGACCGGCTCGGCCAGGGTGATTTCTACGCACGCGCCGCCCATACCCACGCGGACGAGTTCGGCGTGCTCGGGGAGCGCTTCAACACCATGGCGGCGGAACTGGACACCCTGTACGCCGACATGGAGCAGCAGGTCGCGCACAAGACCGCGGACCTGCAACGGAGCATTCAGGCCCTGCAGCTGCTCTACGACACGGCCCGGGATCTCGCGCCGCATCGCCTCACGGAGACGACCATGCAGCCCATCCTCGACCGCCTGCGCGACATCGTCGGTGCGGGCCCGGTCGACGTGGATCTCACCGAGCCAGACGGCGACGAGGTGGTGCAGCGGTTCCGGTCCACCGGGGCGGAAGACGGCACCACCGACACCGGCACGACCATCGTCCTTCGTCACCGCGGACAGACCCACGGACTGATGCGGATCCGCCACCCGGCAGGGGCGACGCTGGCGGCATGGAAGCACCAGCTGGCCGCAGCCGTGGCGGACCAGATCGCCCTCGCCCGGGCACTTGCCCGGGAGGCGCAGCAGCAGCGGCGGCTGGTGCTCATGGAAGAGCGTGCCGTGCTTGCCCGGGAACTGCACGACTCCCTGGCGCAGTCCCTGTCCTACCTGAAAATCCAGGTCGCCCGCCTGCAGGCCGGCCTGCGGGGCACCACCGACCGGGTCGACACCGAATCCATCGCCGCGGAGTTGCGCGAAGGACTCAATACAGCCTATGGTCACCTCCGCGAGCTGCTGACCACATTCCGGCTCAAGGTCAACGAACCGGGTCTGCAGCCGGCGCTGGAGGCCACGATCCGGGAGTTCCGCCAGCGCTGCCCGCAACTGGCGCTGCACCTGGACACCGGGACGACGGAGCTGGAATTGGACTCCAACGCCGAGGTTCACGCCCTGCAGATCGTGCGCGAGGCGCTGGCAAACGTGGCGCACCATGCGAGTGCGACAAGGGCGGTGATCAGGCTTACGAAAGACGACAACAACCAGATCCGGCTACTGGTGCAGGACGACGGCGTCGGCATGCCGGAGCAACCCGAGAAGGCGCACCACTACGGCATTCAGATCATGGCGGAGCGGGCGCGCAGCCTGGGAGGCGAGCTGATGATTGATGCGGCCGAACCGCAGGGCACCCGTGTCCAGGTCACCTTCCCCCTGCACCGGGCCACCGGAGATAACGACATGGAGCACCGGACATGACGACACGGGTGTTGATCGTCGACGACCACCCGCTGCTGCGACGCGGCGTCTCACAGCTCCTGGAGCTGGAGGCCGACATGGCGTGCGTCGGTGAGAGCAGCAACGGCGCGGAAGCGCTGGACATGGCCGCCGACCTGCAGCCGGATCTCATCCTGCTGGACCTGAACATGCAGGGCATGACCGGCGTCGAGACGCTCAAGGCGTTGCGCGAGAACAGCATCGAGGCGTGCATCGTCATGCTCACCGTCTCGGACAGCGAGGATGACCTCACCGCCTCCCTGCGAGCCGGGGCCAATGGCTATCTGCTCAAGGACATGGAGCCGGAGGCGCTGATCGCCCAGCTTCGGCGCGCCGCCGCGGGCGAGATCGTGATCAGTGAGGCGTTGACCTCCAGCCTTGCCCGGGCGCTCACCCAGGGGCGCAGAGCGGACTCACCGGGCATCGACCGGCTCACCGCGCGGGAGCGGGAGATCCTGCGGCACCTGGCCAGGGGCGAGAGCAACAAGACCATCGCCCGCAATCTCGGCATCACCGAGGGCACCACCAAGGTGCACGTGAAGAACCTGCTCAAGAAGATGGAGTTCCGCTCCCGGGTCGAGGCCGCGGTGTGGGCGGTGCAGAACGAACTCAAATAAGCCTTCGGGGAGCCAACGCAATGGCCGAACAGTACCTCCTCATCAAGCATATCCATCAGCTCAGCGCAGTCATCAGCATTGCGCTGTTCCTGCTGCGGGGCATCTGGATGCTGGCGGACTCACGCATGCTCCAGCGCAAGTGGGTGCGCATCGTGCCGCACGTGGTGGATACGGTGCTGCTGATCAGCGCCCTGCTGCTGGTGTGGATCATCGCCCAGTACCCGTTCGTGCACGACTGGGTGACGGCCAAGGTCGTGGGGCTCGTGATCTACATCGCGCTGGGCATGGTGGCGCTCAAGCGCGGGCGCACGAAACAGACCAGGCTGACGGCCTGGATCGCGGCCATCGTGGTGTTCGCCTACATCATGCTGGTGGCGGTCACCAAGGACGTGCTGCCACTGATCGGCTGAGGCGCCGGTCAGTCGTCGTCCACGTCCTCTTCCACATCGTCCTCGTCGTCCTCCTCTTCGAGGATGTCCTCCACCCAGGTCAGGGCGGCGACGGACGATGGGAAACCGAGGGTGGGCACGCCGAGCAGCGCGACCTGGCGGATTTCATCGCCGGTGAAGCCTTCGTCCAGGGCGCGCCGGACGTGGGAGTGGGTCGCCCCCTCGCTGCCGAGGGCAATCGCCATGGCCAGTTTCACCAGACGACGATCCCGCTCGTCCAGCGGGCCGGCCTCTGCGCATGCGCGCCCGAGCCGGCTGTAGGCATCCCAGATTTCCGGGTAGTCTTCGGCGACATCACCGGCACCTGAGGGGAGTTCGTTTGCCATGATTCCAGTCCTCGTCAGTCGCGTCCGCAGGGAACGGTATAATGCCCCCTTGTCCGGCGGCCACGTCAAATCCCGTACAGTGTGAGGCAACCAGGGCACCATGACCAGCACCGCAACCATGCCGCGCTACCCCTACCAGTCACTCTGGCCGCAGACCTGCCGCCGGCCCATTGTCGGCTTCGCCGCCTGGAGTGGCACCGGAAAAACCACGCTTCTCGAGGCCGTCATCCCGCGTCTCCGCGAGGCCGGGCTGCGGCTGGCGCTGGTCAAGCACGCCCACCACGCCTTCGACGTGGACCACCCGGGCAAGGACAGCTACCAGCTCCGCAAGGCCGGGGCCGACCAGGTGCTCGTCACCTCCGGTCAACGCTGGGCACTGATGCGGGAGCGGCAGCAGGAACGGGACCCGGTGCTTGCGGAGGAGATCGCGCGCCTGGACCAGGACAGCGTCGACCTGCTGCTGGTGGAAGGATTCCGCAACGAGCGTTTCCCCAAGATCGAGCTGCTGCGCGAGACGGGACGGGACCGGCCGCCGCTGTTCCATGATGACGATGCCATCATCGCCGTGGCCACGGCCGACGACCAGCCGCTGGAGACCACGCTGCCAAGACTGTCCATGAACGACCCGGACGGCGTGGCGCGCTTCATCCTGCAGGAGATCGCGGGGGCACGATGACGGACCACGGCATTCGCCAGGCACTGGGCAGCACTCCCCTCTTCCGGCACCTCCCCGGCGAGGTGCTTGACGGCCTGGCAAAACGCGTCCGCCGGGTGCGTCACGACAGCGGTGACATTCTCTTCCACCAGGGCGACCCGGCACACCACTTCTTCCTGCTGGAGCAGGGTCTGATCAAGCTCGCGCGCAACAGCGCCGAGGGGCTGGAGAAGGTCGTGCACCTGGTACGCCCCGGCGAGACATTCGCCGAAGCGGTGATGTTCATGGACGCCCGCAACTATCCGGTCACCGCCCAGATTCTTGAGCCGGCCGAGGTCCTGAGCATCCCCAGCGACGACTACCGCACGCTGCTCCGGAACGACAGCGATGCCTGCATGGCCCTGCTGGCCGATCTGAGCATGCGACTGCACAGCCGGCTCGAGGATATCGACCAGCTGACGCTGCAACAGTCCCGCCCCCGGGTCGCCCGCTATCTGCTGACCCAGGCCAGCGCCAGCCTGCAACCCGGCGACCCCGTTCAACTCCCCGCCCCGAAGCACGTCATCGCATCACGCCTGTCCATGAGCCCGGAGACGCTCTCACGCATTCTCCACGAGCTGAACGCCCGCGGGGTGCTCGAGGTGCGACACCGGGAAGTGGTCGTACATGACCCGGACGGCCTTCGCGCGTTATCGTGACCACAGCGTGAAACAAGGCACCTCGTAGACCGAATCGTATGTGGAACCATGCAGAACGGTTACACTGGTGTTTACGACGCGAGATCAGACCCCCTATTCTTCGACCGGGACAAGAACAGGACACTGCAAGGATGTGGGAGGAGTCCTGATGGCTGAACAAACCATGAACCGCCCCAACATTCGCCAGATCCGGGAAGCGTGCCGCACCTGCAGCCTGAGTGACCTGTGCCTGCCCGTGGCGCTGGAAACCGAGGACGTGGACGCCCTCGACGGCATCGTCGAGCGCCGCAAGCCTCTCGCCCGGGGTGACGTCCTCTACCGCTCGGGCCGGCCGTTCGGCGCCATCTACGCGGTGCGCACCGGCGCCCTCAAGAGCATGACCATCTCCGAGGACGGCGAAGAGCAGATCACCGCCTTTCACCTGCCCGGCGAGCTGCTGGGGCTGGACGCCATCAGCTTCGGCGAACACCCCTCCACGGCTTCGGCGCTGGAGACCACCAGCATCTGCGAGATCCCGTTCGAGGAGCTTGAGACCCTCTCCGCGGACATCCCCGGCCTCAACCGGCAGTTGCTGCGGATCATGAGCAAGGAGATCTTCAACGAGCAGGAGATGCTTCACGCCCTGGCACGACGTACCGCCGAACAGCGCCTGGCGATCCTGCTCACCAGCCTGTCGGACCGTTTCGCCCGGCGCGGGCTGTCGTCCATCCGCTTCCGCCTGCCCATGTCCCGCCACGAACTGAGCAACTACCTCGGGCTGGCCCCGGAGACCACCAGCAGGCTGTTTCGGCGTTTCGTGGACAACGGCTGGATTACCGCCGATGGCCGCGAGATCTCGCTGATCGACTTCGACGCCCTCAAGGCGGTCACCGGCGGCGGCGCCAGCGCCATGGAGAAGAATGCCGGGCTGACCAAGCACTCTTGATCCGGATCAAGGCGGTTCGTCCCACCAGGATGGCAAGCTCCCCGGGGTCACCTCGGACGGGAGCGCACTATGGAACTGGTCTGCCCGGCAGGGAACACAACCGCCCTGCGCACCGCCATCGACAACGGTGCCGACACCATCTACACGGGGCTGAGTGACGCCACCAACGCGCGCCACTTTCCGGGGCTCAATTTCTCACCGGACCAGCTTGCCCAGGGCATCAGCGAGGCGCACAAACGCGGCGTACGGGTGCTGCTGGCGGTGAACACCTACGCGCAGCCGGGTGGCTGGGAGCGCTGGCGTTCGGCGGTGGATCAGGCGGCCGCCCTGGGGGTCGACGGCATCATCCTGGCCGATATCGGCCTGCTGGATTACGCCGCGCGAACCCACCCCAACCTGCCACGGCACCTGTCGGTGCAGGGGTCGGCGACCAGCGTCGAGGCACTGCGTTTCTATCACGAGTGCTTCGGCATCCGCCGCGCCGTCCTGCCACGGGTGCTCTCCCTCGCCCAGGTCCAGCAGATCGCCGCCGATGCCCCGGTGGAGCTTGAGGTCTTCGGCTTCGGTTCCCTGTGCATCATGGCCGAGGGGCGCTGCCTGCTCTCCTCCTACGCCACCGGGGAGTCGCCCAACACCGCCGGTGCCTGCTCCCCCGCCGGCCACGTGCGCTGGGACGAAACCGCGGACGGCACACTGAGCTCGCGCCTCAACGGTGTGCTCATCGACCGCTTCAAAGCCGGCGAGAAAGCGGGATACCCCACCCTGTGCAAGGGGCGCTTCACCGTGGCGGACCGCACCGACCACACCCTGGAGCCCCCCACCAGTTTGAACACCCTGGACCTGCTTCCGGCGCTCCACCGTGCCGGGATCACCGCCATCAAGCTGGAGGGGCGGCAGCGCAGCCCGGGCTACATCCGGCAGGTGGTGGCCGTCTGGCGCCAGGCCATCGACCGCTGCCTGGCCGCCCCCGACGCCTACACGCCGGAGCCCGGGGAGCAGGCGCGGCTGTCCGCGCTCTCCGAGGGGAGCCAGACCACACTTGGCGCCTACAGCCGCTCCTGGCAATGAGGAAGCCCACCATGACCGGCACCACGAAACCGCGTATCGCGATCGGCCCCTGCCAGTACTTCTGGCCACGGGCACACACCCTGGCGTTCTACGAGCGTATCGGCGCGAGCGCCGCGGACTGCGTCTATCTCGGCGAGACGGTCTGTGCCAAGCGCCGGGAGCTGCGCCCCGAGGACTGGATCGCCCTGGGACGGGAGCTGGCTGCCGCCGGCAAGGAGGTGGTGCTGTCCACCCTCACCCTCATCGAGGCCCGCTCGGAGATGGGCATGGTGCGCCGCATGTGTCGGAACGGCGAGTTCCTGGTGGAAGCCAACGACATGGCGGCGGTTCAGGTTCTCCGGGAGCAGGGGCTGCCGTTCACGGGCGGGCCCTTTCTGAACATCTACAACAGCCAGGCGCTGCTCACGCTGCGCGACCTCGGCATGACGCGCTGGGTGATGCCACTGGAACTGGATGGCACAACGCTGCGCGCCCTGCTGGACGCCGCCGGGCCGCGGCGCCCGGAGACCGAGGTGTTCGCTCACGGACGCCTGCCCCTGGCCTGGTCCGCCCGCTGCTTCACCGCACGCCACCACGATCTGCCCAAGGATCAATGCGGCCTGCGCTGTATCGACGACCCGGACGGCCGCGCCGTGAACACCCGGGAGGGGGAACGGTTCCTGACCATCAACGGCATTCAGACCCAGTCCGGCCGCATCCACAATCTGCTGCCGGCCTGGCAGAGCCTGGCCGCGGCCGGGGCGGACCTGCTGCGACTCAGCCCGCACATCAGTGAGACGCCGGACCTGGTCGATGCACTGGCTCGGGCCATGGCCGGTGAGGACGCCACGGCGCTTGCCCGGGACGGCGACGACTGCGGCGGATACTGGTACGGCGCCGCCGGCATGGAGCCCATTCCCCTATCCTGACGCCCCGGCGACGTCCCCGGGCACGTGATCGGCCGCCCGCTGCAGGAGCGCGGTCACCGGCGTCGGCAGTTCGGCGGGATCCACGCTGTCGAGCACATTCTTCACCGCCAGCCCGAGGGCGGTATCACCCTGAACACCGAGACGCCGGTGAAAGAACAGCGTATCCGGATCCACCCGCTGCGCCATGACCAGCACCAGATCTTCGGCGAAGGCCGTCACCGTGGCGGCCGCATCCTGGCCCGCAGGCGCAGGGACGATCCGACCGTCACGCAGGGTCAGGCGCAGGCTGACATCGGGGTCTCTGATAACAATACGGATCGCGCGCCCGCTCAGGAGATCCAGAGCGCCATCAGCGATCTGCTGCCGGAGCACGCGCGTACTGAGGGATGCAACGATGATCTCCAGGGCGGCGGCTGGCATCAGCTGCATCGGGCGCAACACATGGGCGGGTCGGGGAAGCACAAGGCGCATGACGTTTCCGTCCTTCCATCGATTGGTCAGGCACACTCTCCACCATGACGGGGCGGATTCGCCTTGCTCTGGGTCAAGAACTGCCGATTCCGACGAACACCGGTAGCATGTAGTCTTGCAGAAACCCGAACACGACTACGGCCGGGAGGCGGGCTTGGAAATAGAACCATGGGGCATCTGGCTGCTGCTGGCTCTGGGACTCTTTGCACTGGAACTGGTACTCATGGGCGGCGCCAGCGGCCTGTTTCTGGCGTGGGCCCTGATGGCACTGGCCGCCATGGTGGCGGCCCTGCTCGAGGCCACCATCATGGGGCAGCTGATTACAGCAGGGGTGGCGGGGCTGGTGGCCATGCCGGGCGTCATCTGGCTGTTCCGGCGTGCCACCGAGGGCGGCGCCGGCGAAGCCGGCACGCCCACCGCCGTAACCATCCGTCACGGCAAGGCGGGCGTCATCGTCCGGGGTGACTTCTTCCAGGCGCACCACGAAGACGGCCGCGAGCTCCGGGAGCGTGACAGCGTGCTGGTGGTCCGCTACCAGGGGCTCACCGCCATCGTGAAGGATGCGAACTCCGGAGATACCCGTTGAACCGCCCCGCACCGCTGCTCTCGGGGGTATTGCTCCTCCTGGGGCTGCTGGCCCTGTCCGTGCTGTGGTGGGGGCCCATCGCGCGCGACTTCGCCGCCGCCGGCACCGGCTACGGGGCCAAGCAGCTGTGCTCCGGGGTGTTCGTCTCCGGACGCGACCCGCTCCAGGTGCTGGACAAGGATCTCGGCGATCTCCCCGCCGTGATCAGTGCCCATGCCAACCCCGAGACCGGCACCGTGACCGCGTCCCTGGGGCCTCTGACGCGCAAGGCCTACTACCGGGACGGTCTTGGATGCACGCTTGCGGCGGGAGGCACGGCGCCATCGCCGATGCCGGTGACCGCCACCGACGATGGCGATACACCGGCCACGCTTCCCGCCGTTGACCACAACGCGCCACGGCGGCTGGCACTCGGCCCCATGGTGGAGGCTGCGTTCAGTGAGCCCCTCCGCGATCAGCAACGCGGCACACGCGCCCTGGTCATCGTTCACCAGGGGCAGATCGTGGCGGAGCGCTACGCGCCCGGGTTCGACGCCGACATGCCACTGCCGGGCTGGTCCATGGCGAAGAGCGTCACCAACGCCCTGACCGGCATACTGGTCAGGGACGGGTACATCAGCCTCGACGACACCCTTCCCGAGTGGCGCGACGCCGACGACGGCCGCGCGTCCATCACCGTCCGCCACCTGTTGCAGATGACCTCCGGCCTGGCGTTCGAGGAAGACTACGCCGACCCGCTGGGCGACCCCATCCGCATGCTGTTCAACGAACCGGACGCGGCCGCGTTCGTGCGCAGCAAGGGGCTGGACGCCGAACCGGGCATGGAATGGGAGTACACCAGCGGCACCACCAACCTGCTGATGGCCGTGCTCCGGGGCGCCATCGACGACGACACCGCCTGGGCCGGATTCCCGCGGGAGGCGCTGTTCCAGCCCCTCGGCATGGACAGCGCCGTGCTTGAGCCGGACGCCTCGGGCACCTTCGTGGGTTCGTCGTTCATGCTGGCCACGGCGCGGGACTGGGCGCGGTTCGGCCAGCTCTACCTGCAGGACGGCAAGTGGAACGGCGAACGGCTGCTCCCGGAAGACTGGGTCGCCTTCACCCGGGAGCCCGCCCCGGACGCCGACAAGGGCGGCTACGGCGCCCATTTCTGGCTGAACCGCGGCGACCCGGACACCGGCGAACGCCCCTGGCCGGAGCTGCCCGCGGATACGTACGCGGCGTCCGGTTACCAGGGGCAGGAGGTGGTGATCGTGCCCTCGGCCGACCTGGTGGTGGTGCGACTGGGCCTCTCCCGGCCCCGGGAAGCCTGGGACCGGGAGTGGTTTGTCAGCGGCGTGCTCGACCTGCTGGGCGGCGAGTAGCGCCTCAGCCCACACGCCCACCGAACGCGACCAGCTCGTCCAGCAGCTCGTTCGGTCGCTCCAGCGGCGTCATGTGACCACAGCCGCGCAGCACCGTGCGGCTGACGGGCGCGGTCACCGCGTCCGCCAGCGCCGCGGTCGCCTTTGGCGGGGTCATCATGTCCCGGTCGCCGATCACGAAATGCACCGGGCAGGCGATCTCCCCGGCCCGGGCGACGCCCGCCTCGTAGGCGTTACAGGCATTCATGTCCGTGAACAGCACGCCCGGCGCGGCCTGCTCCAGCAGGCGGACCCCCTGCCCGTGAATCCACAGCCCGGGAGCCTGGTTGCCACCCAGGTGCGACTGGGGACTAATGCCCCAGTTCATGATCATGCCGATCCCCCTGGGGTCGTTCGCCCGCGTCGCCTCCAGCAGGGGTTCCGCCACCGGCATGGGGAACCCGGTTCCCACCAGTGCCAGGCCCTGTACCCGGTCGGGATAGCGTGCGGCGAAATCCACGGCCGCCAGCGAGCCCATGCTGTGGCCCACCACCATGGCCTGCTCCACGCCGGCAGCATCCAGCAGCGCGGCGAGCCAGTCCGCCTGGGCCTCGATGGCGCCGAGTGGTTCTCCCGCCGAGCGGCCATGGCCGGGCAGATCCACCGCCATGACGTTCTGGCCGTGGAAGGCGAAGTACCGGCTCTGGAGAATCCAGGCGGAGTGATCCATGCCCGCACCGTGGACGAACAGCCAGGTGGTCCGGCCGGGCTCCAGTGCGTGGGTGCCGGTGTAGATATACGTTCTGCTGCCGTTGACCGTGAGCTCCATCAGCGCGCCTCCTTCTGACTGGCACGCAGGGCGCGCTTGAGATCGTTGATCAGGTCGTCGGGATCCTCCAGCCCCACCGACAGGCGGATCATGCCCTCGGAGATCCCGGCCGCCCGCAGCGCCTCACCGCTCATGCGGTGATGGGTGGTACTGGCCGGATGGATCACCAGCGACTTGGCATCGCCCACGTTGGCCAGATGGGAGAAGAGGTTCAGGCTCTCGGTGAACCGCCGCCCCGCCTCACGGCCGCCCTTGATGGTGAAGCTGAACACGGCACCGCAGCCCTTGGGCAGCATCCGCGACGCCAGCGCGTGGTCCGGGTGGTCCGGCTGCTCCGGGTAACCCACGTGCTCCACCGCCTCGTGTTCGGCAAGAAACGCCACCAGCTTGCGGGTGTTGTCCACGTGGCGCTGCATGCGCAGGGGCAGCGTCTCCAGGCCCTGCAGCAGATGGAAGGCGGTGGTCGGGCTCATGCACGCCCCGAAATCCCGCAGCCCCTCCTTGCGGGCGCGCAGCAGAAACGCACTCGGGCCGTACTCCTCGGTGAAATCCATGTTGTGGAAGCCGGCGTAGGGCTCCGTCAGCTCCGGGAACAGGCCGGAGGCGTCCCAGTCGAAGCGCCCGCTGTCCACCAGCACGCCACCCACGGCGACGCCGTGCCCGCCCAGGAACTTGGTGGCCGAGTGATAGACCAGGTCGGCGCCGTGGTCGAAGGGCCGGCACAGATAAGGTGTGGTGAAGGTGGCGTCGATCAGCAGCGGCAGGCCGTTATCGTGGGCGACCTGCGCCACCGCCTCGATGTCGAGGATATCCAGCCCGGGGTTGCCCAGCACTTCGCCGAACACGAGGCGCGTCTCCGGGCGGATGGCGTTGCGGAACGCCTGCGGGTCACGCGGATCCACGAACGTGGTCTCGATGCCGAAGCGCGGCAGCGTGTAGCTGAGCAGGTTGTGGGTGCCACCATACAGGGAGTGGGACGCGACGATGTGCCCACCCGCTCCCATGAGCGTGGCCACGGCCAGGTGGACCGCGGCCTGGCCGCTGGCCGTGGCAATGGCACCAACACCGCCTTCCAGCGCGGCCACGCGCTCTTCCAGCACGGCATTGGTGGGGTTGGATATGCGCGAGTAGACGTGGCCGGCGCGCTCGCCGTTGAATAGCGAGGCCGCCTGATCACTGTCCTGGAACACGAACGACGTGGTCTGGTAGATCGGCGTCGCTCGCGCCCCCGTGGCGGGATCCGGTTGCTGGCCGGCGTGCAGGCTCAGCGTATCGAAACTGAACGGGCCGGATGTACTGCTCATGGTGGCTCCTCGATGTCATTGTTATGGTCAGCCACAAACCTACTGGTTCCGCTCCGGTTCGGCCAGTGTTTCGAATGCCTCATTCACCGAGAGGAACACCTCGCCCCGCAGCCGCGCCATGAGCGGCCCACCGCGCAACCCATCCATCACCGGCCCCTTGACCTCGGCCAGGTGCAGGCGGATGCCCCGCCGCTCCAGGCCCGCATCCAGCGCCTCGAGCATATCCAGGGCAGTGGCGTCCACGTGGCTGACGGACGTCATCACCAGCACCAGATGATCGGGCGCAGGGTCGCGCGCCACCAGCGTCTCAAGCTGCTGCTGCACCGCCTCGGCGTTGCCGAAGAACAGGTTCTCGTCGATGCGCACCAGCAGCACACGGGCGTCCGTCTCGACCCGATGGCGGCAGACGTTGCGGAAATGCTCGGTGCCGGGAACCCGGCCCACCACGGCCAGGTGGGGGTGACTGGCTCGCCAGATCAGGGTCACCAGGGACAGTGTCACACCGAACAGGACGCCCGCCTCCACGCCGACCACCAGCACACCGAGAGCCGTGCCGGCGAACGCGAGCCCTTCCATGCGGTCATGCCGCCAGACACGCCGCAGCGCCGCCACGTCCACCAGACCCACCGCGGCAATGATGATCACCGCCGCGAGCACGGTCATGGGCAGCGCGCGGAAGAGCCCCGTGGCAAAGACCAGCACCAGCGCGATCAGGACCGCTGCGAACACCCCCGCCAGCGGCGTCCGGGCGCCGCCCTCGGCATTGACGGCGGTGCGCGAGAAGCCGCCGGTGACAGGGAAGGCACCGGACAGTGCGCTGGCGACGTTGGCGGCCCCGAGTCCGCGCAACTCGGCGTCCGGATCAATGCGCTGCCCCCGCTGCCGCGCGAACGCCTGGGCGATGGCGACGCTCTCGACGAACCCGATCAGGCCGATGATCAGGGCGGGCAGCAGCAGCGGCGTGATCAGGGCCGGGTCCAGCGCCGGCAACACCAGTTGCGGCAGCCCGGCGGGCAAAGTGCCGACCACATCCAGCCGCTGCTCCAGGCCGGCCACTGCCACCAGTGCGGAGACGGCGATCACGGCGGCCATTGGCGCAAGCCTGGAGCCGAGGGCCGCGGCAGCGGAAGACAGGCCCAGGTGGCGCAGCAGCCCAGGCAGGTAGATGCGGGCAGCCCACAGCCCGCCCAGCACGCCGACACCGATGGCGGCGGTCAGCGGCTCCAGCTGCGGCAGGGAACGCACCACCCCGACCATCAGGGTCACGGCGCTCTGCCCTTCGGCGTCCACCCCCAGCAGCGGCCGCAGTTGCCCGACAATGATCAGCAGCGCGGCGCCGGCGATGAAGCCGCTGATCACCGGGTGACTCATCAGCCGCGCCAGATTACCCAGGCGCAGCAGACCGAAGGCAAACAGCATGAGGCCGGAGAGAAACGCCAGCAGCACGGCGCCGGCGATGTACTCGGGGCTGCCGGGGTCGGCCAGGGGCGTCAGCGCCGAGGCGGTCATCAGCGATGCCACCGCCACCGGCCCGACGGACAGCACCATGGAGGAGCCGAACAGGGCGTAGACCAGCAGCGGTGCCACGCTGGCATACAGACCAAGCTGCGGGGGCAGTCCCGCGAGTGCGGCATAGGCCAGGCCCTGGGGCACGAGCAGCATTGTCACCACCAGGGCTGCGAGCAGGTCGCCGGGCAGCAGGTCACGCCGGTATCGGCGCAGCCAGCCCGGCAACAGGCCGGTCATTGGCGTCGCGTCCGCTCGATCAGTTCGAACACGCCCATGCCGGCAACCATGGACGCCACGAACGCCAGCGCCTTGGCTTCACCCGCGCCGAGAGCAACCAGCGCCGGCCCGGGGCAGAATCCGGCCATCCCCCAGCCGACGCCGAACCCCAGTGCGCCCAGCAGTAACCGGCTGTCGATGGCGTTACTCGCCGGAAGCCGCATGGGCTCACCGAACACCGACTCGCGGCGCCCGGCTGCCACGCGGAAGGCAATGAACGCCGTGCCGATGGCGCCCACCATGACCAGGGCCAGGGAGGGATCCCAGGCACCGGCCAGATCCAGGAAGCCCAGTACCTTCTCGGGATTGGCCATGCCGGACACCAGCAGACCGACACCGAAGATCAGACCGACAGCGAAAGCGGATAACAGTGTGCGCATGTCCGTTACCCTCCGATCACGTGGCGAATCACGAACACCGTCGCGAAGCCGGTAGCCATGAACGCGATGGTTGCCACCAGCGACCGTGGCGATAGCCGCGAGATGCCGCAGACGCCGTGCCCGCTGGTGCAGCCCGCGCCGTAGCGGGTACTGATGCCCACCACGAGCCCCGCCAGGATCAGCATGGGATAACCGGCCTCGATCCGGATCTCCGGCAGGCTGGTGGCGGCGAGCCAGACCACAGGTGCGACGACCATGCCGGCGATGAACGCCAGTCGCCAGCCCACATCACCTCGCCGGGGAGCAAGCAGCCCGCCAACAATGCCGCTGATGCCGGCAACGCGGCCGTTCAGGAGAATGAACAGCGCCGCGGCCAGCCCGATCAACACGCCGCCGGCCAGCGCCGACCACGGCGTGAATGCCGCCCAATCAACCGTCATGGTGACTCCTCGATTCCACAGGCAAACAAGATTCCGTGATGGCGGATTATACCATTAAGTTCTATCGTTATAACCAAAATGGTTTCCCAATCGACTGCTCACCTGCCGTGCCCCGTTCTCGTAGACCGCCAGCATGGCCGGCACCAGGAACAGCACGATGAGCGAAGCGATGGCCAGGCCAAAGGCGATGGCGATGGCCATGGGGATCAGGAACTGCGCCTGCACCGATGTCTCGAACAGCAGCGGCGTCAGCCCGCCGATGGTGGTGAGCGTGGTCACCAGCACGGGACGCAGCCGCAGCCGGGACGCTTCGATCAGTGCATCCTCCACGGGCGCACCGGGATTCCGGTCGCGGATCTCGCGATAGAACGTCACCAGGATGATGCTGTTGTTGACCACGATGCCGGACAACCCGAACAGGCCGAACAGGGACAGAATCGTGAGATCCAGACCAAACAGCCAGTGACCGAAGAACGCCCCCACGATGCCGAACGGAATGACCGCCATGACCAGCAACGGCCAGCCGTAGGACGCAAACACGAACGCCAGCACCAGATAAATCAGTGCCATGGCCAGGAGCAGCCCGGCGCGCATGTCCGCCAGGGTCTCTTCCTGATCGGCAGCCTGTCCCTCGAAGGCGGTCTGCACCCCGTAGCGCTCCCGCAGCTCCGGCAGCAGATTCTCCTCCAGGTCGGCACGGATCCGGTTCGCATTGGTCACCTGGGCGTCCACGTCCGCCGTGGGTCGCACCGCCAGCCTGCCGTCGAAATGCCGCAGGGATGAGAAGCCGCGCCGGGTCTGCACGTCCGCCACGTTCCCCAGGGGCACCGTATCGCCATCGGGTGTCTGCACGCGCAGCTCTTCGAGGCTCGCCAGGTCGTGACGGTCCTGGGGGTGCAGCCGGACCCACACCTCCACTTCGTCCCGCCCCTGCTGGAACAACTGCGTCAGCACGCCGGCGTATGCATCGCCCAGTTGCGTGCTCAGATCCGCCGCATTGAGCCCCAGCGCCCGCCCCTGATCGTTGAGCCGGTAGATCCACTGTTCCGGCCCGTAAGGCAGGTCATCGGTGATCCCGGACACCCCCGGGCGCTGACGCAGATCGTCCTGCACGGCCATGGATGCCGCCTTGAGCTGCTCCGCGGGCGCACCGGTGATGCGCACGTCGATATCCGCCCCCGGCGGTCCCTGCCCCCGCTCGCGGATCACCAGACTCTCCAGCCCGGGCGCACCGGGGGCATTGTCTTCCCAGGCACGGATGAAGGCGCGGTTGCGCATCTCCCGCTGGTCCGGCGGCGACAACTGCACGAAGATGCCGCCGTAGTGCTCGCCGAAGCGGGTGTCCTGGGGGTCGTTGGCAATGGTGCTGCCGGTGCGCGCAACGTAGGTGCGCAACACGTCGCCGCCGGCTTCATCGGCCGTCTTGCGGAGGGACGCCTCAAGCTGGTCGAGATACGCCTCGACCCGCGCCCGCGGCGTGCCCGGCGCAAAGCTCACGTTCGCCTGCAGGGTCTCGCCTTCCACGGAGGGGAAGAACGTGAATGCCAGGCGCCCGCCGGGGACCAGCGCAAAGGCGACGATCAGCAGCGCAATCGGGGCGGCAATGGTCGCCCACCGGTGGCGCACGGCCACCGCCACGGCACGCCGGAACGCGCCATCACGGAAGCGGTTGAAGGCGGCGTCGAGTCGCTGGCGATAGCGGTTGGGCGAGACGCGCTGGCTGCGCTCGAAGGAGCGCCGCAGGTGGCCCGGCAGGATGAAGAAGGCCTGCACCACCGCGGCGATGATCACGCAGATGATCACCAGCGGAATGTCGAACAGGATGTTGCCGATGGGGCCACCGATGATCATGAGCGGCAGGAAGGCGGCGATGGTGGTGAGCGAGGCCGCCATGACCGGCACGAACATCCGCCGGGCACCGTGGATGGCGGCATCGTCCGCCGACTCCCCCGCCTGGAAACGGCTGTAGGCGTTCTCCCCGACCACTACGGCGTTGTCGACGATGATGCCCAGCGCCATGATGAAGGCGAACAGGCTCATCATGTTGATGCTGCCGCCGGTGAGAAAGAGCACGGTCAGCGCCGCCAGGAACGACGTGGGAATGCCCAGGGTGACCCACAGCGCCATGCGCCCGGAGAGGAACGCCAGCAGCACCCCGATCACGAGCAGCAGCCCGCCGACGCCGTTCTTCAGCATCAGGGCGATGCGCTCACTGATGAACTGCCAGAATTCGTCGAAGACCTCGACGCTGGCCGTCGCCGGCAACGCCGGTTTTCGCTCCGCGAGGAAGTCGTCCAGCACCCGCGCCGCGGCGAGGGCATCCTCGTCCTCTGCTCGCTCCACAAGAATCTCGACGGCATCCCGGCCATCGAAACGCAGCTGGATCTCCCGGTCCCTGGCCTGCTGATTGACGTCGGCCAGCAGCCCGAGCGGCACCGAACGCCCGCCCTCCAGGGGCACTGCCAGGTCCTCGAATGCCCGGACGCTGCGGGCCTGATCCACTCCCCGGAGCTGCCGCGCCACGTCCCGCTCGCCGGCATCGCCCGCGGGGATGTCACGGCTCTGGGCATCAATGCGCGCGGCCAGGTCACTGAAGGACAGCCCCAGGTCGGTCAACGTCGACTGGGGAATATCGATGCTGATCTCCTGCTCCGCCATGCCGGTGAGCTCCACGCGGGTGACCCCGCTTTCCAGCAGCTCCTCTTCCAGCCGCCGACTCAGCTCCCGCACCTCCCGGGTATTGAGATCACCGCTGACCAGCAGCCGCGCAACCGGGTCGTAGCGCAGCACACGGCTGATGGTGGGCTCCCGCGCCGCCTCCGGCAGGTTGCGTACGCCGGCGACGCGGTCCTTCACCGATTCCGTCGCCTGCGCCATGTCCGTGCCCTCGCGGAACTCCAGCACGACCGTGGCGCTGCCCTCGGCGGAGGTGGAGGTCAGCTCGCGCAGGCCATCCACATCCCGCAGCTCCTCCTCCAGGGGCGAGGTCACCGCGTCGGCAACCTCTTCGGCGGTGGCGCCCCGCCACTCCACCTGCACGGTGACGAAATCCAGCTCGAAGGTGGGGAAGAACTGGGTGTTGAGCTGCTGCAGGGACCACAGGCCGGAGATCATCATCAACAGCATGATCAGGTTCGCCGCCACCGGGTGACGGGCGATCCAGCCGATCCACGATTCGCGTGTGGTGTCGTTCATGGGCGGGCTATTGCTCCATCACCTGCACGCGCAGGCCATCCATGGCCTGCGGGATCTGGGTGGCGACAATGGCATCACCCGTCTCCAGCGCGGCCGCTCTCACCAGCACACCGCGGCGTCCATCCCGCAGCCGGGCCTGGCCCACGCGGGTGACATCCACCGCTTCCATGCGCCCGTCGCGCACGCGGTAGACGCGCCCGGCGTCGTAAAGCGCCTCAAACGGGAGCAGGACCGTTCCAGGTTCAGGGGGAAGCGTCATCTCCAGCGTTGCGAAGCGCCCGAGTACCAGCCCGTTACCACCCTCATCGACGCTGAACAGGGCATCGACGCCCCCCTGCCCCCGCTCGGCGCGCCCGGAGAAGCGCGACAGCGACACGGGGACCGTTTCACCGTCCACCGTCGCGCGCGCTTCAACGCCGGAACCCGCCAGCGCGAGCCGCAGGGGAGCCAGCACCTGCCGCGGCACGGTGGCACGCACCTCCAGCGCATCCGTGTCGTAAAGGGTGATCAGCGGCTCGCCCGGCCGCACCCGATCCCCCGGGGCAACAGCCACTTCCGCCACACGACCGGCAAAGGGCGCCCGCACCTCGGCGCGGCTGAGATCCAGCGCCGCCCGGTCCCGCATCGCCCGGGCCCGGTCGAGACCGGCATCCAGCCGGTCCAGCCGGTTCTCCGCGGTGTCCACCGCAAACTGGCGCTCGGCCACCGCCAGGCGCTGGCGCTTGAGTTGCTGCTCCGCCTGCTCGAGCTGGGAGGGCGATGCATACTGATCGCGGGAGAGATCACGCAGACGCTCGACCTCGCGCTCCAGCAGCGTTTCCAGCTCCTGCTCCAGGACCAGATCCTGGCCATCGGACTCGATGCGCCGCTGCTCCGTGCGTCGCTGACTCTGCAGGTCCGCGACCTCGGCTTCCTGTTGCGCCAGCGCGAACCGGAGCTCCCGGTCATCGATGCGCACAAGCGCTCCGCCCTCCTCGACCCGGTCCCCCTCCCGCGCCTGCAATTCGGCCACATCCCCTTCCACGGCGGCCGTCAGCCCGGCCGTACGGGGCGACTCCAGGAATCCCTGCAGCCGTACCAGCGGACGGTGGGCAGCCACCTCCGCGGTCACGGTGGCAACAGGCCAGGCCCGCTCCTCGGCGGGCTCGGCGGGCACATCCGGGCTGGTCATGACCAGCAGCACGGCAACCCCCACGGCACCCGCGAGAATGAAAACCGGCAATAACCAGCGGAACAATCGGATCATGGGTTGCTTCCCATCGAAATCAGCACATCACTGTGGGCGTAAACGCGGGGAATCCCGTTACCGATTCCCGCACGCCGCTCCCTCCCGGCATCAGGGCGTGTTGCCGAACCGGACCGGTTTGACCACACCGCCACGATGAATCAAAGTAAAAAAGGGTGTCGATAATGCAAGTGTTTCTTACAACGAATCAATCGCGTTTCCCATGGGTCGGCGACGCGGACTCATCGGAAGCACGGATACAACCTCTGGGGAGTACGTCGTGACTGATCCGAATCAGAATCCTGACGACTATAACCCGGTTGTGGAAACAGACTACGAGGTCGGACAGGATAACGTCCGCCCCCTCGGCCTGGAACTTCACAACCCGGTGTTCTTCATAACCGCCGTCGGCATCGTTCTGGCGGTTGCATTCGCAATGATCTTTCCGGAACGGGCGGATGACGCGCTTTCCGGTCTCCGGGGCTATCTCGAGAGCACGTTCGACTGGGTGTACATGGGTGCCGCCAATCTGTTCGTGCTCTTCTGCCTGATTCTTCTGGTATCCCCCATGGGCCGCATCCGCCTCGGCGGCGAGTCCGCCAAGCCGGAGTTCACCCGGCTCGCCTGGTTCGGCATGCTGTTCGCCGCGGGCATGGGCATCGGGCTGATGTTCTTCGGGGTTCTTGAGCCCTTCTACCATTACGCCAGTGCGGCCGGCCTCGGCGACGTGGGGGGCGAAGATTCCCCGCTGGGCATTACGGCTGAAGGTAGCGAAGGCAAAGCCATTGCCATGGCTGCAACCATATTCCACTGGGGAGTTCACCCGTGGGCCATCTATGCGGTCGTCGCCGGTTCGCTCGCGTTCTTCAGTTTCAACTACGGCCTGCCGCTGACCATCCGCTCCGCCTTCTTCCCGATCTTCGGCGACCGGGTGTGGGGCTGGTTCGGCCACGTTATCGACATCCTGGCGGTGTTTGCCACCATGTTCGGCCTTGCCACCTCCCTCGGCCTGGGCGCGGAACAGGCAGCCACCGGCATGGCCCACGTGTGGGGCGTACCGGAGGGTAACGCCACGGTCGTCACCCTGATCCTGGTGATCACGGCCATTGCACTGGTCTCCATCCTGCTGGGCATTCATGGCGGTGTGCGCCGGCTCAGCGCCCTCAACATGATCATGTTCGCCCTTCTGGGCGCATTCGTACTGATCGCCGGATCGACGATCAGCATATTGTGGGGAAGCGTTACGAGCGCCGGTCATTACGTGGCCAACCTGGTCCAGCTGAGTAACTGGGTCGGTCGTGAGGATACGGACTTCATGCACGGCTGGACCGTGTTCTACTGGGCATGGTGGATCTCCTGGGCCCCGTTCGTCGGCATGTTCATTGCCCGGGTCTCCTATGGCCGGACGGTACGCGAGTTCATTTTCTGCGTCCTGATCATTCCGGTGCTCGCCACCATCCTCTGGATGAACATCATGGGTGGCCTCGCCATTGATCAGTTCCTGGCAGGCATTGAAAGCGTCTCCACGCACATTCTGATGTGGGACAACTATGACGATACGATGCCACTGTTCGGGTTCCTGGAAGCGTTACCCTTAACGGCACTGACATCATCGGTAGCGATTCTGCTGGTGGTCATCTTCTTCGTGACCTCCTCGGACTCCGGGTCGCTGGTGATTGACACCATCAGCGCTGGCGGCAAGACCGATGCTCCGGTGGTGCAGCGTTCTTTCTGGGCCATCTTCGAGGGCCTGGTGGCAATCGCGCTGCTCCTCAGCGGCGGCATCGCGGCGTTGCAGGCGGGCGCCATTGCGCTTGGCTTCCCGTTCGCCATCGTGCTGCTGCTCATGGCGGGCTGTACGCTGTACGCCATGTGGAAGGAGGCGCCGAACTACCGGCCAGGCACGGCCTGAGGCCTCTTCCCTAAAGCACCGGAAAAGCCCCGCGCCGCGGGGCTTTTTTTATGGTAGGTTCCCGCCATCACCAGTACGCACGAACGGGACCACGGAATGACACTCCCAGACGCCGGTCTGACGGACCATCAACGGATTGCCGCAGCCAGCATGTGGCAGACCCTCGAGCCCGAGACCATCGAGGCAATGCTGTCGGCCGGCGAGGACGTGCGACTGGGTGCGGGGCGCTACCTGTTCCGCTCCGGCGACGCCTACCGGAAGTGCATCTACATCCACCTGGAAGGCACGCTGGAACAGACCTCGGCGAGCGGCGACGTGCGTACCGCCGAACCGGGCGACGTCATTGGCCTGGCCAGCTACCTGGACGGCGACAACTACCGCTCCACCGCTCACGCCGTGTCCGACTGCCGGCTGCTGGCGCTGCCCGGCGCCACGGTACAGCGCCTGGAGCAGGAGTCCGGGCCGTTCTTCGAAGCCATCAACCGCGCCCTGGCCTCGCGCATGCGCAAGGCGCGGCAGGTCCGGGAGACCGTGCGCGGCACCCTGGCCCGCCCCGTGCGGCAGTTCATGAGCAGCGGGCTCCCCACCTGCGGCAACGCCGACACGGTGGGTGACGCCGCACGCATGCTGGCCGACCGTGAGATCGGTAGTCTGGGCCTCGTTGATGAGGCCGGTCGCCTCACGGGCATGCTGACACCCACGCGGCTTCTCATGGCGCTGATCAATGGCGAAGCGTCCCCCACTGACAGCGTCCACGCCATTGAGGCGGACAACGCGTTCTCGGTGACTCCCGAGACCCCGTTGTGGCAGGTGGAGGAGATCCAGCGCCGGCATCGCGTCCGCGACGTGATCGTGGTGGATCACGACAACGTCCCGGTGGGCCTCATGTCCGAGACGGGACTGATCCAGGCGCTGGCGAAGCCCCCCTACACGCTGGACAGCGAGCTCAAGACCGCACCGGACGTCGAGACGCTGGTCACCCTGCGACGCAAGATCCACGTTGCCGCGGCGGCCGTCCACGCGGCACATCGCAGCGCGGGCACCGCGGTCCGTGCGCTCACGGAAATGCACCTGGCGCTGCAGCACCGGCTGGTGGAGCTCGTCATCGCCAGCATGGTTCAGGACGGACATGGCCGCCCGCCGGCGCGGTTTGCGGTGATGGTCATGGGCTCCGGTGGGCGTGGAGAAATGCTCCTGCGGCCGGACCAGGACAACGGCCTCATCATCGACGACCGGGTCGATGACGCGGGACTGGACTGGTTCCGTGAGTTCTCGGAGCGCCTCAACCCCGCTCTGGACCAGGTCGGCTACCGCCTCTGCCCCGGGGACGTCATGGCCCGCAACCCGGACTACCGGCGCACCCTCGGCGACTGGAAAGACAAGCTCACCAACCTGGTGGAAAATCCCGGCCGGCGCGAGGCGCGCCTGGCCAACATCATGCTCGACTTCACCACCCTCTACGGCGACGACAGCCTCACCTCGCGCCTGCGTGCCCACCTGAATCAGCAGCTGGTGGATGACCGGGGCAAGATGCTGTTCCGCATGATGGTCAGCGACGATGCCAAGATCGCCCAGCCCCTGAGCTTCTTCAACCGCCTGGTGACCACCAGCCACCGCGGCAGCCAGGTGATCGACATCAAGCGCACCGGGCTGCGCATCATCGTCGATGCCATGCGCGTATTCGCGCTCAAGGAGTCCATCAGTCGCTGCAAGACGCTCGAGCGGCTGGCCTCCCTGCGGCGGCTCGGCGTGTTCGACCCCGACTTCGCCGAGAGCATGCGTATCGCCTTCGAGGAACTGCAGGATCTGCTGCTGACCCACCAGCTCGACCAGATCGAGCGTGGCGAAACGCCGGATCCGCTGCTGCGCATGGAACGCCTGTCCAGTCACGACCGTGAGCGGCTGCGCGTCTCCCTGCGCGCGACCCGGCGCATGCGCGAACGCCTGCAGTACACCTTCGGCGTGGTCATGAACTAGTGTCATTCCGGCAGCTCAAGCAGGAACTGCACGCCTTGTCGGAGCTCGTTGGCGCGCGGTTGCGGCGATCGTTTCACCACCCGCTGTCACCACGACGCCGGGCATCGAGAGGCTGCTGCCTAGGCTTCGATCGGGCCGCGCTGCTCGCCACCCCCGTCAACGACGCACGGATCGTGGTGCTGGATACGGAAACCACCGGCATGCAACCCTACGCGGGTGACGGGCTGGTGGAGATCGCCCTGATCGAGTACCGCGGTCTGGTTCCCACGGGGCGGGAGTTCTGTTCGCTGATCCACCCGGGCCGCCCGATTCCCCCCGAGACCACGGCCATCCACGGCCTCGGCGACGCGGATGTGGTGGACGCCCCCTCTCTGGAGCGGGTTCTCGACGATGTCGTGGAGTTCCTGGACGGCGCACTGCTGGTCGGCCACCACATCGGCTTCGATCTGCGCTTTCTCAATCGGGCCACCCTGCGCCACCTCCACTGCCAGCTACCGTTCCCCGCCCTTAACACCATGGTGCTGTTCCAGGCCTGGACGGGGCGCCACAGCGTATTCTCCCTGGACGACGTTGCCGACGCCTGCGGCATCACCGTTACCGATCGGCACAACGCCCGCGGCGATGCGCTGGTCTGTGGCGAGATCTTCCGCGTGCTGGCCACATCCCTGACCGCCCCGGACGCCACCGTGGCCGACCTGCTTGCGATCAGCCCGCCGGATCCGGAATATGGGCCGCACTACAGTCGCCCCAGTGCCCGCCGCGAGGGCGGCGGCGGAACGGGCTGACCGACGGAACGGAGCCAGGAGAGACCACGTTGCGACGAACACTGCTTGTTGCCGAGGGCACACTTGACCGCCCCCTCGTCAATGTTGCCACCACTGCTGCCGGCTTCAGCGTCACGCTGCTGCTGGGATTCGGCATTCTGCACCTGGGGCTGCCGGGGTGGGTCACGCTGCTGGCTCTTGCTGCACTGCTCATCGGCGTGGCGTGGCTCAAGGGCCGCTACGGTGCCCCGCGTTCATTCCGCGTGGAAAAGCCGGCCGTCGGTGGCGCATTGCGCATCACCGGCCGGTTCGACAACGGGGAGCTGCCCCACAACGCACCGGCGGAACTGCTTCACGCCCGCCGGGAGGGCGACAGCCTGCTCTTCCTGACCCGGCACGCCGACAGCGAACGCACGTTCCACATCCGCAAGCCGGCGTTCTCCCAGCCGGCCATGGACGCACTGCAAACGCTGATGGACGAGATGCCCGAGGCCACGCCGGACGCACTGGAGACCCGCTACAAGAAGGGGCACAACGGCATCAAGGCGTACGATGCCCGCAAGCTGCTCCTGCTACGCTTCACCCAGAAGCCCGGCCACGTCCCGGTCACGCTGGTCATCGTGAGTGTGACGCTGCTGTTCTGGCTGGCCGTTCTCGCTGTTGCCGCGCCCGCTTGAACCATCCGCCGGGCGGTTGACACAGATCAATGGACGGGCGGCGGCGCCGTCCTATGCTGGTCCGAAGCTGAACAGGAGGGACCAGCCCATGATCAACCGTATTCTCGTTGCGATCGACGGCTCCGAACACGCGGACAAGGCCGTTGCCATGGCCGCGGCGCTTGCACACCGTTTCGATGCGGACCTCGCCATCGTGCACGCACTGCTGCGCGGCCACATCCCGCCGGCCATCGCCGAACTGTCATCCGAGCCCATCCCCTCCGTCCCGCCGATGACCATGGGCGGTGCCTCGGTGGACTACCAGGTGCCGGTGGCGGCGCTGGAGGAGATCGCCGGCAAACTCCTGGAGCAGGCGAAGGCCACCGCCACTGCGGCCGGCGTGAAGAACGTCGAAACGTCCTACCACGAAGGCGACCCGGCGCGGGTTCTTCTTGAGGCGGCCAAAGCCCACAACGCCGACATGATCGTCATGGGGTCCCGCGGCCTCGGCAACCTCAGCGGTCTGCTGCTGGGGAGCGTCTCGCACAAGGTCCAGCAACTGTTCGACGGCAGCGTTCTCACCGTCAAGTGAAGCGACAGGGTCCATCCCTCTCCCGGATGGACCCACTCCTCTCCCCCTTCGTGAAGCGCTTCACAAATCGAACGTTTACGCATGACTGACCCGTCAAGTTTTCCCCTCTGACGCCGTTTCTCCTCTGCACAGAATCATAAATAACGCCGTTCGCAACCGCCGCGGCGCCACTAGGGGTGCAATTATGAAACGGGTATCGACGGGTGGGCTGGCTGACAGCCTGGGATTCGCAGGACGGCTGACGGTCATGATCGTATCGCTGGTGCTGGTGTCGATCCTGCTGATCAGCAGTCTGGTCTATGTGCAGTACCGGGACTCGCAGACCGAGGCGGCACTGAACGACCTCTACGGGACGGGTGACGCCTACACGCGGGCGTTTTCGGACTGGCTGACCGCGCGGCAGGACGAGATGCGCTATCTCGCCAGCCTGAATGCCGCCGAAGAACTGGACGCCGATGCCCTCAACCATCTGCTGGAGCGCATCGCCGATGCCCGGGGGTATTACGACACCATCTTCGTGGTGGGCGAGGATGGCCGCGGCATCGCCGGCGTCGCCCATGACGGCGAAGCGAGGGTTCTCTCCGCAGAAGAGGCCCACGACTTCGACGTGGCCGACCGCGCCTGGTTCCAGACCGCCATTAGCGGTGAGGACGTCTTCTCCAATCCGCTGGTCTCCCGGGCCACGGGCAATCGCGTCAGCAACGTGGTCATTCCCATCCGCGACAACGGTCAGGTAATCGCCGTCATGCGCGGGGCCGTCCAGCTCGACACCATTGTCGAGCAGGTGGAGTACATGGCGGACGACCAGTCATTCGAGGTCTACCTGGTGGACGGCGACGGTGAAGCCGTGACCGACGCCGCGTCCGTCGACGGCGTCGGCTCAAACGTCAATACCGAGGCGGCGCGAGGGGTTGTTGCCGGCGAGAGCGGTGTCGGGGTCTATGCCAACGCCGCCGGTGAACAGGTGGCGGGCAGCTACAATCCCATTCCCCTCCTTGACTGGGGCCTTGTCATGGAGATTCCGGAAGCCGAGGCACTGGCCGAGGTGCGGCGCATCTTCTGGATCGTTTCCGCCATTGCCACGGTGATCCTGCTCATCTCCATCCTGGCGAGTCTTGGTATCGTCCGCTCCATCACCCGCCCCCTGGGCGGCGAACCGAAGTACGCCGCCGAGGCGGTTCACCGGGTCGCGGACGGCGACATGGCCACACCCATCCAGCTGCGGGCCGGTGACACCGACAGCCTGCTGGCGTCCATCGCCAACATGCAGGAAAACCTCCGGACCATGATCCGCGAGATGTCCAGCTACGCCGACGAAGTGGCCTCCGCCGCCACCGAGCTGACGCAGGTGAACCAGGAGACGGACAAGGGCATCCAGCAGCAGCGGGACCAGCTCTCCAGCGCGGCAACGGCCATGAACGAGATGACCGCAACCGTGGAGGAAGTGGCCAGAAACAGCCAGTCCGCCGCCGACGGTGCCAACAACACGTCCAGCGAGGCGCAGGATGGCCGCGAAGTGGTCACGAAGACCATGTCGGCCATGAGCACCCTGTCGGAGCAGATCGGCGAGACCGCCGACGTGATGGCCACGCTGAAGCAGGAGAGCGACAACGTGGGCACGGTGCTGCAGGTAATCGAGGACGTGGCCGAACAGACCAACCTCCTGGCCCTCAACGCCGCCATCGAGGCGGCCCGAGCCGGCGAGCACGGTCGCGGCTTCGCGGTGGTGGCCGACGAGGTGCGCTCCCTGGCAACCCGGACCAAGGACTCCACCAACGAGATCCAGAGCATCATCGAGCAGGTCCAGGTCAGTGCGGGCCGGGCCGAGCAGTCCATGCAACAGAGCCGGGATCATGCCGCGGAGAGCGTGGGTCAGGCCGAGCACGCCGGCGAGTCACTGGAGCGCATCACCGGTGCGGTGGCCAACATCAACGAGATGATCCAGCAGATCGCCAGTGCCGCCGAGGAGCAGAGCGCCACGGCCAAGGAGATCAACGAGAACATCCACAACATCACCCAGGTGGCGGACGACAATGCCCGCAGCGTGGTGCAGTCCACCGAGGCGAGCGAGTCCATGGCGCAGCTGGCCGAGAAGCTGCGGCAGATCACCCACCAGTTCCGGCTCTGAGCCGGAACCGCTACAACGTATTGCGGCGTTTGCGGGGCGTGTACAGCAGGGTGTCCATGCCCCACTCTCGCCGCAGTGTCAGCGGGCCGCCGGTATAGGCCGGAAAACCGGCTCCGAACAGGGCGGCAACATCCACCATGTCGTCGTCGGCCACCAGCCCCTCCTCGCTGCAGCGGGCCGCTTCCTCGACGATGGGGTTGACCAGTTTGCGGGCCAGGCTCGGAAACTCCTGCTCGCCGCCCGGCGGCACGCTCGCGGTGACACGGCGGCCGTGCTTCCAGTCGTGGAAACCCTTGCCGGACGCCATCCCCGTGTGGCCGGCATCCACCAGCTCGCGCAGCTTGTCCGGGACGGTGCGACCCAGCGCCTCGGCCATGGCCACACAGACGTCCAGGCCGAGAGCGTCGGCCATTTCCAGAGGGCCGATCGGCATGCCGAAATCAAGCGCAGCACCGTCGATGACCTCCCGGCGCGCACGCTCGTAGATCTCGGCGGCCTTGAGCATGTACGGCAGCTTCAACCGGTTGATGATAAACCCCGGCGCGCTGCGCACCCGCAGCGCCAGCTTGTCCATGGCGGCGGCCAGGGCCTGTGTGCGGGCCAGTGCAGCCTCGGCCGTGCCGGCGCCACTCACCACCTCGACCATGGTCATGCGCTCCACCGGATGAAAGCAGTGAAAGCCGGTCAGGCGCTCGGGGTTGCGCATCGCCGACGCCAGATCATCAATCATCAGCGTGGTGCTGGTTGTCGCAATCACTGCATCCGGCGCCAGCACCTCCTCCAGCGCCGCATACAGGACCCGTTTGGCCTCGGCATCCTCGTCGATGGCCTCGATCACCACATCCGCTTCAGCGATGGTGTCCGCGGCGGACGCCACATGGAGACGCCCCCGCGCCTCCTCCACCAACGCCGCATCCGCAAGCCGCTGCTGGAAGATCGTCCCGGCCCGCCGATGCAAGCCATCCAGCGCGGCCGGGTCCTCTTCATGCACCGTGACCTGCCGGCCGTGCGCCGCCAGGACGGCAGCGAGCCCGGCGCCGATGGCACCACAACCGATCACGTGAACGACCTGCGGCACGGCCACGTCAAGCTCGCGCGCCTCCCGCCGCAGCCGGTCCTGGAGCAGGTAGGTACGAACCAGGTTCAGGGCGCTGGGTTTGCGGATCAGCTCCAGCAGCGACTCTCGCTCTGCCCGAAAGCGCTCGCGCAGGCGTCGGCCCGCCGCCCGGCGCCACAGCCGGAGGATGGCATAGGTGGCGGGGAAGTTCTCCGGGCGCGCCTGTCGCTGCAACTGGGCGTCGAGATAGCGATAGGTCACCCAGCGGGCCGGCGCGAGGCGCACCAGCTGCGACCAGATGCGCGGCCGGTGGCGGCCAGGATCGCGCGCGATGAAATCCAGGGCGGTGTCTGCAAGCGATTCCGCCGGCACGGCGGCATCAATGAGGCCAAGCTGCTTCGCTGCGGCGGCATCCAGGGAGCGCCCGGAGGTCATCAGCTCCAGGGCCCGCCAGGAGCCAACCACCGAAGGCAGACGGGCGGTCGCCCCGTAACAGGGGTGAAGGCCGAGACGCACGTCGGGCAATCCGAGGCTGGTTGTCGCCCCCTGGTCGGCAACGCGGTACCGGCACCCCAGGGCCAGCTCCAGCCCGCTCCCCAGGCAGTGGCCGTGAATGGCGGCCACCGTAGGCACCTTCAGCCCGTACAGGCGGCTGGTCACGGCCTGCCCGAGATCGATCAGCGACGCCACCCGCTCCAGGTCACCCATGGCGGCGAGCTCATCGTTGCTGGCTCCGGCCACGAAACCGGCCGGCTTGGCCGAGCGCAGTACCACCCCGCGCAGACCGGACCAGGCGGCGATGTCGTCCAGCAGTTCGGCAAGTTCGGCCAGAACGGCCATGTGAACGGTATTGGTGGCGGCCCCGGCAACGTCCAGCGTAAGCCAGGCGATACCGTCAGCGTCGTAGTCTACGCGGCAGTGTTCGGTCACGGGCGCCTCTCGAGCGGGATGGATGGCGGACTCGCCCATGCTACCGCGAATCGTCCGCCATCCAAGGCACCAGCCGCCCTGCCGTTACTTCTTGGTGATGACGTAGCGCAGGATCTCGACGATCTGCTCCGGCGTCTGCGCCCAGGCCATGGCGGATGCATCCACTTCTTTCAGGGGGTGGATGATCTCCTCCGCGTGCAGGGTGATGTAGGGCTTGCCCAGCGCGGCGCAGAAGCCGGCATCGAACGCCGCGTTCCACTGCTTGTACTTGTCGCCGAAGCGCACCACCACGAGATCGGCGTCCTGGATCAGGGTCTGGGTACGGATGGCATTCACCTTGGCGGACTTGTGATCGCGCCAGAAGCCGCTGGACTCTTCACCCAGCACATCGCCAGCGGCGTCGCTGGCGTCATGGTCGGTCACGGCGGAGGTGAACCGCACGGGCAGGTCCATGGCGCGGGCACCCGCTTGGATCTGTTCGCGCCAGTCGGTATGAATCTCACCGGAGAGATAGACGGTCCAGGTGGTCATTGCTTAACTCCTCAGGCATTGGTCCGGCGCGCCGTGGCGCCTGCGATGATGCCGGGACACTACCACGCGGGCGCCGCGGGCGTCAGGGCCGACGCGTGGGCGGCGGGGAAAAGCTGCCGTGACCGGGCGTTGAAAATGCGCCCTACTCGCTGTCGAAGCCGAGCAGCCGCCGCTTGCGGATCGTCTCTGCCACCGGCTCCGGCACAGCCTGCTCCCAGTCGCCGCGATCGGCGCGCAGGTCGGCAAGGACGTCGGCGGCGTCGATATGCAGGTGGCTTTCATCGCAGGGCTCGATGGCGCGCAGCTTGCCGTTGTCCACCAGGTGGGCAAGGAGATGCCGGAGGTGATCGGGCACCTGGACGTTGTGCAACGTGGTGGTCTCCGCCTCGCCCTGGCGCCGCGACGGGTAGACGTACACCTGGGTATTGTCCGGGAACAGCTTGCCGAACGCCTCCAGAATCCCGCCCTCGACGCCGTCGTAGTACTTCTCGTCGAACAGGGTGGTGAAATCGCGCACGCTGAGCACGATGCCGATGGGCTTGCGGGTGTAGCGGCGCAGGTAGGCGCGCAGACGAAAGAACCGCACGTAGTCGGAGACCATCACGGTATACCCCAGCGACGCCAGCAGGTCGGCCCGGTCCAGGAAGTCGGCGTCATTGGCGATCTCGCCACCGGTGGGCGAGCTCATGGTGACCTCGGCAAGAGAGACCATGCTGTCGTCCTCCACGGACTCCAGCTTGCGGAAGTGCTGCTGACCGGACTGCATCATGTCTGCGTTGACGCGGGTCACCGGCTTGAACAGGCCGCGGATCACCAGCACCGACTGCCGGAAGAACAGTTCGCCGGGCACCTGCACCTGCCCCTCCGGGTTAATGATCACCGCACGCGTGAGCCAGCTGCGGATCAGGTGCAGGTTCATGCGGCGGTTGTCCACGTCCTCGAAGTAGGGGCCGGAGAAATGGATCAGGTCCACCTCGATCCGGTCCGAGCCCAGCTCGTCGCTCAGGCTTTCGACAATCCACTCCGGGCGATTGTGGTAGAAGTACGCCCCGTAGATGAGGTTGACCCCGAGAATGCCCAGCGCCTCGGCCTGCTGCGCGTTGTCCTGGTCAAGCATGCGCACGTGCAGCACGATGTCGCTCGGCTCGGCACCCGGGTGGAGCTGAGCGCGGATGCCGATCCACCCGTGACACTCGTTCTGCTGCTTGAAGCTGCGCGCGGTGACCGTGGCGGCGTAGGCGAAGAAGGCGGTGTTTCGCGGCCGCACACCGGTCAGCCGATTCACCACCTGCTGGTACTCCTTGTCCAGCATCTGTTCCAGCCGGGCGCGGCTGACGTAACGGTCCACATTGCCGTAGATGTCATCGCTCACGGCCATGTCGTAGGCGGACATGGTCTTGGCGATGGTGCCGGCCGCCGCCCCGACATTGAAGAAGCGCCGCGCCACCTCCTGTCCGGCCCCGATCTCGACAATGGAGCCGTACTTGAACTTGTCGAGGTTGATGGTCAGCGCTTTCTGATCGGTGGTCAGCGATGCGTCGCGGGCTGTCATGGCGAACCGTCCTTGCTGGCGTCGATGCGCCGCATCATAGCGTGCGCGTGCCGACGACGAAACACACTCCCCTGCCCGCCACGGTTGCCGGCACCGGGCCGCGACTGGTAAAACGCTGTGTGCTGAACGAATCCATCAAATCACCGGCGGGTAACGATCTGTGATCAATCGGGCCAACCGCATCCGCTGGGCCGTGCTGGTTGCCGCGTGTCTGTTCCTCTTCTGGCTGCTGCTGAGCGGGGGTGACGGCGCCGCCTATGCGGCGGTGGCCGCGGTGGTCGGCGGGCTGGTCAGCGCCTGGCTGGCGCCGGGCACACTGCACCGCCCCCGTCCGCTGGCCGTGGGACGGTTTCTGGCCCTGTTCGTGCGCCAGTCCCTGGTGGGCGGTGCCGACGTGGCCTGGCGGGCTCTGCATCCACGCATGCCGCTGGAGCCCTCCTGGGCGGAATACCCCGTCAGCCTCCGCACGCCCGCGGGCCAGGCGCTGTTCATGATCACCGTCAGCCTGACGCCGGGGACGCTGTGCGCGGATGTCCGCAACGGCGTGATGCGGGTGCACAGCCTGACGCCGGACAGGGATGCCGGGCTACCCGGTGTGGAGCGGGCTGTCGCCGCCATTTTCGGTGAGGAATCGGCCCAGGTGCCCGAATGACCGCGTTTCTGACCCTGACCGTCATTATCCTGCTCGCCCTGTTCGTGCTCGGGCTGGCCCGTATCTACATCGGCCCGACCCAGGCGGACCGGATCCTGGCCGTCCAGCTCTCGGGGACCACCACGGTGGCCATTCTCATCGTGCTCTCCCATCTGCTGGCCATGACCGCCCTGCTCCACGCGGCGCTGCTGTTCGTGCTGTTCGCAGCCCTCATTGCGGTGGCCTTCGTCCGTCACCCCCGGAGCGAGCGCTGAATCATGGTTGAGTGGATCGCGGGCACACTGATCGCTACCGGGCTGCTGTTCTTTGTCGCCGGCACCGTGGGGCTGCTGCGGTTCCCGGACCTCTACACCCGGCTGCACGCGCTGACCAAGGCGGACAACACGGGGCTGGGGCTGATCGCGGCCGGTATCGCCGTGCTCGCCGGTGCCTGGCAACCGGTGCTGCTGATCGCCCTGATCTGGTTCCTGGCGGTGACCGCCGCCTCCATCGCCTGCCACCTGGTGGCCCGGCACGGGCTACGCCATGACCACGAGGAGGACATCGGCCCATGAGCCTCTTCGACGGACTGCTGGCGCTGATCGTCGCCGGACTGGGCTGGCGCTGCATCACGGCGCCGGATGTCTACCGTGCCATCGTCCTGTTCATCGTCACCGGCCTGATGCTCGCGCTCACCTGGGTGCGCCTGGACGCCCCTGATCTGGCCCTGGCGGAAGCGGGCATCGGCGCCGGCCTGTTGGGCATTCTGCTGCTGAGCACGTGGCGCGCCCTGCTGCACGCCGGGCCCGAGCAGGCGGATCAGCCGCCGGCATCCCGCACGGTCCGGCACCTGGCGGCCCTGGGCAGCATCGTCCTCGGTGTGGCGGTGGCGGTGGCCCTGCATCAGGTCCACACGCTGATCGACGGCGAGCGGGCCGGCACCATTGCGCTGGATTCCCTGGACGCGGCGGGTGTGGACCAGCCGGTCACGGCGGTACTGCTCAACTTCCGCTCCTACGACACCCTGCTGGAAATGGGCGTGCTGCTGATGGCGTTGATCGGTGCCGTACTGCTGCGCTCGCCGCTCATTCAACGCCCCGGCGCTGACGATGCAGGCACCGACTCGCCGCTGATCCCGGTCCTGGTGACGGTGTTCGTCCCCCTGGTCGTGCTCATGGGCGCGTTCCTGGTCTGGGCCGGCGCCTACATGCCGGGTGGCGCGTTCCAGGGGGGCGCGGTGATGGCCGGCGCCGGCGTCATGCTGGTACTCGGGGGCCGCCTGCACAGTGCCGATCACATCGGGCTATTGATGCGGGTACTGCTGATCCTCGGTGTCACCGTGTTCATTGTGGCGGGGTTGCTGGTGATGCCACTCGAGGGCGCGTTCATGGCCTACCCCCGGGCGCTGGTAACGCCACTGATGGTAACCATCGAATTCAGCCTGGCCATTTCCATCGCCCTGACACTGCTGTTGCTGTTCACCGGCACCACCGGGCTTCGGAGGGCGGACCCATGACGGCGCTGGACCCGTTCATCGTGGCGACGGCGGCGCTGGTGGCCGTGGGCTTCTACGGCTTCATCACGCAACAACACCCATTGCGGCGACTGCTGGCCATCAACATCTTCGGCAATGGCGTGTTCATGAGCATGATTCTGATCGCGTACTGGATGCCCGGGGGGCCGGACCCGGTACTGCACGCCATGGTGATCACCGGGCTGGTCATCGCGGTCAGCGCCACGGCATTCGGTCTCGCGCTGGTCCGGCGCCAGATCCAGGACGCCAACCGCGACCGGGACCGCGACGATGACTGAGTTTCTTCCGGTCATCGCTGTGTTCGTGCCGTTCCTGGCGGGGATCGTGCAGTTCCTGTTCGGGCCACGCGCACTGCCCTGGTGGCCACTGCTCGCGGTCGCCGCCACCGTCGCCAGCAGCCTCTGGCTGGTCGCAGCGGTCGCCCAGGGCGGCGAGGTCAGCCAGCCGCTGGGGGGCTGGGACGCGCCGCTGGGCATCGAAGTACGGGTGGACGGCCTGGCGGCCGTGATGCTGCTGCTGACCACGGTGGTGGGTGCGCTGGTGTCGGTGCACGCCTTCGCCACGTTTCACCGCGGCCACCCGAGTGCATCCCACTACTGGGCGCTCTGGCTACTGCTGTGGGGCTCTCTGAACGTCCTGTTCGTCTCGGGGGACCTGTTCAATCTCTACGTGGCCCTGGAGCTGGTCTCCCTGGCCGCCATCCCCATGGTGCTCCTGGCCGGCCCGGCGAAGACGGTCAGCGCGGCGCTGGCGTATCTGCATTTCGCGCTGTTCGGCTCGCTGGTCTACCTGGCGGGCGTGGCCATTACCTACGGCCTCGCCGGCAGTCTGGATCTGCGCCTGGTTGCCGATGCACTGGCGGACGGCGGCTTCGCCGGCAGTCTGGCGGCGGCGCTGCTCATCACCGGCGTGCTGGTCAAGGCGGCGATCGTGCCCTTCCACATCTGGCTGCCGGCCGCCCACGGCAATGCACCGGCGGTGGTCAGCGCCGCCCTCTCCGCGCTGGTGGTCAAGGCGTGTGTCTACCTGCTGCTGCGCCTGTGGACGGAGCCGCTGGCGGGCGTCGCGGCACCGCAGATCGGCCAGATGCTCGGTGCCGTCGGGGCCGCCGCCATTCTGTATGGATCGATCCAGGCGTGCCGGCAGGAGCGGCTGAAACTGGTGGTGGCCTACTCCACCGTGGCCCAGCTCGGCTACATGCTGCTGTTCTTCCCCATGGCCAGCGCCCTTGCCTGGGAGGGGGCGGTGTATCACGGCCTTGCCCACGGCGTGGCCAAGGCGGCCCTGTTCCTGGCGGCCGGCAACGTTCTCGCCTACGTGGGTCACGACCGGCTGCGGGAGCTGCGCGGCCTGGACCGGCCCCTGTCGGTAAGCCTGTTCGCATTCGCCCTCGCCAGCGTCAGCATCATGGGGCTGCCGCCCAGCGGCGGCTTCATCGCCAAGTGGCTGCTGTTGAGTGCGGCGCTGGAGTCGGGCCAGTGGTGGTGGGTGGCCGTGCTGCTGGTGGGCGGCCTGCTGGCGGCGGTGTACGTCTTCCGGGTGCTGCGCTTCGCGTTTCTGCAGGCACCGGGGCCGGTCATTGAGAGGCCGGGCCCAGCGCCGGGGCCGCTGATGGCCTGGCCGGCCATGATACTGGCACTGCTGGCCGTGGCACTGGGCCTGACCAGCGCGCCGCTGCTGGAGCTGCTCGGCGGCCTGCCGGGAGGCACCCCATGAGCTGGCTGTATACCGCCATGCCTCTCTGGGTCCTGCTGATCTCCGTGGCAACGGCCACGGCCGTGTTCGCCAGCGGTGAACAGTGGCAACGCCTGCGCACCACACTCAATCTGGGCGGTGCGGTGGCCAAGCTGGTGCTGATCGGCATCATGCTCTGGGGGGTGGATCAGGGACACGAGTTCGTGGTCCGGCTGACCCTGCTGCCGGCGCTCGACCTGGACCTGGTGCTCCAGGCCGATGCGCTGAGCATGCTGTTCGCGACCCTGTCGGCGATGCTCTGGCTGGTCACCACCGTCTACGCCATCGCCTACCTGGAGGACGCGCCCGACAGGGCCCGCTTCTTCGGCTTCTTCAGCCTGTGCGTCACCGCCACCATGGGCATTGCCATGGCAGGCAACCTGTTCACGTTCTTCGTGTTCTACGAGCTGCTCACGCTCGCCACCTGGCCGCTGGTGGTGCACCGGGGGACGGAAAAGGCCATGGCCGCCGGCCGCAGTTACCTCATGTACACCCTGGTGGGCAGTGCGATCTTCCTCGTGGGCATCGTCGCCCTTTACCTCCTGGACGGCCCCAGTGACTTTGTTGCCGGCGGCGAGCTGCAGCATCTGGGTGACACCCATGGCACGACCCTGACGATCATCTTCGTGATGCTGATGATCGGCATCGGCGTCAAGGCGGCGCTGGTGCCGCTGCACGGCTGGCTGCCCACCGCCATGGTCGCGCCGGCACCGGTCAGCGCCCTGTTACACGCCGTTGCCGTGGTCAAGGCCGGCGCGTTCGGCATCATCCGGGTGGTCTACGACGTCTACGGCGTCACGCTGACACAGGAGCTGGCCCTGGGCCTGGGTCTTGCAATCGCGGCGTCCGTGACCATCATCTACGGATCGCTGCGCGCCATCTGGCAGACGGACCTCAAGCGCCGCCTGGCGTTCTCTACGGTCAGCCAGGTGTCCTACATTGCACTGGGCGTGGGCCTGGGCAGCCCCATGGCCACCATCGGCGGTCTGGTGCACCTGGTGCATCAGGGGCTGATGAAGATCACGCTCTTCTTCTGCGCGGGCAACTACGCGGAGACCCACCATATCCACTCCATCCACGAGCTGGATGGCATCGGCCGCCGCATGCCCTGGACCACCACCATGTTCACCCTGGGCGCGTTCGGCATGATCGGCGTGCCACCCATGGCCGGATTCATCAGCAAGTGGTATCTGGGCATGGGCGCGGTGGAGGCGGACTACCTCTGGGTCATTCCGGTGCTGATTGCCAGCACCGTCCTGAACGCCATTTACTTCCTGCCGCTTGTGCACCGGGCCTGGTTCCGGCCGCCGCCGTCGGACCAGTCCCACCGCCATGAGGCCGCGGCAGGGCTGCTCTGGCCAACCCTGTTCGTGGGCTTCGCATCGGTGGGCGTGGGGCTGTTCGCCGCATTCGCCTGGAGTCCGCTGGGCTGGGTGGAACTCATCGTCGAGCGGGAGTACTCGCCATGAGCATGGTGTTGCTGCTGATCCCGGCGCTGCCCGCACTGCTGGCACTGGGCGCCCTGTCCGGCCACCTGGGCGGCCGTGGCGTGCCCGCGAGCGTCACGCTCACTGCGGCGCTGGCCGGCGGGTTCGCCATCGTCGGTGCCGACCCGGTACACCTGGACTGGTTGCTGCTGGGCACGACCCTCGGGCTAGGGTCCACGGCCCAGGCCCTTCTTGGCGCTGCGGCGATTCTGTGGACTGCCGCAGCCATCGCTGCCCGGCGGCTGTTTGACGGCGACACAGGCCCCCGGTTCGGCATGTGTTTCCTGCTGACATTCGCCGGGAATCTCGGCGTGATCGTGGTCCAGGACCTGGCGGGGTTCTACCTCGCCTTCGCCGTCATGACCTTTGCCGCCTATGGCCTGGTGGTGCACGACGAAAGCCGGGAAGCCGTGCGGGCAGGCCGCATCTACCTGATTCTGTCCATCGCCGGTGAGGCGCTGCTGCTGGGCGGCATCTTCATGCTCGCCGCCGAGGTGGGCAACCCGGCGGCGTCGGCAATCCCCGCTGCCTACGAGGAGCTGACGCAGCCCCAGGTGGTCGGTGGCCTGCTGCTGGCCGGCTTCGCAGTGAAGATGGGGATCGCACCGCTGCACGTCTGGTTGCCACTGGCGCACCCGGCAGCGCCGGTGCCGGCCAGCGCGGTGCTGTCCGGCATCATCGTCAAGGGTGGATTACTGGGCTGGCTGCAGTTCGTCCCGGCAGGCGACCCGGCCCTGGCGCTGCCTGGTAACGCGCTGACCGCGCTGGGTCTGGTCAGCGCGTTCGGAGCAGCGCTCATCGGCTGCTTCCAGTCCCGGGCCAAGACCGTTCTCGCCTACTCCACCATCAGTCAGATGGGCCTGCTGGCCGTCCCGGTCGGCCTGCTGGTGGCCGGACACGGGGACGCGGGGCTGCTGCTCCCGGCGATCACCCTGTTCGCGCTGCACCATGCCCTGAACAAGGGCGCCCTGTTTCTCGCCATGGACCAGATCAAGCATGGCCGCAGGGCAGTGGCATTGATCACCGCCCTGCCGGCAATCGCCCTGGTCGGTGTGCCGGTCGCCTCCGGGCTGATCGCCAAGGGGGCGGTGAAGTCCGCCCTTCCGGAGCCGTTCGCCCTGGCGCTGACGCTGACCGCCATCACCACGGCCCTGCTGCTGATCCGGTTCCTGTGCCTGATCTGGCCCGGACGCAATGCGTCCCCCCGGGCCCTGGAGCCGGTGCCGTTCCTGATCTGGTTAGTGGTGGTCCTGCTGGGCCAGGCACTGCCGTGGCTGTACGCGAACGCGGATGACCGCGCCTACGCGCTCGCACCCGGAACACTGTGGGACGGGCTATGGCCCGTCGCCATCGCCGTGGTCGTGGCCGGCCTGGCGTCGGAAGTGCTCAAACGCTGGCCAAGCCTGCCGGAAGGAGACGTGGTATCACCGGTGGAGCGGGGCTTGCGCCGCCTCTACCGCGGCGTTGTCCGCAGGCACCGGCAGCTCGGTGATCGCCTGCGCCCGAATCGCGAGCGCCTGGCCGCCCTGCCCGCCCACCGGTTACCGCAGCACATCCCGGAACCCGGCATCCCCTGGGTCGGTGCCCTGATCCTCGTGATGACACTGGTGCTCGCGCTGCTCTACGGTATTCCGGTCGGCGTGCTGTCCTGACCCGGCGCTGCGACGCCTTCAGGCGGGCAGTGCCTCCGTCAGCGCCGACCGGATGGCCTGGAGCTGTGCCTCCGAGCGGGGTGGCGCATCCGGCAGGTTACCCCATACAGGGTCCGGCCAGCAGGGGTCTCCCTGCCAGCGCCCGACCACGTGCACATGCAGTTGCGGCACCCGGTTGCCAATGGCAGCCACGTTGGTGCGCTCGCACCGGTGAAACCCCTTGATGAACCGCGCCAGGGCATCAGTGACGCCGTCAACGGCGATCCGTTCCGCGTCGGAGAGTTCATCGAGCTCCAGCGCCCGGGTCTCGGGGACGACAATGTACCAGGGCAGACTGCCGTTACGGTGAAGCAGAACGCTGCAGGCCCCGTAGCCACCAAGGACGTGACAATCGGCCTGCAGCTGTTCATGAATGGCGAACACTGTCATGCACCGTAATCTACACGCCCAGGTGCCGGGCGTGATAGCGCAGATGGTCCTCGATGAAGGTCGCGATGAAGAAGTAGGAGTGATCGTAGCCTGGCTGGAGCCGCAGCGTCAGCTGCACACCGGCCGCCGCGCAGGCCTCTTCCAGCGCCTCGGGACGGAGCTGACCATCCTTCAGGAAATTGTCCGCATCCCCCTGATCCACGAGCAGTCCCTGATCAAATCCGTGCGCACGGATGAGTTCAACGGTATCCCAGTTCTTCCACTGGTCACGATCCTCGCCCAGGTAGCCACTGAACGCCTTCTCCCCCCAGGGGCAGTTCACCGGGTTGGCGATGGGCGCGAACGCCGATACCGACGCGTAACGCCCCGGATTCTTCAGGGCACAGATGAAGGCACCGTGACCGCCCATGGAGTGCCCGCTGATGGACTCCTGCCCGTTCAGCGGGAAATTCGCCTGCACCAGCTCCGGCAACTCCCGGGTGACGTAGTCGTACATGTGGTAATGCCGGCTCCACGGCTCGCGGGTGGCGTTGATGTAGAAACCGGCTCCAGAGCCGAAATCATAGCTCTCGTCTTCACCCGGCAGCTCCGTCCCCCGGGGGCTCGTATCCGGACACACGATGGCCATGCCCAGCTCCGCCGCTACCCGGTGCGCCCCGGCCTTCTGCATGAAGTTCTCGTCAGTGCAGGTCAGCCCCGACAGCCACCACAGCAGCGGCACGGTGCCATCCTGCGCCTGGGGCGGCAGGTAGATGGCGAAGATCATCTCGCAGCCCAGTGTGCGGGACTGATGGCGATACCGCTTCAGCCAGCCACCAAAACTCTTGGTGGCCGACACCAGCTCCAGCGCTTCCGACATGGGTCGGCTCCTCAATAGTGCAGGACGGTGCGAATACTCTTGCCTGCGTGCAACAGTTCAAAGGCTTCGTTGATCTGGTCGAACGGCATGTCGTGGGTGATGAACTCGTCGATCATGATGCGACCGTTCATGTAGTCATCCACGTACCCGGGCAGCTCGCTGCGCCCTTTCACGCCGCCGAACGCAGAGCCTTTCCAGACCCGCCCGGTGACCAGCTGGAACGGCCGTGTGGAAATCTCCTCGCCGGCGCCGGCGACGCCGATGATCACCGACTCGCCCCACCCCTTGTGGCAGCATTCCAGCGCCGACCGCATGACGTTGACATTACCGATGCACTCGAAGGAGTAATCGACCCCGCCATCGGTCATGTCGACGATCACCTGCTGGATGGGGTCGCTGTAGTCCTTCGGGTTGACGAACTCCGTGGCCCCGAACTGCCGTGCCAGCTGGAACTTGTCCGGGTTCACATCGATGGCGATGATGCGCTCGGCCCCGGCCATCTGCGCCCCCTGGATCACGGCCAGCCCGATGGCGCCGAGGCCGAACACCGCCACCGTGGAGCCCGGCTCCACTTTGGCCGTGTTCCGCACCGCGCCGATACCGGTGGTCACCCCGCAACCAAGCAGGCAGATCTTGTCCATGGGTGCCTCTTTCGAGACCTTCGCCAGCGAGACTTCCGGCAGAACGGTGTACTCGCTGAACGTGGAGCACCCCATGTAATGATGCAGCGACTTGCCATTGAGCGAGAACCGGGACGTACCGTCCGGCATCACGCCCTTGCCCTGGGTGGCGCGCACGGCGCCGCAGAGGTTGGTCTTGCCCGAACGGCAGAATTTGCACTCACCACATTCGGCCGTGTAGAGGGGGATGACATGGTCGCCCGGCTGGAGGCTCTTTACCCCTTCCCCCACTTCCTGGACGATACCTGCACCCTCGTGGCCCAACACCGAGGGAAACAGGCCTTCCGGGTCGGCACCGGAGAGTGTGTACGCGTCCGTGTGACAGACACTGGTGGCCTTGATCTGTACCAGGACTTCACCCTTTTTCGGGCCGTCCACGTCGATCTCTTCCAGCACCAGCGGCTTGCCTGCCTCCAGTGCTACGGCGGCACGGGATTTCATAGTCCTTCTCCTCGTTACCGGTGGCGCCGTGTGACGCCACCTCCTGAATTCACTATCCAGTGTAACGGCACACGTGCGGGAATTAAGGCATCATTGGGCAAGAGATTATTGCTGGAGAGCAACAATGCAGCACTGGGATCGTATCGAGGCTTTCGTGGAAGTGGTCCGGCGGGGGTCGTTTGCCGAGGCCGCCCGGCACCTGAGCGTCTCAAGCTCCCATGTGAGCCGCCTGGTGGCGCGCCTGGAAACCCAGCTGAGTACACAGCTGCTCTACCGCACCACCCGGCAGCTCAAGCTCACTGACGCCGGCGAAGTGTATTTCGACCACTGCGCACACCTCTTCGACGGCTTCCAGGAAGCGCTCCAGGCCATCGGCGACTACCAGCGCCGCCCGACCGGGGTACTGCGCGTGACCTGCGCCGCCACTTTCGGCGAACGCTACATCGCCCCGCTGGTCAACGCGTTCCTGCAGCAGCACCCGCAACTGACCGTGAACCAGGAATTCACCAACCGGCGCGTGGATATCGTCAACGAGGGGTTCGACGTGGCCATCCGTGCCGGCGCCCTGCCAGACTCGTCGCTGATCGCCCGCCGCCTGTGCAGCCGCCGCGAATACGTGGTCGGCTCCGTGGACTACTTCCAGCGTTATCCACAGCCCCACACCCTGGAGGAGCTGGCCGGGCACAACTGTCTGCTCGGGTCCGCCGATCACTGGCAGTTCGACATGGATGGCCAGCACCGGCATTTGCGCGTGCACGGCAACTGGCGAGGGAACTCGGGGGTGGCGTTACTGGATGCGGTTCAGCGGGGGCTCGGCCTGGCACAGCTTCCGGACTACTACGTCCAGTCGGGCCTGGCTGAAGGTCGCCTGATGTCGGTGCTGGACCAGTACGCCTGCACCCACACCGCCGTATGGGTGGTCTACCCGCGCCACCGCCATCTCTCCCCCAAGGTCCGTCAGTTCGTGGATTTTCTGGTGGACAACATCGACACCGTCGGGGCGGCATGACCGTGAGTGCGCCACCACCGGGACACGCCGGTACAACCCCGGCGCATCAGCCGCCGGGACGCCCCAGGGTCATATGCCGGTTCACGTCCTTGTACAGCAGATAACGGAACGGGCCGGGGCCGCCCGCATAGCAGGCCTGTGGACAGAAAGCACGCAGCCACATGTAGTCTCCGGCCTCCACTTCCACCCAGTCCTGGTTCAGGTGATAGACACCCTTGCCTTCGAGCACGTACAGGCCGTGTTCCATCACGTGCATCTCGTCGAAGGGAATCACGCCCCCCGGCTGGAACGTCACGACGGTGACGTGCATGTCGTGCCGCAGATCGGCCGGGTCCACGAAGCGCGTGGTCGCCCAGCGACCATCCGTGTCCGGCATCGGCGTGGGCTCGATGTCGTTCTCGTTGGTGACGAAACCTTCCGGCACGCCCAGACCGTCCACGTATTCATACGCCTTACGAATCCAGTGGAAGCGGACAGGCTCTGCACCGTGGTTGCGCACCGACCAGTTACTGTCCGGCGGGATGAAGGCATAGCCACCGGGACGCATCACATGGGTGGCACCCTCGAGGGTCAGGGTGAGCTCGCCTTCCACCAGGAACAGCACGCCTTCGACACCGGCCTGCTGCTCCGGCCGGTCGCTGCCACCGCCGGGACCGACCTCCATGATGTACTGGGAGAACGTCTCCGCGAAGCCGGACAACGGCCGCGAGAGCACCCACAACCGCGTCTCCTCCCAGAACGGCAGGTAACTGGCAACAATGTCCCGCAGGACGCCCTTGGGGATGACGGCGTACGCCTCGGTGAACACCGCGCGATCGGACAGCAGCTGCGTCTGCGGTGGTAGCCCGCCTTTCGGGGCGTAGTAGCTTCGCTCTACCATCATGGCTCCTCTGGCTCAGCGTGGCAGGCGTGTCGGCGACTGATGTCCGGCACACCGGTTCATGGAGCCATTGTATACCATACTGAACACAACCCGGAATCAGTGGCCCGGTTCGCCCGCTCCAGTGTCATCATAAGCAGCGAGATCATCCATGAGTTTGGCACCCTGGCCTTCGGGGTGCACCACATCGACTTCAACGCCGTTACGGCGCAGCTTGCCGACGACCTTGTCCACCGCCCCCACGGCGGAGCTGTCCCAGAGGGTGGCACCGGTCAGGTCGATGGTCACTCTCGGCACCGCCGCAGTGTAATCGAAACCGGCCATGAAATTGTCGACGGCCACGAAGAACAACACCCCTCGCACGCGGTACGTCCGGTGCTGGCCATCGTCGCTGTCCTCTGGCGTCACGCGGATCTGGCGGGCCAGTTTGCGCACGAAGAAGATTGCGCTCAGCAACACGCCGGCGAAGACCCCCTTTGCGAGATCGTGCGTCACCACCACGGTCACCACGGTGACGATCAGCACGAACGCATCGGTGCGCGGCATCTTCCGCAGCATGCCAATGGACGTCCAGTCGAATGTACCGATGGAGACCATGATCATCACGGCCACCAGAGCCGGCATGGGAATCATGGACACCAGGTCGCCGAGCACCATGATGAAGAACATCAGGTACACACCGGCCGCCAGGGTCGACAATCGCCCCAGCCCCCCGGACTTCACGTTGATCACGGACTGGCCGATCATCGCGCAGCCCGCCATACCACCGAAGAAACCGGAGGTGATGTTGGCAATACCCTGTCCCCGGCACTCCACATTCTTCTTGCTGGGCGTGTCGGTGAGATCATCGACGATGGACGCCGTGAGCAGTGACTCGAGCAACCCGACAATGGTCAGCGTCAGGGCAACCGGAAGAATGATCTGCAGGGTCTCGAAGGTGAGCGGCACCATGGGAATGCTCAGAAACGGCATCCCGTCCGGCAGATCCCCCATGTCGCCGACGGTCTTCAACGGCATGTTGAAATAGATGGCCGCGCCGGTCAGTACCACGATGGCGATGAGCGGGGGCGGAATGGTGCGGTTGATGTAGGGAAACCCGTAGAGAATCGCCAGACCGGCGGCCACCATCAGGTACGTGGGCATTCCATGACCGACGAAATGCGGGATCTGCGCCATGAAGATCAGAATCGCCAGGGCGTTCACGAAGCCCAGCATCACCGTGCGCGGAATGAACATCATGTAGCGCGCAAGCTTGAGCCAGCCGAAGATGATCTGCAGGACGCCGGTCAGTATGGTCGCCGCAAACAGGTACTCAACGCCATGATCCGTCACGATGGTGACCATCAACAGCGCCATCGCTCCGGTTGCGGCCGAGATCATCCCGGGCCTGCCGCCGGTGAACGCGATCACCACGGCAATGCAGAACGACGCATAGAGCCCGACTTTCGGGTCGACACCGGCGATGATGGAGAACGCAATTGCCTCGGGAATCAGCGCAAGCGCAACCACGATGCCCGCGACCAGGTCCCCACGGACATTGAACAACCACGTGCGACGGAATGAACCCGCGCCCCGCTTCATTACATCAGACAGCATTAACGGACCTTTCCCCGCGGGCGCACAGCCGGCGAGCTCTCAGCAATGTCGGATTTCGCACCGGCGAAGGGTGCACAGTTTTCGAACGGTTTGACTGGAAAACGCTGATAAGCCGCGTTACGGAGTGCGGGATGCAAGGCATCTGACTCCTGCGGGAGAGGGCCGCGGCGACCATGTTGCCAGACTCCAAGTGGGCCGGATGATACGGGGATTGCGCTCCCTCCTCAAGAAGAATGCTGCACAACAGCATTTCTGGTCTTTTCGGAACAAACGCTGTCTGCGGGGCAACACGATCGGTTACTCTGAGCGTCAACTGGAACAAACACCTGAAAACCCGGAGGCACGCCGACTCTCTATGCTGAAACGTATCCTGGTGCCCGTGAACTTCTCGACTGCTTCGGCACGTGCTGTGGCCGTGGCCCGCGACTTCCGCCCCGAGACAACCACCCTGCGCCTGCTTTACGTGGTCGGTCCCAGCGAGATCGCCCAGGCCACCGCGGACCCGTCAATCAACCCCATGCACGCCAGAGACGAGCGCAGCAAGGCGGAAGCCGCCGCCCGCGAGAAACTGAACGAATGGGTCCGCGAGGGCGAAGAGGTCGCCGTGGAAGTGGGCAGTGCCGCCGAGAAGGTCAGCGCCCACGCCGACCAATGGGGCGCCGACCTGATCGCCATGGGCACCCGCGGGCGTAGCGGCCTGCAGCAGTTCCTGCACGGTTCGGCCACGGAGTGGCTAGTGCGCCATGCCAAGCAGCCCGTTCTCGTGGTTCACGACGTGGACCTGGACCCCGAACAGGCCGCTCACCTGCCCCCCATGGACTAACCCCGTCGACGGCGGACCGCCCACCACGGATGCAATGTCGCGCACGTGCGACATACTCTCCTTGTGGCGTGGTGGCGTCATCCGGCTGTGACCGACCCTGCCCCTCCGCGCCGTCGCACCCGTGTGCCGCCAGCAGAGGGCAACGCCATGACAACCGCCGATGTCTCCGCCCAGCTCCGTCAGCAGCCGTTCTTCGCCGACCTGAATGAGGCAACCATCCAGGAGCTGAGCCAACGCGCTGCAACTCTCACCCTGTCGCGGGGGGACGTCCTGTTCCGGCAGGGCGAGGTCTCCGATGTCTTCTACCTGGTCACCAGCGGCGAGATTCTCATCGAGATTCCCGCTATTTCGGGTCCGGCGCTGGAGATCCAGCGATTGACCGAGGGCCAGATTCTCGGGTGGTCCTGGCTGATCCCGCCCTACAAGTGGACGTTCCAGGCGCGCGCCGAGTCCGACACGGAACTCCTGACCTTCGACGGCGCCGCCATTCTCGCGCACTGTGAAGAGGACCCTGCATTCGGCTATGCCGTGCTGAAGAAGTTCTCGGCGCTGATGTCGGAGCGGCTGGAAGCGGCACGCCGCCGCATGATGGACGAGTGGAACCCGCCCGGGTTCGCTTAGACACGGCGCGCCCCTGGCTGGTTATACAGCGACCGGGGCTGGTGGACCTGAAGGTCCACCCTACTCGTCCTAACGCTCCGTCGTCGAACCAACGGGTTCATGTCGGAGGTCCGAATCCGGCAGGTTATACAACGAAAAAAGGGGCACCCTGTCGGGTACCCCTTTTCCGTTGTATGGCGCGCCCGGAAGGATTCGAACCTCCGACCGCCTGGTTCGTAGCCAGGTGCTCTATCCAGCTGAGCTACGGGCGCTGAATCTGTGAAGGCGCAGATTATGGCGAAGGGCCGGCTCTGCGTCAATGCGACATCCCCGAACCCACATTGTCCAATCGAGGGTTCGAATCCGCCGTGTCACGATTTTCAGTTAAGCAGTACCTGCGGCACTGCTTAACTGAAAATGGCGGAGAGGGAGGGATTCGAACCCTCGATGGGCAGTACCCATACTCCCTTAGCAGGGGAGCGCCTTCAGCCACTCGGCCACCTCTCCGGGATCGCGGATGGCGCGTTTTGCGCGCCATCGTTGAAGCGCCGTAGACTACGGGATTTGGCCTCTCAGGTAAACCCGTGGGAGGCCATCGTCCCTGTTACGACAACAGTCAATTACTTCCGGGTGCGCCCTCCTCGTCCTCGTTCTCGTGCTGGATCCGCTCATAGATCTCCTCACGATGCACGGAGACGTTCCGGGGCGCATTGACGCCAATGCGCACCTGGTTACCCTTGACGCCAAGAACGGTCACGGTCACTTCGTCACCGATCATCAGCGTCTCACCTACTCGCCTGGTCAGAATCAGCATTTGCCTCTCTCCTAAATCCACTGGCCCCCGCTACGCCGGTTACCCAACCAGACGCTTCCACGTCGACGCACACCCATGCCACGGCGCCTGGCCATTTCTCCGGGCCAGCCTCCGGGCCTCCCTGTAAAACGTGGACCCGCGGTTCCTCTCGAGAGTTTCAACGACCGGCATCCAGCGCAGCCGCCACTTCAGCTAAGCATCAAAATCCCGGAGACCACCGTCAGCCGATGGATGTCACCTGCCGGGTCCTACATACAGGGCGATCCAGTCGATCACCCCACGAACGCAACCAGCTCTCAACGGCCTGGCTCAGTCGCTCGATTTTCCTTCGATACTGACCTGCGCGTCCTCATCATCGAGCTCGAACGCGGTATGCAGGGCGCGTACGCCCAGCTCCAGGTACTTCTCGTCGATCACCACGGAGATCTTGATCTCCGACGTGGAGATCATCTGAATGTTGATCCCTTCTTTCGCCAGGGCTTCGAACATGGTGCTCGCAACACCGGCGTGGGACCGCATGCCGACCCCGACCAGCGAGAGCTTGACGATCTTGGTGTCGCCGTAGACCTCCCGGGCACCCAGTTCGTCATTGATGCCCTGGAGAATCTTCAGGGTCTTCTCGTAGTCGTTGCGGTGCACCGTAAAGGTGAAATCGGTCAGGCCGCTCTGGCTGATGTTCTGGACAATCATGTCCACTTCGATGTTCGCCTCGGACACTGGGCCGAGAATGCGCCCGGCGATACCGGGCTGATCCGGAACACCCAGGACGGTCAGTTTGGCTTCGTCGCGGTTGAACGCGATTCCGGAGATCAGCGGTTCTTCCATGTTCTCGTCCTCATACGTAATCAGTGTGCCCGGACCATCGTCGAAGGTTGACCGCACGCGCAGCGGCACGTGGTACTTGCCCGCGAACTCCACGGCCCGGATCTGCAGGATCTTGGAGCCCAGGCTCGCCATCTCCAGCATCTCCTCGAAGGTGATGCGGTCAAGCCGGCGCGCCTTGGACGCGACCCGCGGGTCGGTGGTGTAGACACCATCCACGTCGGTATAGATCTCGCACTCGTCGGCCCCCAGGGCGGCGGCCAGTGCGACGGCAGTAGTGTCGGAGCCACCGCGGCCCAGGGTAGTGATGGCGCCGCTGGAATCCATGCCCTGGAAACCGGCCACCACGACGATGCGACCTTCCTTGAGGTCCTCGGTGACGACCTTGGCGTCGATCTCCTGAATCCGCGCCTTGCTGTGGACGCTGTCGGTCAGGATGCGCACCTGCGCCCCCGTGTAACAGCGTGCGGCATGCCCCTGCTTCTCAATGGCCATGGCCAGGAGCGCGATGGTCACCTGCTCGCCGGTGGAGAGCATCATGTCCAGCTCCCGCGCCGGCGGATTGGGGTTCATCTGCTTGGCGAGCTCCGTCAGCCGGTTGGTCTCGCCACTCATGGCCGAGACCACCACGACCACGTTGTTGCCGGCTTCCTTGGTCTTGATCACCTTGCGGGCGACATCCTCGATGCGCTCAATGGAGCCCACGGAGGTTCCGCCGTATTTCTGTACGATCAGGGGCATCAGTCCGTTTACCTGTTTCCGGGTGCCGCGGCCGTCACCGCGGGCACCGTGCATGTGGATTGATCAGCCGCCGTCCGGCCACCTGTCTCACTGCAACTGCTGCCGGATCCACTCCGGCACCGACTGCATCGCCTCCGGCAGCCGCTCGGGCTCACTGCCACCGGCCTGCGCCATGTCGGCACGGCCACCGCCGCGGCCACCGACCTGCTGGGCCACGGCATTGACCAGGTCCCCCGCCTTGACGCGGTCCGTCAGGTCGCTGGTGACACCAGCGACCAGCCGTACCTTGCCGTCATCAACGGCAGCCAGCACCACGGCGGCAGAGCCGAGCTTGTTCTTGAGCTGGTCGACGGTATCGCGCAGGGCCTTGGCATCCCCCCCTTCCAGGGTCGAAGCGACCACGCGAACGCCATCCACGTCCACGGCCGAGTCGGCAAGGTCGCCGCCGGCCTGGCTGGCGAGCTTCTGCTTCAGCCGTTCCAGTTCCTTCTCGGTCTGGCGGCTCTTGTCGAGCACCTGCTCCAGGCGCACCTGCAGGGTCTCCGGGCGGGCACGCAGCAGCTCGGCGGCACGGCCCAGCGTCTGCGCCTGCTCCTCGACCCACTCCACGGCCCGTGCACCGGTAATCGCCTCGATACGGCGCACACCTGCCGCCACGCCGGTTTCCTCGACGATACGGAACAGTCCGATATCGCCGGTACGGCGCACGTGCGTACCACCGCACAGCTCGGTGGTGAGCTCGCCGAAGCGCACCACGCGAACCTCGTCGCCGTACTTCTCACCGAACAGGGCCATGGCGCCGGTTTCCATGGCCTGGTCATAGGGCATCACCCGGATGTCCGCCGGCTCGTTCTCACGGATGCGGGCGTTGACGATCTGCTCGATGCGCTGGAGTTCATCGGAATCGATGGGCTCCGGGTGCGAGATGTCGAATCGCAGCCGGTCCGGCGCCACGAGGGACCCCTTCTGGTGCACATGCGTGCCCAGCCGCTCCCGCAGCACGGCGTGCAGCAGATGGGTCGCGGTGTGGTTGAGCTGCGTGGCGGCACGGCGCTCGGCATCGACCCGGGCCTGCAGGGTCTGCCCCACCGCCAGCGCCCCACTCCGCACGCGCCCCAGGTGGCCAATGGCCTCGCCCTGGCGCGCAGTATCCTCGACCTCGAACTCGATCCCATCCGCAGTCAGGGTGCCGGTGTCGCCAACCTGGCCACCGGACTCGGCGTAGAAGGGCGTGCGGTCCAGCACCACCATGCCGGTCTGGCCGGCGTCGAGCTGGTTTACGGCACGGCCGTCGGCGAACAGGGCCACCACCTGACCACTGTCCTCAAGCTGCTCGTAACCGGTGAAACTGGAACGCGCGGAGACCTCGGCGCCGCCCGCGTGGTCGGCGCGGAACTGGCTTGCCGCGCGGGCGCGATTGCGCTGATCCTCCATGTGGGCTTCGAAGCCGTCCATGTCCAGCGACAGATCCCGCTCGCGGGCGATGTCGGCGGTGAGATCGACCGGGAAGCCGTAGGTATCGTAGAGCTTGAAGACCGTGGCGCCGGGAATGACGGAGCCGGAGAGGTCCTTGAGGTCGCCTTCCAGCAGCTTCAGACCCTGCTCCAGGGTCTCCTGAAACTGTTCTTCTTCACGCTTGAGCAGCTTTTCCACCTGCACCTGCTGCGCGACCAGCTCCGGGTAGGCCGCGCCCATTTCGTCCACCAGCGGCTGCACCAGCCGGTGGAAGAAGATCTCCTCCTGGCCGAGCTTGTAACCGTGCCGGACGGCGCGACGGATGATCCGGCGCAGCACGTAGCCGCGCCCCTCGTTGGAGGGGAACACCCCGTCGGTGATGAGAAAGGCGCAGGCACGGATGTGATCGGCGATGACCTTGAGAGAGCTGTTGTCCAGGTCGTCCGTGGCGCCGGTGACGTTGGCCGCTGCACGGATGAGATTCTGGAACAGATCGATCTCGAAGTTGCTGTGCACGCCCTGAAGAACGGCGGCCAGACGCTCCAGCCCCATGCCGGTATCGATGCTCGGCTTGGGCAGCTCCGTCATGGACCCGTCGGCGGACCGGTTGTACTGCATGAACACCAGGTTCCAGACCTCGACGAAGCGGTCACCGTCCTCCTCCGGCGTTCCGGGCGGGCCACCGGGGACGTCAGGGCCGTGATCGTAGAAGATCTCCGAGCACGGCCCGCAGGGACCAGTATCGCCCATGGACCAGAAGTTGTCGTGCGCGCCGATGCGGGAGAAGCGCTCCGGGGAGACGCCAATCTCTTCCAGCCAGATCCGGGCAGCTTCGTCATCCTCCTCGAACACCGTCACCCACAGCTTCTCGGGCGGCAGCTCGATCACCCGGGTGAGGAACTCCCAGGCAAACCGGATCGCCTCGCGCTTGAAATAGTCGCCGAAGCTGAAGTTGCCCAGCATCTCGAAGAACGTGTGGTGCCGGGCGGTATAGCCGACGTTCTCGAGATCGTTATGCTTGCCGCCGGCACGCACGCAGCGCTGTGAGGAGCAGGCACGGGTATAGCCCCGCTCCTCGCGCCCCAGGAACACGTCCTTGAACGGCACCATGCCGGCGTTGGTAAACAGCAGCGTCGGATCGTTGCCGGGCACCAGCGGACTGCTGGGCACGACTTCGTGACCATGCTTCCGGAAATACTCGAGAAATGCGCTGCGCAGTTCCGCACTCGTTATCGTCATGAACCCTTTGACCTGCCTTTTCAAAACCGCGGTCTCCACCGCGGATGCTGTCACCTAGTCGCGCGCCCGTGAATCCAGCACGCTGTACACCTGTTCCGCACTGAACCCGCGGCTCGCCAGGAATCGTGCCTGCCTGGCCCGCTCCCGGCGGTCGTCGGGCAGCGCTTCACCGAAGCGCCGGACCCGTACCGCCCGCGCCTGCTCGATCCAGTCCACCGACTGTTGATCAAGGTAGTAACGAGCCAGGCGTTCGTCGATGCCCCGCTGCGAGAGATCCGAGACGATCTTCACGGGGCCCTGACCCTGCTGACAGCGCTGACGAACGAACACTTCCGTGAAACGCTCGTCACTCAGGTAACCTTGCCGGACCAGACGGTCCAAAACAAGCTCTATTACGCGCTGCTCATACCCGCGGGCGCCCAGCTTGCGTGCCAGCTCCTGACTGGAGTGCTCGCGGCGCGCCAGCAGACGAACGCCGGCCTCGTAGCCGGCGTCCATGGCCTCTTCGTCGGGCTGATCCACCACACCTGTCGCCTGCAATCAGGCCTCGGCTTCCTCGGATGCCTCCTGGCCACCACTGCTGCTGCCGTCACCGCGTCCGGGCAGGAGAATCTCCCGCAGCTTGCGGTCGATTTCATTGGCAACGTCAGGGTTGTCCTTGAGGAAGGTCCGCACGTTGTCCTTGCCCTGGCCGATCCGGTCGCCGTTGTAGCTGTACCAGGCACCGGCCTTGTCGACGATGCCGTGTTTGGCGCCCAGGTCGATGAGCTCACCCTCACGGGAGATGCCTTCACCGTAGAGGATCTCGAACTCGGCCTGCTTGAATGGCGGCGCCATCTTGTTCTTGACCACTTTCACGCGGGTTTCGTTACCCACCACCTCGTCGCCCTTCTTGATCGCCCCGATACGGCGGATATCCATGCGCACGGACGAGTAGAACTTGAGCGCGTTACCACCCGTGGTGGTCTCAGGACTGCCGAACATGACACCGATCTTCATGCGGATCTGGTTGATGAAGATCACCAGGGTGCCGGTGCGCTTGATGTTGGCGGTGAGCTTGCGCAGCGCCTGGGACATGAGCCGCGCCTGCAGGCCCACGTGGGAGTCGCCCATTTCCCCCTCGATTTCCGCCTTCGGGGTCAGCGCCGCCACGGAGTCGACAACCACGATGTCCACCGCGCCCGAGCGCACAAGCATGTCGGAGATCTCCAGCGCCTGCTCGCCGGTATCCGGCTGGGACACCAGCAGTTCGTCCACGTCGACGCCCAGCTTGCGCGCGTAATCCGGGTCCAGGGCGTGTTCGGCATCCACGAATGCCGCCGTGCCACCCTGGCGCTGCGCCTCGGCGATGATCTGCAGGGTCAGCGTGGTCTTGCCGGAAGACTCCGGGCCGTAGATCTCGGCAACGCGCCCGTACGGCATACCACCGATACCCAACGCCACATCCAGGCTGAGGGAACCGGTGGATACGGCGTCGACATCCCTGACCGCCGCGGCGTCGCCCATGCGCATGACGGCGCCCTTTCCGAACTGCTTCTCGATCTGCCCGAGAGCGGCGCCGAGCGCCTTTTTCCGATTGTCGTCCATCATTACCTCTGCTTGTGTTCGCGCGCACTGAGAACCGGTCGGCGGCCAGCTCCATGCCACCACCCAAAGCGCTGTATTATTCCATACTTGCATACACCCTCCCACCCCCGGCGAGGGAGCGGAAGGGAGTCAGACAGCATCGCCCGGCGGCAGCCGCCAGCGCGCCAGCGGCCTATACACGGCACCCTCCGGCCGCGTTTCGGACGCCATGAGTACGTAATCGTCAAAACGGATCCGGATCGGCGTGACAGGACGCGTGGGGGCCGGGGCGGCGCGCCGCTCCAGTGTCACGTGGGGGTTCCAGGGGCGACGGTCGAACGACAGCCCCTGCCCGGTCAGCAGACGTCGAATACCTGCCTGCAGGCACTCCGCCTCGGGCGGCACCGCCTCCGGCACCAGCACGCGCGCACGCGCCCGCTCCCAGAACACCAGCCGCTCGAAACACAGCTCGAACGGTGGCACCGGCACGGCATCTTGCAGTGCGCGGAGCGCGTCGGCAGCAGTGGCGTCGACGTCACCCAGGAACGCCAGGGTCACATGCAGGTTGTCCGCGGGAATGACGCGGCCTCGGGCACCGTCGGTCGGCAACACTGCCGCCAGCGACGCCCTGGCAGCGGCGTCGGGATACAGGGCGAAGAACAGCCGCGCCATGACGGCTCAGGGAATCTCCCGCCGCATCTGGCGAAGCACGCCCTCCAGGGCGACGGCGACGCTGGCGCGGCGCACATCCTCGCGGCCGCCCGGGAAACGCTCCGGGCGCGAGATCACGAACCCGGAGCGCAGCGCCCAGCCAAACCAAACCAGCCCCACCGGCTTGGCGTCGCTGCCACCGTCCGGCCCGGCAACGCCACTGACCGCCACGGCAACATCGGCGCCACTGCGGGCGAGCGCCCCTTCCGCCATGGCGCGTACCACTTCTTCGCTGACCGCACCGAACCGCGCAAGCTGCTCCGGGGGGACGCCTAGGAGCTCCGACTTGGCATCGTCGGAGTAGGTCACCACGCCGCGGCGGAACCAGCCTGAGCTGCCGGCCACGTCGGTCACCGTCTTGGCGATCCAGCCGCCGGTACAGGATTCGGCCGTGGTCAGCACCTGGCGGCTCTCGGCCAGCGCCGCACCAACGGCCTCCGCCAGCACGGCCAGCCGCGACTCGTCGGGGGCGTTTCCGGACACGGTATAGTCCATGGAGCATCCACTTCCGGTTGCGTTGCAGGGGAAAGGGTCAAACTCTAGCATAGCGGCTTTCCGGGACCGACCACGGCACCAGCCGACCCGACAAGGAATGGACCAACCATGACGGACGCCGCCACCAGTCAACACACCCCCATGATGCGGCAGTACCTGCGGATCAAGGCGGATCACCCGGACATCCTGGTGTTCTACCGCATGGGCGATTTCTACGAGCTCTTCTACGACGACGCCCGCCGCGCCGCAGAGCTGCTGGATATCACGCTCACCGCGCGCGGCCAGTCCGCCGGGGAGTCGATTCCCATGGCGGGTGTGCCCGTCCACGCCGTGGAGAACTACCTGGCCCGGCTGGTGCGCCGCGGTGAATCCGTGGCGATCTGCGAACAGATCGGCGACCCGGCCACGGCGAAGGGGCCGGTGGAGCGCCAGGTCACGCGCATCGTCACCCCGGGCACGCTCACCGAGGATGCGTTGCTGGAAGAGCGCCAGAGCAACCTGCTGGCCGCCATCAGCCACCACCGGGGCCGGTACGGGCTGGCGGCGCTGGAAGTCTCCAGCGGCCGCTTCTCGGCCCAGGAGATCGACACCGAGGAAGACCTGCTGGCGGAGCTGGAGCGGCTGCATCCGGCGGAGCTGCTGCACGACGAGGATCAGCCCCTTCCCGAGGCGCTCACCCACCGGCGGGGCCGGACCCGCCGCCCGCCCTGGCACTTCGAGGAAGACGCCTGCCGGCGGCTGCTGACCCGCCAGTTCGGCACGCAGGATCTCGCCGGGTTCGGCTGCGAGGACCTGCCCCTGGCCATTCGTGCATCCGGCGCGCTGCTGCAGTACGTCGCCGACACCCAGCGATCCGCGTTGCCGCACGTCACCGGCATCACCGTGGAGCAGCGCGATGAAGGCATCGTCATCGACGCCGCAAGCCGCCGCAACCTGGAGATCGAGTACAACCTCGGCGGCGGCACCGACAACACCCTGGCCTGGGTGCTGGACACCACTGTCACCGCCATGGGCGGGCGCCTGCTGCGCCGCTGGCTGCATCGCCCCCTGCGCGCCCAGCACCGCGTGCGCGCCCGTCACGACGCCCTGGAACAGCTGGTGGACGGGCGCCGCTACGAAGGCCTGCGCGAGATCCTGCGCGGCACCAGCGACGCCGAGCGCATTCTTGCCCGTGTCGCCCTGCGCTCGGCTCGCCCACGGGACCTGGAAGGGCTGCGCTACGCCCTGGACCGGCTGCCCGACCTGCAGGCGGGGCTGTCGAGCGCCGACGCGGAGCTGCTCGCGGACATCGCCACGCGTCTGGCACCGCACCCCGAGACCAGCGACCTTCTGCGCCGCGCCCTGGTGGACAACCCGCCGGTACTGATCCGCGACGGCGGCATGATCGCCGACGGCTACGACGCCGAGCTCGACGAGCTGCGCGGGCTGAGCCGCAACGCCGACCAGTTCCTGATCGACCTGGAGGCCCGCGAGCGGGAGGAGACGGGGATCAACACCCTCAAGGTGAGCTACAACCGGGTGCACGGCTACTACATTGAAGTCACCCGCGCCAACGCCGACCAGATCCCGGACCACTACACCCGGCGACAGACGCTCAAGGGCACGGAGCGCTACATCACGCCCGAGCTGAAAGGCTTTGAAGAGAAGGTGCTGAGTGCCCGGGAGAAGGCGCTGGCACGGGAGAAGGCGCTCTACGAGGCACTGCTGGAGCAGCTCAACGAAACCCTGGGCGGCCTGCAGACGGCCGCCGGCGCCCTGGCTGAGCTGGACACCCTGGCCTGCCTGGCGGAACGGGCCGACGCCCTGGGCTACACACGACCGACGCTCCAGGACGAGCCGGGGCTGACCATTGAACAGGGGCGCCACCCCATCGTCGAGACGGTGCTGGACGACGCCTTCGTGCCCAACGACGTGCATTTCGCCGACGACCGCCGCATGCTCATCATCACCGGCCCGAACATGGGCGGTAAATCCACCTACATGCGCCAGGTGGCACTGATTACCCTGCTCGCCCACGTGGGCAGTTTCGTCCCGGCGCATACGGCCCGGCTCGGCCCCGTGGACCGGATTTTCACCCGCATCGGCGCCTCGGACGATCTCGCCAGCGGCCGCTCCACGTTCATGGTGGAGATGACCGAGACGGCCAACATCCTGAACAACGCCACCCCGAACAGTCTGGTGCTGCTGGACGAGATCGGCCGCGGCACCAGCACCTTCGACGGCCTGTCACTGGCCTGGGCGGCAGCCGTATGGCTGGCGGAGCGCCTGCGCGCGTTCACCCTGTTCGCGACCCACTACTTCGAGATGACGTCGCTGCCGGAGCACCAGCCCACCGCCACCAACGTTCACCTGGACGCCGTGGAACACGGCGAGCGCATTGTATTCCTGCACACCGTGCGGGAAGGCCCCGCGAGCCAGAGCTACGGCCTGCAGGTGGCCACGCTCGCCGGCGTGCCCCGGGACGTGATCAATGCCGCCCGCGGCAAGCTTGAGGAGCTGGAACGGGAGACCCGTCGGCGCGACGAGCCCCTGGACCAGCTGCCCCTGTTCGCCGAGCCGGCACCACCGCCCGGGCCGGGCCCGGTGGAGACGCGCCTGGATGCGGTCAACCCCGACGAGCTTACCCCCCGCCAGGCGCTGGACCTTCTCTACGAGCTCAAGACGCTCGCCGGCGGGGACTCGTGAGCACTGCACAACTGCGCTAGACTATCGCGGGATTCGCGCGCTCAGGGTATGATTGCGCGCTCCCGGAGAGCGACCATGGCGGCACCCCGGCAGGGGCCAGCCGCAGACCCGCTTCTCCCCGCATCGGAACCGGCCGGACGCGCCCCAGGCATACAGGCGCCCGCCGTGCATCGCCCGCCGGGTGTCGGCCGTCTCGAACAAACGCAACGGAGCAACCCATGACCTTTGTTGTCACGGAAAACTGCATCAAGTGCAAGTACACCGACTGCGTGGAAGTCTGTCCGGTGGACTGCTTTCACGAGGGGCCGAACTTTCTGGCCATTGACCCGGACGAGTGCATCGACTGCACCCTGTGCGAGCCGGAATGCCCCGCTGAAGCGATCTACTCCGAGGACGACCTCCCGGACGAGATGAGCCATTTCCTCGAGCTCAACGCGGAACTCTCCCAGCAGTGGCCGGTGATCACCGAACAGAAGGATCCGCCGGAAGACGCCGAGGAGTGGGACGGCAAACCCAACAAGCTGGAATTGCTGGAACGCTGATCGTCACCCGCCCAGGAGCCCGCCGGTGGCGGGCTCTATTCGCTCTCCAGACGCTGCAACAGCTCATCGGGCGGCACCATGCCGCGGTGGACCGTGCCCGCTTCACTGACGATTGTCGGGGTGGCGTTGACGCCCAGTGACTGCGCCAGATAGAACTGCTCTTCCACCGGATTGCTGCACTCCCGATGCTCCGGGGTCTCCCCGGCCTTGGCGGCATCCATGGCCGCGTTACGATCGTCCGCACACCACACGCTCACCGCCTTGTCGTAGGACGCGGTACCCACACCGGCGCGCGGCATCTGCAGATAGCGAATGGCAATGCCCGCATCCAGGTACTCATCCATGCGGCCGTGCATCTGGCGGCAGTACGGGCAATCGATATCCGTAAAGACCGTCACCGTATGGCGGGTTTCACCATCGGGCCGGTAGACGATCATGTTGTCTTCACCGTGCTCCTCGATACGGTCACGGCGCAGCTCACCCTGCAGGGCGTCGGACAGGGACTCCTGGGCGTCCAGGTCCATGATGTCCCCCTGGATCAGGTAACGACCGTCTCCGGAGATGTACGCCACCTGCCCCTGGACCACGATCAGGTAGATGCCCTCCAGGGGCGTGGGTTCGACACGCTCCGGCTCCAGATCCGGGCTCATGGACTGCAGCCGCTCGGTGATGCGCTCCGTCACCTCGTCGGCAGAGGCGACCACCGCCGCGAGCATGAGCAGACTGGCCGCCAGAGCGGAGATCAGAACCTTCATGAATGACGTACTCCTCGGATGGCGGCCATCAACCGCGCGGGTGATGCTCGGCGTGCAGCTCCTGCAGACGCTGACGCGCCACGTGGGTATAAATCTGGGTGGTGGACAGATCGCTGTGCCCCAGGAGCAACTGTACCACGCGCAGATCGGCGCCGTGATTCAGCAGATGGGTGGCAAAGGAGTGCCTTAACGTGTGCGGTGACAAGGGCTTGCGAATCCCGGCGACCACCGCGTAATGGCGGATGCGATACCAGAACGCCTGCCGGGTCATGCCGCCCCCGCGGGCGGTGACGAACACGGCATCGGAGACGCGCCCGTGCAGCAGCTCCGGGCGTGCGCTGCCCATGTAGTGATCGAGCCAGTCCAGTGCGGCCTCACCCAGCGGCACAAGACGTTCCCGGTCGCCCTTGCCGATCACGCGCACCACACCCTGGCGGGTGTTCACCTGCCCCAGCCGCAGGCCCACCAGTTCGGAGACCCGCAGCCCGCTGGCGTAAAGGCACTCGATCATGGCGCGGTCGCGCAGGCCGATGGGGTCACCGGTATCGGGAGCGGCCAGCAGGCCCTCCACCTCGGATTCCGTCAGCGCCCCCGGCAGCGGCTGCCCCAGGCGCGGCGAGTCCACTTCTGCGGTGGGGTCACGCTGGACCACGCCCTCGCGCAGCAGCCAGCGGTAGAAGCGGCGCAGGGTCGAGAGCAGCCGCGCCGTGCTGCGCGGCCGCGCCCCCGCCTGCACGCGCTCCGCCAGATAGCCGAGCACCGCGGCCTGGTCCGCCTGCTCCAGATTGCCGTCCGACCGCCCCAGCCAACGAGCGAACCCCAGCAGATCGGTGCGATACGCCGCCAGGGTTCGTTCGCTCAGGCCACGCTCCAGCCAGAGCGCATCGAGAAACGCCTCGATGCGCCCGACACTGGCGGGATCGGCAGGCTCAGCCGGCGCTGGCGCCGCCACCACCCTTGCTCCGCTTGATGAGGTCTTCGAAGGCACCCATCAGGTCCATGGGCATGGGGAAGACGATGGTGGAGTTCTGGTCCTGGGCAATGCCCGTGAGTGTCTGCAGATACCGGAGCTGAATCGCCTGGGGATTCTGCGACAGGATGTTGGCGGCGTCCTGGAGCTTCTGGGCCGCCTGCATTTCCCCCTCGGCGTGGATGATCTTCGCGCGCCGGCTGCGCTCCGCTTCCGCCTGCTGGGCGATGGCGCGGATCATGCTCTCGTCCACATCCACATGCTTGATCTCCACGTTGGCCACCTTCACGCCCCAGGCGTCGGTATGCTCGTCGAGAATCTCCTGGATGTCCTGGTTGAGTCGATCCCGCTCCTGCAGCATTTCGTCGAGATCGTGCTTGCCCAGCACCGAGCGCAGCGTGGTCTGCGCCAGCTGGCTGACCGCGGCGTAGAAGTCCTCCACGTTGATCACGGCCCGCTGCGGATCGACCACACGGAAGTAGATCACGGCGTTGACGCCAACGGAGACGTTGTCTTTCGAGATCACGTCCTGGCTGGGGACGTCCATGACCACCGTACGCAGATCCACCCGCACGATCTGCTGGATCAGCGGGATGACCAGGATCAGGCCGGGGCCCTTGACGCTCCAGAAGCGGCCGAGCTGGAAGATCACACCACGTTCGTACTCGCGCAGGACGCGGATCGCCGACGCCACAAGAGCGACCAGCGCCGCGCCGATAATGAGCAGAATCGTTTCCATGGACTTCTCCTTGCCATTGCATGCAGTTCAGAAAGCAGTCCGGGTGGCCTGCGCCCCCGTTTCGACATCCCGTCGGTCACAGCGTTCAGCATAGCGTCTCTTGTGCCCGACAAGGAACAGCCGGCGCGGACGGCGGCGGTGCGTTCCGGTTACACTCCCGCCATGTCAGAGATTGCACCCTGGACCGCCGGCGCCGCACTGCTGGCCTACACCCGCGCGGGGCTCGAGAACGACGCCGCGGCGGAGCTGACGGACCGCGCCACCGGGGCCGGGATCCATGGCTACTGCCGCACCCACCGGGACGGCGGGCTCGTGGAGTTCCACAGCCATGACGGCACCCCGGTCGCCCCGCTGCTGCGGGCATTGCCGTTCACGGCGCTGGTCTTCATCCGCCAGTGGCTCACCGGCCACGGCTGGCTCACGGGGCTGCCCGAGCAGGACCGGCTGACACCCCTGCTCCAGGCACTGCCCCCGGGCGACGTCTACGCCGATGTGCGCCTGGAGTACCCGGACACCAACGACGGCAAGGGCCTGTCCCGATTCTGCAGGGGCTTCGGTCGCGCCGTTGAGCAGGCACTGCGGCAGCGCGGCGCACTGGACGCGCACGCCGTTCAGCGCCTGCACCTGCTGTTCACTGACTCGGCCACGGTCTTCCCCGGCATCGCGCCCCTGGACAACAGCTCGCCGTGGCCGCTTGGCATCCCCCGGCTGCGCATGCCCGCGGAGGCGCCCAGTCGCTCGACCCTGAAGCTGGAAGAGGCGTTACTGACGCTGCTGCACCCGGCAGAGCGGGAGCGCCTGCTGCACGCGGGCGCAACGGCCGTCGACCTGGGCGCCGCTCCCGGGGGCTGGACATGGCAACTGGTGCGCCGGGGATTGCACGTCACGGCCGTGGACAACGGCCCCATGGACACCGCGCTACTGGACTCCGGGCTTGTGGATCACCGGCGCGAGGACGGCTTCCGCTACCGCCCCCGCCGCCCGGTGGACTGGTTGGTCTGCGACATGGTCGAACGCCCGTCGCGGATACTCCCGCTGATGACCGCCTGGCTCACGGAAGGCGCGTGCCGGCAGGCGATCTTCAACCTCAAACTGCCCATGAAGCAGCGCCACGCGACGGTGCGCGACGGCCTGGAGCAACTCCGCGCTGCGCTGCAGCGCAGCGGGCGCACCATGGACGTGCGCTGCAAGCAGCTGTATCACGACCGCGAAGAGGTCACGGTCTGCGTGTTGCCGTCGGCCTGATCACCAGCCAGGTCGCTCAGCGCCAGCAGCGGCTCCAGCGTCAGGCTGAACCCCACGGCAACGGGTTCACCCTCCTGCCGCAACACGCCACAGCCACCCACGTCGTGCCAGCGGCCACGCGCCATGAGGTCAATACGGAAATCGCGCCCGGGAAGCACCGCGGACCGGGCCGGTGTGAGGCGGTAACTGACACCGGGCACGGCCGTACGGATGGCGCCCTGCACCAGTGACGCCAGCACCGTCGACGCCGTCTCCCCCAGCAGCCAGATGTCCAGCTCATGGGCCACCAGTGCGGTCGCGTCACTGCGGCGGCTGCCGCACACCAGCCCGGCGCAGCGAACCACCGCATTGCCGACGCCGTCGGCGGCAAGATCGGGCAACTGGGCCAGCACCGTTTCCGTGGTGCTGTGCCTGGCGCGCCAGCCCTCCGGGCCGGGCACCAGGGGCGGCGTGCGCAGGGTGCGGCGCACGCGCTCCGCATCAGGTGTGTGCAGCCGCTCGATCAGCTGCTGCATGGGATGGTCGCCCTGGGCGGGGTCGGTCAGGTCGCGACGCGCCATCAGCGCTCGAACCGGATCCGGTCGGGAACAGTCGTCGGTCATCATTGCCTCCTGATCAGGTTCATCCGCCACGGATACACAACGAAAAACGCCCCCGGTCTCTGATCCGGGGGCGTCATCGTGGCGGTAACCTGTCAGCTCGGCTCCATCAGCGCAACGGCGCCCTGCCCCCGGAACGGTCTTCGAGACCGGGGCAAGTAAATCGCCAGTCGTAGCGCCAATGGAATTGACCAAGTACGTTTATCATGAGGTGACGTTAGCACCGAGTGCGGGCAGCCGGCAAGCGGACGCACGCGGGCCAACCCGCTACTGTGCAGGAGCGACCGCCATGAAACGGTTCCATATCGCCCTCGCCGTCGACGATGTCCATGCGAGCATCCCCGATTACACGCGGCGGCTGGGTGTGGAGCCGGAAGTGGTGATTCCCGGCGAGTACGCCCTGTGGCGCACCAGCCAGCTGAACTTCTCCGTCCGCCGGGTGCCGGGCGCAGCCGGCGGCGTACGCCACCTGGGGTGGGAGGACCCCTGCGCACCGACCCTGTCAGTGGACCATGACGTCAACGGCGTCATCTGGGAGACCTTCTCCCGGACCGACCAGCGCCTGGAGATCGAGGCCATCTGGCCCCCGAAGACCGGCCACGACAGCGACGGCGATCCGGCGGATTAGCGCCATCTCCTTACGGCTGGTAGTGTAAAGCGTAGTGACAGCGATACGACCGTAAGAAAAAGCAATGTCTGATCACGATGCCCGGCCGAGGGCCGCCCGCATACTCGCGATAGAAGACGACCCGGACATCACCTACCTGATCCGCTTCATGCTGGAACGCCAGGGGTATGATGTCGATATGCGAGCCGATGGCCGCGCCGGGCTGGACGCGCTCTCCGGGCCCGTGCCCGACCTGATCCTCTCCGACATCATGCTGCCCTACGTCGACGGGCTGGAGCTGGTTCGCCGGTTTCGTGCGCACCCCGACTGGGAGAACGTGCCCATTGTCATGCTCACCGCCCGGTCGGGGGAGAACGACATCGTGCGCGCGTTCGACGGCGGCGCAGACGACTACATCGTCAAGCCGTTCAAACCGGACGAGCTGCTGGCACGCCTGAAGCGGCTGCTCAAACGAGCTCCGGCGTGATGGTGAACGGCTGGCCGACCGGGGGGGCGCTGACCGCAGCGCTCGCGGGCGCCGTGCTCGCCTGTTCCATCACTGCAACAGTTGCGGGCACAACCCTTGAAGAGCTGGACGCCGCCCTGGAGGCCGCCCCGGACGACCAGGAACTGCGGTTCGACCGGGCCCGGCAACGGGCGTGGGCCGGCGACTACGACGGTGCCCTGGCCGATTACGACCGCCTCCTGGCCGATGCCCCCCATGAGCCGGATTACCTGCTCGGCCGCGCTCAGGTCCTGCTCTGGTCGGGCGCGGCCGACGAGGCGCTGCCCCTTCTCGCCCGGGCCCGGGAAGCCGCTCCGGATTACGAGGCGGTCTGGCGCGTGGAGCTCCAGGCGAGAGCCGCCGCGGACGAGACGGACGAGGCGTTCCTGGACGCGGCACGGGACCGGTTTCCCGACGCGGACTGGCTCCCTGAGCCACCCCGCCGGGCCTGGGAAGTGGAGGGCTCCGTACGCCATGACTACCTCACCCGCGGTGCGGACGACTGGCAGGAGATCCGCGGTGACTGGCTCTCCTACCGCCGCGGCGGCCTCACCTGGAGCGGCCACGCCCGGCAGGCCTGGCGGTTTGATGACAGCGACCAGGAGCTGGGGCTGGCCGTCAGCCGTCCGCTCGGCCCGGCCTGGAGCGGTCGCGTGGAAGGCACGGTGAGCCCCGCCGACGGATTCCTGCCGGACCGGAGCCTGGGCGTCAGTGCCGGGCGCCCCCTTCCGCTCGGCTTCGGTATCGACGTTGGCCTGCGACGCAGCATGTACCCGGCGATCGACGTGGACGCCGGGCGCGTGACGACAGAGCGCTACTTCGGCCCATGGCGCGCGGCATACAGCGCCGTGCTCACCCGCCTTCAGGGAGGCAGCAGCCAGCTCAGCCACGCCGCATCGTTGACCCGCTACTACCAGGAGCGCAGCCATGCGGGGGTCACCCTCAGTGCGGGCACGGAAGACGAGTACGACGCCGCGACCGGTGACGTGGAGCCATTCACCGTGCGCGGCGCGGTGGTCGAGGGGCGGCACTGGTTCGCCCCCGCATGGGCCGTCTCCTGGGAAGCGGGCTATCACGAGGTCGACGACGCTTACGAGCGCTGGGGTGTAAGGCTTGGACTCCGTCATTCATTCTGACGCGGTCGTCCAGGCTGCCATACTGACCGGCCTGGTCCTGTTCGCGCTGACCATGGCGATCATGGCGCAGGTTCTGTGGCTGGGCATCAGTGCGCGCGCCAGTGAGAAACGCCAGGCCCGGTTCCTGGAGACATGGCGCCCGATCATGGCCGCCGCGGCACTCGGGGACGTCCAGCAGGTCCTGCCCGCCATTCACTGGAAGGACCAGCTCCGCTTTCTGCTGCTCTGGAACCGCGTCCAGCAATCGGTGCGGGGCCAGGCCCACACGGCATTGAACCAGCTGCTCTACGCCACCGGGATGCACACGGTCACCCGCCTCTATCTGGAGGCTGGCTCGCCACGGGCCCGCATGGTTGCCATTACCACCATGCGCTATCTGGCGCCACCCGGCGCCAACCGCCGACTGCTGCTCATGGCGCGCCGGGCACCGGGCCCCGTGTCCGTGGCGGCGGCGCGCACCCTCGTCACGATCGACCCGGAGCGCAACATGCCGCAGTTGCTGCCCATACTGCTGGCGCGCAGGGACTGGTCCACACCCCATTGTATCGACATCGTCAACACAGCGGGGCCGGAGGCGGCTAACGCCACCCTGCTTCCGGCGTTCCGCGAAGGGACGTTCGCGGAGCGCGAACGACTCCTGCCCCTGCTGGAAAGCACCCACATCAGTCAACGCACGCGCGCGCTCCGCGAATTCCTGGATGAGCACCCCGACGACAGCCTCACCGCGCAAGCGCTGGATCTGCTGGCCGTCGCCCGGAACCCGTACGACACCGAGCGCATGCGCGCTCTGCTCGACCACCCTCAGCCACGGGTGCGCGCCATCGCGGCACAGGCCCTCGGGCACACGGGCGCGGGCACGGATGACCTGCAACGCCTGCAGCCATTGCTCGCGGACGCCAGCTGGTATGTCCGCCAGGCGGCGGCCGGCGGGATCGTCGCATTGCACGGCCTGGCACCGGAGGCAGTCGAGGAACTGAGCCACACCTTCCCTGACGACTATGGCCGACAGGCCCTGCAGCGGGCACTGGAGGCCAGGCCATGACGGGCGACATCCTGGTGATTGCGCAACTGGTCTTCCTGGCCTACTTCATAGGCCTGAACGGGGGCTATCTCACGCTGAACCTGCTGGCCCTCGCCTCGCTGCGGCGGAGCCTGCGCTACCGGACCGATGGCGAGACCGGCGTCCCTTACCTCGGGATCGAGCCCGGCACATCCCTGCTGGTGCCTGCCTACAACGAGGAGACCACCATCGTCGCGTCGATCCGCTCCATGCTCCAGCTGGAGTATCCGGACTTCGAGATCATCGTGATCAACGACGGCTCCCGCGACGAGACCCTGGACGCCCTGAAGCGCGCCTTCGATCTCCAACCGCAGCTGGACCCGGCGCTGCGGGTCGTACCCTGCGCGCCGGTGCGCGGCGTTTTCCGTTCGCGCAACCACCCGGAGCTGACCGTGGTGGACAAGGCCAACGGCGGCAAGGCCGACGCACTCAACGCCGGCCTCAACTACGCATCGAAGCCGCTGTTCTGCGCCGTGGACGCCGACTCCATCCTGCAGCGGGACAGCCTCCTGCGGGTGGTGCAGCCATTCATGGACGATGAACGCACGATCGCCGCCGGCGGCACGGTGCGTGTCGCCAACGGCTCCGACGTCCAGGGCGGATTCCTGGTCAGCGCCGGCCTGCCCCGGAGCCTGCTGGCGCGGTTGCAGATCGTGGAGTACCTGCGTGCGTTCCTGTTCGGCCGGCTGGGGTGGTCGCCCCTGAACGCGCTGCTGATCATTTCCGGCGCCTTTGGCCTGTTCGACCGCGACCGCGTGATCGCCGCGGGGGGTTACCGCACGGACTGCGTCGGCGAAGACATGGAGCTGGTGGTCCGCCTGCATCAGTACCACCGTGAACGCCGCATTCCTTACCGTATCCGCTACGTGCCGGACCCGATCTGCTGGACCGAGGTCCCGGAGGACATGGGCACCCTCCATCGGCAGCGAACCCGCTGGCAGCGTGGCCTGGCGGAGAGTCTCACCAGCAACTGGCGGCTGGCCGCCAACCCGCGCGGCGGCATGCCGGGACGCGTCGCCTGGCCCTTCATGGCCATATTCGAGTGGCTGGGCCCACTGATCGAGCTGGCCGGCTATCTGTTCATGGTGACCGGATTCGCCATGGGCTTCGTCTCCGGCCCCGCGCTGCTGGCGTTCATGCTGGTCGCCGTGGGCTTCGGCATGGTGCTGTCGGTCACCGCCCTGCTTCTGGAGGCGCTTTCGTTCCGCGTCTACACCCGCCGCACGGACATGCTGCGGCTGTTTCTGGCGGCCCTGGTCGAGAACCTGGGTTACCGCCAGCTCAACACCCTGTGGCGCTGCCAGGGGCTCTGGCAGTGGCTGCGGGGCAAGCGCCACGAATGGGGAGAAATGCGCCGGGTCGGCACCTGGAGCTCCTGAGCGGCAGGCTCAGCCCTCCTCCGGCGTCATCAGCGCGGCCCCGTCACGCAACCAGGCCTTGGGCATCAGGCTCTCCACGTGCGCAGTCCCGGTATCACGGTCGAAGATGAGCTGCCCCAGGCCCAGGGTGTACCCGCGGTAGCGCAACACCACGTAACCGGCCGACGTGCAGGCGGCCAGCTGCTCCGTGGACAGCCCGTGAACCGGATGGCGTTCCAGGTAGCGCCGGGTCTGGGCAGTCTCCAGCGTGATCACGTTGCGGGTGGCCTCCGGCCCGTAGAGCATGGCCGCCGCCGTGGTCGGTTTCACGGGCAGACTGCGGCGCCGCACCGCCGGCAGCCCGAGCATCTCGGGTGCCGGCGCTTCCGGGTAGCGGTGGTCCACCGGCGCAAGATGCAGGTGCTTGTTGCCCCGCTTCACCGGAACCGCGCCGTCGAATGCCGCCCACGGGATGCCGAAGCGCTCGGTGAGCGGCTCAAGCCAGCTCCGGGGCTCCTCCGGGGGCGTAAACCAGCGCGGCTCCTCAACGCGGGTGGCGTCGGCACTGCGCTCGAGCACCGCCACGAAGAAACCGCCGGTGTCGTTGTGGTGTGGCCAGACTCTCAGGGTATCGGCCACGGCCGGATCGTACCGGCGCCCTTCCCATTCGGTGATACCCGGGGTGGCCTGCAATCCGGGCACGTTCGCCGGCACCACCCTCAGTTCACCCGGGTAGCGGTCCAGCAGCGTGTCAATCACCGCCTCGTTCTCCTCCGGGGCCAGGGTGCAGGTGGAGTAGACCAGCCGCCCACCCGGCCGGGTGAGCCGCATGGCCCGTTCCAGCAAGCGCACCTGGACGGCGGCCAGGCGGGAGCGGAACGCGGCCGTGCTGATGGTGGGCACGCGCACCTTGCGGAACGTCCCCTCACAGCTGCACGGGGCATCCACCAGCACCCGATCGAACTGGCCGGCGCGGGCGCCGATGGACTGCCCGTCCTGCGCCGTGATGGCCACATTCATGAGCCCGAGGCGCTTGACGGTCTGGCGCAGCGCCGCCAGCCGCCCCTTGCGCAGGTCGTTGGCCATGACCGTGCCCCGGTTGGCCATGGCCATGGCGATCTGGGCGGTCTTGTTGCCGGGGGCGGCACAGAGATCCAGAACCCGCTCACCGGGCTGCGGCTCCAGCAACGCCACCGGCAGCATGGAGACTTCCTCCTGCACCTGGAAGAGCCCGGCCATGAACCCCCAGTGCCGCCCGGGACGGGCGTCCGGATCAAGCCGCACGCCCTGGCGCGACCACGCCATGGGGGTGGCGGCGATCCCGTCGGCACGCAGCACCTCCAGGAGGTCGTCGCGGGACAGCCGCCGGGGATTCGCCCACACGGTGGTGGGCAACGGGCGCAATAACGACTGAACCAGTGCCTCGGAGTCATCGACAATCCCCTCATAGCGCGCGCAGAGCCTGCGCGCGAGGGTCTCGCGGTCGGGCGCGACGGGGTGTTCCGCGGCGGTCACGGGCAGTCCTCCAGGGCGGATGCAACGGGGCGCGTATGCTACCCGATCCACGGTCAGCCGTGCGAACCCTCGCCCAGTTCGTCGTCGACGGCAATGCCTTCCGGGGCGTCCGACTCACTGCCCAGGAACACGTCCCGGTAGCCGACGTACAACAGCGCACCGAAGAACGGCAGCAGCGCAATGAGAATCCACCCGACGGTGACCAGCAGCAGTGCCGCGGCCAGCATCAGCAGACCGGTGACTCCCATCATGGGCGCCGGATTGAGTGGATAGGCGCGCGCACTGGCCGCCATGGCGGGCGGCAGCGGCGGGTTGTGCAGGGCCATCATGGGCAGCAGAAACCACTGCCCGAACGCCAGCAGCATGAGCAGCATCCCCACCAGCGCCACGCCGAACAGCCCACCGGGAACGAGCACGGGACCCAGGAGCGTGTGCCGCAGGGGAGGTTGCGCGGGCAGCCCGTCCGCCTGCACGGGGCTCCACAGGCCCAGCTGCTGCACCATGCCCACGAAACCGTCTGCCAGCGGGGCGGTGACCGTGGCAAGGCCCCCGTGCAGCGCCATGGCAGCGGCGGCACACCCGACCGAGAGCAATAGCTCGCCGTTCCCGGGTAGCAGTTGCGACGGCCATGGACGGCGGCTGTGATCCGCGTACCACGCCAGCCGGATGAAGACCATCAACGCCAGCGGCAGGCAGAGCAGCATGAGGAAGACGCGCACGGGCCCCCACTCGACCAGATGCACGGCATAAAAGATGACCAGCACCAGCGCGAGCACCACCACTGTCAGCGCCGGCCGGTGCAGGAGCAGCCGGAGGGCTTCCCTGGCCCACTCGCCCCATGCGTCCGGCTCGACCTCGCGCGGGCCGAGGGCGCTCATTCGCCCTCCTCGCCGGCGTCATCACCACCAACGGGCCCGAGCACCCCGTCAAGCCAGGCCACCAGGCGACGGCGCACATTGTCCCGCGCCACGGCCTGGGTATGACCCACCCCCCGGTAATGCCAGGCGTCCTTCGGCGGCTGCGCGGCGGCGTAGAGGTCCTGGCTGTGGTGGGACGGCACCACCCGGTCGTCGTCACCGGCAATCAGCAGCAGCGGGATCGGGCTCACGGATGCGACGTGATCAATGGGCGCATGATCATCGTCGATGGTCAGGCTCAGGGGCCACTGAAACGGCCAGGTCAACCACAGCTCGCCGAACTTCTCCCGGGCAATGCCACGGTAACTGGAAAAGGGGCTGTCGGCGATCAGTCCGCGCACGCCGTGGGCCGCACCGTGGTTGGCGACGGTGGTAATGGCCACGGAGGCGCCCAGGCTCTGGCCGAAGACGACGATGCGCTCCGGGTCAACGCGACGGTGGCGAGCGACGCGGGCCAGCGCGGCGGCGGCGTCCATGTGAACGCCGTCGAAATCGGGTGTCCCCGCAGACAGGCCGAACCCGCGGTAGTCGAGGAGAAAGACATTGTAGCCCTGCCCGGGCAGCCAGTAGACGGCGCCGATGTGCGTACTGATGTTCTCGGCGTTGCCGTGCAGGAAGAGAATCGTGCCGCGCGGCTCGTCGGCCGGCAGGAACCAGCCGTGCAGCGGGGTGCCGTCCAGGCTGTCGAACCAGATATTCTCGTAGTCGATACCGGCCTGGGCCGGATCCCAGCGATGCCCCGGCTCGGGAAGAAAGAAAAAGCGGCTGCAACCGGCGATCAGCATCGCGGCGACCACCAGCAGGCCCAGCCACAGGCAGCGCCTGCCGCGGTGGTCAGAAATAGCCATACAGGGTCGCCTGTACCGCATTCTCGTGAACATCGAAATCGTGCTCCCGCGTCACACCCACCCGTAGCGAGACGTTCCGGAAAGCGGTGAACGACTGCTCCGCGCTCACGCGCCAGGCGGGGCGGCTGGTATCGGTCTGCCACGCGGTCTCGGCCCGCAGCCGTGTGCGCAGTGACGCGCCGGTCCAGAGCAGATCCAGGCGCGGCCCCGCGCCGGCGCGGACGCTGTCGTCCAGACGCTCGGAGCCCCACGCATCCGCCTGTACACCGGCATAGGCCCACAGTGGCGTGTCGCCGGCCTGCCAGGTGAACCCGCCGCCGCCATCAACGCCGCCCATGAGCGACCGCCTGCCGTCGGGGCGCAGCCGCTGCTCGGCCCCGGCCCGGATGTTCCAGGACCAGGGGCGGAAGAGCTGATCCCGGGGATTCAGGGACTCGATGTCGATCACCATCAGCCGCTCGAGCTCGATGCGATCGCGGCCTTCGTCGTAGCGGACCTCCACATCACCGTAGCTGATGTGGGCACCGGGGATGTAGCCCTCCGGCGGGTCGAGCATGTCATGGTAGGCGGGCCGCCAGTGCAGGCTGCCGAATGTGGCGTCACCCCGTTCGCCACCCCCGGCGCCAAGGCGCAACGTACGATGCCCCTGGTCCGGGCGTGTATCCGGTTTCGGCGGACGCTCGGCGCCGGGCACCCCCGAGAGCTGGCTCCGGGCGATCAGGAGTTCACGCATGCGCTCGCGCTGATCCCCTTCCATATCACCCGAGTGCCGGAGAAAGTTCAGGTAGTCGTAGGCCGTCTCCAGGACCAGGCCCCGCTGCTCGCGCTCGATGTCGTCCACCGCGTCGGGGCTGCGTTCGCCGCGGGCCAGGGCCACGGTGACATCGAGCAGTTCAGGCGGCATGATCGCGATCTGATGGTCAAGCCGGGTCCGCTCCGCCGGCCGGTACACCACCTCCCGCAGCATGTCCTCCTCGCGCAGTACCTCGCGCACGGTATCCGTCGGGATTGCCCACCAGTTGAAGCGGTCGGAGAGGTTCATGCCCGGGCGGGCCACATCCAGAAGCTCCAGCAGGCGGTAGGAACAGTTCTGATAGAGGAAGTAATAGGGGAACGGCGTATCGCGCAGCTCCCAGGTGTGCTGCATCAGCCGCTCCACCTCGTGGGGCTCGAGGTTGAGGCGATACTCCCAGAGATCACGGCTCTCCAGGCTGTTGTACTCACGCACCTTGTCGTAGTACGGCATGATGGAGAACAGTCCGGGGTAACCGCCGGTCAGCCCCCGCACGGCGAAGACCAGCCCGCTGCTCTCCTCCGTGGCCGCTGCGTGGTTGATCACGTAGGACAGCAGCCGCGTGTCTTCGTCCTGATCGGGCGGATCCACCCGCAGCAGCGTATGCCCGTACATGGAGGCGGGGTTGCCCAGATAGGCCGCCGCGAACACCAGGGTGATCTCGTGCGGGTCGATACCCTCGTACCACTCCTCGAACCGTTGACACGCCACTGCGGGGAAGACGTCCGGGTCCAGCTCCAGCCGCTCCTTCAACCACGCGCGGCGCGCGGGAAACCGGCACTGGGGATGCTGTTCGTCACCGTCGACCGTGTCGGGATCACGGAAGAACGCGGCAATGGTGGCGTCCAGCTCCGCTTCCGGGTCCCGCCACCCGTCGTCCGCATTGAAAAACCCGGAATCCCGGCTCTCGCTGCGCCGCCCCGGCAGAAACCGGCGTTCACGGTAGTGCAGCAGGTCCTGCCATTCACGCTCCCCGGCAAGCCCCTGTTCGCGGGCCGTCTCCTGCAGGTCGGCCATCGGCGTTTGGGTCGTCGGAGCGGCGGCAACACTGCCCGAGGCGAGGACGAAAGCAACCGGCGCCAGATAACGCGTCACATCCATGGATGCCTTACCAAGACAAGGGGACCCCGGTGGGCAAGGTCACCCATCAGCCGGGAAGCGCCCGGGCTACATTGAGCCCGGGTCCATACACAAAGAGGCCGCCTCCACCTGGAGGCAGCCTCTTGAGCAACGCGTTGCGCTCAGACCGAGTAGCCGGCCAGACGCTCGTCGTTTTCCACCGTCTGGTTGATGCCGGAGATGACATCGTCAGCGGTGACGTCACTGGAGGAGAAAATGGAACCGTAGTTCTCCTGCAGGGCAGTGAAGAAGTGATCGCGGTCCTCGGCGTCCACGCCCATGACCTCGGCCAGGCCGTGCAGGGATTCGCCGTCGCCCACGGACATGTCACGCGCCAGGGCGTCCATGTTCGAGCCGGTGTACATGCCCAGCCGCTCGGAGGACTCGATGACGCCGTCCTGTTCGCATCCCAGCGTACCGGAGGTGATACCGAAGGTCTGGTTGCCCGACGTGCCGTTGGTGGTCACTGCCAGCACCTGCGGTGCGATGCCCTGCTGGCCGTCCCACACCATGGTGCCCAGGCCACAGCCGGTGCTGTCGGCGTGCGCGGACGTGGCGTAGACGGTGCCAAGCAGTGCTGCAGCAAACAGTTTCTTCTTCATTGGTAAACTCCTATTGTGTTGGCGAAGTCTAAAGACTCCGTTGGGTGTTCGGCCTTATCCCGACCGAACTTCCGGGCGAATCCACTGCCCGACTCGGAGTAGTACCATATCCGGCCGTCGCTACGCCATGCCCGACGCGGCCTGGAGCCGAGTGGACCACCGCTGCCCCGGCCCCCGGACGGATCACAGTCCGCCCATGCGATCTGCCTGGAAAATCTCGATCCAGTAGCCATCCGGGTCCTTGATGAAGGCAATTCCCTTCATCTTGCCGTCATCGGGCCGCTTGACGAACTCCACGCCCTGCTCCTCGAAGCGGGCACACGCCGCCTCCACATCCGGCACCCCGAACCCGATGTGCCCGAACCCCTTGGGTTCCTCGTTGCCGCTGTGGTAGCTGACGTCGGGATCATTCTCGTCACCCCAGTTGTGGGTGAGCTCCAGTACCGCTTCCCGGCCGAAGGTGTACTCCGTGCGGGCGGCATCGTCCGTGGGTACTTCGTCCGCACGCTCTTCGGGCACCATGGCCAGGAAGTACAACGTAAACTCCATGGCGGGAAACTCGAGGCGGCGCAGCAACCGCATCCCCAGCACGCGGGTGTAGAAGTCCAGGCTGCGGCGTGGTTCCTTGATGCGCATCATGGTCTGGTTGAACACGAAGGCATCGGTCTGGGGATCGGGCTGCTCACAAAGCCCCTCAGCCTGATCGAAATGACGCGACATATCGCCACTCTCCTGTGGTTACCTGAAAAACCGACACGATACCCGCTTCCCGGCACGCCGGGGAAGCGCCCGGACTCGCATCACGCCGCGACGCGCGTTATCGTTAGGCGGCAACCGGCCGTCCGTCGCCGGCGGGCGCTCCGGCGCGATGAACAACTGAAGCAAACAACAAAGATCCGAGGGAGAAGCCCCATGAAACGTCGTCATTTCCTAACGGCAGGCGGCGCTGCCGCCGTCGCCGCGAGCACCGTCTATTCCCCGAACGTCATCGCCAGCAACCGGCGTTTCCGCCTGGAGATGCCCACCTCCTGGCCGGCGGCGCTGGAGAACCTCTACGGGACTGCCGAGTACTTCGCCCGGCGCATCGGCGAGATGACCGACGGCGACGTGGAGGTGCGCACCTACCCGGGCGGCGACCAGATCGGCCCGCTGGAGGTCTACGGTGCCGTGGCGAGCGGTGCGTTCCCCTGCTGCCACACGGCGCCCTACTATTTCATCGGCGAGTCTCCGGCCCACGGGTTCTTCACCGCCATTCCGTTCGGCATGACCCTGGACGAGCAGAACGCGTGGATGATGGCCGGCGGCGGCCAGGAACTCTGGGACGAGCTCAACGCCAAGGACAACATGATCGCCTTCCCCGGCGGCAACACCAGCGCCCAGACCGGCGGCTGGTTCAACAAGCGCATCGAGTCACCGGACGATCTGCGCGGCCTGCGCATGCGCTTCCCGGGCCACGGCGGGCGCGTGATGGCCAAGGCCGGCGTCAACATCCAGCAGCTGCCCGGCGGCGAGGTCTACACCGCCATGGACCGCGGGGCGCTGGATGCCGCCGAATGGGTTGGTCCCGCGGACGACAAGACCCTCGCCATGCACGAGGTCGCCCAGTACTACTACATGCCCAGTTGGGCCGAGCCCAGCGCCATGCTCGGTTTCTACTTCAACCTGGATACCTGGAACGAGTTCCCGGCCGACATCCAGGCCCAGATCAAGGCGTGCTCCCATGAAGCCAACATGTGGATGGCGGCCCAGTACCTGGCCACCAACCCGGTGGCTCTCGAGACGCTGCAGGACGAGCACGGAATCGAGGTGCTGGACTTCCCCGAGTCGGTAATGGATGCTTTCCGCGAGGGCGCACGCGAGGTGCACGAGGAAGACATGAACGACTCCGACTACGCCAGGATCCACGGCGAGTGGGAAGCCTTCATGAAGAAGGTCCGCGGCTGGAACGAGCGCACCACCTACCAGTACCAGAGCTACATCTTCGACCGCTAGGCGTTACGGCCGATGGGCGGGTTCTCCGCCCATCGGCCGGCAGTGAGGCGCCGCCGCCGGCCCTGCCGGGGTCAGTGCCTGGAGACCTCGGGCAGCCAGAGCACCAGGTCGGGGAACGCGACGATGATCCCCAGCATCAACAGTTGAATCGTGATGAAGGGAACGATCCCGCGGTAGATGTCGCGCGTGCGCACGCTGGGCGGCGCCGCTCCACGGAGGTAGAACAGCGCAAACCCGAACGGCGGCGTCAGGAACGATGCCTGGAGATTCATCGCGATCAGGACGCCGAACCACACCGGATCGAAGCCGAACATCACGGCAACCGGAGTCACCAGCGGCACCACGATGAACGTGATCTCGATGAAGTCCAGGAAGAAGCCCAGGATGAAGATCGTCAGCATCACGAACAGCAGGAAACCCCATTCCCCGCCGGGCAGATCCGCAAGAAACCCTTCCACCATCCAGTGACCGCCCAGCGCGTTGAACACCATTGCAAACGCGGTAGCCCCCACCAGGATGATGAACACCATGCTGGTCAGCCGCACGGTCTGCTCGTTGACCGCGCGGATGTTGGTCAGGGTCAGGCGCCCGTTGAGCAGCGCCAGAATGGTGGCGCCGAAAGCACCCATGGCGCCTGCTTCCGTGGGTGTGGCGATCCCCATGAAGATGGTGCCCAACACCACGCCCACGAGAATCAACGGCGGCAGCAGGCTGCGGATCACGGCGGCCGCGAGGTTCCTGGTGGCGAACTCCGCGGCGACAGCCGGCATGGCCGGCGCCTGATCCCGGTTGTAGAACGCGAACACGGCGATCCAGATCATGTACAGCCCGGCCAGAAGCAACCCCGGCAGCAGCGCCCCCATGAACAGGTCACCGACGTTCACCCCGGACATCTGATCCGCCAGGATGATGAGCACCACGCTCGGAGGGATGATCTGGCCCAGGGTGCCGCTGGCGGCGATGGTGCCCGTGGCGAGCCCCTTGTCGTAGCCATACTTGAGCATGACCGGGAGCGCCAGCACGGTCATGGTCACCACCGAGGCACCAACCACACCGGTGGAGGCGGCCAGCAGCGCCCCGACAGCCACCACCGAGATGGCAAGCCCGCCGCGCATGCGCCCGAACAGCCGGCCCATGGTCTGCAGCAGATCCTCCGCAAGCCCGGAGCGTTCGAGCATCACGCCCATGAACACGAAGAAGGGCACGGCCACCAGGGTGTAGTTGTCCATGATGGAGCCGAAGATCCGCTGCGGCAGAATCAGCAGGCGCCGCACGCCGAACGCCGGGTCCCAGGGGAACGAGAAGCCCATGCCCGGCAGCAGGTCGCTGAACAGCAGGGTGAAGATGACGGCCGTGCCACCCAGGGCAAACGCCACCGGATAACCCGTCAGCAGCAGCACCAGCAGCACCGCAAACATCCAGAAGGCGAGGTACTCCATTACGCCTCCCCTTCCGCGAGCTTGCGACGCATGTCGTCATCCCCCGGGCCGGGCACCCCCGGAATGCCACGCAGCCAGGCGATACGCTTGATCAGCTCACTGACTCCCTGCGCCAGCAGCATCGAGAAGCCGGCCAGAATAACCGCCTTGATGGGGTAGCGGGGCAGCCCACCGGGGTTGGGGCTGGACTCCAGGATCCGCCAGGAGCGGGCAACGTAGTCAACACTGAAGTACAGGGCGAAAATGCAAAAGGGAATGAGGAGAAACAGCGTGCCGAACACGTCGATCCAGGCCTGGGTCCGCTGCGTTCTGCCCCCGTAGATGACGTCCACGCGAATATGGCCGTTGCGGCGCAGCACGTAGGCCGCCGCCAGCAGGAAGATCATGGAATAGGCGTAGGTCTGCGCTTCCAGCAGCGCATTGGAGCTGAGCTGCATGCCCAGCGACGCACCAAGATAGCGCCCCACCACGTTGATGACGCCGATGGCGACCATGGCCACTGCCACCCAGCCCATGGCCCTGCCGATAAAGCCGTTCAGCGCGTCGATCCCCCGCGCGAACAGTAATAGGCCCCGCATGCCCCAACCCCCGAAACTCACCTGAGCCGGGGATCATAACGGCCGGGCCAGAACGCTGCAAAAAAACCCGCCCCGGGGTGTGACGCCGATGTCAGTCTTCCACGATCTGCCCCCGGTAAACCCGCTTCCGGCGGCGCTCCGTCGCCTGACGTTTCCCCTCGGGCAGCAGGCGGGCATACGCGTCCGGCAGCACAACCCCCTGGGCTGACAGGTGGGCCAGCTCGTCCTCGCCCATGAGATACAGGAGCTCGTCGAACAATGACTGGATCTCGGGGCGCTGATGCTGTGCCGCATGCGCAATCAGCGCCATGACTTCCTGCTCGCTGGACAACGCGGTCCGGCCACCGTCGAACTTGCAGACCAGTCGCGCCAGGCGCGCGATCACCAACCGCACCTCGAAAGAGAACTCTGTATGGTCGTCCATCCCACCTCCGTCGGTCTGCCTGCCATGACGAACCGCCATTCCTGCACTGTCGGGGCGCACTCCACGCCCCCATTGCACCACGCTGGTGCGCCGGCGCCCGTCACCGCGCCGGGAAAACGGGACACCGGGGAACCCTGGCTGGTGCCGCAGGTCCACGAACAGGGAGCAGCAAGAACCGAACCACGATTGTCCGTAACCCGTCTGCGCCACCCGGACCACGGAGGCGGCTCCGGGGTTTCGGGACAGTGCCGGCTGCGGCTCTGGACTATCATTGGCCGGGCCCGAACCCGCCACACCATCACACGGAGACCTGACCATGACCCGCGCACGCCACGTCGCCCCGTTTCTGTTGCTGACAGCTTCGGGACTGGTCCATGCCGATTTCGAGGCCTGTCGTGATCACCTGAAACAGGAGGCAGAAGCAGCGGGGATCACCTCCTCCGAGGCCATGGACGCCATTGCCGCGGTCGAGCAGCGAGAGCGCATCATCGAGCTTGACCGCAGCCAGCCGGAGTTCGTGCAGACATTCCGGCAGTATCTGGACGCGCGGGTCACGCCCGCCCATGTGGAACGGGGGCGGGAGCTGGTGGACGAACACGACACCCTGTTACGGCGCGTGCAGTCGGATTTCGGCGTGCCTCCCGCCTATATCGTCGCCTTCTGGGGGCTGGAGACACACTTTGGCCGCCATTTTGGCCGCGTCCCCGTGATGGACGCCCTGGCGACTCTGGCCTGCGACCAGCGCCGCTCGGAGTTCTTTACGGCGGAGTTCCTGGACGCGCTGCGCATCGTCGATGACGGCAATATGGCCGCGGGTGACATGCAGGGCTCCTGGGCAGGTGCCATGGGCCACATGCAGTTCATGCCCTCCACCTTCAACGCCCACGCCGTGGACTACGACGACTCGGGCCGGATCGATATCTGGAACAGCCTGGACGATGCGTTCGGCTCGGCCGGCAGTTACCTCCAGGCCATGGGCTGGCAGCCCGGCCAGCGCTGGGGCCGGGAGGTCACCCTGCCCGACGACTTCGATTACAGCGAAGCGAGCCTGGACACCCGCCGCAGTGTCGACGACTGGGCGGACATGGGCGTGCGCACGGCCACCGGAGACCCGCTGCCCAGCGCGGACATGGAGGGGAGCATCATCGTGCCCTCCGGGGCCAACGGGCCGGCGTTCCTTGTGTACGACAATTTCCGTGTCATCATGCGCTGGAACCGATCCATCTCCTACGCCATCAGCGTGGGCTATCTCGCGGATCGCGTGGCCGGGCTCGGGGAGATCCGTGCCGACTGGGATGAAGAGCCGCTCGCCATTGAAGAGGTGGAAGAGATCCAGCGTCACCTCAATGACCTGGGGCACGACAGCGGTGAGCCGGACGGCATGCCCGGCCCCCGCACGCGCGCGGCCATCCGCGAGTTTCAGACCGCGGCCGGCCACACCGCCGATGGCCACCCCGACCATGACCTTCTGGAGGCACTGCGGCGCGCAGTGGAGGACAGCAACACGCAATGACACGACAACCAGTGCATGGATAGCAACCAGCCGGAGCGCTGGCAGATCCCGGCTGCCATGGCCGCGCTCGGGCTCGGCGGCGGGTTCGCGGCGCTGGCGCCGGAGCCCGCCGAAACGCTGGAGCCGGTCGTCTGGCCCGTGCTTGCGCTGCTGCTCTACGCAACCTTCTGCCAGATCCGCTGGCGCGATCTGCGCCCCGCCGCGGACGGCATCCGGTTCCTGAAGGCCCTGGCGCTCAGCCAGGCCGTGTTCGTGCCGCTGCTGGTGGCGGTGCTGACACTGCCGCTGCCCGGCTCGCCGACACTGAAGCTGGCCATTCTCCTGGTGCTGCTCGCCCCCTGCACCGACTGGTTTGTCACCTTCACCCATCTGGGCGGCGGCAGCACCCAGCAGGCTACCGTGGCAACGCCGGTCCTGCTGGCCGGTCAGCTCGTGCTGCTGCCCCTGTGGCTGCTACTGCTGGCAGGGCCGACCGCGGTTGAAGCAATCGCCGTCGACCGCTTTCTGGTGGTGTTTGCGGGATTGATCGCACTGCCGCTCGGGCTCGCCCTGATTCTGGAGATGGGCACCCGACGCTGGCGCCCACTGCAGCGCGTCGCGCACATCAGCCGCCAATCCATGACGCCGTTCCTGTTACTGCTGCTGTTCATGCTCACGGCCAGTCATGTGCCACAACTGGCCGGCACCGGTAGCGTCCTGATGGGCGTCGCGCTGCTCTACATTGCTTACCTGCTCGCCGTCCCGGCCCTGGGCGTCGTGGTGGGCCAGCGACTGCAACTGAGCCCGGTCGCAACGCGGACTCTGATCTTCAGCCTGGCTGCGCGGAACTCGTTCGTGGTGCTGCCGTTCGCGCTGACACTGCCGGAGCCGGCCCTGGCGGCAGGGGTGATCGTACTGCAGAGCCTGGTGGAAGTGGCCGGGTTGATCCTGTATACCCGGCTGGTCCCGGCCCTGGTCCCGCTTCAGGCTTCGACGCCGTCAAACAGCGGATGAATGGCAACCGGCTGGGCGTTACGCAGAATGCCCGAGGGCTTGAGCCCGAACAGCATGCGAAAGTCACGCGCCAGCTGGGAGGGATCCCTGAACCCGGCGTTCAGCGCCGCCTCGGTGATGCTGCCACTGACACCAATGGCCATCGCCAGGCGCTGGATGCGCGTCCACAGGCGAAAACGGCCGATGGACATGCCGATCTCCTGGCGAAACAGATGGCCAAGCCGGCTGGGTGACAGCCCTACATGCAGGGCGAGCTGCTCCTGATCGTTGGGCGGCCGGGAATCCTCCAGCAAGGCGTGAATGGCCCGCCTGACCCGCGGATCCAGGGCCTCGGGCTGCGGCCCGGGAAGCTGGTCATCCAGGCGTTGCAACACGCGCTCCGGAACCACATCTCCCGACGCGGCCCGCGCCAGGGTACCGGGGAGCTCCGCAGCGAGCACCGCCGGCAACCCGTCGCTCACGATGGGCACATCGCTCAGATGCCACGCACGCCGGGCGACGGGGTGATGGGGCCCGAGCAGCAGGTGGCCGATGCGTGTGCCACGGTAGTCGAGCTTCGGCACCGTCGCCCCGGGGTACACCCAGGCACTGCGTACCAGCTTCCCCTCCGCGCCACCCATGCGGAACGGCCCGTCGATCCCCATGATCAGGGTATGCGCCGGGTTGCGGTGCTCCTCCACCGTATCCACGCGACCGGTGAACAGCGTCCAGTCATACCCGATGAAAAGCTGCGCGGATTCCATGGCCAACCCCGCGTCAATGACATCCTGTGCTGTCAGTATAGGCCGGTACACCCGCCCTCTGCCCGAAGGCGGGTCACCGAGGACCCGACCCGCCCCTATTGGGCGGTCTTCTGCACGAACGGGAAGACGTTCGTGAACCCAAGGATATCGGTGATCAGCAGCACGAGGAAGACGATCAGCGCCGCACTGACCACGGATCCCACGCCAGCGCCGGCCGGTTCATCGGCCATACGCTCGTTGAGCATTTCCAGCTCGGCAGCGGTGAGCGCATTGACTCTGCTTTCAGCCTGGTCGGGGTCCACGCCCCAGGCAACCAGCTGCTCACGGACCTCATCTTCCGCCAGCAGGTCAAGCACCTCATCACGGGTCTGCTCAAGCTCCGCCTCGCCGGCGACGGCATGGGTGTCGATCATGTTCGCCTGGGCGACGGGAATCCAGACCGAAACGGCCAGGAACAGCGCGGCCCAGAAGGCCGAAAGGGCCCGGAAGCCGGTTCGTTGCTGCATCATTGCTAGTCTCCTTCCATTACGGTCCACTGATTGCCGGCTCTCCGCCAACTCCGAAAATGCCGGCCCCAGGGGCAGCACTATTCATTTCCGCGCAGTGCAATGCAAGCGCACCACGCCACCACACAACAATCGTCGCCCACCGACGACGCCATGACGCATGGCGTGAGAAGACAAAACAGGTATTCTTGAGTCATCGTCCACCCCAGCGTTGAGGTGTGCCCATGCCCGTCACCCCGAAGCCGGCCTCCACCGTGATCGTGCTCCGTGACGGCCCGCCAGGGCTTGAAGTGCTCCTCCTCAAACGCAATGCGCGCACCCGGTTCGGCCCCGGCGCCTCGGTCTTCCCCGGTGGCGCGGTCGACGCCGACGACACCGGCCCCACGGCGCCGCCCTGCCCTGTTGATGAAACCGCCGCCAGTACAGAGCTGGGCGTGCGGCGCGGGGGGCTCGCCTACCGGATCGCCGCGATCCGCGAATGCTTCGAAGAGGCGGGCATTCTGCTGGCTCGCCGGACCGACGGCACACCGCTACGGCTGGATGACCCGGCGGCGATGCAGCGATTTCAGGCGTACCGCGAGGCGCTGCGCCACCAGCAGACCACGCTGGCCGACATCTGTGGACGGGAACAGCTCAGGCTGTTCGGCGATGAACTGCTGTATGTGAGCCACTGGGTCACGCCGGCATACGTGCCGAAACGCTTCGACACACGCTTCTTCCTGGCGGTCGCGCCCGCCGGACAGGAAGCCACCTGCTGCGGGCAGGAAACCGTTGACCAGTGCTGGGTCACCCCGGAAGCCGGGCTCGACGCCGAAACCCGGGGGGCGCTGCAGCTCATGACACCCACGCGCGACACGCTGGAGCGTCTGGCGCGCTACGATAGCGCGGAGGCGGTCATCGCCGGTGTCCGCCAGCAACGGCTGGGCGCAAGAATCCCCGGGCACGGGCTGATGGAACAGCGCTTCCCGGACCCTGCATGACCTGCTGCCACGCACACCCGCGAGGGGCACCACGCCGATGACCGATCCCCACCACGACACGCCCCTGCCCGACGATGCGCTCCGGCGCATCGAGACACTCGGCCTGGCACCGCACCCCGAAGGCGGATGGTACCGGCGCATTCATACCGGCACCGTTCCCGTACACCGCCCGGACGGCTCGGAGCGGCCGGGCATCACCCTGATTCATTACCTGCTACCGGCGGGCATGCACAGTGCCTGGCACCGGGTCGACGGTGACGAGATCTGGCACTATCTGGATGGCGACCCGCTCACACTCTGGCACATGGGCGCGCAGGGAACGCCTGCCCGCATCACACTCGGCCCGGCGGCCCGGGGCAGCCAGGCCAACCCTGTCGCCGTCATTCCGGCAGGGGACTGGCAGGCTGCGACGCCGGACGGCCGCTGGACGCTGACCGCCTGCGCGGTGGGCCCCGGTTTCGACTTCGCCGGCTTCACCCTGTTGCGGGAACGGGAGGGCGGTCGTGCCTGGCTCGGCCGGCACGCCCCCGACCTCCTGCACCTGTTATGACCATCCCGCCATGATCGCGACGCTGCAGGTTCTGATCATTATCACGGTCGCCAATGCGGCGCCGGTCGTGCTGAGCTATGTGCTGGGCCGGCGCAGCGGCCGGCCGGTGGACGGCGGCAGCCGCTGGCGCGACGGTCGCCGGGTATTCGGCCCCTCGAAAACGGTCCGCGGCGTCATTGCCGCGGTCATCGCCACAACAGGGGTCACCGCCCTGCTTGGTCTGCCGCTGCTGGTGGGCGCAGCTGCCGGCGCCCTGGCCATGGCCGGCGATCTGGCATCGAGTTTCGCCAAGCGCCGCATGGGGCTGATGCCCAGCAGCCGCTTCATCGGGCTCGACCAGGTACCGGAGGCGTTTCTGCCGCTGCTGGTGCTCATCCCCCTGCCGATGATCAGCACCACCAGCGGCGTCGCGGCCGCGGCCCTGTTCGTCCTGCTGGGGCCGCCCGCGTCCTGGATGCTCTACCGCGCCGGCATTCGCCGGGAACCACACTAATTTGGTGTCAGCGTGTGCAGCACCACTTCCGGCGGGCAGTTATAACGCACGTCCAGCACGGACGCCCCCGCCCCCACGGACGTATACCCCGTCATCCCCTGCCATTCCCACGCGCCGCTGGCGAGGGCGCGGGGGCAGTCGGCGTTGGTGGTCAGGGCGAAACCTCCGGGCAACCGGATCTGCCCGCCGTGGGTGTGCCCGCACAGCATGGCACTCACACCGGCTGCCGCGGCGTCACGATAGGCCTCGGGCGAGTGAGCGAGCAGAATGGCCGGCATGCGGTCCGGGCGCGCTCTGAGGGCACGCACGATGTCGTGCTGGCGGTAGTAGTGCGGATCGTCAACACCGGCCAGCCAGACACCGGTGTTGCTCGCGGGACCGAGCACCAGCCCTTCGTTCAGCAGGACACGAATCCCCAGCGCCTCCACGCGCGGCACCATGCGGATGCTGTCGTGGTTGCCCAGTACGGCGTATACGGGACCATCCAGCGCCGACCGGACGGTCTCGAGCCCGGTAAGCGCAGGCTCGGCATTACCGTTGGTGCGGTAGCGGAAATCGCCGGTGATCACGCACGCGTCCCACTGCAGACCGCTGAGCTGATCCGCCAACCCCTCGGCAAAGCCGGGATCCACATCCAGATGGGGATCGCTCACGTGGAGAAGGCGGTAACCGCGCATTGCCTCCGTCAGACCGGGCACCGGCAGATCGTGCTCCCGCACGCACAGGCGGCGGGCATTACGCTGGCCACGGCGGTACAGGCCCGTGATGCGTAACGCGTACTCCAGGCAAATGCGGCTGAGAGGCAGGTTCTCGATATGGATGGAGCCGGAATCCGGGTCGATTACCGGCTCTCCGCCAGGAATCTCCCGCTTGAGGCGGGACTCCAGGTGGCCGTCGAACACACGGCCATCCAGATATTGCCTGAGCCCGTCATCGCTGTGATCCATGCCGCCCCCCGACTCGTGGAGCCGCACTCCGGGCGCGCGGCAGCACCCGAAGCACTGCTGCTACCGTAGGCGGCACGGGACGACGGGGCAAGCTGTCCCGCTCAGGAGACAGGCTCGCGCCGACGTCCGCCGCGACGCGCCATCACCCGCGCCAGCGCTGCCCGCCAGCGAGGACGGGACTCCCGCGCGGATACGGCGGCCGCGGATGCCATCTGCGCTTTCAGTGCGCCTTCAACCGCCGTGCGCCGGGACTCGGGCAGATCGCTCAGAATCAGCTCTCTGGTGGCCTCGTCAGCGTGCTTCAGGGCATCCACCAGAAGGTCATTGCCGGAGAGCCCCACCAGGCGGCGCCGGTTATCGCTGTTCAACGCGCCCAGCAACACGGCCCGCTCCGCAGGCGCCATGGCCAGGTAACCAATGGCGCCCCGGTTGAACGGCAGGGCGCGGAAGGCCTGCACGCGCTCTTCAACCGACAGCATGGAGAGCCATTCCGCCAATTCAGGCGCAGCCCAGTCGGCGATATCCCGGGGCAGCTGCAGGCGGCCACGGCGGTAAATGAGCTGTTTTCTGTCGGTCATGGCCCCCTCCTTTGCTGGTTGGCGAATTGGCGTGCGAACCGGTCACGATCAAAGGCGGAATGCTACGCCGCACAACGCCATAAGTCAATGACTTTGCAGTTATTTCCCAGACATCCCCAGGGTTGTTCCCCGGGGGCCACAATCGCCCTCCGCCACCCCCCGCGACGGCACTGCCCTGCCGTGGGGGTTCCCCCGCCTGTACGGCTCCGGTAGGCTCCGGCCGGTACTCGCTTTCCGGGGCCGGTCGCGCACGCCGCGGCCATGCGCCCGAATCATTCCGACCGCTGCGGAGGACGGCCCAGATGGCCCTTTACATCGTCGTGCTGCTCGGCATCGTCCAGGGCGCGTTCATGTTCCTGCCGGTCAGCTCCACGGCCCATCTGGTTCTCACCCAGCACTGGCTCATCGCCCAGGGCGCGGACATCCCGCCCCCCGACAGCGCCGAAATGATCCTGTTCGACCTGGTCGTGCACGTGGGCACTCTCATCTCCATTGTTATCGTCTTCCGGCGCAGTCTCTTTAGGCTAATTCGTGACGGTCTGCTGGGGCTGGCACGCATGCGCCACCAGTACCGCCCGTTACCACTGACCATCCGCCTGGCCCTGCTGTGTGCCCTGTCGGTGCTCGCAACGGGCGTTATCGGCATTACCTTCAAGCTTTTCTTCGAGGCGGTGTTCGCCCGCCCGGCGATGATCGCCGGCACGCTGACACTGACCGGGGTATTGCTCTGGATCACCGACCGGCTCCCTCCCCGGCCCCGCGGCCTGCGGGATATCCGTGTCGGCACGGCCCTCGGTATCGGCGCCGCTCAGGGCCTGGCGCTGGTCCCCGGCATCAGCAGGAGCGGCATTACCATTGCCGCATCGCTCCTGTTCGGGCTGAAGCGGCGGTGGGCCGCGGAGTACAGCTTCTTTCTCGCCATCCCGACCATTCTCGCCGCGACGCTTGTCCAGGCCGTGGAGCTGCAGGCCGCGGGCGGGACCACCCAGCTCGGCTGGATGGACATGCTGGTCGGGCTGATCGTGGCAGCCGCAGTGGGCACGGGGGCGCTCTATCTGGTGGTGCGCCTGCTGTACAAGGCAAAGCTGCGGATCTTTTCCTGGTATCTCTGGCTGCTCGCCATACTGGTAGGCTTCGGACTCATTCCTCTGGGATACTGAACGTCATGGGAACACTGATCACCTATGCTGCCATTGCCGCGGGTGGAGCCGCTGGAGGCGCACTGCGCTACCTGGTCGGTACCGCGGTGGATCTGCGTTCCGGGAGCACGTTTCCCTGGGGCACCTGGATCGTCAACGTCAGCGGCTCGTTGCTGCTGGGCGTCCTGGCCGGGCTTGTTCTCCGCCTCGGATGGCCCGGCGAGACGTGGGCTGCCGCCCTGATGATCGGCCTGTGCGGCAGCTACACCACCGTGTCGTCATTCAGCCTGCAGAGCATCGGACTGGTCCGGGACCGGCAAGGGCTCAAGGGGGCCGTCTACGTGATCTCGTCACTGCTGGCCTGTCTGCTTGCCGCAGCGCTCGGCCTTGCGCTGGTCACCGGCGGAGTCCCTGCGCCATGACCCTGCGGGACTGTCTCGCCGTCGCCATCGGCAGCGCCTTGGGCGCCATGCTCCGGCATGGCGTGTCCGACCTCTACGGCCTGCTCGGAACCCTGGACTTTCCGTGGGACACGCTCCTGGCGAACACGCTCGGGTCGTTACTGATCGGCTGGCTCGCGGCCCTTACCGCCCCGGAAGGGCCGCGCCCGCTGGGCCCAAGGGCCCGGTTGTTCCTGATGGGAGGCATCTGCGGGGGGTTCACGACCTTCTCGGTGTTCAGCCTGGAGACCGTTGCATTAATGGCGAGCGGTGCGTGGGCACCCGCGGCCATGAACATCTCGGTCACTCTCACCCTGTGCCTGCTACTGACATGGGCGGGCTACGGCCTGGCCCAACGCATGGCCCGGCGGGACGTCGCCAGACGGTGACAACGATACGCCACCGGTGGAACATGCGATCCTTGCTCTCGACATATTCCCAACAGGAGTCACGTGATGAAACGGCTATCTGCGCTGACGGCTGCAGCCATTCTGTTGCCCGCCACAGCCGGCGCAGCGAACCTCAGCTACAACCACATCGAGGGCGGACTGAACTGGGCGGATCCGCCGAACCGCTTCGGGGATAGCGACTTCGGCCTGCTGATCCGTGGTCAGGGTCACCTCAACGACACCATCTTCGCGCGGGGGCAGTTCCAGAGCCACCGCTTTGACATAGGCAGCGGCCCCGACTCCACCACCATCAGCCGCGACGTCCTCTGGGGCGGTGTCGGGTTCCGGCTGCCCACGCAGCAGCGCGACCTCGACATCTACGGTGCCCTGGACCTGGGCTACGACTTCGGCGATCAGGATGACCCGGGGTTCCGGCTCGAGGGCGGTGCCCGGGCCTATCTCGACCCGGGCTGGGACACCACCGCCGGGGTCCGGCTTTGGCGCTTCAACGATGCGAGCAGCAACGTCCAGGTCTTCGGCAGCGGTTACTACGAGGTGGCACCACAACTCTCCCTCGGTGGCGAACTTGCCGTCGGCGATTTCGATGAGATCCTGTTCGGCGCACGCTACACGTTCTGACCCGGCTCCGGCGCCATGTTGGTGCACACACACCATGCGTGCACCAACATGGCACGGCTTCTCCCCCCTCCTGCCTGCAACTCCCTGATTCAACTCTACCGCAGTCAAGGCACGGTGCTTGCTTCCTGCTTACCGACGTGTTCCCGGAAATCCGAGGTACAACCTCAGGAGCAAGCAATGGCAACACGAGTCATGCTCGTTGACGAATCCCCAGACCGGGCCGTCTGGCTCGGCGACGCCCTGAACGACGCCGGCTACGAAGTGGCCTGCACCGTAAAGGCCGACGAAGACCTCTACCAGCGCGTGCTGGATATCCAACCCGATGTGATCATTGTTGAGGCCCGCTCGGGACGGCGGGACATTCTGGAAGGCCTTGGGACGCGGCATTCACCCTACCCTAAACCGGTGGTGCTGTTCACCGAACACAGCGACCCGGAGCTGATGCAGGCGGCCACCGCCGCGGGGGTGAGTCCCTACGTGGTGGGAGGCCTCTCCGCCGAGGGCGTGCGCTCCATCATCAACGTGGCCATCAACCAGTTCCATCAGTACGAACAGCTGCGGCATGAACTGGTGGACGCGCGCACGCGGCTGGAGCACCAGCGCCAGATGGAACAGGCCAAGTGCTTTCTCATGGAGCGCGACGGCATCAGCGAGAATGACGCCTACCACATGCTGCGGCGAACGGCCATGGAGCGCGGCCGGCCCATCAGCGACATTGCCCGCGCCTTCCTGCGCGCCAACGGACGTGCCTGACTGACCACCAACCGCGCCGTGCCGGTGCATACCGCCCCACAACAGTGCACCGGCACCGCCAGACCGCCCGTAAAGAACGACTAAAAAACCTGAAATCAGTTCCTTACAAACATGGCATGCGCCATGCATCACTTGATCTGACACGCGCAAATCCGGCTCAACCGCGAGCAGCGGTTCCCAACGGCGGGACGTCAGCCGGATTCGCCAACCTGAACCTGGCAAGGGCGCCTACCACCGACAGCGGTGGGGCGCCCTTTTTTTGTTGCGACAACGAGGGCGATGCGATGACCAACAAATCACTCGGCGATCCGTTCGACCCGAACAGCGACCTGCGCCACGGCGCGGGTTGCACGTGCAGTACGTGTCATGACCACGGCCATGACGCCACCGCTGGCGGCGACCAGCACGCGCTGGCGTCACCCCACGACCAAAGCGGTGCCCCCGGAGATCGCGAGGCGCTCATGGACCGCCTGATCGAGAGTGCGGTGGTCCGGGCATTGTTCGGCCACCACGACCCCAGCCGGCGGCAGGTTCTGCAGATGATGGGGGCCGGCACCTTCGCCGCTGCCCTCGGATCCATGTTCCCGCTCGAGGCGGCGAAAGCCCTGCTCAAGGACGATCTGGGGACGCCGGAGAAGCGCGACCTGAGCATCGGCTTCATCCCGATCACCTGTGCTACCCCGATCATCATGGCGCACCCCATGGGCTTCTACGAGCGCTACGGACTGAATGTGGACGTCCGGCGTGAAGCGGGTTGGGCCGTCGTTCGTGACAACTCCATGAACATGGAGCACGACGCCGCGCACATGCTGACCCCAATGCCGCTGGCCATCACCATGGGGGCCGGTTCCAGTTCCATGCCCTTCCTGATGCCGGCAGTGGAGAACATCAACGGCCAGGCCATCACGCTGCGCATGGACCACAAGGACAAGCGCGACCCGAGCCAGTGGAAGGGGTTCACCTTCGCCGTGCCGTTCGAGTACTCCATGCACAACTTCCTGCTGCGCTACTACGTGGCCGAGCATGGCCTGGACCCGGACAACGACATTTCCATCCGCGTGCTGCCGCCACCGGAGATGGTCGCCAACCTGCAGGCGGGCAACGTGGACGGCTACCTGGCGCCGGACCCGTTCAACCAGCGCGCGGTCTGGGACGAGGTGGGCTTCATTCACATGCTCACCAAGGAGATCTGGGACGGCCACCCGTGCTGCGCCTTCAGCACCAGCCGGCAGTTCGCCGAAGAAGCGCCCAACAGCTTCGGTGCCCTGTTCAAGGCCATCGTCGACGCAACCCACTACTCGTCGGACCATGACAACCGGGTGGAAATCGCTGAGGCGATCTCGGGGCGCAACTATCTGAACCAGCCCACCTCGGTGGTGGAACAGGTGCTCACCGGCCGCTATGCCGACGGTCTTGGCGAGGTCAAGAACGAGCCCGACCGCATCGACTTCGACCCCTTCCCCTGGCATTCCATGGGTGTGTGGATCCTGACGCAGATGAAGCGCTGGGGCTACATCGACGGCGACGTGGACTACAAGGGCGTGGCCGAGGACGTCTATCTGGCCACGGACTGCGGCAAGATCATGCGCGAGCTTGGTTACGACGCCCCGGAGGTGACCTACAAATCCCACACCATCATGGGCAAGGACTTCGATCCCGAAGAGCCGGAAGCCTATGTGGACAGCTTCGAGATCCGGAGGTCATAAGCCATGCTGACCAGCGAGAACCTGAAGGCGGCGCTATTGAGCGTCGCCCTGCTGGTGGTCCTCCTTGGCGCCTGGGAGTGGAGTATCGAGGGGGCCATCCTTCCCGTCGGCGACCAGGAACTGAGCGAGTACGAGCAGCTCACCGGCGGCAGTGGCGGTGGTTCCCGCATACCGGCACCGTCGGCGATCATCAGCCACGCCGTCACCGAGCTCAGTGACCCGTTCTACGTGGCCGGCAGTAACGACATGGGCATCGGCGTTCAGCTGGCCCATTCAGTGGGCCGCGTGTTCGCGGGCTACTCCCTGGCACTGCTGGTGGCGATCCCTCTGGGCTTTCTCATCGGCATGTCGCCGATCATGTACAAGGCTCTCAACCCGTACATCCAGATCCTGCGGCCCATTTCGCCGCTGGCCTGGATGCCGCTGGCACTGTTCCTGATTCGCGACTCCGGGGCATCGTCGATCTTCGTGATCTTCATCTGCTCCATCTGGCCGGTGTTGCTGAATACCGCCTTCGGTGTCGCCGGGGTGTCGAAGGATCTGCGCAACGTTGCCAGAACCCTGGAGCTGTCATCGCTGAAAACGGCGTTCGCCGTGATTCTGCCGGCAGCGGCACCCACCATTCTCACCGGCATGCGCATCGCCATCGGCATTTCCTGGCTGGTGATCGTTGCCGCCGAGATGCTCGTGGGCGGCAGTGGCATCGGCTACTACATCTGGAACGAGTGGAACAATCTGGACATCACCGCCGTCATCTTCTCGATCCTCATGATCGGCGTTGTCGGGATGATCCTGGACAGCATCCTGGCCGCGGCCACCCGCATGGTCCAGTACGACACCTGAGGAGCCTGTCATGAGCAAACCGTTTCTGTACGTGGAAAACCTCAAGAAGACCTTTCCCGGCGCGCGCGGCAAAGACGACCTGACCGTGTTCGAGAACGTCAACTTCGGCATCGAGAAAGGCGAGTTCGTCTGTGTCATCGGCCATTCGGGCTGCGGCAAGTCGACCATTCTCAACGTCATGGCGGGACTGGATGAATCCAGCGACGGCTACGTGTTCATGGACGGCAAGGAGGTGCAGGGCACCAGCCTCGACCGTGGCGTGGTCTTCCAGAACCACAGCCTGCTGCCGTGGAAATCGGCGCTGGCCAACGTCACCTTTGCCGTCAAGTCGAAATGGCCGGGCTGGTCGAAGGAGAAGGTCCGCGACCACGCCATGCAGTACATCGAACTCGTCGGCCTCAAGGGCTCCGAGGACAAACGGCCGTCCCAGCTCTCGGGCGGGATGAAGCAACGGGTGGGTATCGCCCGCGCGTTCGCCATCGAACCGAAGATGCTGCTGATGGACGAACCCTTCGGCGCGCTGGACGCCCTCACCCGCGGCAGCATCCAGGACGAACTGCTCAAGATCTGCGCCGAGACGAAACAGACGGTGTTCATGATCACCCACGACGTGGACGAGGCCATTCTGCTCTCGGACCGCATTCTGCTCATGACCAACGGCCCCCATGCGCAGGTTGCCGAGTCCGTCACCGTTCCCATCGACCGTCCGCGCAAGCGCGAGACGCTGGTGCGTCAGGACGGCTACTACGAGACCCGGAACCACCTGGTGGACTTCCTGGTACGCCGATCCAAGGAGCTCCAGGGCGAGTACGTCCAGGATGACGGCACCACGGAAACCGAGACCGAGACAGCGCCGGCCAGAGCGGCCGCCGGCAGCAACTGAACCCATCCATAGATCACAAACCACAGGAGAGCATGATGGACAAGCACCTGATGCGCGAGACAATACTGGAGGCCAAGCGCCAGAAAGGCGTGAGCTGGGAGTCACTGGGCAAGGCCACCGGCATGTCACCGGTCTTCATCTGTTCCGCCTGCCTCGGCGAGAACAGTATGGAGCTGGAGCAGGCAAAAGCGCTCGCAGGCGCACTCGACCTGGGCGATGACATCGCCAGCATCCTCACCGAGTACCCCAACAAGGGGCAGCGCGCCGCGGAGATGATCACCGACCCGCTCGTCTACCGCCTGAACGAGGTGGTGATGGTCTACGGCGAGACGCTCAAGGAAGTGATTCAGGAGAAGTTCGGCGACGGCATCATGAGCGCCATCGACTTCACCATGGACGTGGACAAGCAGGAAGACCCCAAGGGCGATCGGGTCATCCTGACCCTGAACGGCAAATTCCTGCCCTACAAGCGCTGGTGATCCGGCGTGGCTCTCCGGGCACCGGATGTCGCCCGGAGAGCCCCACCTGGCGACGTCTCAGGCAATCCGGCGGCAGCAGGCGATCAACCGTTACCTGTGGACTTCTCCAGGGCGGCGACCCTCTGCTCCAGCTCCTTCTGCGCGGTCACGTCCTTCTGGATGCCGATGTAATAGGTGAGCTGATCGCGCTCGTTATACACCGGCGTAATACTGAGCTCGTTCCAGAACATGGAACCATCCTTGCGATAGTTCCGAAGCACCTGCCGCGTCGCCCGCCCGTCCATGATTGCCGCGCGGATTTCGTCCAGCGCGTCCTGGTCGCGGTCGTCGGCCTGCAGAAAGCGGCAGTCCTGATAGAGGATCTCGTCCGCACTGAAGCCCGTGAGGCGTTCAAACGCCGGATTGACGTAGATCAGCACATTATCATCGCCTTCCTGCTCGGCAATCACGATGCCGTCGTTCGATGCATTCACCAGCATCCTGAGCAGGTCCGCCGGAATGGTCTCCAGATCATTCATGATGACGCTTATTGTTCCCTGGTTGTCTGGCTCTGTGCCTGCGCCGAGCGTACCGATTCGTAAGCGGCGGCACCGACAATGAGTGCTCCACCAATGATTGTGCTGGAGCCGGGCAGTTCCGACAAGACGAGCGCCGCCAGAACGGTGGCGTAAACCACCTGAAGACAGTTGATGAGACTCACGGATACGGCACTGTGGTGGACCAGCGCGTTGGCGAACAGCGTATGCGGCAGCGCCGTGAAGACAACGCCCAGCAGCACGATCAGCGCCCACTGCCCCGCGCCCAGCTCGAACGAGCCGCCCCCGAGGAACGGCGCGGTCAGGGCCAGCACCACCAGCACCTGGTAGAACATGGCCGTCTTGCCTGGGTAGTGCCGGAACCGGTGGCGCTGGATCACGTTGCGCAGGGCATAGGTAAACGCCGACAGCAGCCCCCAGAGCACGCCCTGGGTGGTGGTGTTGTCCAGCGAGAACTCCGGCACCATGAGGTACACCCCGGCCACCACTGCCAGCGCTCCGGCAAGATCCGCGAGCCTCGGCGGCTGACCATGGAAGAACGGCTCGATGAACACGGTGATCACCGGGAACGTGAACAGCGCCACGATCCCCACCGCCACGGTCGAAACCTGCATGGCGTGGAAATAGGTGAGCCAGTGCACGGCAAACAGGACCCCGAGCCCCAGCACGATCGCGTAGTCACGGGAACGGTCCAGCCGGAAATCGAACCGCGTCAGCAGGAACAGCCCCAGCAGCGCCAGGCCGGCGAACAGACTGCGCCACACGGTGATATCCAGCGCCGGCAACGCGATGAGCTTGGAGAACAGCGCCGTTCCGCCCAGTAGCAGTATGCCGATATGGAGCTGAATCAGACTGGTCTGCCGGGTATCAAGCCGCACACCCCTCTCCCCCGGAAAAGCGAAGGCCGGCGGTGGGCCGGCCTCGCGGAAACCGATCAGTCACCCCCGCGGCACCCGGTGGGCCGCGGGAGGCGATCGACAGATCAGAGGTTCTGATCAATAAACGCGGTGAGCTCGCTCTTCGACAGCGCCCCGACCTTGGTGGCCTGCACGTCGCCGTCCTTGAACAGCATGAGCGTGGGAATGCCCCGCACGCCGTACTTTGGCGCGGTTTCCTGATTCTCGTCGATGTCGACCTTCACCACCTTCAAGCGGTCGGCGTAATCCTCCGCCACCTGGTCCAGAACCGGCGCGATCATCTTGCACGGGCCGCACCACTCCGCCCAGTAATCGACGAGCACCGGCCCGCTGGCCTTCAGCACTTCGCTGTCGAACGTACCGTCGGTGGCGTGAACGATTCGGTCTGACATGACCCCTCCATAGAAACCGGAATAAAGAACCCTAATGGTACAAATTCCAGCGCAGCGGCGCCAACGCATCAGCAGTGATCGCAGTGATAGACCGGGTCAATCCATACGCTCGAAGCTCGCCATGGCGAGCCTGAGCTCAAGGGCGGCCAGCTCGCCGATCGCCCCCGATGCCCTCACGCCGTCCCGGTCCATGACACAGCGCATCATGCGCCGCATGACGTCCAGATGGGACCCGACCGCCGCCGCCCGCGCCTCCCGGGAATGATACAGCACCCGGCGCAGCCCCGGCTCCAGATCGGTAAGCAGCTCATCGAGCAGGGGGTTGCCCACAATCGGCGCGCACGCCCTGGCAAAGGTGAAGTTGTGCTCGTAGTAGCCCTCGACGTCCCCCTGTTCCGCACAGTTGATCATGCGCTCCACCACCGTGTAGAGCGCTGGCAGGCTCTCCGGTGTCCATCGCTCGGCAACGGCACGGGTGAGGGTCTGGTAGAGCGGCGTCACCACCTCGTACAGGCAGCGGACATCGTCCGGCCCCATGTCGCTGACCAGGGCACCCCGGCGCGGCAGGATCCGCACCAGCCGCCGCTTCTCGAGGACCCGCAGCGCCTCACGCAGCGGCCCGCGGCTGACCCCCATGTCCGCGGCAAGCTGCATCTCCAGCAGCCGGCTCCCGGGCGGCAGCTCGCCCTTGATGATGCGCTCACCCAGCGCTTCGGCAAGGGTGACAGACAGATTGCCCTCGCCGCCTGACGGCGAGGGGTCGACAATCGTACTGACCGGCATCCGGTAACCTCTGGATTCAACCCTGAAATTGTCGACAATAATAAACCAACAAGCATTCTTGTTGACAAGGAATGATTACTTTGCAGAATTGTCGACAACAACGTATCGCCGATCCCCTCGGCTCAGGAGGACGACGTGGCAAAGACGACCCAACCGACACAATCCAGTGACCGCATCGCCGTGGTGGACGGGCTGCGCACGCCCTTCGCGCGGCAACTCACCGCCTTCAGCGATCTCAACGCGATCCAGCTTGGCACCATGACGACCACCGAGCTGCTGGCGCGGATGGATCTGGATCCGGCGCTGGTGGATCGCATCGTCTACGGCCAGGTCGGCATCCAGCCGGAGGCCCCCAACATTGCGCGCGAAGTGATGCTCGCCTCGGGCATGCTGCCCTCCACGGACGCTTACAGCGTCTCACGGGCCTGCGCCACCAGTTTCCAGTCCACCGCGGACATCGCCCAGGCGATCCAGCTCGGGGACATCGAGATCGGCATGGCGGGTGGGGCCGACTCCACGTCAGTCCTTCCGATCCAGTTCAGCAAGAAACTCTCGCGGGCATTCATCCGCACCACCAAGGCGAAGACGCTCGGCGAGAAGCTGAAGCTGTTCAAGGGCATTCGCCTGAAAGACCTGGCCCCGAACCCGCCGGCGGTGAAGGACTACTCCACAAATCTCGGCATGGGCGATATCGCCGAACAGATGGCGAAGAATCACGGCATCTCCCGGGAGGAGCAGGATCAGTTCGCCCTGCGCTCCCATCAGCTCGCCGCCAAGGCGTGGGCCGACGGCAAGCTGAGCACGGAGGTCATGCCCGCATTCGTACCGCCCTACAAGGGTGCAGCGCTGGAGCAGGACAACAACGTGCGCGGCGATTCGAGTATGGAAAAGCTCGGCAAACTGCGACCGGCCTTCGACCGCAACCACGGCACGGTGACCGCGGCCAACAGCACGCCGCTCACCGACGGCGCGTCGACTCTGGTGCTCATGAAGGAGAGCCGCGCCCGGGAACTGGGCTATGAGCCGCTGGGTTACATTCGCTCCTGGGCCTTTGCCGCCACCAACCCGTTCAACGACGCGCTCATGGGCCCCTCCTATGCGACGCCCATTGCGCTGGAGCGCGCCGGGCTCAAGCTCGCGGACCTGGAGCTGGTGGACATGCACGAGGCGTTCGCCTCCCAGACCCTGGCGAACATCAAGAACTGGCCGTCGAAGCAGTTCGCCAAGGACGTGCTCGGCCGGGACGAGGCCATCGGCGAGATCGACTGGGACCGCTTCAACGTCCTGGGCGGCTCCATCGCCTACGGCCACCCGTTCGCCGCCACCGGCGGCCGGATGATCATTCAGACCCTGCACGAACTGCGCCGTCGCGGCGGCGGCACGGCATTGAACACGGCCTGCGCCGCCGGCGGCCTGGGCGCGGCCATGATCCTGGAGGTGGCGTAATGGCAACGGCGAAGGAACAACCGGGCAACGAAACGACAATTTTCCACGTCAATCGGCGCGAGGACGGCATCGCGGTGGTCACCATCGATCTGCCAGGCGAGAGCCAGAACGTGCTCAGCCGGGCCCTCATGGAAGAGGCCACGGCCTCCATGGATGCGCTGGAGAGTGACCAGTCCGTCAAGGGCATCGTCTTCATCAGTGGCAAGCCCGGCTCATTCATCGCCGGCGCCGACATCGAGATGCTGCAGGCGTGCCGTAGCGCGGAGGAGGTCACGGAGCTCTCCCGCGCCGGCCAGGCCTTCTTCGACCGCATCGCCAACCTGAACGTCCCGGTGGTGGCGGCGATCAACGGCATGTGCCTGGGCGGTGGTCTGGAGCTGGCACTGGCCTGTCACGGCCGCGTGTGCACCGACGCCGACAAGACCGCTCTGGGCGTGCCGGAAGTCATGCTCGGCCTGCTGCCGGGCAGCGGCGGCACCCAGCGGCTGCCCCGTCTCGTGGGCATCCAGGCGGCCCTGGGCATGGCACTCACCGGCAAGCAGATCCGCCCCGCCAAGGCCAAACGCATGGGCCTGGTGGACGACGTGGTGCCCGAACCCATCCTGGAAGACGCGGCCATCCGCATGGTGCAGAAACTCCAGGGCGGCAAGAGCGGCAGCAAGCGCCGCCGCACCTGGATGGAATCCGCCCTGGAAGGCAACCCCCTCGGCCGGCGGATCGTCTTTGATCAGGCCCGCAAGCAGGCCCAGAGCAAGACCCGGGGCAACTACCCCGCCCTGCCCCGGATCATCGAGTGCATCGAGACGGGCATCAACCGCGGCATGAAGAGTGGGCTGGAACTGGAGGCCAAGCGCTTCGGCGAGCTGGCCATGACGCCCCAGGCGCGTCAGCTCATGAACATCTACTTCGCCACCACGGCGATGAAGAAGGACACCGGCACGGATGACGCCTCCGCCGCCCCGCGGCAGGTCGAACGGACCGCCGTCCTCGGCGCCGGCCTCATGGGCGCCGGTATCGCCTTTGTCACCACGAACAAGGCGGGCCTGCCGGTGCGGCTGAAGGACATCGCCGTGGAGGGCCTGAACAAGGGCATGCAGCACCTCAACGATCAGCTCCAGGAGAAGGTCAAGCGGCGCAGCATGACGGCGTTCGAGGCCGACGTGCAGCGCAACCGCGTCACTCCCACCCTGGATTACAGCGGTTTCAGCGGCGTCGACATCGCCATCGAAGCGGTGTTCGAGGACCTGGATCTCAAGCACCGCATGGTGCAGGACATCGAGTCCAACGCCGGCGAGACCACGATCTTTGCCACCAACACGTCGTCCATCCCGATCACCCGGATCGCCCAGGGCGCCAAGCGGCCGCAGAACGTCATCGGCATGCACTACTTCTCGCCGGTGGAGAAGATGCCGCTGCTGGAGGTGATCGCCACCGACCGGACCGACCCGGAGGTGATCGCCACCACCGTGGACGTGGGGCGCAAACAGGGCAAGACAGTGATCGTGGTCAAGGATGGCGCCGGCTTCTACGTCAACCGCATCCTGGCGCCCTACATCAACGAGGCGTGCCACATGCTGAGCGAGGGTGTCGCCATCGACCGCATCGACGAGACCATGCTCAACTTCGGTTTCCCTGTGGGGCCATTCGCCCTGCTCGACGAGGTGGGCCTGGACGTGACCGCCAAGGTCGCGCCGATTCTCCACGATGCGTTCGGCGATCGCATGAAACCGGTGGCCGCTGCAGATGCCATGCTGTCGGACGGACGCTACGGCAAGAAGAGCCAGAAAGGGTTCTACCAGTATGGCGGCAAGAAAAAGAAGGGCAAGAAGGCGGTGGACGAAAGCGTCTACAGCCTGCTCAGCATCGACCCGAGCAACAAGGCGCGGGAGTCGGACATCATCGACCGTACGCTGTTGATGATGCTCAACGAGGCCGCCCGCTGCTACGACGAGGGCGTCATCCGCAGCCTGCGGGACGGCGACATCGGCGCGGTCTACGGCATCGGCTTCCCGCCCTTCCGCGGCGGCCCGTTCCGCTACATGGACGAGCGCGGCATTCCCGAGATCGTGCAGCGTCTCAAGGAGCTCCAGCAGCAGCACGGGGAGCGTTTCGCCCCGGCGGAGATCCTGGAGCGCATGGCCGCAGGCGGCGAACGATTCCACGGGGATTGATCGGTATCCCGAGCAATGGGTGGTGGACCTGAAGGTCCACCCTACCCCGCTTCTACCCCTTGGCGGGAGCCAGTCGGGCACCCTGCAGGGCGGCTTCGACCGCGTCCCAGTGGGGTGGCGTGTGTTCGTCGGCGATGCATTCCACGCGACTGTCCGTCCGCCAGGACGCGGCGCGGACGGATAGGGCTCCATCGGCCCGGTCGAACAGGAACCAGCCGTTATCGCAGTGGAACACGCCCTTGACCCGGGCTCCGGGGGCGCAGCTTCGCAGGACTTCCGCCACGTGATCCTGGTCGAAACAGTCCCCGGGATGAAACCGCCAGCCACAGGCCGTAAGCCCCTGGCCACTGTTCTCCTGTCGGACGGGCCTGCCTGGCTCGGGCTCGGCAACCGGCGTCTCCCCCCGGTCGTGGTGATGATCGTGCGCGTCCGGGAACAGCGCCCTGCGCCCGGGGTGGACACCGACATCCAGCCAGGCCGGGTCGATCCGGCCGTCCCGAACCAATTCGACCCGCGCCTTCGGCGGGAAGTGCGCGTGCGCCCATTCCCGGAACCGCTCAAGATCGGCTGGTTCGCACACATCGATCTTGTTGGCCACCAGCACGTCGGCCAGCTCCACCTGATCACGGAACACCTCACTGGCCATGACCCTGTCCTCGGCCAGCCGGCGCGGATCCACCAGACAGACCGTGGCGCGCACATCCAGCGCCTCGCCAAGGCTGTCGCCGCGCAGGGTATCCAGCACCCTCGCCGGGTGGCCCACTCCCGTTGGCTCGATCAGCAGCCGGTCCGGCCGCGCTTCCCGCAGCAACCGCGCCAGCGTCACCTCCAGCGGCGCACCCATGGTGCAGCACATGCAGCCGCCCGGGAGCTCGCGGATCACCGCTTCACCTTCCCCTGAACCCAGTGCAGCCCCGTCCACCGCAACCTCCCCGAACTCATTCACGAGCACGGCCCACCGCTCACCACCGGGGGCACGCGCCAGCAGGTTGCGCACGGCCGTGCTCTTGCCCACACCGAGGAAACCGGTTATCACGTTGGTCGGGACATGGGATACTCTGCGCCGCACCATTCGAAAGGGACTCCCTGGGTCAGGACCGGGCGACGACTGGTGACGCCCGCCGCAAAAACGATATACTATAACACTTTATCAGATAACGGTCCGGAGGCCGGATGCTCGGGATTCAGGATGTTGCCTACCGTTACAGGGACAGTACCACTGTCACGCTCCCTGACTGGCACGCGCAAACCGGTGAACACTGGGCACTGCTGGGTCCGTCCGGCAGCGGCAAGAGTACCCTGCTGAACGTCCTCGGCGGCCTTCTGCGGCCTGCCAGCGGCCAGGTCACCATCGGCGACCAGCAACTGAACACGCTGGACGAGCGCGCGCTGGACCGCTTCCGGGGCCGGCATATCGGCATTGTCTTTCAGACGCTGCACCTGGTGGACGCACTGAACGTGCGGGACAACCTCCTCCTGGCCCGCTACTTTGCCGGCCTGCCGCAGGATCGTGACCAGGTGGCCCGGGTACTGGACACCCTGGGCATCGGCGACCTGGCAAAACAGGCGCCCAACCGGCTCAGCCAGGGTCAGGCACAGCGGGTGGCCCTGGCGCGGGCCGTGATCAACGAACCCTCGGTGATTCTCGCCGACGAACCCACGTCCGCCCTGGACGAGGCCAACTGCAGCCAGGTGATGGCGTTGCTGGGCAACCAGGCCCGCGCATGCGGTGCGACCCTGGTCGTGGCAACCCACGACCCGCGCGTCCGGGACTACATGGATCACACGCTGGAACTGGAGGCCGCCGGATGAACCTGTTTCGCCTGAGCCTCGCCTATCTGCGCCGCAACGCTCTGTCCGCGCTGCTCAACCTGCTGCTGCTGGCACTGGGCATCGCCACCATCACCGTGCTGTTGCTGTTCAGCCACCAGATGGAGCAGCGCCTCACCCGGGACGCCGGCGGCATCGACATGGTTGTCGGCGCCCAGGGGAGCCCGATGCAGCTGATCCTCTCCAGCATCTTCCACATCGACGCACCCACCGGCAACATTCCGCTGGAGGATGCACGCTGGGTGCAGGAGCACCCACTGGTTGCCGATACCATCCCGCTCGCGCTCGGCGACAGCTACCGCGGCTTCCGTATCGTCGGCAGTGAACACAGCTACATTGGCCACTACGGCGGCACCCTGGCGGACGGTGCGCTCTGGGAGGACGACATGGAAGCGGTGCTGGGCGCCCGGGTTGCCGAACGTACCGGGCTCGGCGTCGGTGATACCTTCGTGGGCGTTCACGGCATCACCGCGGAGGGCGCCGTGGGCGGAGAGGTCCACGATGACCACCCCTACACGATCACCGGCGTGCTGGAGCCGACCGGCAGCGTGGCGGACCGGCTGATCCACGTGAGCGTCCCGAGCGTCTGGAAGGTGCATGATCACGATCATGAAGCCGACCATGAACACGACCATGGCGACGACGAGCGGGAGCTGACGGCCCTGCTGGTGCAGTACCAGTCGCCCCTCGCTGCCGTGACCCTGCCCCGTGCCATCAATAGCCGTGGCCAGTTGCAGGCGGCGGCCCCGGCCTACCAGACCGCAAGACTGATGCAGCTCATGGGCGTGGGGATGGATACGCTGCGCGCCTTTGGCTGGATTCTCGTGGCTGCCGCCGGTCTGGGCGTGTTCATCGGCCTCTACAACGCCCTCAAGTACCGCCGCTACGACCTTGCCCTGATGCGTGCACTCGGGGCCTCGCGTGGCAGACTGGTCAGCCATGTGCTGATCGAGGCGACCCTCCTGGCCCTGCTGGGCGCACTGCTCGGTCTGGCCCTCGGGCATGTGGCGGCGGAGATCATTGGCCAGGCGTTCCGCCAGACCCAGCAACTCAACATTACCGGTGCGGTCTTCCTGATCCAGGAACTCTGGCTGGTGGCGCTGGCCGTGGGCGTGGGCATAATGGCGGCGTTGATTCCCGCCATCCAGGCTTACCGGACCGATATCGCCGAGACCCTGGGTCGCGGTCGGTAACCGCAACGTGAGAGGACTGACCACCATGACAGTGCGTTTGCCGATACTAACCCTGATCGCGGCGGTGGCCGTCGCTCTGGCCGCCTGCGGCGGCGACGAGCCGGAGGTGGATACCGGCAGTGACGCCCCGGCGGTTACCTCGGGCGAAGAGGACAACATCCGGGTCTACATGTCGGGCATGGACGAGTTCGGCGAGGTCGCGGGGCTGACCACCTCCAGCGACGACGTGCTCGAACTGACCCTGGCACTCCATGATGACGACGGCGCGCCGATGGCCGACGAAACGCTGGAGGTCAGCTCGCTGGTGGGCAACGAGCTCAGCGACAGCACACTGCTCACCAACGACGAAGGACAGGCCGAGCTGCGCCTGCGGCCCGCCCTGCCCGGTCAGGACACGCTCACCATCACCGGCGGTGGCTCCAGCCGCCAGCTCTCGGTCTACGTCTCCGACGAGTCCTACGGGCACCCGCTGGAACCCATGGAAGAACGCGCCCAGGAGCTGCCCGAAGTGGACGGGGCGGTCTCCTGGGACCTCATCAGCAGCGTCGAAACCCGGGAAGGCGCCAGCGGCATGCTGGAGCCCCTGTTCGACGATGACATCCGCGCCCTGGACGGTGAGGAAGTGAAGCTGCAGGGCTTCATGATGCCCCTGGACAACAGCGAGCGGCAGCGGCATTTCCTGGTCAGCCGGACACCGCCCAGCTGCTTTTTCTGCCTGCCCGGCGGGCCCGAGACCGTGGTGGAAGTGGAGCTCGAGGAGTCGCTGGCGTTCACCTTCGACCCCATTCTGCTCTCGGGGCGCATGCGCCTGATGGAGAACAGTGACATGGGATTGTTCTATCGCCTGGATGACGCCGAGCTTCAGGAGAACTGAGCCGGGTCGGACAGCGCCCGCGCCAGTTTCTGCCCGCTGAGATAGGCACCCTCCACCCGGTCGCCGTTGCACCAGTCGCCGCAGGCAGCGATACCGGATGCGGCATCCAGCAGATACCCGTCTGCCAATGGTTCAATGCACTGGCTGTACCGCCAGCGGTGGACGCTGAGCACCTCCGGAGGCGTGCGCAGCCCGGCCGCGCTCTGAAACGCGGCGGCCAGCTCTCCGGCCACCTCTCCGGGTTGCTGCTCGATCCGCGCCGCCGACCACGCTCCGCTGCCGTGGGCCACCCAGATCGGGGTATTGCCCCGCCCGGGTTTGCTGCCGTCGCGGGCAATCCAGCGCAGGGGATGCTCCACCACGAACGCCGCATCGAATGCCGGCGCCGGCTCCAGCCCCCGGACGATCGCCGCCCAGCAGCCCTGCATGCGTGCATGGCCGGCAGCGGCCGCCAGAGACGGTGCGTGCGGGCGCAGCAGCGGCTCCGCCTGGGGCGCCGGCACCGCCAGGACGACCTGCTCGACGCCGTCCAGGCTGCTACCGTCGTCGATATCCAGCACCCAGCCGCCACCGTGCCGACGCAGCCCGGTCACCCGCACCGACGCACGCACATCCAGCCCCTGGGCAAGCCAGCGGGTGATCGCACTCATCCGCGGTGCACCCACCCACCGCTGCTGGCCATCGGCCACGTCCGTGACCCGGGCGTCCTGTAGCCGGACCAGCCGCCCGTGCCAGGGCGCCGCCACACCGGCTGCTTCCCACCGGGCAACGGTGTCCACGAACTCGGGGTCGCGGGCGGTGAAATACTGGGCACCAAGATCACCCTGCCAGTCATCCCGGCGGCGGGTGCTCATTCGCCCACCCGGGCCACGCGCCTTCTCCAGCACGGTGACATCATGTCCAGCCGCTTGCAGAGCACCGGCGCAGGACAAACCGGCAAGGCCGGCACCAACGACAACAACACGCATGTGCAGACTCCCGTCCGTAATTGGATCGCGGCGGCGCCTCGCGACGAACGGATTCACTCCGCGGGGCCCGGACCGCCCGGGCATGATACTTTCGTGAACCCCATCTCAGCAGCCCCGTATCCGATTGTTTACCGTCAACAGTCGAAATCGCTGCTTTACGGGGCGTGTCGGAGCAGTGGCCGGGGCGCGCGCGTCCACCCCCCTCTTATCCGCAGAGCAGGACAACGTCATGACACCTATCGCCACGTTTCTCGCTGCCACCTCCGCCATGTTGCTGGTGAGCCTGATTGCGATCCTCGTCTGGAGCCTGGGCCGTGAACAGCACTACGAGAAGCAGCTGCGGGAGAAACAGAACGAATACGCCGAAGCGCTGCGGCGCCAGGGCGAGCTGACGGCGGAAGTCTCCAAGCTGCAGGGCGAACAGAGCAAGGCGGCCCAGCGCGCGAAGCGCATGGAAGGCCTGTACAAGGAGCGCGGCGAGCTGATCCGGGAGCTGGGCCTGGACCCGGCGGCACTCGAGCGCGGGCTGGCCGGCCTGCACGGCATCAACGCGTTCAGCCGCATCCGGGTGGGCGTCTCCCTTTCCGCGACGCTCAACCGGCTTACCCTGCAGGAGTACTGCCTCGCCACCGGGGGGCAGCCGGAGAAGCTGTTCCAGCAGATGAATACCCGCCTTGCGCAGGGGCACGGCGGTTACCAGCAGGACCACCACTCCCGCGAGCTGGTCGCCGACATGATCGATGACAACCGCATCATGCAGCCGGTGAACCCGATCACCGAAGACGAACAGATGGTGACCTGACCCCGTCATCCGAGAACCGCCGGTCACGGGCCGGCACCCCGCCCTGCCCCCTCCGCGCCGGCAACGGCCGGTGACCAGCCGTGCCTCGCCCCACCGCCACGGCCTGCTAGACTCTCCGGCTGCTTACACACCAACAACCGGGGCCCTCATGAAACGGATTCTGCTCGCCACCACTGTCGCCGTGCTTGCCTACCTGCTGTTCTGGCCGGTTCCCATTGACCCGGTTGCCTGGGACGCCCCCGAGGCACCGGAGCTCGCCGGCCCGTACGCCACCAACGACCGGCTCGCCGACGTGGAGCGCGTTGGTGAAACGGTGGGCGTTGGCCCGGAGGAAGTCATTGCCGATGACGACGGATACCTCTACACCGGCTACGAGGACGGCCGTATCGTTCGCCTGGACGCCGACGGCGATAACCCGGAGGTCATCGCCGACACGGGCGGGCGGCCCTTCGGCATGGCGTTCGACGCGAACGACGACCTGATCGTTGCCGACGGCTACGAGGGGTTGCTCCGCGTCACCCTTGACGGCGATATCGAGGTGCTCACCACCGAGGCCGGCGGGGTCCCGTTCAGGTTCACCAATAACCTCGACATCGCATCCGACGGCACCATCTACTTCAGCGACGCGTCCAGCAAGTTCGGCCCCGCGATGAAAGCGCGGGACGACGTGTTCGAGCACGGGGGCCACGGGCGCCTGCTGGCCTTCGACCCGGACACCGGCGATACCACGGTGCTCCTGGACGGTCTCCAGTTCGCCAACGGTGTCGCGCTGGCACCGGACGAAGCCTCCGTGCTGGTGGCGGAAACGGGCCGCTACACCATCGTGCGCTACTGGCTCGAGGGCGAGCGTGCGGGCGAGGATGAGCTGTTCTACGAGAACCTGCCCGGCATTCCCGACAATCTCAGCAGCAACGGCGAGGACACCTACTGGCTGGCCCTGTTCGCCCCCCGCAACGCGGCACTGGACGCCATGTCCGAGTACCCCTTCCTGCGCCGGGTGGCCTTCCGGCTGCCCGAGGTCCTCCAGCCTCAGCCGGCGGCCCACGCGTTCGTGCTCGGCCTGTCTCTGGACGGTGAAGTCACGCACAACCTCCAGGACACCGGCGACGACAGCTTTCACCCGGTCACCGGCGCCGTGGAAGCCGACGGCAGACTCTATCTGGGCAGCCTCGAGGAAGGGGCGATCGGGGTCATCGACGTTCCCGAACCCACGGAATGAGCCCCGGCACCGAGGCGGAAACCGGTCTCTCGCGCCCTGCATGCTACGCTTACTAGTCCGGGGGCACGTTCCTGCCCACAACTCACCACCTTGCGAGAGCGACCGTTCATGACTGAAAAAGATCCCAACAAGGGCTACGTCGCCATCCTTGGATGGAGCATCAACTGCATCGACGCCCTTGAGCGCTTCGACCGCCGCTACGTCATTGTCGCCCCGGAATGGGCGGCCGATTACGCCAAGGAGCACAATATCCCGTTCATACCCTGGGATTTTGAACGGCTGAACGACCGATCCATGGAGATCGCGGAACGCCTGAAAGAGGAAGGCGTCGACGTCGCGATTCCCCTGTTCGAGGAGACGGTGGAATGGGCCGGCGCCGTCAATGCCGTGCTCATGGGCAATCCGCGCCTGCACGGCCAGGCCGTGCTGTTCCGCGACAAGGCCCTGATGAAGCGCCGCGCACAGCTTGGCGGCATCCGCGTCGGCATTTTCGAGGAGGCGCACGACAAGGAGGACGTGGTGCGGTTCCTGAAGCGGGTCAACCAGACCCTGTTGAAGCTCGACGGCGACCCGGATGACCCCATCCACCTGAAAGCCTTCGACAAGGCGGGCTGCCTGGGCCATCGGGTGATCCGGCACCCGGACGAGATCGACACCATCCCGGATGAAGAGTATCCGCTGCTCATGGAGAGCCACCTGGATGGCTGGGAGTTTGCGGTTGAGGCCTGGATCCACAACGGCAAGATCCGCTTTCTGAACATCTCCGAGTACGTCACGCTCGGGTATTCGGTGTTCGTGCCGGCCACACCGGAGCTGGAGAGCTGGCGTAACCTGATCACCAAGGAAATCGAGAAGCTGATCAAGACCTTCGATATCGAGTTCGGGTTCATTCACCCGGAGTACTTCGTCACCAGCGACGGCACCATGTACTTCGGGGAGGTGGCTTACCGGCCGCCGGGCTTCAAGGTGTTCGAGCTGCTGGAGCGCGCCTACGGCTTCAACGCCTACCAGGCCATGGTGCTGTGCTTCGACCCGAACACCACCGAGGACGAAATCGAGGCGTTCTTCCCGAAGGAAGTGGTGGACGCCAAGGGCCACGCCGGGTGCTTCGGCGTGTATCCGCGGCGGCGCGTGGTCTCCAAGCTGGAGATCCCGGAAGAGACGGAGAACCACGAGTACTTCGAGTACCACGAGCTCACCCCGCCCCTGGAGGAGACGGTGACCAAGCGCACGGCCTTCGGCACGCACTGGGGCCTGGTGTACTTCTTCGGGGACAACCCGCACAAGCTGCGGGACCTCCTCAGGCACCAGGAAGAGCTGGACTTCTACGTCTGACCTTCGGGCTGCATGGTCTCCCCCGCCGGGGGGAGACCTGCACACCTGTACAACAATCCCCTCCGGAGGATCAGCAGCGCCCCGCCGCCCAGCTGTTGCGGGCCATGGAGGCGATCCGCTCCAGGGCGCCGTCCGGCAGCTCGGCATCCGCCGCTTCGTCCCGCGGATCATAGTGGAAGATGTACAGCCGCGAGACGAACTGCTCGAACGGCAGTGATGATTCACCGTGGCGCTCGCCCGCACCCTCCGTGGAGACGGCAACGCCCTGCCCCCAATCCTGGGTGCTGTCGTTGTTGGGATTGAAGAAATACACCCGCATCTCGCCTTCCGGATCGAACCCCACACGCTCGATGGCAATCGCATGCCACCCCACGAACCGGCCCGTGGTGTCGGTCACTGCAACGCCGGCGGGCTGCGAATGGATCACCGGGTTATTGCCGTTGCACAGGGGGTGATAGCAGGCGTAGAAGCGGCGCACGAAGCCGTCGAAGTTCACCAGCATGCCCGTGGCCACATCCACCACGATGGCAAACCCCCGGCCGACCCACCAGCCGTGGAACTCCGGGTTCACCCACTTGTGGAAGTCCTCCCCGCGCGCGGCGCACAACCGCCCCATCTCGTTGTAGAGCGCGTCGAGGTGGGGGACGGTCACCGCGGAGACGGGATCCACGTCGAACAGCGGCACCAGGGGCTGTTCGGCGTTCAGGGCCGCCGACGACAGGGCCCTGCCCTCAAAGTGGGCGGTGACGTCGTTATCGCGCGCCGCCCACGCCACCACCTGCAGCAGGTAATCGGGATCATTGCTGGACCACATGGACAGCGCACGGGCCGACTGGCAGGTGGGATTGTTGCCCTGGCCGATCCCCCTGGGGCAGCCCAGGACGTTGATCACTCCCGCCAGCAGCCGCACCCGGGCCGTGGGATGCGACTCAACATCGAACACCCCCAGCAGCCGCCTGGCTTCCGGCGAGACCTCAAGATGGATCTGCCGCCACAATGCCGGCGGCACCGGACCACTGTAGAGCACGCCACGCTCCAGCAACCCCGACAGCCCGTAGACGACCTGCGCGGTCTCCGGCCAGACCGCCTCGCGAATCAACTCGTGGACCAGCTCGCTGTAACAGGTCAGCGCATCGATGCCGGTACTGCTCAGGCCCAGCGTCGAGGGCAGCAGATCGGGCGCCTGATCCAGTGCATAGCGCAGGAAAACCGGGTGGTAGGGTGACACGAGCCCGGTGTCATGCATGGCGCGGCCGAAGCCCAGCGCCTCGTTGCGCAACGCCTGCTCGTCCATGCCGGCCAGCCGCTCGCGATAGACATCGACCCCCGGATCCTCCTGGCACCCGCGGGTCGGGCCGTACAGAGCGCTGATCAGCCGCTCCGCACCGCGGGTGTTGGCCGCCGGCACCCCCGGCTCATCGCTGTGCAGATAGGCGGCCACGCTGTTGATCATCTGCTGGACCGGCCCGGTTTCGATGGGGCGCTGTGCGAGAATGCGCCAGATCTCGTTGATCAACTCCTCGATGATCTCACCGAAGCCGATATGCTCGGCAACGAACCGCTGATGCCACTGAACCAGGTCGGCACCGCGCCCCATGCGCACGCGCTCGGCCTCGTCGAGCTGACCGAAGACCAGCCGCAGATTCAGCGCCAGCACCCGCGCGAGGAACTGCCGCGCCTCCTCCGGGGACATGCCCGTGGCCGGAATCTCTTCCCGTGCGACGGCAACAAGACGCAGTTCACTGAGACACTCCAGCACCAGTGTGTGGTCCTGGCTGAGCTTGAGCGTATTGGCCGCCATGGCGGGCTGGAGGCTCTCGGGGAACTCCCAGTCACTGCCGGTGAATATGCCCGCCGATTCCAGGGCGGCGATGCGTTCGTAGACCACCTCCACCCCGCCGGGCGCGGCCAGCAGCTTGCGTGCGGCCTCCAGAACACTGGAGCTCTGGGTGAACTTGGCAAAGGTGTTCGCCTGCGCCAGCCGGGCGGCGGCATCATCCAGCCGTTGACCCAGTCGCTCCAGCTTGGCGGTGAGTTCGGCGGTTTCTTCAGTCATGGTCACTCCATCGCGGGCCCGGTCACGGCTCGGCGCGCCAACCTACCGTCATGGTGGTGTCTGGCCCCGCGGTTGTCTACGCGTTGCAGGGGCGGTTACAGAAGATTGCGGCGGATTGAGCGCACCACGTTATGGGAGTGCACACGCTGATCCCCCTCGTAGCCGTCCATCTCGGCACGCAGATGAAAGTAATCCCTATCCGAAGTCAGAACCGTGCGCGTTCGCACGGAAACGACCCAGTCTCCACGATGCATGCCACGCACGGATTCCGTTTCACCGCGCACGGAGTCGTAGTCATTCCCCGTATGGCTGTACCACTCCGTGGTGCGGATGTGCATCCCGAGCTGCAGCTGATCAAAAATGAACGCCCCCTCGTCCTTCTTCACTTCCAGGGTCGAACGGTTGGCGGCCAGGTCCCGGGTGACCGTCCAGCCGTAGTCCCTCGGCCGGATCAGCGTCGTCGGCGATGCGGGCGCACCACGTGGGGGGCCGGGGTCACGGATGGCGTCGTCACTCGCCCGCGCGGCGCGCACCGGAAGCTCCAGCGCGCTCTCGCCGGTGTCCACGGTAATACGGGGCGACTCCGGTGATGGCCACACCACGGGCCAGTAGGACGTGGACACGGACACCCGCAGGCGGTGGCCGGCGGGGAATCGCTCGGCCACGTCGTTGAGCTGCACCCGCACGGTGTAGAACGTGCCCGGTTCAAGCGGCTGCGGGTCGTCGTGACCGTCGCGATGGGTGAGGTTCAGCAGGCCGTAGGTCACGCGGGTGGCCTCGTCGTTCCGGGCCACGTCGGACAGCCGCACCGCCACCATGGCGACCGGGCGGTCCGCCGCGACGCGCAGGGTGACCACCGGAGCACCGAGAATCTCCAGCGGCTCCTCCAGCGGGTCGCTGTCGAAGACCATGGACCCGCCGTCCTCTTCACGCTGGTCGTGGGGCAGATCCGGCGTTGCGGTGAACGAACACCAGCGCCCGGCGAACAGCCCGACGGACAGGGGTGACTGCACGGACAACCGCCCGCTCTCCTCGGCGCTGCCGGGGCCGCCCACCTGACCTTTCTGCAGGGGGCGTGTCCGGGTGGAGACTCCCGGCGACGGCCACGACGGCTCCCCGACCCAGCGCCCCGGGCGTGTGTGCAGATTGGTGTCCGGGCGCACGCTCTCCTGCATCCAGGCACGCAGCATGGGCTCGGCCTCGACGCCGGTCTCGATGTCCTTCAACCAGCGATCCCACCAGCGCAGCGCCTCGGTGAGAAAGTCGATGGCCGGCCCCGGCTGCCCCTGGTGCGGATATTTGTGCCCCCAGGGGCCGATCAGCCCCATCCGCGGGCCACTGAGGTTCTCCAGCAGCCGGAACACGGCGTTGGAGTAGCCGTCCGCCCACCCGGACACGGCCATGACCGGGATCTGCACGCGGTCGTAGTGCTCGTTGATGGAGCCGTGGCGCCAGTAGTCGTCCCGGTGCTGATGACTGAGCCACTCCTCCAGCCAGTAGCCGCTGCCCTCCATGCGGGCATGCCACATCGCCCGCCACCGGTCTCCCACAATGGCCGGATCCGGCGGCAACGCGGTGTGGCTGTACATGGTGGAGGCCCAGGAGAGATTGTCCGCCAGCAGGCAGCCCCCCATGTAGTGGATGTCGTCGGTGTAGCGGTCGTCCGTGGAGCACACGGTGATCACCGCGCCCAGCTCGGGCGGACGGCGGGCCGCCAGCTGCAGCCCGTTGAAGCCGCCCCAGGAGATGCCGATCATGCCGATACGGCCGTTGCACCACGCCTGCTCGCCAATCCAGCGCAGCATGTGCTCGCCGTCTTCCAGCTCCCGGGGCAGGTACTCGTCCACCAGCAGCCCGTCGGACTCGCCACTGCCGCGCAGATCCACCCGCAGACACGCGTAGCCGTGGCCGGCAAACCAGGCGTGGGTCACGTCGTCCCGGAGGCGTGTGAACTCCCGTTTGCGGTAGGGGATGTACTCGACAATGGCAGGCACCGGATCGTTCTCCGCGCCCTCCGGAATCCAGGCCCGCGCCGCCAGGCGCGTGCCGTCCGGCATTGGAATCCAGAGATTCTCGATACTGCGAACCCGATAGGGAAACGTCGTGACTGTCTGCAACCCACCCCCTCCATGCCGACTGGCGCGCCAGGCACCATCATAGCGCAGGCGCGGGGCGGGAGCGCAGCCGGTGACTCAGAACAGCAGGTTGACGCCCACGTAGCCGGCCCCGAACTCCTGGCTCACGGTCCGGGTGCTGCCACCGTCCGGCCCCCGGAGCTGGGGCTCCATGGAGTAGACATCCACGCCGCCACGCAGGGCAAAGGTGGGTGTAACGTGCACCTTGGCGCCGACACCCGCCTGGCCGATGACCTTGCGGGTCGAATCCGAACGGCTGTCGTTCTCGCTAACGCGCCCGATGCCGCCGCCGAGACGGCCGTACAGATCGAAGGTATTGCTGACCGGCAGATACAGGACGCCGGAGAGCACCGTGGCGGAGTAGCTGACGCGATAGTCGTCCTGCCGGTACCGGCCCAGGTCGTGGAATCCGATCTCGACCCCGAACCAGTCGTTGGCGCGGTAGCCACCGAACAGGCGCACCCCCGCACTTTCGTCGTCGAACCCGCTGCCAAAGGCGCCACCGTCATCGAGGATGGAGGTGCCCGCCATGTCCACACCAATGTAACCGTAGGGCGGATACGCCAGAGCCACGCCCGGCACCAACGCCAGTGCAAGCCACAGACCCCGCAAGCCATTCCGTCGCATTCCGCTCTCTCCCGCACTGATTCGTGGACGACGCACTGGTTGAGACAACGGCCCCCGTGACCGGTTCCCGCAGGCACCGCACCCTGGCCGCCAGGAACAGGACAATACCCTCCGGCGGATGACTCTGGGTATAGTACGGCGTTTCGCACACGACTGGAGTGACTGGCCGTGATCGCTGACGTCCTGTCCACGGTCGTCGGCGTCATTCTGCCGGTATTTGCACTGGTCGCCGTGGGCTACGGCTACACGCGCCGCTACCGGCCGGATTTCGCCGAGACCAATCAGCTCAACATGACGGTGTTTCTGCCGGCGCTGATCCTCTACGCGATCCTGGACCGCGCCGCGGACTTCTCCGGCCAGCTGCCGCTGGCATTTGCCGGGGCACTCATCATCGCCGGCTCCGGACTGCTGGCGCTGCCGTTGTGCCGATTCCTTAAGGAGGACTGGCGCACGGTCCTGCCGCCCACCATGTTCAACAACGCAGGCAACCTGGCCATCCCGCTGATGGTGCTTACCTTTGGCGAGGAGGCCCTGCCGGCCGCGGTGGTGCTGTTCCTGGTGCAGACGGTGGGACAGTTCGTGGTCAGCCCCCTGCTGATCGGGGGCCGCCTCAGTGTGGTGGAACTACTGCGGATGCCGATGCTGCTGGCCGCCCTGCTCGGTGCGGTACTGGCAACCAGCGGCGTGACGCTGCCCGCCCCCGTGATGACCACACTGGAGATGGCCGCCGCCGTCGGGATCCCCCTGCTGCTGGTCTCCCTGGGCGCCCGCCTCGCAACCACGTCGTTGCGCCACTGGCGCCTGGGCGCGGCCGTCGGCCTGCTCTGCCCGGCCACCAGCGTGGTGGTCATGATTGCCGTGGCGCCCCTGTTCGCGCTCGACCCCTTGCAGCAAGGGGTGCTGTTCATCTTCGCGGCGCTGCCGCCCGCAGTGATGAGCTATGTGATCGCGGAGCAGTTCCGCCAGGAGCCGGAGAAAGTGGCGTCCATCGTCATTGTGGGAACCCTGATGAGCGCGCTGATACTGCCGCTGGCCGTGGCGTACGTGGTGATGTGACAGGGAGGGATGACTGCGGCGCTTCGCGCCTTGCCCTGCGGGGCGTTGCCGCTGCCCGGCAACGCACGGCGCCGATAGCGCCGTCGAACCGAATGGTCTTTCCGGGGGTTCGAATCCCCCGTGTCTGTCGGATTCTCTCCTGAGCAGTACCTGCGGCACTGCTCAGGAGAGAATGGCGGAGAGGGAGGGATTCGAACCCCCGGATCCCGTAGGATCAACGCATTTCGAGTGCGCCCCGTTCGGCCGCTCCGGCACCTCTCCGAATCATCGCTCGTGGGCGATGAGGCGCGTAGTCTACAATAGAGCCCCCAACGACTCCAACGGTTGTCTATGGCCCATCATGTGCTCCGCGTCCTCATTGTCGGCATGGCGCTCCTCCTCGGCGGACTGGCCATCACCGGCCAGCTGCAGAAGCAGTCGCTCCTGGAGCAGGTGCAGGACGCCGGTGAGCTGGTGGTGGTCACGCGGCTGGGGCCGTCGACGCTCTACAAGACCGACGACGGGTTCGCGGGCATGGATTACCACCTGGCCCGGGCGTTTGCAGACCACCTGGGCGTGGAGCTGCGACTGATCATCGCCAAGAACAAGACCCAGATGTATCAGGCCCTGGCTTCCCGCTCGGCTCACGTGGCCGCGGGCGGCCTCAGTGTCTCCGATGGCGGCCAGGAGCGTTTCCGCTTCAGCACCTCCTACGCCGAGGTGGATCAGCACCTCATTTACCGCAACGGTGAGCCACACCCGGAATCCCCGGACGAGCTGGCCGACTTCCGCGATGCGTCATTCCAGGTACTGGCCCACAGCCAGTCGGCCGAACGGCTCCGGGCGCTCGGCAGCAACGGGCTGGACGTCAACTGGTCCGCAACCCAGGACCTCGGCGTGCAGGATCTGCTCTACGGCGTGTGGCGGCGGGACATCGACTTCACCATCGTCGACTCCAACGAACTCGCCCTCAACCAGAGCTACTACCCCGAGCTGCGGGTCGCATTCACCTTCGACGATCCGCAAAACCTGGCGTGGGCCTTTCTGCGCTCCGACGACCGCAGCCTCTACGACGCCGGCCAGGCCTTCTTCGCCGAGGCCGAGGAAACCGGACAGCTTGCCTTCGTCCGCGAGCGCTATCACGGCTATCTGACCGGTTTCGACTACGTGGGTGCCCGGGTCTTTCTGCGCGAGGTCACGGAGCGCCTGCCCGAGTACCGGGCCACGTTCGAGGAGGCGGCGGAGCAATACGACCTGGACTGGCGCATGCTCGCCGCCATCAGTTACCAGGAGTCCCACTGGCGGCCCGAGGCCGTCTCCGCCACCGGCGTCCGCGGCATGATGATGCTCACCCAGCCCACCGCCCGGCAGATGGGTGTGGACAATCGCCTGGACCCCACGGAGAGCATCATGGGCGGCGCGCAGTATTTCCGCTCGCTACTGGACCGCCTGCCGGATGACATCGAGGACCCCACCCGCACGTGGATGGCACTGGCCGCCTACAACGTCGGCATGGGCCACCTGCGCGATGCACGCAGTATCACCGAATCCCAGGGCGGCGACCCGAACAGCTGGCCGGACGTTCGTGACCATCTGCCGCTTCTGGCCGATCCGGAGTGGTACCAGCACACGCGATTCGGCTACGCCCGGGGCTGGGAGCCGGTTCACTACGTGCGCGGCGTCCGGGGCTACTACGCCATGCTTACCCGCATCACCAATCCGGCACTGTTCCGCCTGAGCGACGATGCCGACCCCCGGGAGCTGCGCGCCTTCCGGGGCAGCGACGCCGGCAGACTCGAGCTGCCGGGCATGGCTGAAATGCTGTACTGAGTGACCCGTCACCCCCGCCGGGAACGGAAGAAATCCCGCAGCAGGGTCGCGCTCTCCTCCGCCAGCACACCGCCGAGGCAGGCGACATTGTGGTTGTGCAGTCCGGGCTGCAGCAGTTCGAAGCAGCTCTCCACCGCACCGGTACGGGGCTCCGTCGCACCGTAGACCAATCGCCCCACGCGGGCGTGCACCATGGCCCCGACACACATCACGCACGGTTCCAGGGTCACGTAGAGGGTGGTCCCCGAAAGCCGGTAGTTCTGCTCCGCCTCCGCGGCGGCGCGCAGGGCATGGATCTCGGCATGCACGGTCGGGTCCGACGCGGCGATGGGGTGATTCCAGCCTCGGGCCAGGCACTCGCCATCGCGAACCAGCACCGCGCCCACGGGCACCTCCCCCGCGGCTGCGGCCTGATGCGCCAGCGCCAGCGCCTCGCGCATCCAGTGAATGTCTTCAGGGGCATGCGCCCCGCAGGCCTCATCGGGCACCGTGGTCATGTCCAGCCCCGTACCGGCTCCCCGGTCATTCCCACTCGATAGTCGCCGGCGGCTTGCCGGAGATGTCGTAGACGACCCGGGAAATGCCCTCGATCTCGTTGATGATGCGTCGGCTCACGTGATCCAGGAAGTCATACGGCAGGCGTGCCCAGCGGGCGGTCATGAAGTCGATGGTCTCGACGGCGCGCAGGGCGATCACGTGCTCGTAGCGGCGGCCGTCGCCAGTCACACCCACCGATTTCACGGGCATGTACACGGCGAAGGCCTGACTGGTCTGGCTATAGAGTTCGTTCTTCCAGAGTTCCTCGATGAAGATGGCGTCGGCCTTGCGGAGCTTGTCCGCGTATTCCTTGCGCACCTCGCCGAGAATACGCACACCCAGCCCCGGCCCCGGGAACGGGTGGCGGTGGACCATGTTGGACGGTAGTCCCAGCTCGATGCCGATGCGGCGCACCTCGTCCTTGAACAGTTCACGCAGGGGCTCGATGAGCTTGAGGTTCATGCGGTCCGGCAGACCGCCCACGTTGTGGTGGGACTTGATCACGTGGGCCTTGCCGGTCGCTGCCCCCGCGGACTCGATCACATCCGGGTAGATGGTGCCCTGGGCCAGCCAGTCCACGTTCTGCAGCCGCTCCGCTTCGTCGTCGAAGACGTCGATGAACATGTTGCCAATGATCTTGCGCTTCTGCTCCGGATCCGTGACCCCGGCAAGCGCCTTGAGGAACCGGTTCTCCGCATCCACGCGGATGACGTTGACACCCATGTGCCGTGCAAAGGTGGCCATGACCTGGTCGGCCTCGCCGAGGCGCAGCAGCCCGTTATCCACGAACACGCAGGTGAGCTGATCGCCGATGGCGCGATGGAGCAGCGCCGCCACCACGGAGGAGTCCACGCCGCCGGAGAGCGCCAGCAGTACCTTGCCGTCACCCACCTGTTCGCGGACGCGGGCGATGTGGTCATTGATAATGTTGCCGGGCGTCCAGCTGCCGCTGCAGCCACACAGCTCGCGCACGAACCGCGTGAGAATGCGCTGGCCCTGCAGCGTGTGGGTGACCTCCGGGTGGAACTGCACGCCGTACCAGCAACGTTCGTCGTCGCCGATGCCGGCCACCGGCGCGCTGTCGTTGCTGGCGATGCGCTTGAACCCGGGGGGCGGTTCCGTGACGCGGTCACCGTGGCTCATCCACACGTCCAGCATGCCGTAACCTTCCGGCGTGGTGTGATCCTCGATGTCGCGCAGCAGCCGGGAGTGGCCCCGCGCGCGCACCCGGGCATAGCCGAACTCCTTGTGCGACGACGGCTCCACCGTGCCACCCAGCTGCGCGGCCATGGCCTGCATGCCGTAGCAGATGCCCAGCAGCGGCACGTCGAGGGCAAACACCGCATCGGGGATGCGCGGCGTCTCGCCGAAGGTCACCGATTCCGGGCCACCGGAGAGAATCACGCCGTTGGGAGCAAAGGCGGTGATGGCCGCCGGATCACAGTCACAGGCATAGATCTCGCAGTAGACGCCGGCCTCGCGCACGCGACGGGCGATGAGCTGGGTGTACTGGGATCCGAAGTCGAGGATCAGAATGCGTTCGGCGTGAATATCCTGGGGCATGTCGGGTTCCAACGGCAGTGTTGCAAACAAAAGCGCCGCCCTCGGGCGGCGGCGCGCGGGTGTTGTGTGTTCAGTCCGTCCGGTAGTTCGGCGCTTCCTTGGTGATCGTCACGTCGTGGACGTGGGACTCGCGCACCCCGGCATTGGTAATGCGCACGAACTGGGGTTTGGTACGCATCTCGTGAATGTCGTGGCAGCCGGTGTAACCCATGCTCGCGCGCAGCCCCCCCAGGAGCTGGTGGACGATGGCAACCAGGGAGCCCTTGTAGGGAACGCGCCCTTCAATACCCTCGGGGACAAGCTTCTCCACCTCTTCGGACGGATCCTGGAAGTAGCGGTCGCTGGACCCCTGCGCCATGGCCCCCAGCGAGCCCATGCCCCGGTAGGACTTGTAGGACCGCCCCTGGAACAGCTCGACCTCGCCCGGCGCTTCCTCGGTGCCGGCAAACAGCCCCCCGACCATCACGGCGTGCGCACCGGCAACGATGGCCTTGGAGAGATCGCCGGAGAAGCGCACCCCGCCGTCGGCGATCAGCGGGACGCCGGAGCCTTCCAGTGCCTCGGCCACGTTGGCCACGGCGGAGATCTGCGGCACCCCCACACCGGCAACGACCCGCGTGGTGCAGATGGATCCCGGGCCGATGCCGACTTTGACAGCATCGACACCGGCGTCCACCAGTGCCCGGGCGGCAGCGCCGGTGGCGATATTGCCACCGATCACCTGGACCTCCGGGTAGTGCTGCTTGACCCAGCTCACACGCTGCAGCACGCCCTGGGAGTGCCCGTGCGCGGTATCCACCACGACCACGTCCGCCCCGGCCCGGCACAGCGCGTCGACGCGCTCCTCCGTATCACCGCCGGTACCCACGGCAGCCCCGACACGCAGGCGCCCGTGTTCGTCCTTGCACGCGTTGGGGTAATCCTTGGCCTTCTGGATGTCCTTGACAGTGATCAGGCCCCGCAGCCGGAAGTTGTCGTCCACCACCAGCACCTTCTCGATGCGGTGGCGATGCATGCGGTCGAGGACCTCCTCCCGGGACGCACCCTCACGCACGGTGACCAGGCGTTCACGGCCCGTCATGATCTCGCTGACGGGGGCATCCGTGCGTGTCTCGAACCGCAGGTCACGGCTGGTCACGATGCCACTGAGGCGGTCGTTGCTGTCGACCACCGGCACCCCGGAGATGGTGTGCTGGCGGGTCAGCGCGAGCACGTCGGCGATCGAGGTGTCCGGCGTCACGCTGATGGGTTCCTTGATCACCCCGCTTTCGAACTTCTTCACGCGACGGACATGATCCGCCTGCTGTTCCACGGACATGTTCTTGTGGACGATGCCAAGCCCGCCCTGTTCCGCAAGCGTAATGGCCAGCCCCGCCTCGGTGACGGTATCCATGGCCGCGGAGACGATGGGGATGTTGACCCGGATACTCCGGGTCAATTGCGACGATAGATCCGCATCCCGGGGCATGACGTCCGAGTACGCCGGGAGAAGAAGGACATCGTCAAAAGTCAGGGCTTCCTGGGCGATTCGCATGGGCGGATACCTTGTCGCGGAGGTGGAGCTTGCGCGGAATAGCCGAGTATTATAGGAAGCGCTGCGGTGCACCGTAAAGCGGCATATCCGCATGCCGCACCATGACCCGATGCCGTGCGCCGGTTAGACTGTGCGGCATGAATGCGTCCACCTCCACGACCAGCACCGCCGACCGCCCTGTCATTACCGTCTCGCGTCTCAATCGCGAGGTGCGGGAACTGCTGGAGCAGGGGCTGCCGCCCGTCTGGGTCGAGGGCGAGCTCTCCAACCTCGCCCGTCCCGCCTCGGGTCACCTCTACTTCAGCCTCAAGGATGACCGGGCGCAGATCCGCTGCGCCATGTTCCGGTCCCGCAACCAGCTGGTGCGCTTCCGCCCCGAGAACGGCCAGCAGGTCGTCGTGCGCGGCCGCATCGGCCTCTACGAGCCGCGCGGGGACTACCAGCTCATCGTGGAGAGCATGGAAGAAGCGGGCGATGGTGCACTGCGCCGGCAATTCGAAGCCCTGCGGCAGAAGCTCGAAGCCGAGGGCCTGTTCGCGGCGGACCGCAAGCGTGCGCTCCCCACCCTGCCCCGGCGGATCGGCGTGATCACCTCGCCCAGCGGCGCCGCCGTCCGTGACGTGCTCCAGGTGCTGCAGCGCCGTTTCCCTGCCATTCCGGTGCTGATCTACCCGGTGCCCGTGCAGGGGAAAGAAGCCGCCCAGGCGATCCGCGCCATGCTCGCCCACGCCGTGGAGCGCGCCGAGGTGGATGTGCTGCTGCTCACCCGTGGTGGCGGATCGCTGGAGGATCTGTGGTCATTCAACGATGAAGCGCTTGCCCGTGCGATTGCCGATTGCCCCCTTCCGGTGGTCAGTGCCGTGGGCCACGAGGTCGACGTGACCATTGCCGACCTGGTTGCGGACCGGCGGGCACCGACGCCCTCGGCCGCCGCGGAACTGCTGAGCCCTGACAGCGCAGCCTGGATGCGCCAGTTCGAAACCGCGGCCGAGCGGCTGCAGTTCGTGCAGGAGCGACGTCAGCAGCAGGAGGCGCAGCGTCTGGACCACCTGCTCAAGCGCTTGCAGCAACAGCACCCGGGCAGGCGGCTGCGCGAGCACGGGCAGCGGCTGAAGGAGCTCGGAGTACGCCTGGACCAGGCCTGGCGCACCGGCCAACGCCTGCGTTTCACGGCTCTGGAGCAGGCCCGCAGCCGGCTCGGCTCGGCCAGTCCGGGCCGGGACATCATCCGGGGACGGGAGCGGACCGATGACCTGAAGCGGCGCCTCAACGCCGCGCAGCACCATCTGCTGGAGCGCTCCCGCGAGCGTCTGGGCGCGGTGACGCGAACCCTGGAGACGGTCAGCCCGTTGGCGACGGTCAGCCGCGGATACGCCATCGTGCAACGGCCTGACGATGGCGCTGTCATACGCAACGCAAAGGATCTGAACCCTGGCGACCCGTTCACCGCCCGCCTGGCCCAGGGCCGAATTCACGGCCGCGTGGAGCGCGTGCACGACGAGGAGAACTGGACATGATGCGCGCAGCAACGACCCTGGCGCTGATGCTTGCCTGCAGCGTGGCACTGGCGGACCTGCCGGATCACCGGCCGGTCCCCGGCGGAGTGGCCGTCGTGGACCTGGGCCCGGCAGGAAGCAATCGGCCGGACGCGACGTTTCAGGACCGCCCCGTGGCGGTCAGGGAACATGACGGACGCTGGAAGGCGGTGGTCGGGATCGGCCTGGATGCGACCCCGGGCGAAGCCAGCGTGCGCTCCGGCGGCGACGCGTTCGCGTTCGAGATCACTGATCGTGACTACGCCGAGCAGCGCATCACCCTGGATGACGATGAGCAGGTCTCCCCCGGTGAAGAGACCCTGAAGCGAATCCGCCGGGAGCAGGAGGAAATCCACGCTGCGCGGGATACCTTCAGCGACGGCACCCCCGAGACCATGGCGCTCACACTGCCCGCCGAAGGCCGCTTCTCCAGCCCCTTCGGACTGCGCCGTTACTTCAATGACCAGCCCCGCAACCCGCACAGCGGCCTGGATATCGCCAACGAGACGGGCACGCCCATCGCCGCGCCACTCGGGGGCGAGGTGGTTGAAACGGGGGACTACTTCTTCAACGGCAAGACCGTTTTCGTGGATCATGGCAACGGCTTCGTCACCATGTACTGCCACCTGGACGAAATCCAGGTGAGCACGGGGGATCGCGTCGCCAGGGGCGACACCCTCGGGACCATCGGCGCCACGGGGCGTGTCACCGGCCCCCACCTGCACTGGACCGTCTACCTGAACGGCCAAGCGGTGGATCCCCTCCTGTTCGTGGAGGGGGAAGACGAATCCTACAACGAGGCAAACGGGCAGGACGGCTGACCCCGCCCGTCTGCCTGCACGACAGCACCTGTCAGCTCAGGCGATCCCGGCCGTGGGGGGCGTCCAGGTCCACCTCCGGTGCCCGCGCGACGATCCCCGTAGGGTTGATGAACCCGTGACTGCGGTAATAGTGCTGCCGGATGTGATCCATGTTCGTGGTCTCCCGGAAAGCGGGCCGCTGGTAAAGATCCCGCAGGTACCCGAGCAGATTGGGGTAGTCCATGATCCGCCGCTGCGAGCACTTGAAGTGCACGCTGTAGACGGCGTCGAACCGCACCAGCGTCGTATAGAGTGCGATATCCGCCTCCGTGATGCTGCCACCGCACAGGAACCGCTGCTGCCCCAGAACCTCATCCCAGTGGTCGAGCGCACCGAACAGCGCCTCGGATGCTTCTTCATAGGCGTCCTGGGACTGCGCGAACCCGCACTTGTAGACACCGTTGTTGACCGGTTCGTAGATGGCGTCGATGGTCTCATCCACCCGTGCCACCAGATCGGCCGGGGCGTAGTCGGTCGTGTCAGCGGCAACGGACTGCCAGCGGTGGTCCAGCATGCGCAGCAGCTCCCGTGACTCGTTGTTCACGATGGTCTGCTCCCGTTTGTCCCACAGCAATGGCACCGTCACCCGGCCCGTAAACCCTGCATCCGCAGCCTGGTAGACCTCGCGCAGGAAGCGCGCCCCATGGATGGGGTCCGACGTGCTTCCGGGATAGTCACGGAATTCCCAGCCATCGTCGAGCATCAGCGGGTGGACCACCGACACCGGAATCGCTTCTTCCAGCCCTTTCAGCCGGCGCATGATGAGAACACGGTGCGCCCACGGGCATGCATAGGACACGTAGAGGTGGTACCTCCCCGCTTCCGGCCGGAACCGGGCACTGGCGTCATCCGTGATCCAGTCGCGAAACGCGGACTCCTGCCGGACGAACCGCCCCTTGTTGTCGGGCTCGTAGCCCTGGGTATACCAGACGCCTTCAATCAGTCGACCACCCATGCAGATTCTCCCGGTGCCCAGCACCTTTGTTGCAGTACGCCAAAAGTTCTTACAAGGATAGTCCAATTTCGGACTTTTTCAAGGGCTCCCGAACCAGGAACAAAAAAACCCGGGTGGACACGTCCACCCGGGCTTGTCAGCACAGAAGGCTGGAAGGGTATTACTGCGGGGCCATTTCGCCGCCCTGCTGACCACCCATGCCGCCCTGCATGTCCTGCTGGATCTGCTGGAACTCTTCAATCAGCTCATCCGTCTCCGGATCTTCTTCACGCATGGCTTCCATCAGATCGTCCTGGAAGGCCTGCTGTGCCTCGACGACTTCATCGTCCTGCATGGCAACCTGCTGCGCCTCCTGGAGGTCCTGCTGCGCTTCCTGAGCTTCCTGCAGCATCTGCTGGCGCTCTTCGTCGGACAGGCTCTCGTCCTGCATGTCAGCCTGGACCGACTCAAGCGTCTGCATGCTCGCGTCCGGGTCATAACCCGCTTCTTCCATCTTGCGGATCACCAGCTCTTCGAGCTCGTCACGCTGCTGCTCCAGGCCCGGGTTGTTCTCAAGGGCCGCTTCCTGAACCTCGGCAAGACGCTGCTGGATCTGCTGAAGCTCCATCTGCGGGCCACCTTCCTGGCCCTGGGGCTGCTGCTCCATCTGGGCCACCGCGCTACCAGCGAAAATCATCGCTGCTGCCACGACAAGCGCCCGCAGCGCTCCAGTACCGATCATCTGCATTTGCATAGTCAGGCCTTCTCCCGTTTGCGGCCTATGCGGCCGATTTTGCATCAAGTATGAAAGCTTAGCAGCCGATTCACGTGTCGTGTCAAACCAACAGATCGTGCACGCGTCGACTTGCCCGCTCTGACGGCACGAAAACGCACAGGTTCCATCCGATTCAGGAAATTTCCGATAAACGGGTCGCAACCCGCCCCTGACTTGCCCGCCTCCCTGTCGCGCGGGTACTGTACTCACCTTCCTGGATCCAGCCCGCCGTGCCGGTCACGGCCCCGCACCCGCCCGCTCGGCGGAGCCCGGAGCTGCAGGCGCGCCGGCGCACGACCAATCATTCGCCCCGGGGGCATTGCGCACTCATGAAAGCACTCTCGCTGCAGGGCCTGAGCAAGACCTACAAGGGCGGGACGACCGCGCTCAGCGACGTCAGCCTGGACGTGGAAGAAGGCGCCTTCTTCGGCCTGCTCGGCCCGAACGGCGCCGGCAAGTCGACCATGATCGGCATCATCAGCTCGCTGGTCACCATGTCGTCCGGGAGCGTGGAGATCTTCGGTTTCGACCTCAACCGGCACGAGTGGGAAGCGAAGACCCGGCTCGGGCTGGTCCCGCAGGAATTCAATTTCAACGGCTTCGAGACCGTCGAGCAGATCGTGCTCAACCAGGCGGGCTACTACGGTATCCGGCGCCGGGAGGCGCGGGTGCGCGCGGAGAAATACCTGCGCCAACTGGGGCTGTGGGAGAAACGCGGGGATGCCTCACGCACCCTGTCCGGTGGCATGAAACGGCGACTGATGATCGCCCGGGCGCTGATCCACGAGCCGCCGCTGCTGATTCTCGACGAGCCCACGGCCGGCGTGGACATCGAGCTGCGGCGCTCCATGTGGGCTTTTCTGCGCGAGATCAACGCACGCGGCACGACCATTATTCTCACCACCCACTACCTCGAAGAGGCCGAGAGTCTCTGCCGGAAGATCGCCATCATCGATGAAGGCCGCATCATCGAGCACACCAGCACCCAGGCCCTGCTGAACCGGCTCAAGACCCACGCCTTCATTCTGGATGTCCGCGGGCCGCTCCAGGAGGCGACCCGGCTTCCCGGTTACGCCGTCCAGCAGCTGGATGACGCGCGCCTGGAGGTGGAGGTCCACGAGGACCAGTCGCTCACGGACCTGTTCGCAGCGCTGGGCGAGCGCGGCATCTCCGTGATGAGCATGCGCAACAAGTCCAACCGCCTGGAGGAACTGTTTCTGCGCCTGCTCGAGGATAACGGCGGCAGCAGCGACGCCGGCGAGCCCGGCCAGCCGGAAGCCTCTGCCGCCGAGAATGCCTGACACCGGGCCATGGAGAACCGCATGTACTGGAAACAGTCACTGATCGCCCTGCAGACCATTGCCTACAAGGAGGCCAACCGGTATCTCCGTATCTGGATGCAGACGCTGCTGCCGCCGGCGATCACCATGACGCTCTACTTCGTGATCTTCGGCAACCTGATCGGACCGCGCATCGGCCCGATGGACGGCTACACCTACATGGACTTCATCGCGCCCGGGATCATCATGATCGCGGTAATCACCAATTCCTATTCGAACGTGGTGTCCTCGTTCTTTGGAGCAAAATTCCAGAAGCACATTGAGGAATTGATGGTCTCCCCCACCCCGAACATCGTCATTCTCGCCGGCTATATCTCCGGCGGTGTGGGACGGGGCCTGCTCACGGGGCTGATCGTGACCATCGTGGCCAGTTTTTTCACCACGCTGCAGATTCACAACGTGGGCGTGCTTGTCTCAGTGGTGTTTCTCACCTCGGTGCTCTTCTCCCTGGGAGGCTTCGTCAACGCCATTTTCGCCAGGAAGTTTGACGATATCTCCATCGTCCCCACGTTCATTCTCACACCGCTGACGTACCTCGGCGGCGTGTTCTATTCCATTTCCCTCCTGCCGGACGTGTGGCAGGGCGTGTCACTGCTGAACCCCGTTCTGTACATGGTGAATGCGTTCCGCTACGGCTTTCTCGGCGCATCGGACATCGACATTCGCGTGGCCTACGCGATCATCGGTCTGTTCATTCTGGTGCTGGGGACGCTCAGCCTGACGCTGCTGAAACGGGGTGTCGGGCTGCGGGGGTAAGATCACGGCCACAAAAAACCCGGGCGGCGCGCCCGGGTTCCGGTTGACGTCTCGGCGGTCAGCGCGCCTCAGTCGTCGACCCGCAGGGCGTCCAGGGATTTGCCCTGGGCTTCCCACTCCTTGATCCAGGCCGGCTTGCGACCCCGTCCGGACCACCCCTTGGACGGGTCCTCCGGATGACGGAAGCGTACCGACGCGGCCCCTTTACCGGACTTGGAGCCACCGCCGGAAACCAGATCGGTCACTGCCAGGCCGTACTTTTCGGCGACCTGCTTGAGTTCTTTCTGGGCTTCCTTGACATCCTGCTTGCGGCGCTTTCTAAGCTCCTTGTCGATGTCTTTCTTTAACTGATTGAGTTCCTGGGACGTATACTTGGTAAGATCCATCCTTACTCCTTTTCGGGCTCAGCCCCACTGCGATTGACGTTTGAAAGATAGTTGAAATGCAAAGTCGGTGCAATACCGACCCTGTAGAAAACAGGGAGACATTAACAATATCTGTAAACGGAAGAAAACCGACCTTTCGTTAAAGCCTGCCCATTCGTTGCCAAATCGCGACAACCGTCGGGACGAAAACCATACGTTCAGGTATAGTGGCGCCCCATTTTTCGTTCGCCGACTGGAGGCCTCATGCAGAACCAGGTCGCTGCCGTACCCGCCGTACTGACGGTGGAATTGGATCTGGATGTCGTCGCTCAGGGGCAACGCCCGCCCGAGCCGCTGTCTTCAGAGGCGGCTGATTCGTTGTGCTGGGCCATTGCCGACGACCTTCAGCGCATTCTCGGCCCCTTGAACGACTACGGGTTCGTCCTCCTGGGCGGTCTGTACGATCTCACGGAGATTCTCCGTCCCGGATTGCCCATGGTGGATGTCCTCTCCGAGCTGTACCGGCGCAGCCTGCCCGACACGCGCTTTCAGCCGCAGGTCATGGCCATCGGCGCAGACGGTGACGCCTTTCCAATTCCGGAAATCGCACCGCGTCGCCGCCCGGGCTCCGGCCCCTTGCTGGCCATTCCGTTTCTTTTTCTCGGGGAACCGGAAAACATGGACGCCCTGGGCACGAAACTCGAGAAGAACCTGCTCGAGAAGGGACGTGCCTCGCTGAAAACGGGTCAACTCGTTCAGGACCGATTCGGCATCAAGGCGCTCAATCTTTCTTTCGCGACATTCAACGACCTTTGCGCGCTGATGAAGATCCAGCTCGAGCATGCTGAATTCGGCCCGTTGTGGACATTGCTGGAGGCTGCACTGTTTACCAGCCAGCCGCCGGCACGGGTGGAACTGCCGGAGGGCAATCTCCTGCTGGTGGATGGTGCCCAGGGTTTCGCCCGCTTTCTGACCTTCAGCCAGTGGGCCACCGAGAACCCCGGCGTCACCGACCCGGCGGCGGCTTACGGCCGCTTCCAGCAGATTCAGCGACAGTACACCGCCGGCCTCGCCGCACACGGGCTCAGCGTGCAGGTGGTGGAGGATAGCGCGGACCTGCGGGACGACAACCTGGACCAGGCGTTGTCGGCAGCCCGCATGGGTGCCATGCCCGCCGAAACGCTGGAGGTCAACGAAGTGGTTACGGACACGGGCGACTGGAGCGACGTGGCAGGCATCAGCCTCACGGAACACAGCCGCCCCGGCCTGGGACCGGTGGCCTACACGGTGCTCGTGCGCTCCGCGGACGACCGGGTCATCCACTACGCCAACCACTACCCGCTCGCGCCGGAGGGCATTCAGCACATCCGCGCGCAGTGGCAGGACACCGCGGCACGGTACGGGCTGGATCTCGAGTTTCTGCAGCCGGGCGACATCCTTCACAACGCCAATGGCGATCAGCTGCTCCCGTGGCCTGAGGCCATGGGCGCCAATCACTGACCGCAATGGGCGACGAGGGACTCCTGCATGGCTGAACCCGTGCGCCGGGCGCTGCTCGCGGTGATCGTGGCAGGCGTCTGCCTGGATACGCTGATCTACGGGCTTGTGGTTCCCATGCTCCCGCAACTGGGCGCTGAACTGGACTTCGGCCAGACCGGGGCCGGCATCCTGCTGGGCAGCTATGCGTTCGGCCTCTGTGTCGCCACCCCGCTGATCGGCCTGGGCATCCGGCACTGGGGCTACCGGCTGCCCCTGATCGGCGGCATCGCCGGTCTGGCGGCCGTGACCCTGCTGTTCGTCGCCGCCGACAGCTTCACCGCGATGATCACCGCCCGCATGCTCCAGGGCGCCACCTCCGGCGCCACGTGGACGGCCGGTCTGGCGGTCATCGCCAACCACTGGCCGAGTCATGAACGGGGCCGGGCCATGGGCATGGTGATGACCGGTTTCGCGGTCGGTCTGATGGCCGGCCCACCGCTGGGCGGCATCGTCAGCGACCTGTTCGGAATCACGGCAGCATTCCTGGCGCCGGCTGCCGTTGCGCTGCTCCTGACGGGCGTCGCCGCGTCTGTGCTGCTGCGTCTGCCCGAAAGCGACCAGGCCAGCTCCGCCGGGCCGCTGGCGCGGATCCTGACGGACCCGGGCATTCTCGGTCTGGCCGGTGTGGTGGCCGCGGTGGCGGCCATCATGGGCCTGCTGGAGCCCACCCTGCCGCTGTTCCTGGAGCGCCAGTTCGGCAGCGGTGCCGGCACCATCGGTGTGCTGTTCGGGCTGATCGCCGTCGCGTTCGGGCTGGGCTCCCCCCTGGCCGGGTACGGCGGAGACCGTTGGGGTGCGGTCGCAACCATACGCCGTGGCGCGGCGCCACTGGTCCTGCTGCTGCCGTTGTTCGCCCTCGCGCCCGGCGCCTGGTGGACCGCGCCGCTGTTCGCTGCCACGGGGCTGTGCTGCGCTCTTGCCCTGGGCCCCGCCCTTCCGGGCCTGGCGGCCAGAATCGATCAGCACGACGGCCAGTCCTACGGAATCGTCTACGCGCTGTTCAACCTGGCGTTCGCCGTTGGGCTGCTGCTTGGGCCGGTCGTTGGCGCCCTGCTTGCGGAGGCCATCGGGCTGCTGCCGACGTTGCTGTTCACGGCCGCCGCCATCGCCGCCTTCCTGCCTGCACTCCGACGGCTGGCCTGGATCGACGGCGAGCAGATCAGGGGTTGACGAAACAGTGCGACCAGGCGCCGTCGCCGTCGCGCTGGTAACGCTCGCGCCGGTGCAGACGGCCATCCGCCGCTGCCCAGAACTCCATCAGTGTCGGATCGATGCGATAGCCGGTCCAGTGCGGCGGCCGCGGCACCGGCTGATCGGCGTACTCGCGCTCCAGCGCATCGACCCGTGCAGCCAGGGTCTCCGGACTGTCCAGGGGCTGCGATTGCTCGGATGCCCAGGCGCCGACCTGACTGAGCCGCGGCCGGGACGCGAAGTAGGCGTCGGCCTCGTCACCGCTGACCTGGCTGACGTCCCCTTCCACCAGGACCTGCAGGTTCAACGGCGCCCAGTAGAAGCACACTGCCGCCCTGGGCTGCGTGGCAAGATGCAGGCCCTTGCGGCTACGGGTGTTCGTATAGAACACGAATCCCCGGTGATCGACGCCCTTGAGCAGCACCGTCCGCGCGGCTGGCTGCCCGCCATCACTGACGGTTGCCAGCGTCATGGCCGTGGCATCGGCGATCTCCGCACAGTCCTGCGCCTGCCTGAACCACTCCTGAAACCGATCGATCGCCTGCTCGCGCAACGTCATTGCAACTCCTGCCGATTCGCTCCCGTGGGCCGCACATGGACGGTCAGGCCGTCCACACGACTGACCCGCACCGTATCACCCTTGCGCACTTCGCCCTCCCCTTCCAGCACCGCGTTCCAGACTTCGCCGAGCAGGCGCACCTTGCCGCGGCCATCCCGGAAATCCGCAGCGGCCTCCGCCGCCTCCTCCACCATCTGCTCGGCACCGGACGCAACCCGACGCCGATGGGAGCGGACAGCCATGGTGGCGATGCCGAAGATCACCACGAAGCTGACCGCGGAGACGCCGATCACCACGGCAAGGGAGAGCTCGTAGGCTTCGACACCGGTATCCACCAGCAGCAGTGAGCCCAGCACGAATGCGGCCAGCCCGCCGATACCCAGTATGCCGAAGCTCGGCATGAACGCTTCCCCGACCATGAAGGCAGCGCCAAGCAGCATCAGGCCAAGCCCGGCGTAGTTGATCGGCAACGCCTGGAAGGCGAACAGTGCGAGCAGCAGGCTGATGCTGCCCAGCACGCCCGGGACGACAGCGCCCGGATTGGCCAGCTCGAAGATGAGGCCGTAGATGCCCACGAGCATGAGAATGTAGGCCACGTTCGGGTTGGTGATCACCGACAGGAGTTCATTGCGCCAGTCGGGCTCGATGAACTCCAGCGCAAGCCCGTCCGTCTCCAGCGTGATGTCGCCGGCAGAGGTACGCACCTCACGGCCATCGATCTGCGCAAGCAGATCGTCCATGTCGTCCGCCATGAGGTCGATGACGTTGAGCTCCAGCGCCTCGGACGATCCGATGCTGGCCGCCTCGCGCACGGCTTTCTCGGCCCAGTCCGCGTTGCGGTCCCGCATCTCCGCCAGGGAGCGGATGTAGGAGACCGCATCGTTGATCATCTTGCGCTCCATGGCGTTGGCGGGCTGCGGCGCGCCGTTGCCGTTGTCCTCATCGGCGGCGTCCTCGTCACCGTTATCGCCGTTGCCGTTATCGGTGTCCTCCGTGGTCTCCTCCTCGTCGCCACCGGGCATTCCACCCATCTGCACCGGCGTGGCGGCACCAATGGTGGTCCCGGGGGCCATTGCGGCAACATGAGAGGCATACATGATGTAGGTCCCGGCACTGGTCGCCCGCGAGCCGCTTGGAGAGACGTAGGTCACGACCGGAACGGGCGATTCCACGATCGCCTCGATGATGTCACGCATCGAACTGTCGAGACCGCCGGGGGTGTTCATGCGCAGAACGATGAGCTCCGCGTCCCGTTCCGCGGCGCGATCAATGCCGCGGCTGACGTAGTCCAGCGTCGCAGGGCCAATGGCGCCGCGGATGTCCAGCACGTAACCGCCGGGCGCCTCATCGGCGCGCCCCGCCGTGAGTGCCAGCGTGACCAACAAGACCATCGCGAGAAGACGTTTCATGCCACCGGAACCGGTTCGAGGGGTGTGTTGAAGTCGCCCGAAACGGCGCGAGCGCTCTCATGTCCAACATACCGCACGGCAGGCCATAACGCCACGACACGCAAGCTGCGGGGCGGCGTGCGCCGCCCCGCCGGGGGCGGGATTACGCCGAGAGGGTGGTGATGATGCGGTTGCGGATCTCGTCGACGTCGCCGGTACCCTGCAGCGCAACGTAGCGCGGCGCATTCGGCTCGCCGCTGTCAGCCAGTTTCTGGTAGTACTCCACCAGCGGCCGCGTCTGATCATGGTAGACCTCAAGGCGCTTGCGCACCGTGTCTTCCTGATCATCTTCCCGCTGCACCAGGTCTTCACCGGACTCATCGTCCTTGCCGGCCACCTTCGGGGGATTGTGGTCGACGTGATAGACGCGCCCGGACGCCGGATGCACCCGACGGCCGCTCATGCGGCTGACGATCTCCTCGTCATCCACCTGCAGTTCAACCACGTAATCCAGAGCGATCTGCTCGTCCTTCACCGCCTCGGCCTGGCCGATGGTCCGCGGAAACCCGTCGAACAGGAACCCGTTGGCACAGTCCGGCTTGGCGATCCGCTCCTTGACCACACCAAGAATGATCTCGTCGGAGACAAGCCCCCCGGACTTCATGATCTTCTCCGCTTCCTGGCCCAGCGGTGTCCCTTCCTTGACCGCCGCACGCAGCATGTCACCGGTGGAAATCTGGGGAATGCCGAAATGCTCGCAGATGAACCCGGCCTGCGTGCCTTTGCCCGCACCGGGCGGTCCCAATAGAATGATACGCATGACTCAAATGCCTCCTCACTCCAATGCAATAAAATCGGTCCAATCGGCGGCGCCCGGCGGAGTCGTCCTGCCGGCGCACTCCCGGCCCGGTGCCGACAGCGCGCCTGCCATCGGGCGCCCGGGGCCGGAAGGCGCTACGGCGGCAACTGCCGCCACGGTCGGCAACGCACTGATCAATCTGGTGAAACATGCCTTCCGGGCGTCCAGCCATCAGAGTGCGGCGAACGCTGTCAGCGGGGTGTCTGCCCGGCTTACGACAGGGCTCATGGCGTTGGGCATGCTCATTTTTTCGGCGCTGAGCGTATCACCCGCCCATGCGGACTGCAACGCGGAGCCGGCCCAGGGGGTCAACTGGGCGGGCTGCGACAAGCGCGAGGCGGAACTGGAGGGGGCGACGCTGAACCGTGCCCTGCTTCGCCGGATCGATCTGACGGCTGCCATGCTTCAGGGCGCCAACCTTGAGGGCGCCGTGGTCACGGACGCCTCCCTGGACGAGGCGGACCTGCGGGACGGCCAGCTCAGGCGCGCCGACTTCGGCGCATCACGGCTGGCGCGGGCGCAGTTCAACGGCGCAGATCTCAAGCGCGCCCGCTTTGTCTCCTCCAGCCTGCCGGAAGCGAGTTTTGCCGGCGCTGACCTGGAAGATGTCCGTTTCGATTCCGCGGACCTCACTGCCGCGCGTTTCAACGAGGCGCGCCTGAGCGGCGCCAGCTTCTATAATGCCCGCCTCCAGGGTGCCGACTTCACCGAGGCGAGGGCCGATGGCAGCCGGTTCAACCGCGCCAACCTGGAAGGGGCGCGCTTCCACGGAGCCGACCTCAGCGACGCCAACCTGGAGCAGGCCAACCTGGAGGGAGCTGACCTCACCGGCGCCGACCTGCGCGGCGCGAATCTGGACGGCGCGTCCCTGGACGGCGCTGATTTCACCGGTGCCAACCTGGAACGGGCGGATCTCCGCAATGCCTCGACCCGGGGGACGGTGTTCGAGGACGCGAAACTGGGCAACGCAACCTGGACGGACCGCCGCCACTGCAGGCCACGCAGCGTGGGTGAGTGTGGCTAGGCGCCTGAGCCGAACTCCATTCCCTGCCACCGGAACGTGCGGTCATCCAGGCACTCCCCGTCCGGCCCGAAGGACCGCTCGCGCACCACGATTTCACCACCGGTGCCCACCGTGACCACGGTGGACGCCCGGGTGCCGTAGGCCTCGCTGACGATGAACGGGCTGGAGAGCAGGCGCTCCCAGTCTTTCGGGATGCCGGTATCCGGGAGCGAGCCATCGGCCGCCGGGCGCCGGTCAGCCAGCAGATCCAGCAGCGCACCACTATCGCAAGGGCCGGTATCGTGGATCAGGGTCTCGAGTGCCTCGCGGACCCGGACCAGCTTCGGCCACGGGGTGTTCAGCAGCCCGTTGCTGAGCCCGTGGACGCCCGCGGGCACCGGGCGTGCGATGCCTTCCTGGTTGGAGTAGTAATACAGACCACCGGCGTCACCCCACAGCAGGTTGAACCCGTTGTAACGGTTGCCGGTCGCTTCCAGGGTCTCACCGAACGCGCCGGGGTCATCCGCGGCAAGCGCATCCACGACCAGCTGCCCACGGGAAATCGTATCAGTGCGCTGCGGCTCCGGGTCGCGGTAGTTGGTTACCGTGGCGAACCGCCCGAGCGGCGTGACACCAAGCCAGGTCCCGCCCGCGGTAAGGTCACGCCCGGCGAGCAGAGGCGCCTCACGCCACCAGTGCATGGGCTCCGTGGGACGATGATGGTATTCGTCCCGGTTGCCCACGACGATCAGCGGGTACGCAGGGTGACACCCGACCGCAAAGGCCAGCAGGCACATACCCTACTCCGCGTCGCGATCCCGCAGACGATAGCGCATCAGGTATCCGTCGTCGGTCAGCACCAGCACACCGCCCCCGTCACTGACCGGCGCCTGGGAGATGCTGTCATCTTCCGAGACCTGCCGGCGCGCCAGGATGCGCCCGTCCTGCGCCGACAGCACCGTCAGCCGCCCGGTGCTGTCACCGAAGACCACGTAGTCTCCGTGCGCCGCCGGGGCCGTGGCGTTCAGGCCTTCCGTGTCGTTCTGCCGCCAGATGGACGCACCGGTGCGCCGATCCACGGCCCAGATGCGGCCGCTCTCATCGGTGACGTACACCCGCTCGTCATCCACATCCATGCCCGCATGGGAGGAAAACTCACGGTCCCAGTAGACCTCGCCGTCCGAGGGCGATACGGCCATCAGACGCCCGCGATAGCCCACGACATACAATGTGCCGTCGAACAGCACCGGCGTGGCGTCGATGTCGCGCACGCGGTCCAGATCCGCGCTGCCGCGGGGCTCCGATACGGTCACCTGCCAGGCAGACTCACCGTCGCTTGCGCGCAGCGCCTGCAGGACGCCGTTTTCGAACCCAATGGCCACGCCGCCGTTGAGCTGCACCGGATTGCTGGAGCCGCGCAGGGAGAGCGACGGCACACTCACATCATGCACCCAGCGGCGCGACCCGGTTTCGCGGCTGAAGCCGTACACACGGCCATCGGCACTGCGAACCACCACGATATCGTCACCAATCACCGGCAGCGCAAGCACTTCACTGCTGACCCGCGCATCCCAGATCTGCTCGCCGGTCTCCGGCTCCAGGGCGATGACACGCCCCTTGCGAGTACCCACGACGACCATGTCATCGGCAATTGCCGGCCCGCCGGAGATGCCGGTGCCGATACTGAAACGCCAGCCGAGTCGCCCCGACTCGGCATCGTAGGCGCTGACACGCCCGCGGCGGTCCGCCACGTACACCTGACCATCCACCAGCACCGGCGCCAGCGCTTCGCCCTCGGTCTGGATACCGGAGCTGGCACGCCGATGCCATTCGCGCTCGGCGAGGACTTCGGGCTGACCGTCACGGAGATCGTCCGAGGGTGTGGTGCGTTCCGAGGTGGCACCACAGCCGGCGAGGGCCACGCCCGCCAGCACCAGCAGCATCACCAGGTATCTCACGCCGAGGCCTCCCCGCCCATCTCGTTGAGCTTGAGTTCGATCAGCGTCCGGCGCATCCCGGAGACGGCATCGGCGTCCAGCGCGTTGCGGTATGCGGTCCGGGCTTCTTCCCGGTCGCCACGCGCTGCGTGGATATCACCACGCAGTTCCTCATACCGCCCTTCGTAGGGACCATCCTCGGCGTCTTCGAGAACAGCGAGCGCATCATCGAGGCGGTCGTGGCCGTAGTGAATCTGGGCAAGACGCAGCCTGGCCAGGTCCCGGAAGGGCTTGTCCGCGGCATTGTCGATCACCCACTGAAGCGTGTCGACGGCGTCGTCCGCGGCGTCCTGCTGCGCCTGGTAGGTTGCCAGCTGCATGCCGGCCATGGCGGCGTAGGTGCTGGAGCCGAAGTCATCAAGTACACGCTGGCCGCGGCGAACCACGGTATCCGCATCGGCCCCGGTATCCCGCGCCTCCACGAACTGCATGTACGTGGCCGACGCCGCCTCGGCCTGCCGATCCTGATAGGCACCCCACTGCTGCCAGCCGATCACCCCGCCGACGGCGATGATGATCCCGGCAATGACTGCACGACCGTGCTCCTGCCACCACTCACGCAGCTTCTCGACCTGTTCTTCATCACTCATGCGTTGATCCCGTCCTTCATGACTCGCGCCCCGTCTCCAGGCGCTCACGCAGTTCCCGCGGCAGATCCGCGCGGGTCACGGTCAGTTGATCCCCGTCGCCGTGCAAATCCTTGATCGCCACTTCGTTCCGTGCAACCTCGTTCTCGCCCATCACCACGGCAAGCCGCGCGCCCAGGCGGTCCGCTCGCTTGAACTGGCTCTTGAAGCTGCCACCACCGCAGTGGGTTACAACACGCAGACCGGTAATGGCGCTCCTGAGTTCCTCGGCGAGCACCAGTCCTTCCTGCGTGGCGGCGTCTCCGGCAAGTACAAGGTAGACATCCGGCGCCGCTGCGACCGGCGCCTTGCCGGCATCTTCCAGTAGGGCCACCAGGCGCTCCACGCCCAGCGCAAAGCCGATCGCGGGCGTGGGTCGCCCCCCGATCTGCTCCACCAGACCGTCGTAGCGGCCGCCGGCACAGACGGTTCCCTGCGCACCGAGCTGATCGGTAATCCACTCGAACACGGTGCGCCCGTAATAATCCAGGCCGCGGACCAGTTGGGGGTTCACGGTGTAGGCAATACCGGCGCGGTCCAGTATGGCGCACAGATCACGGAAGTGCTGCCGGCTCTCGTCGTCGATCCAGTCTTCCAGCGCGGGCGCCCCGTCCAGGAGAGCCCGTGTGTCGGGGTTCTTGGTGTCGAGAATCCGCAGCGGATTGGTACTCAACCGGCGCCGACTATCCTCGTCGAGGGCCGCTTCGTGGCCACGGAGGTAGTCCACCAGGGCGTCCCGGTAGGCGGCACGGGCTTCCGGGGTACCCAGCGTGTTCAGCTCCAGACGGATGTCATCGAGACCGACGGCACGCAGCATGCGGGCGGCCAGCAGGATAACCTCGGCGTCGATATCCGGGCCGGGCAGCCCGAAGACCTCCACGCCCACCTGGTTGAACTGCCGGTAACGCCCCTTCTGGGGCCGCTCGTGCCGGAACATGCTGCCGGCATACCACAGCCGCGGCTGGCGGTTGTGGAAGAGCCCATGCTGGATGCCGGCCCTGACGCAACCGGCCGTCCCCTCGGGCCGCAGACTGAGGCTGTCGCCGTTGCGGTCGTCGAAGGTGTACATCTCCTTCTCGACGATGTCGGTGACTTCACCGATGGAGCGGGAAAACAGCTCCGTCTTCTCCAGCAGCGGCAGGCGAATCTCTTCGTAACCGTAGGCGTCCAGCGTGGCGCGCAGGCGCTGCTCCACGAACTGCCACACGGGCGTGTGCTCCGGCAGGATGTCGCCGAATCCCCTGACGGACTGGATTGTCGTAGCCAATGGGCCTCCCTGTTGTTTCGATTGCACCGGAGCTGGTGCCGCGTCACGGACGCCGGGCGCGGGCGCACCGGCTCATGCCGGGATCAGGGCACCTCGACCCGTACGACCCGGCCAGGCCGCTCCGGCCCGAGCTCGACTGCTTCGTCATCGAAGTAGACGCTGACCCGCGACACGTCACCGACGAGCACGGAAAACGGCGCCTCTCCCTCGAGCACCTGCTCACCTTCGTCCTGGACCAGCCCGTAAAGCAACCGCTCGCCGCGGGCGTCCGTCACTTCCATCCAGGCCGGCCCGGCGAAGTCCAGGACCAGCTCTTCCGGATCCGTCAACGGCGGCAGGTCATCCTCCCCGGCACCGCCCTGCGCGGCCTCGCCGGCCCCTTCGCCCGTCTCGTCCTCCGGGGCTGCGTCGATGCTCGGGGCAGGTTCCGAAGACGCCAGGTCGGGCTCGACCGCCTCATCCAGGGACTGCTCGTCGCTACCCAGCGTCAGCCCTTCATCACTGCCGGCCAGCGGATCGTCCCCGTCATCAACCGACGCGGGCGGCTCTTCCGTTCCCAGCGTCAGGGGCTCATCGCTGGCAAGCTCATCGGCCAGGGTGTCCGGATCAAGCATCGCGGCCGGTGCATCATCCGCTGCGTCATCGCCATCCGGTGTGGCTTCCACCACCGGCTCGTCCTGCAGCTCGACGGCGTCGTCATCCTCCAGCACGGCGAGGCTGTCATCGTCGGCGGGGTCCGCGGTGTCGTCCTCGTCCGCCACCTCCGGCGCCTGCTCCGCCTCCGGATCGGCAATCTCGGCCGGCGGCTCGTCCGAGAGAAACGGCGCCGTGCGGTCAAGAAACCACCAGCCGGCACCCGCAATCACGGCGAACACCACGACACCCACGCCCGTGAGCGCCAGCACCCGCGGCATTTGCGGGGAGGTGTCCACCGGTGCGCTGACCTTGAGGCCAGGCTCGGACGCCCCCATGGAGGCATCCACACGGCGCATGAGTTCTTCGCCGTCCAGTTCCAGCAACCCGGCGTAGGCCCGGATGTACCCCCGTACGAACGGGCCCGGCGGCAGGTTGCTCCAGTTCTCCGCTTCCAGATCCTCAATGGTCTGAACGGAGAGGTGCAGTGCTGTGGCCACGTCCCCCGTGGTCATGCCCTTGTCCGAACGGGCAGCACGCAGCTCCACACCCGGGCCGGTCACGGCGCTGCCAACGCCTTCCTGGTTCTCGTTATCGTTATCAGTCATCGCGATCCATCCGGCGCAGTGCCTGCGCCTCTTCCGAGTCGGGATAATCGGAGCGCAGTCTCAGCGCATAGCTGGCTGCCTCATCCTTGTTATCAAGCGCATTCTCGATACGCACACCCAGCCAGAGCGTCGCCGCGTTCTGGCTCTGTTGCTCCATCAGGCGCTGGTAGTACCCCCGCGCCGACAGATAGTCACCGTTGTCGTACCGGAGCTCGGCCAGGTGCCGCAGCGCCGGCGCGAACCGGGACTCATGCTGCAGCGCACGCCGCAGATACTCTTCCGCTTCCTCTTCGCGACCATCACGCATGGCGCAAAGGCCGGCATTGGCCAGCGCCACGTGGCGCCGCTGGTAGAGGGAGTCGTCGATGGCGTACTGGAACTGCTCCTCGGCGTCGTCGTAACGGCCCTGACTGCACAGGAACCGGCCGTAGTTGTTGCGGACCGAGGACTGATCGTCATCCAGACGCAGGGACCGACGGTAATGGTGATCGGCATCGTCATACTCGCCAAGCCGCTCGGCCAGCACCGCCTTGGCCGCGTGGGCCTCGGGGTTGCGGCGGTCCTGCTCCAGCGCCTTGTCCAGGGACTCGTTGGCCTGGCTGAGATTGCCCTGCTGCATGTAATTGACGCCAAGCTGCGTGTTGATGCGCGACGCCTCACGACCCTGCTGCCCGCTGGCACAGCCAACGGCCACCAGCACCACCAACACCAGACTCGCACGCAGCAATCGCATCATGGCTGGGTCGCCTGCTCCCGCTCCGCCCGCTTCTGCCGCCGCCGCGTGCGGTCGGCAACCTTGCCGACCAGCTGGCCACAGGCGCCGTCGATATCGTCGCCGCGGGTCTTGCGGGTGGTGGAAACGAGCCCGGCATTGCTGAGAATGTTGCTGAACGCCCGGATCCGCTCATCGCTGGAGCGCTCGTAGGGCGCCTCCGGAAACGGGTTGAACGGGATCAGGTTCACCTTGGAGGGAATACCCTTGAGCAGCCGGACCAGTTGCCGGGCGTGCGCGTCGGAGTCGTTCACCCCGTCGAGCATGACGTACTCCCAGGTGATGCTCCGATGGGGCTTGTCCGCGATGTAGCGACGACACGCGGCCAGCAGGTCCGCAATGGGGTGCTTCTTGTTGATGGGCACCAGCTCGTCGCGCAGTTCGTCGTTGGGCGCGTGCAGCGACACGGCCAGGCTGATGTCGCTCACTTCGGTGAGCTTGTCCAGGTAGGGGATGACCCCGGACGTGCTCAGGGTGACGCGACGCTTGGACAGACCGTAGGCGTGATCGTCCTTCATGAGCTCCGAGGCGGGCACAACGTTCTTGAAGTTGAGCAGCGGCTCGCCCATGCCCATGAACACCACGTTGGTGACCTGCCGCCCCTTGCCCTCCTTCTCCAGCATCCGCCAGACGTACCACAGTTGACCGATGATCTCGGCCGTGGAGAGGTTGCGGTTGAACCCCTGATACCCGGTGGAGCAGAAGGTGCATTCCAGGGCGCACCCGACCTGGGAGGAGATGCACAGGGTCTCACGGTGCTTCTCGGGGATCAGCACCGCCTCGATGGCGTTGGAGCCGTCAAGCTGCAGCAGCCACTTGCGCGTACCATCCCTGGACTCCTGGTCCATGACCGGCTCGGGCACCCGCACCTCGGCGATCTCGGCAAGCTTGGCGCGCAGCGACTTGCTGAGGTCGGTCATGTCGTCAAAGTTGGTCACGCCGCGGGCGTGGACCCACTTGAGAATCTGGGACGCACGAAAGGGCTTCTCGCCCATGTCGGCGAAAAGCCCCTCCAGCCCCTTGCGGTCGAGGCCCAGGAGATTCAGCTTCTCCGGAGCCTGACCGGGTTTCACGCCGTTTTCGGCGACAACCTTAACGGGAACAGATTTCATCGGCCTTGAAGAAATAGTCGATCTCCTGCGCCGCCGTCTCCGGTGCATCGGAGCCGTGCGCCGCGTTGGCGTCGATGCTCTCGGCATAGTCATGCCGGATGGTGCCGGCCAGCGCTTCCTTGGGGTTGGTCGCCCCCATGATGTCGCGATTCTTGCGGATGGCGTCCTCGCCCTCGAGCACCTGCACCATCACCGGCCCGGAGGTCATGAAGCCGACCAGATCGTTGAAGAACGGGCGATCCTTGTGCACGGCGTAGAACCCCTCCGCCTGTTCCCGGCTCAGGTGAACCATCCGGGCAGCAACGATTTTCAGACCGGCCTTCTCGAACCGGGTGTACAGCTCACCGATGACGTTCTTGGCAACGGCATCCGGCTTGATGATGGAAAGGGTGCGTTCAACGGCCATCCGGCTACTCCGTAACTTAGTTGATTTATTTGAGAACAACTGTGGACTGGGTCAAATATGGGAACCTCCCCGGACGGAACCCGATAACCGGCTCTGCCCGGAGAATTCACAAGGCGCGCTAGTGTACCGCCTGCACGGAAGTGCGGCAATTTGAAGGCTATCGGACCGACCCGCCCCCGAGGAAGACCAGCGCCCGGGGGCGCTAGACCGTGAAGCTCTCTCCGCAGCCGCACATGTCCTTGACGTTCGGGTTGCGGAAGTCGAACCGCTGATTGAGCCCTTCACGAATAAAGTCCACCTCCGTCCCCTCGAGGAACGGCAGACTCTTGCGGCTGATCACGATGCGGATCCCGTGCTGTTCGAAGGTCACGTCGTTGTCGTTGACCCCTTCCGCGTAATCGACGGTATACATGAACCCGGAGCAACCACTGGTACGAACACCAAGACGCAGACTGTGGTCGTGGCCTTCCCTCTCGGCGTGCGCCTTGACATGCCGGGCCGCGGCTTCGGTCAGTTGGATCGCCATGCGTGCTACCTCCAGATCACAGTTGCCGTTCCAGGTCCGCCAGCGCATGCCGGAAAGCGTCCTCCACCACGAGCACCACCGAGACGGCCTGCGCCGGCAGTGCCAGGGCGTCGCAGATGGCCGGGGCCGTCCAGCCGGCTGCACCCTCCGGGGTGCTCCCGGCGACCGTGTCCGACAGCCAGCTGGCGGCCGCGATGGCCTCGGGCGGCCCGAGGCAGAGCCACCGTGCCGCGCCCAGTCGGCCCTCCGTGGAGGCGAGAACCTGGAACTCCACTTCAATTCCCGATTGTACATGACCGGCGCAACCCCTGCCGACCACCCCCGCGGCCGGGTCGAACCTGCCGGCATGACGTGGCGCCTCGAAATGGGTCCGGGCCATCCCCTGCAACACCATTACTCGTCCTCCTTTGACGCGTCGGCGGGCTGCGCGTTCCGCCGATACAGCGCGTCCAGGGAGTGCCCGTCGCGGTAACGCAGCCACGCCGGCGACAGGGCACGCAGGCGCTCCGCTGCAGCGGCCACCCGCGCGCCCGCCACATCCACCGACTCCGGGGTTGTCCAGCGACCGAAGCTGAACCGCAGCGTGCTGTGCGCCAGGGCGTCGGGCACGCCCATGGCGCGAAGCACATGGGAGGCGGCCTGGTCGGACGAACTGCAGGCCGACCCCGCGGAAACCCCCAGGTCGCCCAGGTCCGCCTGCAACGCATCACCGTTGATGCAGCCGATACTCACGTTGAGCACGTGGGGGCTGCCGTCCACCTGACCATTCACCTGCACGGCACCCAGGCCCACAAGCTGATCGCGCAGCCGGTTGCGCAGGCCACGGAGGCGGTCGGGCTCATGCGCCATCTCTCCCTGAACCAGCGCGCACGCCGCACCCATGCCGGCGATCAGGTGCGGCGCCAGCGTGCCCGGCCGCACCCCGCCCTGCTGGCCCCCGCCATGGAGCAGCGGCGACAGGCGCACCCGCGGCCGCCGCCGCACCCACAGCGCGCCCACGCCTTTCGGCCCGTAGAGCTTGTGCCCCGACAGGGCAAGCAGGTCGATGCCCCACTGGTCGACGTGCAGTGGCAGCCGGCCCGCGCTTTGCGCGGCATCCACATGAAACCGGGCGGGGTGATGACGGAGACGGTCGCCGATGGCAGCGATGTCGTTCACGGCACCGGTTTCGTTGTTCACGTGCATGAGGGAGACCAGCACGGTGTCGTCCCGCAGCGCCGCGTCAACCTGATCCACGGAGACGGCACCATCAGGGCCCGGCGGCAACAGTGTCACCTCCATTCCTTCCCGTTCGAGCTGCTCCAGCGCCCCCAGGACCGCGGCGTGTTCGGTACGCGCCGAAATCACGTGGTTGCCGCGGCCACGCTCCCGGGCGAAACGGCCGACCCCGAGGATGGCCAGGTTGTCGGATTCGGTGGCGCCGGAGGTCCACACCACGCCTTCGGGAGCCCCTCCGATCAGCGCCGCCACCTGCTCGGCGGCGGCGTCGACCAGCCGGGCGGCATCCACACCCCAGGGGTGGAGTGACGATGGATTGCCGAACGCGCCGTCGATCTGCAGGCATGCCGCCATGCGCGCCGCCACCTCCGGCGCCACGGGGGTGGTCGCGGCGTAGTCCAGGTACAGGCGCCCGGCGTCAGCGGGTACGGTCGTCATCGCCCTCCGACTCCGCGGTCTCTTCCGCCGACGCCTCCGGGCCACCATTGCCGTTCTCGAACCGGTTGCAGTCCAGATCGGGAATGTGCGCATCCGGGAGGCGCCCGCCCAGGTCCCGGACGGCCTGGCACATCTCCACCAGCCGTTCATCGGTGACATGGATATGGTCAAGAATCGAATTGATCGCCTGGCTGACGGGATCGGGCATATCCGTCGTGCCATAGGCGTCGAACCCGATCTTGCGCGCCGTGGCCTCGCGCTGGGGCGTCTTGTCGGCGCGCTGCCCGGCGATGCGTGCGGGAATGCCCACCATGGTGGCCCCCTCCGGCACGTCCTTGATGACCACCGCGTTGGAGCCAACCCGGGCGCCGGTTGCCACGTTGACAGGCCCGAGCACCTTGGCGCCCGCCCCCACCACCACGTCGTTCTCCAGTGTTGGGTGCCGCTTGCCGCGCTCCAGGCTGGTACCCCCGAGCGTGACCCCGTGGTAGAGGGTGCAGTCGTCGCCGATCTCGGCGGTCTCGCCGATCACCACGCCCATGCCGTGATCGATGAAGAACCGTCGGCCGATACGCGCGCCCGGGTGGATCTCGATCCCGGTGGTCCAGCGGGCAAACAGCGAGATGAACCGCGCCAGCCAGTACAGTCGCCAGTTCCAGAGGCGATGGCATAAGCGGTGCCACAGCAGGGCGTGGAGCCCGGGATAGCAGGTGAGCACATCGAACGCGTTGCGGGCCGCTGGGTCACGGTCCCTGACGCACCGGATATCCTCTCGAATACGATTGAACATTGGGGATTTCCTTGTCCGGAAGGCAGGCTTCAGGCTCTGTTCGGGCCACGGTCACTACTCAGGTACAGCTGCGACAACAGCAGCGACAGAGACAGCGGCAACAGAGCCTGTGGAGATGTCCGGTCATGGTGCCTTCATGGTAGCGAACTCGGCGACAAACGCACAATCGCCGGAGTCACTCACCTCCCCCGCGTCGCAGCGTGCCGTCGAGCCCTTTCTCGACGTGGGCGAGAACACCTCTGAGAATCTGCATTTCGTTGTGATCGGGGCGCGCTCGCCCGAAGAACAGCCGCAGCCGCCGCATGAGTGCGCGCGGATTGGCCGGATCGAGAAAATCGATCCGCTGCAGCACCCGCTGCAGATGGGTATAGAAGCGCTCCATGTCGTCGGCGGTCGCCGGCGGCCACTCCGAGGTGGGCTGTTCCGGCGCGACATCGGCCAGCCCAGCCATTCGCAACTCGTAGGCCATGACCTGCACCGAGGCCGCAATGTTCAACGAGCTGTAGTCCGGGTTCGCGGGAATCTGAACCAGACGGTGGCAACGGTCCAGTTCCTCGTTGGTCAGCCCCACCCGCTCACGCCCGAACAGCACCGCCACGGGCCGTTGCTCCGCTTCGGCAATCAGCCGCGGCGCGGACTCCCGCGGTGTCTCGACGGGGCACGACAGCGTCCGCTGGCGCGCCGACAGGCCCACCACCAGTGTGGTCCCCACCAACGCGTCGTCCAGCGTCTCGTGCACCTGGGCGCGATCAAGGATGTCATCGGCTCCCGATGCCATTGCGGTGGCATCGGGATGCGGAAACTGACGAGGGCTGACCAGGTGGAGGGTGTCCAGACCCATGGTCTTGATGGCCCGGGCCGCCGCCCCGACGTTGGCCCCCAGGGAGGGCTCCACCAGTACCATACGGACGTGTTCCGGGCGCATTGAGGCTCCTGCTGCTTGCGGACTTCGGATCGCATGTTCTCGGGAGTGGCAGTGTACCGCCGATACCGCCAGAAGTAAGGCCAAGTTCAACCGGCGGCCCAGACCTGTTATTCTCCCGCACCACTTCCCAGGTCGACGGACTCAGACACCTCTATGAACCCGATGGTCAACATGGCCGTGCGCGCCGCTCGCAGCGCCGGCAACCTGATTGTTCGCTCCATGGATCGGCTCGACCGCGTCCGCATCGAGTCGAAGGGGCTGAACGACTACGTGAGCGACGTGGATCGGGCCGCCGAACAGGAGATCGTCGGCACCCTGAAACGCGCCTACCCGGATCACGAATTTCTCGGCGAGGAAGGCGGCAGCCAGGGCCGCTCCGACTACGTCTGGATCATCGACCCGCTGGATGGCACCACCAACTTCATCCACGGCCTGCCCCACTTCGCCGTCTCCATCGCGCTGCAGGTCAAGGGCCGACTGGAAGCGGGCGTCATCTACGACCCGATCCGCCAGGAGCTGTTCACCACCAGCCGTGGCAACGGCGCCACCCTGGATGACCACAAGATCCGGGTCCGCAGCCACAAGAGCATCGAGGGGCGGCTGATCGGCACCGGCTTCCCGTTCCGGCAACCGCATCACATGGACGCGTACATGGGCCAGTTCCGGGCCGTCGTGGAACACGCGGGGGATCTGCGTCGCGCGGGCTCTGCCGCACTGGATCTGGCCTACGTGGCCGCCGGCCGCCTGGACGGCTATTGGGAGATCGGCCTGCAGCCCTGGGATGTCGCGGCCGGTGCGCTGCTGGTTCGCGAGGCGGGCGGGGTCGTCGGCGATTTCAACGGCAGTGAACAGTACATGGACAACGGCAATATCGTTGCCGGCAGCCCGAAGCTGTTCCACAACCTGCTGCAGCATGTCCGGCCCCACTGCACGCCGGCGCTGCTCAAGGGCTGAACGGTCCGCCTTTCGGCCCCTGTGATCGAAGGTTATGCTGTAACACGCTCCAATCACTCAGTTGCGACGGGAGTCAACCTATGATGCTTCGGGGACTGGCCCTGGCGGGTCTGCTATTCGGCGCGGAGATCGGTGCGGCCCAGGCCGGTGGCTGGCATGCGGTCGCGTTCATGTACCACCGCTTCGGCGAGGACGACTACCCCTCCACCAGCATTTCCCTGGACACCTTCGAGGCCCACCTGGACCACCTCGAGGAGGAATACACCATCTGGCCCATGGAGCGGATCGTCGAACACCTGGAGAACGGCGAACCGGTGCCTGACCGCACTGTTGCCATCACCATCGACGACGCCTACCGCTCGGTCTACGAGAACGCCTTTCCGATTCTCAAGGAACGGGACCTGCCGTATACCGTCTTCGTCGCCACGGAGCCGGTGGACGACGGGCTCTCCGGCTACATGACCTGGGATCAGATGCGCGAGATGGAGGAGCACGGCGCCACGTTCGCCAATCACTCCACCACCCACGATTACCTGGTGCGCCAGGGCGAGGAGGAATCCGACGAGGCCTACGCCGAGCGCATCCGGGACGACATCAGCAACGCACAGGATCGCATCGAGGAGGAGCTGGGCGAACACAACGACATCCCGATGCTGTTCGCCTACCCCTACGGCGAATACAACCAGACGGTTGCGGATGTCGCCGAGGACCTGGGATACATCGGCATCGGTCAGCACAGCGGCGCCATCGGGCCTTACAGCCACCCCATGGCCTTGCCGCGCTTTCCGATGGCGGATTCGTTCTCGGACCTGGACGATTTCAAACAGAAGGCCGGAGCGAAATCACTGCCGGTGGAGTCCATCGACCCGTGGGACCCGGTGGCTGCCGAGGACAACAATCCGCCGCGAATGGAAGTGACTCTCGCCGACAGCGACGCCCGGCTGAATCAGCTCGCCTGCTTCGTGGGCGGCCAGGGTAGCGTGGAAGTGGAGTGGACGGACCGCGACGCACGGATCTTCGAAGTGGAAGCGCCGGAGACCCTGAACCGGGGCCGTACCCGCTACAACTGCACCGCGCCGTCGGAGGAACAGGGCCGCTTCTACTGGTTCAGCCAGCAGTGGATCATTCTGCCCGACTGATCCACTGACAGGGGGGCCGCCTCAGGCCCCCATATCCTCCAGTGCCTGCCGCGCCCGCCGCCCGGTCTCGTCATCGGACTGGGCGGCGGTACGGTAATGCCGGATCGCCTCGTCGCGATTCCCCTGGGCACGTTCCACGTTACCGAGATGGTAATGGGCATCCGCGGTGGGCAGCAGCTCCAGGCTCCTGCGCAGATCGCTCCTGGCCCCATCCAGTGCACCGCGGTTCTCGCGGACCATGCCACGCCGCAGATGGTGATAGAACCAGCTGTCGTCGCGCTCCAGCGCCCGGCTGTAGGCTGATTCCGCGTCCTCCATGCGCCCCTTGGTCGCCATGGCATCGCCGGCAAGGGCGTGGAACGTCGCTTCGCCATCCTCCATGTCCAGGGCTTCCCGGGCTTTCGTCAGGGCTGTCTCCGCATCACCTTCCCTGAGCGCCCGCCGCCCCTCGTCGTGCGCTGCGTACGCGGGTTTCAGCTCCTTGATGGTTGCAATCCGCTCCTGGTAACGATCGCGGCCCCACTCCCCTTCAGCCCCGAGGCGCTCCAGCGTGCGGCGGTTGTTGTCCACGCGCTCTTCGCTGGGCGGATGCGAGGCAAACAGCCCCTGTGCAAACCCGCCCCCTCCGCGACCTTCCGACAGCCGGACGAACGTCTCCTGCAGGTCCACGGCAGCTTCGGGGTTGTAGCCGGCACGGTGCATGTAGACCATGCCGTATTCGTCCGCCTCCCGTTCCGCGTCCCGGGAGTATCGCTGACTGATGAGCTGTGCCCCCAGCCCGCCGGCAAGCAGCGCGACAGCGGCGTATTCCTGGCGGTCCGTGGCGACGCCCACGGCAACCCCTCCGGCCATGACCGCCCCCTGGAGCAGCACCTGCTGTGACTGCCGCTGCGCCCCATGGCGGGCGGCCGAGTGCACCACCTCGTGACCGAGCACCGACGCCAGCTCCGCCTCGGAGTTCATTTCCGTCAGCAGGCCACGGTTGATGGCGATCTTGCCTCCGGGCAACGCCCACGCGTTGGGAACAGAACTGTTCAGCACGGTGAACTCGTAAGGCAGATCCCGGTCCGCCTCCGCGGCCACCCGCTGCCCTACTTCCTGCACGTACGCCAGCAACTCCTGATCGAACGTGTAATCGCCGCCTTCAATCTGCCGCAGCGGCGCGTAGTTCTCCTCGCCAACCTCCAGCTCCCACTCCTCACTGACCAGACTGAACTGGCGTTCACCGGTGACCGGATTGACCGAACACCCTGCGACCACGGCAACTGCAAGGCAGAGCCCGAGAACCCGATGCCACACGACACGCTCTCCCAGAGAAAACAATGGATGGAGGACCATCCGGGGCAACACTGGATAATTTCACCACAGATGCGGGACACATGCGACGGTCACGCCCCTGCCGGAGGCCGTGGCATGCAGCCGGCCCCGCCGGAACCGTGAGCGCCGGGCAGGCTTCAGAACGGCCGACGAACGCGGTGCCCCGTTCGCTGGCGTGCCTCGTTGATGCGCAGTGCGCGGCCGCCGAGTTCATAACCGTTCAATGCCGCGATCGCCGCCTCGGCCTCGTCGGCATCCATCTGCACGAACCCGAACCCGCGCGGTTTCCCGGAATCGCGATCAGCGATGAGCTTCACCGAGCGGACGGTTCCGTGAGCCTCGAACAGCGAACGCACATCGTCTTCGGTCGAGCTGAACGGCAGATTCCCCACATAGATTGTCTTGTGCACGCTTGATGCTCCGAACGACCCATCTCCAGCCGGTGATGGGCACAGCCGGCGGCCCCCCGCACGGCCAGTCCCCGGCCCCTCCTGATAACCGGGCTCCCCGGGCGCCCCGATCACGTCACGGGGGCGCCCTCTCTCGGCCGCCCTGCAGGATGCAACGTTCTCTGCGGCCATGAAGAAGTAATGGTTCAGCTTTACCCGACCGTCAAGAAGGATGTTGTGGCGGGCGCGCGGTGACTTGTTTCGTAACCCCGAGGGGGGCATCATCGGCGCCAACCGTACAATGCCCTTCCGCCAGCGCACCGGCGAGGGGCCTGTCGACCCGATCATAGAGGAGTTACGAAGCGTGGCCACCTGGGAAATGATTCTGGCAGGAGTCGTCGCCGTGCTTGTCACCATGTGGTTCATGCCCGGCATCAGGGAGAGCATGAAGCGGAACAAGGAGAACGCGGATCAGCCCAAGGACTGGCGCGGTCTGCTGTTTCCCATGGTCTTCGTGGTGCTGTTCGTTCTATTGCTGATCAGCATGGTCTAGCCGTAACGACAACGGCCCGCCGAAGCGGGCCGTTGTCGTTACTGGCGTGCTGCACACCTTCAGGAGCTCGGGTCCGACTCCCGCTCGCCACCAGCGCCCACGAGGGTGCTGACATTCCGTCCCTTCTGCGGCAGGAAGCCCCACTCGACGAGACGCTCCTCGGTCGGGTTGTCAAAGCGCTGCTCACCCACGACGCGCTGCTCGGTCTGCAGCACCCGCTCCACCGGCTGCCGCTTGAAACCCCACTCCACCAGCAGGGCCTCGGTGCGGCTCTCCGGCTCCGCCGGCACGGTCCGCACGATGTTCGTGGATTCCATGCGCTCCGGCATGAACCCCAGATCGATCAGACGCTGGTCCACGCTGGTGTTGCCGGCGAACGCAGCCTGGGAAACAAGCACAGCGGCAAGGCCTGCAATGATCTTCACTTTCATGGTCTACCTCCAGGTTTTAACGACAAGACTGAACCGATCTGTCTACACTCTATAAGAGCAAGACAGGTCTGTCTACCCCTGGAACACAATAATGCTCCCTCCGTGTACGGCCGACTTCTGCGCCGGTCACACGGGCACCTGGTGAAGGCTGTGGAAAAAAAGCCCGCGGCAGTCAGATGCTCCCGCGGGCTTTCCAGTGGCGGATCGAGGCCGGATTCAGCTCAGCTCGCCGGCGGCTCTGGCGATGATGGTGCTGGCTGCCGCGCGGGCATCTTCGACCAGGGAATGGTCTCCGGTCACCTGCGCCATCACCGTGACTCCTTCAATCAGCAGAACAAGCTGTCGGGCCACATCCTTCGGGTTCTGCAGCCCGGCCTCCTCTGCCAGGTTGGCCACGTACTCGATGCGGAACTGCTTGTGCCCCGCCGCGGCCTGGTGAATGGGATGGTCGTGCTGGGGGTACTGAACCGCCAGATTGATGGAGGGACACCCCCAGAACTCCTCCTGCTGAGCCCAGCGATCCATGAAACTGAACAGGGCCTCCAGCCGTTCCCGGGCTGTCAGCCCCTCCTCGTTCACCGCCTCTTCGAACTGATCCCGGACACGCTCGTGGAACCGCTCACACGCAGCCAGCACGAGATTGTCCTTGGACCCGAAGTGCTTGTAGAGCGTCATCTTGGCAACGCCCGCCTCGGCAAGCACCTTGTCGATACCGGTGGTATGGCAGCCGTTGCGATAGAAGAGGTCCGTCGCCGTTTCCAGCAACTGATCACGTCGTGAACCGGTCCGGTTATCGGTCGAGGTCATGGGCTTGCTTTCCTCCTCGGGCACGGTATTGACGGGTACGCGCGCCGGCGCGCCCCATTCTCTTTATGACATCGTTACAAGTATACTGGGCTGTCTACGAGAATGCGAACGGCGTCACGAAACCCGCACGGGCAAGGGATGCCCCGGCCGGATCAGTGGCGGAAATGCACGAACAACCGCCCCGGGTTCTTCGTATCCTTCTCCACCCGGTGATACTGCTCACGGATATGCGGTTGCTCGAGGAACTTGAGTACACGCTTCTTCAACTGGCCCTTACCCCGCCCGTGGATGATCTCCACCATGGGCAGGCGCTTCTCCACCGCCCGGGTGATGGCATCGTTGAGCGCCGCGTCGATCTGGCGGCCACGGTTGAAGATATCGTGCAGATCAATCTTGAGTCGTGCCATGGGTCAGCGTTGATCCGTTCTGCATCATGCGCGCCAGCAACGCATCGGGGTCGGTATCCACCGTGAGCATGGCGCGGTGCTGCGGGCGGATCAACGCCTCCTCGACGCAGTGATCGAGAAACGCCAGCAACCCATCATAGTAGCCGTGGGCATTGAGCAGTCCCACGGGCTTGGCGTGAATCCGAAGCTGGCTCCAGGTGAGAATCTCGAACAGCTCTTCGAGTGTCCCCAGGCCACCCGGCATGGCAATGAAGCCGTCGGCCCGCTCGGCCATGATCGTCTTGCGTTCATGCATGGTCTCGACCTGCACCAGTTCGGTGAGCCCGAAGTGCGCGACCTCGTGCTCTTCGACAACCCTGGGAATGACCCCGGTCACCTTCCCGTGCGCCGCCAGAACCGCTTCGGCGATCTCGCCCATCAGGCCAATGCTTGCACCGCCATAAACCAGGCCCAGCCCGCGACCGGCCAGGGCCGCCCCCATGGCCCGCGCGGTCTCCAGGTAGCGTTCACCCCGCCCCGGGCTGGAACCACAATAGACGCACACCTGTTTCATCACCACTCCCTATCAATCGCTAATGATGCATACTCCCACTGATATGCTGACGACTCTCAACCCCAGCCAAGCGCTAAGGAGCGACCATGCCCGCCCGGACCCTAGCCCGTCACGCCCCCGCACTGGCCATGGCGCTCGGCCTCTCGGCCGCCGCGATGGCAACACCCGCCGAGAGCCAGGACCGATTCTATCTCGGCATGGATGCCATGAACTGGTCGTATGATGAAGACGGGGGGCGTGATTTCTCGTCGCTCGGTGTACGGGGCCGTCTCGGCGTCCGGCTGAACCCGACCTTCTCCGTCGAGGCGCACCTGGGCGGAACGGGTACGGATCGTTCCGGCGATGAACGCCGGGAGCTGGACTTTCTCTACGCCGGCCTGATCCGGGGCGATCTCGGCATTACCCGCTACACGTCCATCTACGGCGTCATGGGCGCGGCCGGCATCGAGATGAGCGGGCGGGACGCCGACGACAACAGTGTCAGTGTCCGGGAATCCGGCGTCAGCCTTGGCATCGGCCTGGATTTCAACCTGTCGCCGGGGGCGTCGCTGAACATCGACTACATGCGCTACATCGACTCCAGCGACCTCGACTTCTCGGCCATCAGCGCTGGCGCGCGCTGGACCTTCTGAACCGGTCGCCACCGGGGCGCGGCCGCTCAGGGGCGCGCGCCCTCGCCCTCCTCTTCCTGGTCCTCACCCTCCTTGGCCGGCGGCTGCAGGTCATACTTGGTCACGCCCATGGCGAGCGCCGATGCGCTGGCCACGAAGATCGAGGAGTAGGTCCCGACCAGGACGCCGAGCAACAGGGTAAAGGCAAAGCCGGAAATCACCTCGCCGCCCACGAAGTACAGCGACAACACCACCAGCAGGGTGGTGAACGATGTCACCAACGTACGGGACAATGTCTGGTTGATGGACGCATTCATGACCTCCTCGGTACTGCCCTTGCGCATGCGCAGGAAGTTCTCCCGTATTCGGTCGAATACGACGATGGTGTCGTTCAGGGAGTAACCGATGACCGCAAGCAACGCTGCGAGTACCGTGAGATCGAACGTGATCTGGAACAGCGAGAGAATCCCCACCACGAGGGTAATATCGTGAACCAGCGCCGCCACTGACCCCGCCGCAAACCGGTATTCAAAACGGAACGCCACGTAGAGCAGAATACAGCCGAGCGCCCCGAGCATGGCCAGGGCACCCTGCTCGGTGAGCTCCTCGCCCACCTGCGGCCCGACGAATTCCACACGGCGCAGCTCCACCTCGGGGAAACGCTCCTCCAGGGTGTCGAGGACGCGATTGCTCAGCGCATCCGCGTCTTCCTCGTCACGCGGCCCGAGCCGGATCATGACATCCCGGGCGGTGCCAAAGTGCTGGACCACCGCTTCCTCGTATCCCCCCTCGTCCATGGTGCGACGGACTTCGGAGAGGTCCACGGACTCCTGGAACCCGACCTCGACGATGGTGCCGCCCGTGAAGTCGATGCCGAAATTCAGCCCACGGACTGCGATGATCGCGACGGCCAGAGAGAGCATGATCAAGGACGCCAGGCCGGCCCAGCGGCGCCGGCTCATGAAATCCAGGTTGGGCGTTTTATTGAAAAGCCACATGGTATCGCGTCCCTTGCCCGCTCAGATTGCCAGCCGCGTCAGACGACGCTTCCGGCCGTAGATCAGATTGACCACCGCACGTGTGCCCAGAATCGCCGTGAACATGGAGGTCACGATCCCGATGGACAGGGTCACGGCGAAGCCCTGGATCGGCCCGGAACCGAACAGGAACAGCACCACGGCCGCGATCAGCGTCGTAATGTTGGCATCGGCGATGGTCGACAGCGCCTTGGCGTAACCGGAGTGGATCGCTTGCTGCGGTGATAGCCCGGCCGCGATCTCCTCGCGTATTCGCTGGAATATCAGCACGTTGGCATCAACCGCCATGCCCACCGTCAGGACGATACCGGCGATGCCGGGCAACGTCAGGGTCGCCTGAAGCATGGAGAGCACCGCGACGATGAACACCAGGTTCAGCATCAGCGCCATATTGGCGATCAGGCCGAACACCCGGTAGTAGAACGCCATGAACAGCACCACCAGCACGAAACCGATCACCACCGCCATGACGCCGCGGTCAATGTTCTCCTGACCCATGCTCGGGCCGACCGTGCGCTCCTCGATGATGTCGATGGGTGCGGCCAGCGACCCCGCTCGCAGCAGGAGGGCGAGGTCTCGTGCGGCGGAGCTGTCTTCCAGGCCGGTGATGCGGAACCGGTTCGAGAGCGGCTCCTGGATGGTGGCGACATTGATCACCTCCTCCGTCCGCACCCGCTCGGTGACGCTCTCACCATCCTCTTCCCGGGTTTCCTGGCGGGTTTCGATGAACACCACCGCCATGCTGTTGCCCACGTTCTCGCGGGTCGCCCGGTTGAACATGTCGCCACCCGCGGAGCTGAGGCGGATGTTGACCTCGGGGCCGCCCGTCTCCTGATCGATGCCGGAGGAGGCATCGATGATGTACTCGCCGGTGAGCATGACCTCCCGCTCCATGACCACGTAGTCGCCATAGCGCGGATTCCGGGCCGGGTACTTCACTGTTCCGGGCGGCGCCGGGTCGTCGGCCTCGCCGCGGTACGGGTAGTGGTCTTCGTCCACCATCCGGAACTCGAGGGTGGCCGTTGTCCCGATGATCTCCCGCGCCCGGGCCGTGTCCTGCACGCCGGGCAGCTGCACGACGATGCGGCTGGTGCCCTGCTGCTGGATGACCGGCTCGGCGACACCCAGCTCGTTCACCCGGTTGCGCAGCGTGGTGATGTTCTGCTGCACGGCAAAGCGCTGGATCTCGTCCTTTTCCTCGTCGGGCACGGTGGCGATGAGCCAGTACTGGCCATCGCGCTCCTCTTCGGCCAGATCAAGCTCGCGGTACTCGCTGCGCAGCTTGTCGTAGGCCCGCTCCCGGTCCGCGGCGTCATTGAAGCGGGTGACGATGCGGTTGTCGTCATCCACCTCGATGCGGCCGTAGCGGATGCGCTCCTGGCGCAGCTGATTGCGGAAATCGGTCTGGTAGCGCTCCAGGCTCTGGGTCACGGCCGCATCCATGTCCACGTCCATGAGGAAGTGCACCCCACCGCGCAGGTCGAGGCCGAGATACATGGGCGCCGCATTGATGGCCCGCAGCCAATCCGGCGTTGCCGGCGCCAGGTTGAGCGCCACGGTGACGTCGTTCCCCAGCCGCGCGCGCAGCAGGTCCGCTGCATCCACCTGCGCATCGGAGCTGCGGAAGCGAATCAGTACCCGCTCTTCGTCCACTTCGGTGGCAATGTACTCCTTGCCTTCCTCGTCGAGGACCTCCCGGGCTTGTCGCTCGATCTCGGTGGTCTCCACCGCGCCGCGCACCGGCGTGATCTGCACGGACGGATCCTCGCCGAAGACGTTCGGCAACGCGTAGAGCACCCCGATCACGATCGCGATGATGAGGACCAGGTACTTCCAGAGCGGGTAACGATTCATGGACAGGCAGCCTTGCGCTTATTTACCAGCCTTCTTGGCTTCTTCGGGATCCACCTTGCCCTTGATCGTCCCCTTGGGCACCACCTGGGCAACTGCATTTCGCTGAACTTTCACCTGGTTGTTGTCGTTGATCTCGACACTGATGAAGGTCTCGTCAACGTCGGTGATGCGGCCCAGAAGCCCGCCCTGGGTAATGATCTCGTCACCCTTCGCCAGCTCGGAGACCATCTTCTTGTGCTCTTTCTGACGCTTCGCCTGGGGGCGGATCAGCAGAAAGTAGAAGATCGCGATCAGCAGGATCGGGAAGAGCAGAGCGGTCCAGCCCGCACCTTCTCCACCCTGCTGGGCGAAGGCACTGGAGATGAAGAATTCCATGGATCAACCTCTTGTCGATGGCAAAAACGAGCCAAACAATGCATCCGCGGTCACGCGGGCGTCAACATGCACGCACCCGGGCGGTCCACCACGAACACCGGGAGCGCATTATGCCACAGGCGCACACCGGCCGCCCTCCCGGGGCACACCGGCCGCCGGGACGCCGCGACACGGCACGGGACCGTCACAGGGCATCGATCCCCGCAGCCTGTCTGGCGTAGAAATCGTCCACGTAGGCGTCCAGCCGCCCCGCCTCGATGGCGGCCCGCAGCTCCGCCATGAGCCGCTGGTAGAAAGCCAGGTTGTGGATGGTCGCCAGCCGTTTGCCGAGAATCTCGTTGCAGCGATCAAGATGCTTGAGATAAGCGCGGCTGTAATACTGACAGGCATGGCACTCACAACCCGGCTCGATCGGCCGGGTATCCCTGGCGAACCGGCTGTTGCGGATCCGCAGCATCCCACCCCGGGTGAACAGGTACCCGTTGCGCGCGTTGCGCGTCGGCATGACGCAGTCGAACATGTCGATCCCGCGGCGCACCGCCTCGACGATATCCTGGGGCCGGCCAACCCCCATCAAATACCGTGGACAACCGGCGGGCAGTTCGGGTTCCAGGTGCTCCAGCACCCTGTTCCGCTCCTCTTCCGTCTCGCCCACGGCCAGCCCGCCCACGGCATACCCTTCGAAGCCGATGGACCGCAGCCCCTGCACGGACCGGCTGCGCAGGTGATCGTACATCCCGCCCTGGACAATACCGAACAGCGCGTTGGGATTGTCGCCATGCGCCTTGCGGCTTCGTTCCGCCCAGCGCAGGGAGAGTTCCATGGACTGCCGCGCCTCGGTTTCGGTCGCCGGATGGGGCGTGCACTCGTCGAAGATCATGACCATGTCGGAGCCCAGCGCCCGCTGCACGGCCATGGACTCCTCCGGCCCCATGAACACGCGGCTGCCGTCCACCGGCGACTGGAACGTCACCCCCTCTTCGCGGATCTTGCGCAGCGCGCCGAGGCTGAACACCTGGAAGCCCCCGGAGTCCGTGAGGATCGGCCCGTGCCACTGGGTGAAATCGTGCAGATCCCCATGGGCCTCGATGATCTCCGTACCCGGCCGCAGCATCAGGTGAAACGTATTACCGAGAATGATCTCGGCACCCAGGTCCTTCAGCTCACCGGGTGTCATGGCCTTGACCGTGCCGTAAGTGCCCACCGGCATGAACGTCGGCGTCTCCACCGTCCCGCGCGGAAACGTCAGACGGCCGCGGCGCGCGGCGCCGTCGCTGGACAAACGCTGGAACTCCATCATGCCCGGGCCTCCGCCGACGGGGGGTGAATGAACATGGCATCGCCGTAGCTGAAGAACCGGTAGCGCTGCGCCACTGCATGGTCGTATGCGGCCATGACATGCCGGTGGCCCGCGAACGCACTGACCAGCATGATCAGGCTCGACTCCGGCAGGTGGAAATTGGTCACCAGGGCGTCGACGACCCGGAACCGGTACCCCGGGTAGATGAAAATGTCGGTCTCGCCCCGGAACGGTGACAACTCACCGTCACGGGCGGCACTTTCAAGAGCACGCACCACTGTCGTGCCCACGGCCACCACGCGGCCACCGCGCTCCCGGCAGGCCCGCACCTGCTCACAGGTCCGCTCCGGCACCTGCAGCAGTTCGCTGTGCATGTGGTGGTCTTCCACCTTCTCGGCTCGCACGGGCTGAAACGTGCCGGCACCCACGTGCAGCGTGACCTGCGCCTGCTCCACCCCTGCCCCGGCAAGCCGTTCCAGCATCGCGGCATCGAAATGGAGGCCCGCCGTAGGCGCGGCCACGGCACCGGGCTCCCGGGCGAAGACGGTCTGGTACCGGTCGTGATCAACGGCCTCGTCGGCGCGCTGGATGTAGGGCGGCAGCGGCACGTGGCCGTGGGCGTCCAGGTAGGCGAACAGGTCGTCCACGCCGTGCACTGCCAGCACGAAACAGGCGCCGTCGCGCCCCTCCACCTCGGCCTCGGCGCCACCGTCCAGGTGGAGCCGCGCACCGGCCGCCGGCGCGCGGCTGACCCGCAGATGCGCCAGCACCCGGCGGTCGCCGATCACCCGCTCCAGCAACACCTCGACCCTGCCGCCCGACGCCTTGTGCCCGAACAGGCGCGCCGGAATCACGCGGGTATCGTTGAGCACCAGCAGATCGCCCGGACGCAGCAACGACTCCAGCTCAGCAAACTGGCGGTCCGCCAAGGCACCAGTGGCACCATCCAGGCAAAGCAGGCGGCTGTCGGTGCGGCGCTCCAGCGGGCGCTCCGCGATCAGCTCCTGCGGGAGATCGAAATGAAAATCACGTCGGCGCATGGAAGGGTTCAGCACAAGGATAGGGTGCCCCGGGGGAGAGTCGAACTCCCACGGCCAAAGGCCACTCGATTTTGAGTCGGGGACGATTTTTCATAAACTATTGATTTACCTGTTACTTTTCGTGCAACCCTGGGTCACATAAGGCCTTTTCGGGTCACATTCAGAACCGACCCAGGAACCCTAGCGAGAAGACGTTGACGTCATAATCGCTGCCCACATTCCGGTACTGCTGGCCCTCCACGCGAAAGGCGATGCGGTCGTTCGGTGCGATATGGAGCCCCAGGCCGATGGTCGGATCGGTCCCTGAATCAGAGGCCGACACTCTACCACAGGAGTCATTCACCTCCGCCTCAGCGGACCACCGGGCGAGACCAGCGCGGCCCATGATGTGAATCGCGTCGATGACCGGGAAGGTCCCCACGAGGGTGGCGTCCCATGCTGAGCCGGAGACCTCCGCATCCACCGCCCCCCGGCAATAGAACGAGCCAGACCCTGTCGAGCGGCCCTCGTAGTAGGAGCGCCCCAGACTCTGGTAGCCAATCTCGGCGGCCACGAGATCATTAAGCTGGTATCCCAGACGGACACCCCCCGCAACGTCCCCGCGGCGCCACTTACCCCCACTCAGGGAGCCGTCGAAATTGAAGTCCTCGTTGAATTCCGTGTCCCAGTTGGAAGCGCCGAAATTCACGCTTGCGTAGAAATCGGAAGACCACGCAGGCGCGGCCATTGCGCACAGCAGTGCACTCACCATGATCCTTTTCATGGAGTCAGTCCTCAGTGATATTGATGAATCTTGCGTGGTGGGGATGCAGGCCGCCCACACGTCCACCGACGTGCGGGCCCTGGCCCTGAGCCTGTGCAGAGCGTCGCCCCGGAGTCACCTCCGTACAGCGTCCGCTGCGCTACCTCGGCTCGTGCGTCCTGACCCGATATGATTGGAAGCGCCGCACACGCTCCCTCTCAACGTCGCCGTTCCCAGGCAACCCGGTTCCTCTTCTTGCGATCGAAATACAGGGCAGGTCCTCGTTCGCTGGATCGAACCAGTGTTGGTGCGGGGAGCGGGACTCGAACCCGCACGGTCTCTCAACCGGTGGCTTTTGAGGCCACTGCGTCTACCAATTCCGCCACCCCCGCCTGGCGCACCGAAGTGTACAGTTCCTCACCTGATAGTCCAACTCTCAAGCGAGCCCTGGCGAACGGCGGCCCCGGCGACCCACCCCGGGACAACCGCCAGGGCCCACGCAACGACGCACTCAGTCCATGACCCTGCGCCAGCCGTCACGGATGTCGTCGCTGGAGCGCTCTTCCGCATCGGGCGCCGGGTAGCTCTGGTGAGTGTGCCAGGCGATCAGGGATTCCCGCACCAGCGCGGCCGCCACGTCCTGGTAGCGTTCCACCGAAACGCCGCGATCGGGACGGTACGCTCCTTCCAGCTCCCCATCCTCCGACAGGGAGAGCTCCACGCGGAAGCGGATCGCCTCGCCGGCGCGCCGGCCGTGCTCGATCACGCCGGCAGAGCTGGCACTGCGCGTCATGTCGTAGAGGTGCTCACCATCCCCGTCACGGATGACAACCTCGTACCGGGGGCGCTGCTCGCCACGGGTGGTGAGGACGATTTCCCGGGCATCCTGGGGCAGTGGCGCCAGATCGGCCACCACCACGGCCATTGTCTCGTCCAGCGCGGCGCTGGGCCGGGGATCATCCAGCGCGGCGCGGTAGCGGCTCTCCATGACAATCAGAATCAGAACAAGCACCACCGTTGCCGCCGCGGCGAGCCCGATCCAGAGCTGGCGTCGGGTTCTTCGGTCGTAAGCGTCCGCCTCGTCGATGGTGCGTGGTTCGTTCTCGTTCGTCATTGATGAGCGCCTCCGGTTGGCGGGCGTGCGGCCCGGTGAGTGCCGCTGCCCGGTGGTTGTCGTCCCCGCATTTGACGTGCGGGACGGGTCGGGGTTCCCGACCGTTCAAGGCAAGGATAAACCACGACGCCGCGCCTTACCCGCGGCAGTACACCACATCATCAGGCGCTGCAGGCTCAGGATGCGTCAACCCTGTCCGCCTGCAGGCCGGCGAAGGCATCCTCCTCGCCGGTCACCGGGTCCGGCATGCCCGGCGCCACACTGCCCTGCAACCCGGCGAAATCGTGGAGATCGGTGTCAGCCAGGTGGGAGGGACGCACGTTCTGCATGCTGCGAAGGATGACATTGAGCCGATTCGGATCCTCCTGCTCCCACGCCTGCACCATGCGCTTGATCTCAGCGCGCTTGAGATTGGGCTGGGAGCCGCAGAGGTTGCAGGGGATGATCGGAAACGCCTTGTGCCCGGCGTATTGCTCCAGGTACTGCTCCGGCACGTAGGCCAGGGGGCGGATGACCACGTGCTTGCCATCGTTGCTCTTGAGCTTGGGCGGCATGGTGGCGAGGCGCCCGCCGTAGAAGAGGTTCAGGAACAGCGTCTCGACCAGGTCGTCGCGGTGGTGGCCCAGGGCGATCTTGTTCATGCCCATCTCTTCCGCCGCGGTGTAGAGCGCCCCGCGGCGCAACCGGGAACACAGCGAGCACATGGTCTTGCCCTCCGGGAGGACACTCTTGACCACACTGTAGGTATCCTGCTCCAGGATGCGGTAGTTCACGCCGAGGCTGTCCAGGTAATCGGGCAGGATGTGCTCCGGCCAACCCGGCTGCTTCTGATCCAGGTTGACGGCGGTAATGTCGAACCGCACCGGCGCCCGCTGCTGCAGCAGCCGGAACATCTCCAGCATGGCGTAGGAGTCTTTGCCACCGGACAGGCAGACCATAATATGGTCACCATCCTCGACCATGCGGTAATCGCGGATCGCGTTGGCAGTGAGATAGGTCAGGCGCTTTTCCAGGGACTTCAGATTCATCGCGGATTCCGGGCGGGTTGTAGCGATGGGGGTTTATACCATCCGTACCGCCCCGGACCCAACCAGGCACCGGAACACCCATGCAGCAAGGCGACACGACAACGCAACGCCCCGGCGCCGTCCGGCTGGAGCCACTGCGTCACCTGGCGGGATTCCTGCGCCGTTACCGCTGGCGCGTGCTGGCTGCCGTCATAGCGCTAGTGGTCGCCGCCGGCAGCGTGCTGGCCGTGGGACAGGCACTGCGGCTGGTGGTGGACCAGGGGTTTCTCGGCGACGACCCGGCGCAGCTGGACCGGCTGCTGGCACTGACCCTGGGCGTCATTCTGCTCATGGCCGCGGCATCGGCCGTGCGATTCTACCTGGTCTCGTGGATCGGCGAACGGGTGGCCGCGGACCTGCGCAAGGCGGTCTTCAACCACGTCACCCGCCAGGAGCCGGCGTTTTTCGAACTGAACGGCGTGGGCGAAATCCAGTCGCGACTCACCACGGACACCAGCGTGCTGCAGACGATCCTGGGCTCGTCGTTCTCCATCGCCCTGCGCAACGTGCTGCTGCTCGTGGGCGCCATCGCCATGCTGTTCGTCACCAGCCCGCGCCTGACCGCGCTGGTGCTGGTCGGGCTGCCGGTGGTGCTCATCCCCATTGTGTTCTTTGGCCGGCGGGTACGGCGGTTGTCACGCTCCAGCCAGGACCGCATCGCCGACGTGGGCAGCCACGCCGGCGAAACCCTGCAGGCCATCCGCACCGTGCAGGCATTCGGTCACGAGTCCGTCGACCGGGCGCGCTTCGAAGGTCACGTGGATACCGCCTTCACCACCGCCATGCGCCGCATCCGCCAGCGCGCCTGGCTGGTGGGCATGGCCATGGGCCTCGCGTTTACCGCCGTGGGCATCATCCTGTGGCAGGGCGGCCACGACGTGCTGGCCGGGCGCATGACCGGCGGCGAGCTCTCCGCGTTCGTGTTCTACGCCGTGCTGGCCGCCGGCGCGACAGGCGCGGTGTCGGAGGTCTCCGGTGAGCTGTTCCGCGCCGCGGGGGCAACCGAGCGGCTCATGGAGCTGCTTGCCGCCCAACCGGCCATCACCGCGCCGGCCAGGCCGCAGCCGCTTCGCCAGCCGGTCCAGGGCGCGGTGGCCCTGGAACGCGTGCGGTTTGCCTACCCGTCCCGCCCCGACGATGCCGTCATCGAGGCTCTCGACCTGACCGTTGCACCCGGGGAGCGGGTGGCGCTGGTGGGGCCATCGGGCGCTGGCAAAAGCACCCTCTTCGGGTTGTTGCTGCGCTTCTACGATCCCCAGGCCGGCCGCATCCTGTTCGACGGCCAGGACCTGCGGGCACTGGACCCTGCCGACCTGCGCGCGCAGATCGGGCTGGTGGCGCAGGAACCGACCCTGTTCAGCGGTAATGCCTGGGACAACATCGGCTACGGCCGTCAGGACGCGGACAGGCGTGCCATTCGCGAGGCGGCCGCCGCCGCGCACTGCACGGAGTTCCTGGACCGGCTCCCGGACGGGTTCGACACGCCCCTCGGGCCCGGCGGCGTGCAGCTTTCCGGCGGGCAGCGCCAGCGCATCGCCATAGCCCGCGCAATTCTCCGCAACCCCGCTCTCCTGCTGCTGGACGAGGCCACGAGCAGTCTCGACGCCGACAGCGAAGCGCGCATCCAGGCCGCGCTCACCGACCTCATGCGCGACCGGACCAGCGTGGTGATCGCTCACCGCCTGGCCACCGTGCAGTCCGCTGACCGGATCGTGGTCATGCAACATGGCCGTATCGAAGCACAGGGAACCCACCGGGAGCTGCTGGCGCAGAGCCCGCTCTATGCCCATCTGGCGGCGCTGCAGTTCAGCGCCGAGGCACTCGGTGCGGCTGCGGACAGGCACCACGGCCGGGACGGTGCTGCAACGCAGCAGAACTGATCTAAAAGGCCTGCCGCCACGGAATAAAACGGTCTAAGTGGCGCTATTTCGGTGTGCTATATAACGGGCCAGAGCCTCCACTCTGACCGCTATCGAGGTAGACCCCGCTGGACACTCGCACCCTATGTCTCGGCGCCCTCACGGAAGGCGACGCCTCCGGCTACGAGATCCGCAAACTCCTGCAGGAGCGATTCGGCCATTTTCTGGATGTCAGCTTCGGCTCCATCTATCCGGCACTGGCCGCACTGCTGCAGGAAGGATTGGTGGACTGCCAGGAGGTCTCGCAGCGCGGCCGCCCGGATAAAAAGCGTTACCACATCACCGACGCGGGTCGGGAGGCGTTCGTGGCCGCACTGCTGCAGTCACCAGGCCGGCACAAGGTCCGCTCCGAGTTTCTCGCGCTGCTGTGCTTCGCCCACTTCCTGCCGCCGGAACAGACCCAGTGGGTGCTGGACGAGCGCTACAAGGAATTCCAGGCCGCCATGGAGGAAGCGAACCGCTGGCTCGCCGACCGGGGGGACACGGCCCCCGCCGGCATGCGTTTCGCGGCAGGCTTTCGCCGGGCCGTCATGGCTGCAGCCTGCACGTACATGCGGGAGCACCGCTCGGAACTCAAGTCGGGCTGACCCCGCCCGGCGACCGCCCGGCCGGAATATCGCCAGGGCGGTATCATCCGCACGGAGGGCCGCGTACGATGGCATGAACGGCGGATAACGCTGTCTTTGCCACCTCCGACCCCATAGGGCGCCACATTGGCTGACTCCCAAACCGGCGAACCGGACGCTCTGTCTGCGCCCCCGGCGCGCTATCCCGCAGGCGTCGAGCAGCTCCGGGAACGCAACGCCCGCCTGGAACTCTTCGTACGCCTGTCGACGCAGGCGGTCGCCGACGTCACCGACGCCCGCGCCCTGACCCGGGACGCACTGACCCAGCTGGCCACCCACCTCCGCATGGTCGGCGTTTTCGCCTGGAACGGCCCCGCGGACCGGATGACTCTCGTGGCATCCACAGTGCCCGAGGCCACCAGCGGGGTTCTGCGGTTGCACGCCGACCTCACCCCCCGCGACCCGGCCGACGGGATCGCCTGGGCGGACGCCTTCCGCTCGCTCGACACCGCGCGCGGCGCCACGGGGCTGCCGCTTGCCGCGCTGCAGTCCCATGTGGTTCTGAACTGCCCGGTCACGGAAACACTGCAGCTCGCCATCGGCCTGGTGGACAGCACCGATGATCCCATCGCCCCGGAGGATGTGGCCTATGCCGCATCGGTGCTCAACCTGCTGGCACTGATCCACGCCCAGGAACAGCGCCAGAACGAAGCGACCAGTCTTGCCTACACCGATCCGCTGACAGGGATCGCCAACCGGCGGGCGTTCATCGACCAGGCCAACCGCCACATGGCGCTTGCCCGCCGGGAAAACCGCGCCATGGGGTTGCTATTCATCGACCTGAACCGGTTCAAGGAGGTCAACGACTCCTTGGGGCACAGCGTCGGCGATGACCTGCTCAACCAGATCACCGCGCGCATCAGCCGCATCTGCCGCACCAGTGACCTGCTTGCCCGGCTGGGCGGCGACGAGTTCGGCCTGTTACTGCCGCTGACCGGCGCGGACGGAGCCCTGGCCATGGCAGCACGGATCCACGACGCCCTGCTCGAGCCGTTCGACCTGGCGGGCGAAGCCATCCAGTGCGGCACCAGCGTCGGCGTTGCGGTCTTCCCCGATCACGGCGAGACGGTGGACGATCTGCAGCAGGCCGCCGACACGGCCATGTACAGCGCCAAGCACTCCCAGGAGCCCACCCGGGTTTACCGGCCCCCCCAGGGTCAGAGCGCACACCAGGCCCTGCTCGTTGGTCAGCGCCTGCGCCGGTTGATCGGCGGCGAAGAAGGGGCCATCGCTCTGCACTGCCAGCCCCTGGTGGCCCTGGACGACGGCACTGTGCGGGAGTTCGAGGTCCTGTCCCGGCTGGACACGCAGGACATGGGACGCCTGACGCCGGACCACTTCATTCCGGTCGCCGAGCGCAACGGACTGATTGTCGACCTGGACCGCCTCGTACTGAAGCAGACCGTATCCGCCATGGCGGATACGGACACGGTCCTGTCCGTGAACATCGCTGCGCCAACCCTCTACCATGCGGACTTCCCCGCCTACATCGGCACGCTGCTCGCCGACGCCGGCGTTGCGCCGCACCGGCTGTATCTCGAGATCACCGAGCGCGTAGTCACCGACCCCGGGCGCGCCCTGACCGCGCTGGAGGCGCTGTCCAGCGCCGGTGTGCGGATCGCTCTGGACGATTTCGGCACAGGCTACTCCTCACTCACGGTTCTCGCGGACCTGCCGATACACCGCATCAAGATCGACCGGCGCTTCATTCAACAGCTCGGCACCGAGCCCCCGTTGCAGCGGGCTATCATCGAGAGCGTGGTGGCCATGGCCGACGGGCTGGGGGTGTCCCTGGTGGCGGAAGGCATCGAAACGGACACCCAGGAGCAGGCCGTGAGAGACCATGGGATACGGCTTGCGCAGGGGTATCGCTTCGGGCGGCCGGAACCCATGGGCAGATAACACCCAACCACGCGCCAGGCCTTGGGCAGCGGCATGGAACGTGATACGAGTACCTGATGGGCGGAGCGCGGGCTGCGGGCGATGATCGGACTGATACAACACACCCTGCTGGTGCTGCTGGAGAAAGAAGGCGGCACGGCCCTGAAGCAACGGATCCTGACCGACTGCGGGCTGGATCCGGAGACCTATTTCCCCATCCATCAGGATTTCTCCGACACCGAGTGTGCAGCCTTGATCACGGCCGCAGCCATGAACATGCGCGTTGACGAGCAGACACTCTGGGGGCTGTACGCCGACCATTTTCTCGAAGAAGCAAAGGCGATCTTTCCACGGTTCTTCGAGCTGGCCCCGTCGGCCCGGGACTTCCTCCTGCGCCAGCCCACCATCCATTGTGCGTTCGGTGCCGGGCTGCGCGATCCGCAAGCGCGGGAACAGGTCCGGGACAAGTTCCAGATCACCGAGGACGGTGGCGACCTCATCGTGCGTTACCGCTCCCACCTGCAGCTGTGCCAGCTCTACGGCGCCCTCGCCGAGCGGGTATTGCGGCTCTATGACCAACCAGGCAGCGTCGAGGAACTCCAGTGCCGGCACCAGGGACACGAAGCCTGCACGTTCCACATCAGCTTCAACAGGGATACCGGTAAGGCTGCCGCGCAATGACCGACCGCTCCAGCCGCTCCGCGTCCTCCACGCGGGAGGCCATCGCGCAGATTGCAAACACCCTGTGCGACGTGGTGGACAACCGCTTCGACCTGCGGGTGGATGTGGACAGCGACGACCTGGAGATCCAGAAGCTGGCGATGCTGGTGAACTTCGTCCTGGAACAGATCCGTCGCAACCTCAGCGCCGTGGAAGAAGCCCGTGCCGACCTGGAAAAGCGCGTCGTGGAGCGCACCGAGCGGCTGAACCTGGTGATCGATGGCGCCAACGACGGCGTCTGGGAGTGGCTCCCGGATACGGATCAACTGCTGGTCTCGGACCGCTGGCTGGAGCAGATCGGGCGCCCGGACAGCAGCCGCGACTGGACCACCGCCGGCTGGATCGAGCTGGTCCACCGCCGCGACGCGCCGATGATCCGGCGCGCGATCCGCCGCGTGCTCACGGGCGAAGACGAACACCTGCGGGTCGAGTTCCGGCTGCGTGAAGACCTGCTGGGCCAGGAGCGCCTCATGCTCGCCCGCGGCGCCACGCTGCGGGACCATCGCGGCCATGTCCTGCGGCTTGGCGGCACGCAGACGGACATCACCCGGCGGTTCTGGACCGACCCGGAGACGGGGCTATTCACCGAGCGGGCACTGATGGCGCACCTCGGTGACCGGGACCTGGACGGTGAGGACTCCATCGCGATCATGGTCCGCATGCGCATCCTCGGTGGCTCGGCCGCTTCCAGCCCCGAAGACAGTCTGCGCGCCATCCATCAGCACGTGGCACAGCTGCTGTCCGACATCATCCCGCACGGGCCGCTACGGATCGGGCTGACCTCCGGTGACGCCGTCACCGCCATCGCCCCTGCCACCACCGCACCGGAGATGCTCAGCGCCGCTCTGGAGCGCGACATGGAGACCACCCTGGTGGTCGGCAACGAGCGCCTGTGGCTGCGCCCGGCTGTCGGCATCGCCGACACCTCGACCCTGGACAACCGTGATCCGGCCACGCTGCTTGAGAGCGCGCGCATGGCCATGCGCGCCGTACGCCAGAGGCCTGCCGGCACCGTGACCCAGGTCTTCTCCCGCCGGTTCCAGCAGCGGATGCTCGCCGACCGGGACGCCGAGCACGTCCTCTCCCAGGCCATCAGCCACCAGTGGATCACCGCACACCTGCAGCCGGTGGTGGACATGGCATCCGGCGGCATTCACGCCTTCGAGGGTCTGATGCGGCTCCACCACCCCGACCTCGGGCTGCTCCCGCCCGGCGTCTACCTGGATGCCGCCCAGCGCACCGGCTCCATGGATGCGGTCACCCGGCAGGCATTCGCCGCGGCCGCGGAGGCCATCCACTGCCCGGCCATGGCGGAGCGCTTCGGCGACGGGTTCCTGCTCAGCCTGAACATCGCCCCGGAGCAACTGGCCAGTCGGTCCGCGGCAGACGAGCTGCTCACGCTCATTCGCGACCTCGACATCCCCGTGAACCGGATCCAGCTCGAGGTCACCGAACGCTCGGTGCTCAACGACCCCGGCCACGCCGCCGAGGTGCTGGAGCAGCTTCAGGCCGCCGGCGCAGTCATCGCCATGGACGACTTCGGCACCGGCTACTCCTCCCTCGCCTACCTGCAGCAGCTCCCTCTGGACGTCCTCAAGATCGACAAGAGCCTGGTGGATCCCATCATCTCCAGCACACGCGCCCTGCGGGTTCTGACCACCATCGTCCGGCTCGCCGAAGACATCGGCCTGCAGGTGGTGATCGAGGGCGTGGAGACCGAGTCGCAGCTCCAGGCCGTGAGCCAGCTCGGCACCAACCTGTTCCAGGGGTTCCTGTTCGCGCGGCCACAGCCGCCACGGACGTTCACCCAGCCCGGTTTCATGAACCACATCACCCACCTGCAACAGCGCCTGCCCGGCCACTGAGCCAGAACCTGCACGCCGATCTCGTGCAGCGCGTCACATCACCACCACTGCAATGACGCTACGCTCGGTCCTGTCGGGGTGGGGCCAGCGCGACGGGCCCGACAACAAGAAATCAGCGGGTTACCCGCTCAGCAGGGGCACGACACATGATCAGACGAGCAACCATTGCCGGCGGCCTGGCAGCCGCCACGGCGGTTACAGGCGCGCATGCGCATCCCATGGGCCAACCGGCGGGAGCCCAGCTCACCTACGGCGGCTCAGCGCCCCACGAGGTGGCCATTGCCGTCACCGGCAATCCGGCGACTCCCTCCCTGGGCGAGCGCCGCGTGCGCGCCGGCCTGGCCAACATCGGGCTTGGCATCGAGATCGGCGAGGCGGATGACTTCGATCAGGATCTGGAGGATATCGGGGATCAGTTCGATGCGCTGGAGATGCGTTTCGATACCGTGGACACCAGCAACCAAAACCAGATCGAACAGCTCGTCAACGACATCATCGACTTCGAAGACCGGACCAACCTTCTTGTCAACGATCTTTCAGAAGATGCCTACGTACGACTGAACGCATCAGTTGGTGGCCCGGCCGCGCCCCTGAGCGTGCGCTCCCAGACCCTTGGCGGCGTGATTACCATCGATTACGGCGGCTATCTGGAAGCCCGAGCCGCGGTGGAATCCAGCGGCAACGCCTTTGATTCTGGCCTTGCAGACTTTGACCTCGGCAGCCTCACGCCTGACGCCCAATTTGACATTGGTGAGACTTCTGACGGATATCCCGTTCTTTTTATTGATGCGGAGGGCGACGACACCTTCGAGGACTATGCTTTCGAGCCCAACGAAGACGCCGGCCTCGCCGTCCAGGGCGGCCTGGTGGGTCGGCTGAGCGGCGGCTACTCCCGGGAGCTGTTCAACAACGGCCTGGGCTCCCTGCACGCCGGCGCCACCCTGAACATGTACCAGGTCACGCTGGCCCGCTCGGGGGTCCTGCTGGACGACGGCGACGATGCAGAAGACCGGGCCGAGGACGAGTTCGAGGATAACCAGGAGACGTCCAACGGGCTCGGGCTGGACGCCGGGCTGTACTGGATGGCGGGTAACTACTCCGCCGGCGCCACGCTCAAGAACATCAATGAGCCCTCCTTCGACTACCCGGATGTCTGCGGAAGCGACCCGGATGCGCAGTCCTGCGTATTTTTCGAAAGGAACCCCCAGGCCAAGCGCAACGGCAGCAGCTGGACCATGGAGCGGCAGATCACACTGGAAGGCCAGGTGTTCACCCAGAACCGGCGCTGGGTGGCCGGCGCGCGGCTGGACGCCAACAGCGTGGCCGACACCACCGGCGACGAGCACCAGTGGGCCGCCATCCACGGCAGCTACGTGCCACAGACCTTCTGGATCCCGAGCCCGCGGCTCGGCTACAAGCAGAACCTGGCCGGCGAGGAGCTGAGCTACGTCATGGCGGGCGTCACCTACTTCCGCGCCCTGCACATCGACGCCGCCTATGCGCTGGAGACGGCCTCGTTCGACGGCAACGAGATGCCGCGCTCGGTGCAGGTCAACGTCGCCCTGGACCTGCAGTTCTGAGCCTCGACCACGGGCCCCTCCGGGGCGGGCTGCAGTCACGCCGCCCGCCCCTTGACCACCGACCGTTTCTCCCTTCCCGACAGCCACCGGAACGCGTAAGGTAACCCCGGACTGGCGCAGGCACCCCGCCCGCACACCGCATGACCCACGGCCCCATGCAGGAAGGACACTCGCCTTGCGAGACTGGCTACTCATTCAGCAGATCTACGACGAATGCTCCCGCGCACGCACCCTGGGGCTACTCCTGACGCAACATGTGGTGAGCTTCTCCGGGCTGGCACTACTGATCTGCGTGCTCTTCGGCCTATCCGCGCTGGCCGTGGCACCGCTGGTCACCGAGGGGTGGTGGACACCCGCGGTAGTGGTCGCCGTGGTCCTGCTCAGCGGGCTGCTGGGCGGCCTGGTACTGGAAGATCGCGCCATGGCGGTCATTCAGGCACGGGAGGGGTCGCACCGCCACAACGCCCTCATGCGCCGGTATCGCCGGGGCATGCTGGGCCCCCGCTATGCGCTGTTCCGCGAACGGCTGCAGGAACATCCCCATCTCACGACGGCGACGCTGGAAAGCGCCCTGACCTGCTGCGACGCCGAGCGGGAGATGCGGCGCCGCGGCTACCCTGCCGCCAGCACCGGCCCCGCCGTGCTGGCGTTGCTGGCCGCGTTCGGGCTGCTGGCGGCCGTGCCCTTTGTTGCCGAGCACGGCTTCGCCGCCCTCGCGCAGTGGTCGGGGCTGGCGCTGGCGGCCATTGCATCGCTGCTGCTGGCCTGGCGGGCCGCGCAACCGGCCCTGTCGGACCGGGAAGAGCTCCGCTGCATGCTCGTCTGGGCACTGGAAGACGCGCGCACCGAAACGCCGGACCAGGATCACCTCACGCGCTGACGGCAGCGTCGGCGCGCAGCCGCTCCGGCGTCACCTCACTGATGGAGCGGCAGCCCGCCAGCGCCATGGTCAGCTCGAAGTCCGCCCGCAGGTTGGCGATCACCTCGCCCACCCCTGCCTCTCCGGCGATGGCCAGACCGTAGCAGTACGGCCGGCCAATGCCCACCGCCGTGGCACCCAGCGCCAGCGCCTTGAACGCGTCCGCGCCGCCGCGCACGCCACTGTCCAGGATCAGCGGCAACCGCCCGGCCACGGCGTCGCGGATGCGCGGCAGCTGCTCGATGGTGGACACGGCACCGTCCACCTGTCGCCCGCCGTGATTGGACACGATCAGGCCGTCGACGCCGTGATCCAGCGCCCGACGGGCGTCGTCGGGGTCGAGAACGCCCTTGAGCAGGACGGGCAGCCGCGTGTGCTCGCGCAGAAAGGCGAGATTCTCCCAGGTCAGCGTGGGGCGCGAGTAGGTGGCAATGAACCGGCGCACGGCCGCCAGCGCCCGCCCGGAGCGCAGACCGGCAAGGGTGCCGCCGGGGAAGGCGCGGGCCGCCTGCAACACCGCGCGCAGGGTGTGCAGGTTCACCGGCGGGCGCACGTCCTGGGCACCCGCGGGCAGGGGCTCGTCCAGGGAGTCCAGGAACACCGGGTCGGAAGTGTACTGGGCGATCCCCCGGCCGCGCAGAAACGGCAGATACCCCAGGTCCAGGTCGCGGCTGCGCCAGCCAAGCAGCGTGGTATCCAGGGTCACCACGATGGCGGAGCAGCCACTGCCCTCGGCACGCTGCACCAGACTCTTCACCAGCGCGTCGGACTTGCTCCAGTAGAGCTGAAACCAGCGCGGCGCATCGCCCATGGCGGCCGCACAGGTCTCCATGGGCCGGCTTGCCTGGTTGGAGAAGATGTACGGCACGCGCGCCGCTGCCGCTGCCCGGGCGACGGCAAGATCCGCGTCCGGGTGCGCCATCTCCAGCACCCCCACGGGCGAGAGCAGAAACGGCGACGGCAGGCGCTGGCCGAACAACGTGATGGAGGTGTCGCGTTCACCCACATCGCGCAGCATCTGCGGCACGATCTGCCACTGCCCGAACGCGGAGCGGTTGCGTGCCACCGTGTCCTCCCGGCCGGCACCTCCGGCGATATAGGCGAACGCCTGCGCGCTCATGCAGCGCTCGGCCCGGGCCTCCAGCGCCGCGTAGTCGGTCGGCACCTGCGGCTGCTTCGCCGCCAGCCCGCGACTGTAGATGGCGCGCTGGCCCTCCATTGGCCCGTCGGCTGCGGTGTGCTCCCCGGCAGTGCTCATGGTGCTGTTCTCCTTGTTTCGTTATTGTTCGCGGGTTCCCGCGATGCCATGCATACCACACCATGCGGGAATCAAGTACGCTCGAACCAGGCTTTCCACCCATCATCACAGGAGCGACGCGTTGGAATCCACAGACCCCCGGACGGTTGGACTCAGTGGCGAACGGCTCGGCCGGATCGGCCGCTGGATGCGCGAACACGTGGAGCGTGAGCGGCTGGCGGGCGCCAGCCTGCTGATCAATCGCGGGGGCGAGACCGCCTATTTCGACGCCTGCGGCCACCTGGACCGGGAGGCACAGTCACCGGTAACGGCAGACTCCATCTTCCGCATCTACTCCATGACCAAGCCCGTCACCAGCGTTGCTGCCATGATGCTCTACGAGCAGGGCGCCTTCCAGCTCGATGACCCGATCGCCCGGTTTCTGCCCGAGTTCGAGAACATGGAGGTGCTGGTCGGCGGCGATGCCGACAACCCGCAGTGCGAGCCGGCGCACACGCTGATTACCATGCGCAACCTGCTCACCCACACGGCCGGGCTGACCTATCACTTCTTCATGGCGTCCCCGGTGGATGCGCTTTATCACCGCCACGGCATCAGTTTCAATGCGCCTGATACCGAGCTGGGTGACATGGTCACGCGGCTGGCCGGGATGCCGCTGCTGTTCCACCCGGGCACACGCTGGAACTACGGCGTCTCCACGGACGTGCTTGGCCGGGTGGTGGAGGTCATCTCCGGCAAGCCGCTGGACCGCTTTTTCCACGACGAGATCTTCGAGCCGCTGGCCATGCACGACACCGGCTTCGGCGTCACCGAAGCGCAGCGGGACCGCCTGGCCACCATGTACACCTCCAGCACGCGCATGCCGCCGCCGCGCATCGGCCCACAGCCCACGGAACTGCCACCGGAGCTCACGGGCGGCCTGACGGAGTTCAACAACCCGGCGGGCGGGCAGTTCCATGCACCGGTGACCATGTTCTCGGGCGGCGGCGGGCTGACGTCCACCATCGGCGACTACCTGCGCTTCTGCCTGATGCTGCGTAACGGCGGCGAGCTGGACGGGGCGCGACTGCTCGGCCGCAAGACGGTGGAGTTCATGCAGATGAACCACCTGCCCGGTACCATGGAAGACATGGGCGAGCCGCGTTTCAACAGCTCGCACATGGGCGCCGGCCTTGGCTTCGGGCTGGGCTTCGCGGTGGTACTCGACCCGGCCCTGGCTGAGACCATGGGCTCCCCCGGCGAGTACTTCTGGAGCGGCATGGCCAACACCCAGTTCTGGATCGACCCGGAAGAAGACCTGATCGTCATCCAGATGGCCCAGCTCATGCCCTCGAGCCTGCTGCCCATGCGGCGGGAACTCCGCTCGCTGGTCTATCAGGCCATTGTTGACTGACAACCCTCGGGAGAGCACCGATGCAGAAGGTCTTTCTGGTCGACAACGGTTCGCTGCGGGCCGCGTCGACGCTCAACCTGCGGCGCGTGGCCGCGGCGCTCACGGAGCGCACCGGCACCGAGGTGGAGCCGGTGTCGCTGCTCCACTCCAACAAGGTGCCTGCCGCCGACCTGGGTGGCGAGGCCGCGAAGACGTTCGGCCCCGCCGCCACGCGCTGGGCGCGGGAAGGGGTGGACGACTTTCTCATTCTGCCGTTCTTCTTCGGCCCCAGCCGGGCACTGACCGAGTACATCCCGGAGCGGGTCCGCACGCTGCAGGAGCATTTCCCGAACGTTCGCGTGCGCGTGGCGCCAAGCCTGGTGGACCCGTTCGGCCCCACCGACCTGCGGCTTGCTCACCTGCTCCGCGACGGCATCGAGGAGGCCACGGGCAGCCTGGAGCGTCCGGCCGTGGCGCTGGTGGATCACGGCAGCCCCATTCCGGAAGTCACCACGGTGCGCAACGTGCTCGCCGGGCAACTGAGTGTTCTGCTGGGCGATACCGCCTCGCGGGTGGTGGGCTGCTCCATGGAGCGCCGTGACGGCGACGCCTACCGCTTCAATGAACCGCTGCTGGAACGCCTTCTGGACACACAGGACTTCCGGGATAGCAACGTCATCGTGTCCATGCTGTTTCTCTCGCCGGGCCGGCATGCGGGCGCGGAAGGCGACGTGGCCACCATCTGCCGCGAGGCGGAGGGGCGCAACGCCGGGCTGCGCACGGTCATGACCCACCTGGCCGGCGAGCACCCGGGCATCATCGACATCCTTGCGGATCGGCTGGATCAGGGGCTCCGCGGCGAACGGGTTCTGCTGGAACAGGCACCGGATCAACTCACGGCCGCCCTGCCCTGACATCGGCGCGCCCCCGGCGGGATGCCTGGCGTGAGCCGGCATCCCGTGACCCATGTCACACTGCCGCCAGTGTCCACTTCCTGCATGGCACCGAGGTCAATAGAATCGGTCGCTCCAACAAGAAATGAAAATTCATTCAATGGGAGCGCGAGATGTCTGCTAAGGACTTTTTCTTCTTCGACCGTATGATTGCCCCGATCCTGATCAAGGTGCTGTTCTGGCTGGGCCTGGTGGTCATCGTCCTTTCGGGGCTGGCCATGATGTTCAGTGGCGGCATGATGGGCGGTGCGGGCATGCACCAGCAGAGCGGCATGACCTTCGGCAGCTTCCTGGGCGGGCTGTTCTACATCGTCTTCGCCGGGCTGTTCCTGCGCGTGTTCTGCGAGTTCTGGATCGTCCTGTTCAGCATCAACGACCGTCTTCGCGAGATCCGCGACAACGGGCAAAGCCTCTGATCGGCCACTCTGCGAGCCGCCCGCCGGGCGGCTCGCTCCGGTTCAGTCGGCGTCCATGACGTCCATGATCGCGTCACGGCGCCGCTGTACCGCCTCGATATCCTCATCGGGCACGTCCTCGAACAGCCCCGCAAACGCCGCCATCTGCTGCTCGATCTGCTGACGCATCCGCTCTTTCTGTTCATCCGACAACTGCGGGTGCTCGTCGATCTCGCGCAGTGCCTGCTCCATTTCCTCCTGCTTGCCAGAGGTCATGCGCATCTCCGATGCCATCGTGGCGCGGAGTATACGGCTCCCCGCAGCGGCCCACTCATCCTCATTTTCATAGCCATGCCGGCGGATGATGGTCTGAATCTCCTCATGCTCCCGGGCGGTTTCCGCGAGCATGGCCTCGAAGTCCATGTCGTCGATGCGTTCCGGGGCGTCGAACTCATCGTCCACGTCGTCCTGGGTCGCCGCCCATGACTGCAGCTCGCTCATGGAACCAAGCCACTGGTCAATGGTGGCGTCATCAAGCGCTTTTGCCGCCGTGAATCCCGCCAGGGCCATGACGGCCACGATCAGTATGGAGATGCGCTTCAACATGGGGTCACCCTCTTCTTGTTGTCGTCTCAGGGGAGCTTAGCAGCGCGCCCCCCTTCCTGCCCGGGCACATCCCATTGCGCGCCCGTTCTGCTAGGGTGACTCCGGAGACGCACGGCGTCAGCCCCGGAGATAAAGAGGAGAGCCCCGCATGAAGACCCGCGCCGCAGTGCTGCAGGAGATCGGCCGCCCCGCGCCCTACAGGGAGAGCCAGCCCCTGGTGATCGAGGAACTGGACCTGGACCCACCCCGCGAAGGTGAAGTGCTGGTCCGCATGAAGGCGGCCGGCCTCTGCCACTCGGACCTCTCGGTCATGGACGGCAACCGCCCACGGCCCGTACCCATGGCCCTCGGGCACGAAGCCGCCGGCGTCATCGAGCAGGTAGGGCCCGGCGTACGGGACCTGCGCGAGGGCGACCACGTTGTGGCCGTGTTCATTCCGAGCTGCGGCCACTGCGGACCGTGCGCGGAGGGGCGCCCCGCCCTGTGCGAACCGGGCGGCAAGGCCAATAACGAGGGCGTGATGATTGGCGGCGGGCACCGGCTGCGGCGGGCCGATGGCACCACCGTCAACCACCACCTGGGTGTGTCCGGTTTCGCCGACTACGCGGTGATCTCCACCAACTCGCTGGTGCGCATCGACCCCGAACTGCCGTTCACCCATGCCGCGCTCTTCGGCTGCGCAGTGCTGACCGGCGTTGGCGCGGCCGTGAACTCGGCGGACGTGCGCCCCGGGCAGAGCGTCGCGGTCATCGGGCTTGGTGGCGTCGGGCTGAACAGCGTCATGGGCGCGCTGGTCGCCGGGGCCTCCGAGGTGGTGGCCGTCGACGTGGACGACAACAAGCTCGCACTGGCCCGGCAGCTTGGCGCCACCCAGGTTTTCAACAGCAGCGAAGACGGCAGTGCGGAGCGCATCCGCGAGGCCACCGGAGGTGGTGTACACAGCGCCATCGAAATGGCCGGCTCGGAGAAAGCACTGGAGTTCGCCTACCGGATAACGCGCCGCGGCGGGGTTACCGTCACCGGCGGCCTGGCACACCCGGAACGCCAGGTCTCCATCCAGCAGGTGAGCCTGGTGGCCGAGGAGCGGACCCTGCGCGGCAGCTACGTGGGCAGCTGCGTGCCGGTGCGGGACGTCGCCCGATACGTCGGCCTGTTCCGGCAGGGCCGGCTGCCGGTGGATCAGCTCCTGAGCCGTACCCTGACCCTGGACACCATCAATGACGGTTTCGACCGCCTGGCCAGTGGCGAGGCGGTACGGCAGGTCATCGTCTTCGACGACTGACCGATCGCAGGGTCAGCCGATACTGAAACGGCTGAGACGGCCCTCCAGCTCCCCGAGCACATCCCGGAGCTGTTGGTTGCGGGAGACGTTGTCCTTCGACTCCCGCGCCGTCTCATTCGCGCTCGCACTGATCTCCTCGACCTGCGCGGTGAGATCCTCCACCACCTGACGCTGCTCTTCGGCGGCGCTGGCGATCTGCCGGCTATTGTCGGAAATACCGCCGATGTGGCCGGTGACACCCTCGACCTGGCTGCGGGCAGTGTCCAGCTGCCGGGCCCCGCCCGAAGCCTGCTCGGCGCCGTCGCGCATGATCGTCGTACTGGCCGCGGTGCGCGACTGCAACGCCTCGACCTGCGTATCGATCTGCTCCGTGGACTGGTGCGTGCGGCTCGCCAGCGCCCTCACCTCCTCCGCAACGACCGCAAAACCGCGCCCCTGGTCACCGGCGCGGGCAGCCTCGATGGAGGCATTCAGTGCGAGCAGGTTGGTCTGGTCGGTGATGTCACGGATGACACCCACAACCTCACCAACCGCCCGACTCTGCTCCTCCAGCTCCGCCGCGCCATCGGCAGCGCCGTTCAGCGCCCGCTCAAGGGCCTGCATCTGATCGAGGGTAGCCTCCATGACCTGGCGGAGTTCACCGGACTGCCGATTGGCGTCTTCCACGGCGGACGCGGATGCTTCGGCGTTCTGCGCCACTTCACCGCTGGTTGCGGTGAGCTCGGTCATGGCCGAGGAAATGGACTGCAAGCGGCTCTGCTGATCCCTGGCGCGGTCATGCACCTCGCCAGCGCCAGCCTCGCTGCGGTCAGCCAGCCCGCGCACTTCATCCAGCACCCGGACTGCCTCCGCCACGACCTTGTTCACCCCGTCCACGAACGTGTTCATGCCCTGCGCCAGCGGCGTGGAGGCCTCGTGGAGCCGAAAACTCAGATCGATACGGCCGTCGCGCTCCTGCAGCCGGTTGGCGATCACGTCCAGTTCGGCAGCCTGCACCCCTTCACGGTGGAACACCCGCGCCAGATAGACGAGCACGATGGTTTCGAACACCACGAACGCCGCATGGACCGCGACCAGCCAGCCGTCACCGCGCTCCATGATGTAGACGGGTGCACCGGTGTGCTGCAGATGGTGGAAGACCACGTGATGGACTGCCGTGGTTGCGGCCCCCGCCACAACAGGCAGCCAGTCCCGGTAGACCAGCAGGAACGCCAGGAGAACGAAGATCGCGAAATGGAACTCGATCAGCCCCTTGGACTGATGAATCAGGAGCCCGGCCATGACCATGTAGGCGGCCCCCATCAGCGCCCGTGTCAGCCGCGCTCCCGGCAGCCTCCAGGCAACGACCGCGGCCAGCAGCAGGGTTGGCAGACCCACCAGTACCGGCGCGTGCCACGTGCCCGACCAGCGCATGATGCCAACGGAGAGCAACAGTGCGATGGCGAGCACAATCAGTGAGAGCCGGTCACCGCGGCGATAGGTCTCGGCGAGTCTGCTTTGAACGTCGGTCATGAAATGGATCCCTGATCGGGGCATCCGTACCCGTAAACCAAAACTGCATTTTCAATGCATATTTCTTGTACGACAATTATACATACAAAGTGTATAGGGTTGCCTCCCGGAAAGCGTGACCGGGATCACACCCCGATCAGCCTCGGGGTCGCCCCCTCGGCCACCATGAAGCCATTCCGGAAAGCCGCGCCCATTGACTCAGGTCAAGCCGCAGCCAGCTTCGTCACCTTCAGAACGGCTGGCGACCCGCACACACTTACGTTGGCGACATGTCCGTGGTAACTAGTGGTATGGCCCATAACACCTGACCTCGCCCCCCCTTGGCACGCGCTGGCGGCGCCGGGGAACAAGAGCGGTCACCGAACCGACAAGCCGGAGGAGAAACCCATGCAGTCGCCCGCATCCATCTTCGAGCAGCACCTCGGGCAGACGCCCGCCAACTACACGCCGCTGTCGCCCCTTACCTTCATCGAGCGCACCGCCAGTGTCTACCCGGAGCGTACCGCGGTCATCCACGGCAGCATCCGCCGGAGTTGGGCCGAGACCTATGCGCGCTGCCGGCGTCTCGCTGGCGCGCTGCACAACCGCGGCATCGGCAAGGGCGACACGGTGGCGGCGATGCTGCCCAACATCCCGGAGATGCTGGAGGCGCATTTCGGCGTGCCCATGGTCGGTGCCGTGCTGAACGCCCTCAACACCCGCCTGGATGCGGAGGCCATCGCGTTCATGCTGGGCCACGGCGAGGCCCGGGCGCTGATCGCCGACCGCGAGTTCGCACCGGTGGTCCGCGAGGCATTGAGCCGGGTCGACCGCGACATTCTGGTGATCGACGTGGACGACCCGGAGTACGGGGAAGGCGAAGCGCTGAGCGAGCTGGACTACGAGGCGCTGCTCGCCGAGGGCGACCCGCAGTTCCAGTGGCAGAACCCGGACAACGAGTGGGACGCCATTGCCCTCAACTACACCTCCGGCACCACGGGCGACCCCAAGGGCGTGGTCTACCACCACCGCGGCGCCTACCTGAACGCCGTGGGCAACACCATGGTCTGGGAT